>NZ_JBFQGI010000029.1:0-689 GCF_040932295.1 Streptomyces sp. C36 | reverse complement strand
TGGTGGCGGCGCTGGAGGGAGCAGTCGCGGGTGGAGACGACCACGACGTTGCCGTGGGTGTCGGCCAGGCACTGGGTCTCGACGTGGCGGGGCTTGTCGAGGTAGCGCTCGACGAAGCACTCGCCGCGGCCGAAGGCGGCGACGGCTTCGCGGACGGCGGAGTCGTAGAGCTCGGGGACCTCTTCCAGGGTCCGGGCGACCTTCAGGCCACGGCCGCCGCCGCCGAAGGCGGCCTTGATCGCGATGGGGAGGCCGTGTTCGCGGGCGAAGGCGACGACCTCGTCCGCGCCGGAGACGGGGTCGGGGGTGCCGGCGACCAGGGGCGCGCCGGCGCGCTGGGCGATGTGGCGGGCGGCGACCTTGTCGCCGAGGTCGCGGATGGCCTGCGGGGGCGGGCCGATCCAGGTCAGGCCCGCGTCGAGGACGGCCTGGGCGAACTCGGCGTTCTCGGAGAGGAACCCGTAGCCGGGGTGGATGGCGTCCGCCCCGGACTCGGCGGCCGCGGCGAGGACCTTGGCCATGTCCAGATAGCTGGTGGCGGGAGTGTCACCGCCCAGCGCGTACGCCTCGTCAGCCGCCCGGACATGCAACGCGTCACGATCCGGATCGGCATAGACCGCCACACTGGCGATCCCCGCGTCCCGGCACGCACGAGCGACACGGACAGCGATTTCGCCACGATTGGCGAT
>NZ_JBFQGI010000028.1:0-1059 GCF_040932295.1 Streptomyces sp. C36 | reverse complement strand
ATGACCACTGCGTTTGATCCGATCGATGTTGCCGGTGTGCGGCTTGAGAACCGCATCGCGATGGCACCGATGACGCGTAGCCGTGCCGGGGCGGGCGGGATCGCGACCGACCTGATGGTGGAGTACTACTCCCAGCGCGCGAGCGCGGGTCTGATCATCACCGAGGGCGTGCAGCCGTCCGTGGTGGGCCAGGGCTACCCCTGGACCCCGGGCCTGCACAGCGACGAGCAGATCGCTTCCTGGCGCAAGGTCACCGACGCGGTCCACGCCAAGGGCGGCCGGATCTTCGCGCAGATCATGCACACCGGCCGGGTCGGTCACCCCGTGCTCCTGCCCGAGGGCATGACCCCGGTCGCCCCGTCCGCGATCGCGGCCCAGGGCCAGGTCTTCACGGCCGAGGGCATGAAGGAGTTCATCACCCCGCGCGAGCTGACCGAGGACGAGATCCTCGCCACGGTCACCGACTTCGTCACCGCGTCCCGCAACGCGATCGAGGCCGGTTTCGACGGTGTCGAGCTCCACGGCGCGAACGGTTACCTGATCCACCAGTTCCTCGCCCCGAACTCCAACCACCGCACCGACCGGTGGGGCGGCAGCGTGGAGAACCGCATCCGTTTCGCCGTCGAGGTCGTGCGCGCGGTCGTCGCCGAGATCGGCGCGGACAAGACCGGTCTGCGGATCTCGCCCTCGAACGCGCTGAACACCATCGAGGAGCCGGAGCCCGCCCCGGTCTACACCGCCCTGGTCGACGCGATCGAGCCGCTCGGACTGGCCTACCTCCACATCCTGGAGTCCACCGACATCCGCGAGCTCACCCTCGACCTGCGCAAGCGCTTCACGGGCACCCTGATCCTCAACGCCCTCACCGAGGGCCCCACCGGCCCGGACGCCCTCCACCTCATCGAGGACGGCATCACCGACGTCCTCTCCTACGGCTTCCTCTTCGTCGCCAACCCCGACCTCCCCGCCCGCCTCAAGGCCGGAGGCCCCTTCAACACCCCCGACCCCACCACCCTCTACGGCGGCGACGCCAAGGGCTACACCGACTACCCCACCCTC
>NZ_JBFQGI010000027.1:0-1214 GCF_040932295.1 Streptomyces sp. C36 | reverse complement strand
CGCGCGTGGATCAACCTGCCCGACAGGGTGGCGTGAGCTCCGCGCGAGCGGAGGTGAGCCGACATCGACCGAGTCCAGCCCGGCGTGACCATCGTGAGCTCCGCGCGAGCGGAGGTGAGCCTCGGCCTCCTCCACTGCCGCTCTGAAGACCCCTGTGAGCTCCGCGCGAGCGGAGGTGAGCCGATATTTGCTCCGCCCGGCTGATCAACAGCCGAGTGAGCTCCGCGCGAGCGGAGGTGAGCCGGTCGGGTCCAGCGCCTCCACGACGATGGCCGGGTGAGCTCCGCGCGAGCGGAGGTGAGCCGGAGAAGGTCAGACGACTGCCGCTGAGGGCGTTGTGAGCTCCGCGCGAGCGGAGGTGAGCCGGTCCCGGCCAGCACGCTGTTCATCGGGGACACGTGAGCTCCGCGCGAGCGGAGGTGAGCCGAAGCTGGGCCCGCTCCCCCTCGGCGTGTGGCTGTGAGCTCCGCGCGAGCGGAGGTGAGCCGGGCAAGCCGTCCGGTCCGGTGTCCGGTGGCGGGTGAGCTCCGCGCGAGCGGAGGTAAGCCGCAGGCCCGCTGGCGGAGGTGAGCCGCTCCTTGAGTTTGTATACGGACGAGCACGACTGTGAGCTCCGCGCGAGCGGAGGTGAGCCGACTGCAGACCAGAGCCACAGGGCAACCGCGCCGTGAGCTCCGCGCGAGCAGAGGTGAGCCGCAGTGGCACCCGGGGTTTCGTCCATTCAACGCGTGAGCTCCGCCCGAGCGGAGGCGAGCCGTCCTGTCGGCTGTCGCAGAGGTGGGCCAGGATGTGAGCTCCGCGCGAGCGGAGGTGAGGCACAGTCCACCCGGGAGCTTGAACAGCTTCGGTGCGTGAGCTCACACGCAGGGGAGGGGAGTCGGCCGGTCCGGGAGGCTGAGCCCGTGACAGCTCGTGAGCTCCGCGGCAGCAGAGGTGAGCCGTCAGCCACGGCCCCACTTCCGAGCGTTCCCGTGTGAGCTCCGCGCGGGCGGAGGCGAGTCTTCCTTTTCGACGGTCGGATTTCCGCACTCGAATGTGGCAGCAGCAGCTTCGAGCATGGAGGTACGTCCTCTAGCCCTCAGACCCATAACGTCGTTATGGGTCTGAGCTCTCGCAGCGCTAGGAACACCCTGAGACGAACCCTGCCGGACGACCGGAAGCACGGGCAGTCTGCAAGGCCGCTCGCGTTTCCTTAGGAAGCTTGTCTCACAGCG
>NZ_JBFQGI010000026.1:0-1740 GCF_040932295.1 Streptomyces sp. C36 | reverse complement strand
TGACCCACGCGAAACGGCGGACCCCTCCGCGCCTCCCCGCTGTCGAAGAGCGGCGGAGGCGCGGAGGGGTGAGGGAACAGGACGCCGGGCGGCCAGGACGCCCGGCGCCCTGTGCGTCGGACGTCCCGTCGTCACACGAGGACGTCACACGACGCGAAGGTACGCGGGCGCGTCACACGACGCGGAAGTTCGCCATCATTCCCATCGCCGCGTGGTCGAACATGTGGCAGTGGTAGACGTAGGTGCCCCGGTAGCCGGTGAAGGTCGCCTGAATCTTGACCGTCTCGCCGGCCTTGACGCTGACCGTGTCCTTCAGGCCGCTGTCGTTGCCGGAGACGACCGGCTGGCCGTTGCGCTCCAGCACTCGGAACTGCACCAGGTGCATGTGGAAGTTGTGCGGCGCGCGGGCGTTGGCGTTGTGGACGGTCCAGATCTCCGTGGCGCCGTACTGGATCTCGGTGTCGATCCGGTCCATCTCGTAGATCTTGCCGTTGATGTACGCCTGGGCGTGCTCGCCGCCGGTCTCGTCCATCAGCAGCTCGATGTTCCGCTGCACCGTGGCGGCCGGCAGCGCAGGCAGCGTGCGCAGGGTCGCCGGGACGGTGCTGGTGTCCGTGGCCGTACGGGTCACGCGGAACTGCATCACCTTGCCGACGAGGTCCATCGGGGTGCCGGGCGGGCCGGGCTCGGTGTTCTCCACGACGAGGGTGGTGCCCACCGGGTACTTGGAGAAGTCGATGACGATGTCGGCGCGCTCGCCCGGGGACAGCGCCAGCGAGGTCGTCGTGTAGGGCTTCTCCAGCAGGCCGCCGTCCGTGCCGATCTGCGTGAACGGGGAGCCGTCGGACAGCTTCAGGGTGAAGAACCGCACGTTGGCGGTGTTGTAGAGGCGGAAACGGTACTTGCGCGCCGCCACCTCGAAGTACGGCCACGGCTTGCCGTTGGCCAGGATCACCGTGCGGCCCGCGATGTCGCCCATGGTGTAGGCGAACTGCCCGGCGTCGTCGAAGCGGGCGTCGCGGATGGCGATGGGCACGTCGTAGCTGCCGGACGGCAGGTTGAGGTTCTTCTCGACGCTGTCCGTCAGGAGGTAGAAGCCGGTGAGGCCGCGGAAGACGTTCTCCGACTCCTCGTGGTGCGCGTGGTCGTGGAACCACAGGTTCGCGTGCGGCTGGTCGTTGGGGTACGTGTAGGTCTTCGTACCACCGCCCGGCGCGAGGACGTCCATCGGCGAGCCGTCGCTGGACTCGGGGACGTGGGCGCCGTGCAGGTGCACCGAGACCGGGACGCCGAGGGCGTTGGTCTGCCGGACCACGACCCGCTGCCCGGACTCCGCCTTGATCACGGGGCCGGGGAAGACGCCGTTGTACGCCCGCACCCGGGTCAGCTTCCCGGGCAGGATCTGGGCGTTGGCCTCCTTCATCGTGACGTCGTAGTAGCTCGTCGTCCCCGAGACGGACGTCGGCTTCAGGACCGGCGGCACCGGCATCTTCTGCTGGAACTGCGGGATCGTCGTCGGGTCGAGGTCCGTGGCCGCGGCCGTGGCCGTGGGGCTCAGCGCGGGCACCAGCAGCCCGGCGCCGCCGATGGCGCCCGAGACCGCCGCGCCGGCCTTGAGGAAGGATCTGCGTTGGATCATGGTTCCCCCCAGGGGCGAGAAAAGGGCTGAGGATGTGGGCGCGGCCACGCCGGACTGGGCAGGCGTGGCCGCTGTTCGGGGTGTGGCGCGGGTTACTGAGC
>NZ_JBFQGI010000025.1:0-2533 GCF_040932295.1 Streptomyces sp. C36 | reverse complement strand
GCCTGGCCCGGCTAGCCTTGACGCATGCCTCGTTACGAATTCCGCTGCCGTACCTGCGATGACTCCTTTGAGGTGAGCCGACCTATGGCTCAGTCCTCCGACCCCGCCATCTGCCCCTCCGGGCACGAGGACACCCTCAAGCTGCTGTCTGCCGTCGCGGTGGCTGGGAGCGCTGCTGCTCCCACCCCTGCAGGAGGGTGTTGCGGAGGCGGAGGCTGCTGCTAAGGCCATGACCGTGCGGGTCGTCCGCCAAGGGAGTCCGTTCACAGCTTCGGGGGAGGTACCCGCCCCAGCGGATGCTTCCCCCGCTACAGACGTGGGAGCCTTCCTTGAGTTCGGCGGCCAGGACGTCGCGGTTGGCCGACGTTGGCGTTGCACCACCGAAGGTCAACCTGCAGGGACCCCTGACACCAAGAACATCCCGAAGTTGCCGCGAACTCGATAGGCCAGCCCCCGCCGACCACCGGCAAAGCCGCCGATGCCTGCCTTGCGCGCCCCCAGCGCGGGTGGATAACCGGCTCTTCTTCTCTCAGGGCTTCCCTGCCAACCCATAACGGCGTTATGGGTTGGCCACGTACGAGAACGCACCCGCCTGGCGACGCTGTTGTTCGTGAGGGTGGCCGCTCCTTCCCACCCACGTGAGGAAGGCCTCAGCACGCTCGCCGCTACTCACAGCCCGGCTCTGCTTCCTGCGGACGGGACGTGGTTATCCGGTCAGCGTCCTGAACTGTGCCACAAGCCCCTCGATCCCAAGGCTGGAGGCCGGACGAACGGGGCTTATAACAGCCTGACTACCTCTCACTGAAGCGCGGCTGCCCTGCCCATGAGTGTCGCCGATTCGGGTGGCTGGATGCTGGTTCCCAGTTTGGGAACCAGCATCCAGTGAAGACTTTGATCATGGCACGCAGGCAGAAGCAGAGCAGAAAGCCTCGTCCTGCTATCAGGATGGGACCGATCGACACCATGGGGATCGCAGAGCAGCTACGGGCGCTACACGAAGCCGGTGGCGACCCTGCCCTGGAGCGCTTTCCTGATCCAGGTGAGCTCTACCTGGTGTTGCGCCATGCCGAGCGGCAGGCCAGCAGCCTCCCGGAGGAGGCCCGTGGTGCTGCGGCAGTGCTGCGCGCGAAGTTGTGGCAGTACCTCCGGGAGCAGGCTGACGCCGGACAGTTGAGAGCTGTCGACGACGGCCGTGGAGTCGGTGTGCCATGGCAGAGCTTTAACGAGGCGTTGTGTGTCACGACTCGGCACGGCGCCTATCAGAAGGCGCTCCGGCTGAAGGCCGAGCAGGTGCGGCAGCCGCACGAGCGGCGATCCCCGGAGACAGCGCACGCGTATGAGGAGCGGCGGCTGACCGAGGAGAAAGCTGAAAATCTCCGTGTGACCGCTCAGGCGCGGCGCTTCGCTCTGGCACAGCGGATCGCTCGTCGGCTTCTGGAGCATCGTGATGGTCTTGTCGTCGACGAGATGGCGGAGTACTGGCTCGACGAGCTTGCCGAGACGGTCGACGACCGCAATAGCGCCTTCCATCGCGCGAACTTCTGCGGCTTCCTGGAAAGCTTCGTCCGCAGCATCCACCAGCACGCCCGCGACCATAACCAGCCCACCACCACGACTGACGACGCCCGGAAGGCCCTCGCTCTGGCCACCGAGTTCGCCGTACAGGAGCGACCCACGATCCCTCAGTAGCTGCCGTTCCCAAACTGGGAACACCTCCCTCAGCAGCCACCTCCGCAGCCGTACCAGCAAGCCAGAGACGCAGTCGGGATGGGGCGCAGCGCTGGCAGGAGAAGCCATCGAGTGCCGCCGGCACATCACCAAGGCCACACCAGTAGCGGCAGTACTGGGGGATCCTCCCGGGTGGACGGGAGCCAGTCTCATGGACACATCCCCACACGCCATTGTGTGTTCCGCGAGCGGAGGTGAACCGCTGACGCTGGGCGGCGAGCGCAACACACTCGAGCGAACTCCACGCAAGCGGAGATGAGTCAGCCCTTGCGATGGTCAGTTGTCCAGCGGTGATGTAAGCGTTCCCCACAAGCAGAGGTCAGCCGTAGGCACGTCCCACTCATGTGCCGGAATAATGGGCTCCGAGCACCTGACAGTGCGCCACCACCAAGCCCAGCCCCATAACGACGTTATGGGTGAGCTCCGCGCAGACGCTCGTGAGCCGGCGCTCACCTCACAGTAGGAAGCCATTGTCACGTGAGCTCACGCACGGTCCGGCAGTGCCGAGCTCCGCGCGGGCGGAGGTGAGCCAGCGTCACGGGACTCCGCACAAACCCCAGAGTCGTGAGCTCTGTACGAGCGGAGGTGAGACTTCTCTTTCGACGGTCGGTTTTCCGCACTCGGGTGTTGCCAGCAGCTTCGAGCATGGCGGTGCGCCATGACTATGCCCCGACCCATAACGTCGTTATGGGGTGAGCTCCCACAGCGCTAGGAACACCCTGAGGTGAAACCCCGCCGGATGGCCGGAAGCACGGGCGGCCCGCAAGGCCGCTCGCCACGCCCTTCGGAAGCTTGTCTTACCGCA
>NZ_JBFQGI010000024.1:0-2544 GCF_040932295.1 Streptomyces sp. C36 | reverse complement strand
ACACACCCGCCAACGCCACCCGATCAGCGACATCGCAAGCGACGGTCTCCACGCGGGCCCCGAGCGCGGCGAGCTCCTGGGCGAACTCCGCCGAACCCTCGGCCAGGGGCCCCCGCCGGCTCACCAGGACGAGGTGCCGGACGCCATGGGTGGTCACCAGATGCCGGGCCACCAAACGACCCAACACACCCGAAGCACCCGTCACCAACACCGTGCCGTCAGCGCCGAAAACAGGCTCGCCAGTCGGCTCCGGCACCTCGGCACGCACGAGACGAGGCACGAACACCTCACCACCACGCACCATCACCTGAGGCTCGCCCACGCTCAACGCGGCTGAAAGTGAGCCCTCTTCTTCGTCATCGACATCCACCAGCACAAAGCGGCCCGGATTCTCCGACTGTGCCGACCGCACCAGACCCCACACAGCTGACTGCCACGGATCCACACCACCGGCCACAGCACCACGCGTCACCACGACCAGACGCGAACCCGAACGTTCAGGCTGATCATCGGCCAACCACTCCTGTACCAGCCCCAACACCCGATACACACCAGCATCACCATCGGCATCACCGGCACGCACAACCACCACGTCAGTCGGCGAAGCGTCATCGCCCAGGCCGCCCGACACCGGACGCCGCACCCACTCCACCCGGTACAGCGACTCCTGTCGCGTTCCCTGAGCCGCCGAGAGAGCCGCGACGGTGATGGGCCGAAGGGTGAGGTCGTCGACGGTGGCGACGGGCATGCCCGTCTCGTCGGCTATCGACAGCGAGACCGCTTCCCGCCCGGCTCGCGTCAGCCGGACCCGCAGGCTCGTGGCCTCCGTGGCGTACACGCTGACCCCGTTCCACGCGAACGGGAGCTGCCCCTCGTGCCCGTCGGGCAGGAAACCGCTCACCCCCAACGCGTGCAGCGCCGAGTCGAGCAGTGCCGGATGGAGGGCGAAGCCCGCGACGGAGGTCTGTTCGGGCAGCGCGACCTCGGCGAAGAGATCCTCTCCCCGCCGCCAGGCTCCCCGTAGCCCCTGGAACACCGGTCCGTAGCCGAAACCGGCAGCGGCAAGCTCCTCGTAGCAACCGTCGGTCTCGATCGCCTCCGCACCCGCAGGCGGCCATTCCCGCAGATCAGCGGTCGGCTCCGTACGCTCGGCGGTGAGGGCTTCGGCCACCACGCCGGTGGCGTGGCACGTCCACGGCGCGTCCACGGCGTCAGCGCCCTCGACCCGCGAGTGGATCTTCACGGTCCGCCGCGCCGCATCGTCCTCCGCGCCGACGGTCACCCGGATCTGGACCGCACCCTGTTCGGGCAGTACGAGCGGTGTGGCGAGGGTCAACTCCTCGACCCGGCCGCACCCGACCTCGTCGCCGGCGCGCACCGCCATCTCCAGGAAGGCCGTACCCGGCAGCAGCACGACGTCGGACACCGCATGGTCGCCGAGCCAGGCATGCGTGGCCCGCGACAACCGTCCGGTCAGCAGCACACCACCCTCATCGGGCAGACTGACCGCCGCGCCCAGCAGGGCGTGTCCCGCCGCCGCCTGGCCGACCGACGACACATCGCCGGAGGCGGCGGGTACGTCGAGCCAGTACCGCTCGCGCTGGAAGGCGTACGTGGGAAGGTCGACGCGCCGGGCACCCCGACCGGCGAAGACGGCGGTCCAGTCGACGGCAACACCGTGGCCGTGCAGTTGAGTCATGGCCCGCATGACCGCCGTGTCCTCGGAACGGTCACCACGCAGAGCCGGCACGGCCGCGAGCGACTGGGCCAGGGCGGTCAGTACACCGCCGGGACCGATCTCGAGGCACGTCCCGACACCTTCGGCGGCCAGCACCTCGACGGCGTCCGCGAACCGCACGGCCTGGCGGACGTGCCGCACCCAGTACTCCGGGTCGCACAGCTCGCCTTCCGTGACCAGACGGCCGGTGAGGGTGGAGACGATCGGGATGGCCGGGGCGGCGAAGGTCACGCCTTCGGCGACCGTCCGGAAGTCCGCGAGCATCGGCTCCATCAGCGGCGAATGGAAGGCATGCGACACGGCAAGGGCCTTGGTCCTACGGCCCTGAGCGGCGAGCCGGGCGGCGATCTCCGTGACGGCCGCTTCGGCGCCGGACAGCACCACGGCCTGCGGACCGTTCACGGCCGCGATCCCGACCCGGTCCTCGAAGCCGACGAGCAGCGGAAGGACCTCGTCCTCCGACGCCTGCACCGCCACCATCACACCACCGGCAGGCAGGGCCTGCATCAACCGACCACGAGCCACTACGAGCAAGGCCGCGTCGGGAAGCGACAACACCCCGGCAACGTGCGCGGCGGCCAGCTCACCAATCGAATGCCCGGCCAGGAAGTCGGACCGTACGCCCCAGGACTCGAGGAGACGGAACAACGCCACCTCGACGGCGAACAAGGCAGGCTGCGTGAAACGGGTCTGGTTCAGCAGCCCGTCATCGTCACCGAAAGCGACCTCCCGCAGCGGATGCTCGAGATGCGCATCAAGCTCCACGCACACCGCATCAAAGGCATCAGCGAACGCCGGGAACGCGC
>NZ_JBFQGI010000023.1:0-4416 GCF_040932295.1 Streptomyces sp. C36 | reverse complement strand
CGTTCAGCGCCTTTTATGCGGTCTGCCGCTCATACCGCCACCACTTGGCCCGTCGCCTCACCGTCGCCGTTCTCGTCGCCCCTCCGCACCGCGGCGTTTCGTTCCGCCCAGCCCAGGAGCGCGGTGCGGCAGGCGCGGTCCATATGCCGTAGCCCGCTCAGATCCAGTTCGATGCCGTAGCCCGTGCGGGGTAGTGCGTCGAGCTCGTCCAGCAGCCTGGGCAGACGCAGGAAGTTGGCGTTGCCGAGCACGCGCGCGTGGATGACGCCGTCCGGACGGGTCACCGTCTCGATGTGGACGTGGGAGGTCTCCCAGGCCGCCTTCACGACAGCGGTGAGCAGGCCGACGATGACGCCCTCGAAGAGGTTGGTGACCACGATCGCCGTGGTGGTCGTCAGCAGTACGGCCACTTCACCGCGGTGGTCCCGCCACAGCGGGCCGAGTTCCCTCCCCGGCAGGAGCTTCCAGCCCGCGTGGACGAGCACGCCGGCGAGAGCAGCGACCGGGATGAGCTCGAGGGCCCAGGGCAGAAGGGTGACGAAGACCAGCATCCAGACGCCGTGCAGTACGCGGGAGGCCTTCGTCCGCGCGCCCGCGTTCACATTGGCCGAGCTGCGGACGATCACAGCCGTCATCGGCAGCGAACCGAGCACGCCGCACACGGTGTTGCCGGCGCCTTGTGCGATGAGCTCCTTGTCGTAGTCCGTGTGGGGGCCGTCGTGGAGCCGGTCGACGGCCGCCGCGCTGAACAGCGTTTCCGCGGAGGCGATGAGGGCGAAGGCCAGGACGGTCCCGAGCACGCCGAACTCCGTCAGGCGCGCGAAGTCCCCACCGCCCGGTGGCTGGATCGCGTCGAAGATGCCGCGTACCTGCACTCGGTCGACGGGCAGCCGCAGCAGAGCGACCACGGCGGTGGCCAGTGCGACCGCCACGAGCGGTCCGGGCACCACGCGCTGGGCCTGCCGCCAACGCGGCCACAGGGCCAGTACGGCCGCGGTGCCGGCGCCGACCGCGACGGCGGCCATCGCATCGCCCGAGGCGAGGGTGTCGGTGAGCAGGGTGACGAGGCCGCCCAGCTTCTCCAGGCCCCCGGCGGGCGGGTCCGCGTCGGCGAGTGCGTAGAGCTGGCCGGCGATGAGGACGACGCCGATGCCCGCGAGCATTCCCTGCACCACCGCTACGGAGATGGCCCGGAACCAGCGCCCCAGTTTGAGCAGACCCATGGCGACCTGGAGCAGTCCGGCGGTGAGCACCAGCACGCCGAGGGCCCTGAGCCCGTACTCCCGCACGGCTTCGTAGACGAGCACGGTCAGGCCGGCCGCCGGCCCGCTGACCTGCAGGCTGCTGCCCGGTAGCAGCCCGGTGAGGAGGCCGCCGACGATGCCGGTGACGAGGCCCAGTTCGACGGGGACGCCGGACGCGACGGCGATGCCGACCGAGAGCGGCACGGCTATGAGGAAGACGACCAGCGACGCGGTGAAGTCGGCCCGGAGGTTGTCCCGGAGGTTGGCCTTGAGGGTGCTCATCAAGCCAACGCGGGGTCCGGCATTTCGGGCATGGCGGAAGGATTTCTTCTGCATGAGGATGGCCTCCAGCGCGCTCCAGGCGCGCGCAGCGATGCGATGGGGATCGGTGCGTCGTTGCGGGACAGGTGGAGTGGGGTGTGGCGGCGGTGGGGAGTGGGGTCGAGCAGAACGGTGGTGACCGAGGCGAGCGGGGAGCGGTGAACGGAGTGAAGCCGAGTGAAGCCGAGTGAAGCCGAGTGAAGCCGAGTGAAGCCGAGTGCGGCGTCACGTCGCGTCGCGCAGGGACGGGCGTCGGCGCACGGGTGCCCGCACGGATGAACCGTGTGACGGGCGAACGCCGTCGTTTCCTCCAGCGCCGCGCCGTTAATCACTCGACCATATTTTGGCCAAGTTGTGGTGCGGATCAGCGAGTTGATGTGTAACCACGATGTAAACGCGGTGTCGAGCAAGGTGCCGAACAGCAGGAGCGGACGGTTCCGATCACCCCGGCGGAATCCCACGAGCATGGGTCCGCCACCTCTGCCACCTCCGCCGCATGTGTACCGATGCCCGGACAAGGAACCCGCACCGGGCCGCCGAATGCGAAGATGACCGGCCTACGACCCGTCGATGCCGGCAGGCACGCACTCGGCCCCCCGCCGGACGACCAGCGCAGCGAGAAGGTGAGCCCGTGAGCCCCGTGGCACAGAAAGTCGCCGTCCTCGGTACCGGAAAGATCGGCGAGGCCCTCCTCAGCGGCATGATCCGCGCCGGCTGGTCGACGGACGACCTGATGTGCACCGCCCGCCGGCCGGAGCGCGCCGAGGTCCTCCGGATCCGCTACGGCGTCGAGGCCGTCACCAACACCGAGGCCGCCAAGGCCGCCGACACCCTCATCCTGGCCGTCAAGCCGCAGGACATGGCGACCCTGCTCGGCGAACTGGCCCCGCACCTGCCCGCCGACCGGCTGGTCATCAGCGCCGCGGCCGGCGTCCCCACCGCCTTCTTCGAGGAGCGGCTCCCGGCCGGCACGCCTGTCGTGCGGGTCATGCCCAACACCCCCGTACTCGTCGACGAGGGCATGTCGGTCATCTCCGGTGGCTCCCACGCCACCGAGGAGCACCTCCTCCGCACCGAGGCGATCTTCAAGCCGGTCGGCAAGACGCTCCGCGTCCCCGAGACCCAGCAGGACGCGGCGACCGCGCTGTCCGGCTCCGGCCCCGCGTACTTCTACTACCTCGTCGAGGCCATGACCGACGCCGGCATCCTCCTGGGCCTCCCGCGCGACAAGGCCCACGACCTCATCGTCCAGGCCGCCATCGGCGCCGCCGTCATGCTCCGCGACAGCGGCGAGCACCCGGTGAAGCTCCGTGAGGCCGTCACGTCCCCCGCCGGTACGACGATCAGCGCGATCCGCGAGCTGGAGAAGCACGGCGTACGAGCCGCCCTGATCGCCGCCCTCGAGGCGGCCCGCGACCGAAGCCGGGAGCTCGCCTCGGGGGGCGCCTGAGGAAACCGGTCCTGATGCGGACGCGGATGCGGCCGCGGACAGATCGGCGTTCAGCCGAACAGGCCGAGGTCCGTCACCTTCTCGGGTGAACGGGTGGCCGGGCGACCGGCGTGCACAGGGCCCTACCGGGAAGTGCCGCCCGACGGCAGGGGCGGCATCAGACCGATCGCCCGGTACGCCGCGTCGACCGTCGGGCGGGCGAGCGACCGCGCCTGTTCGGCGCCCGCCCGCAGGACCTCGTCCACATGACCCGGATCGGCGCACAGCCGCGCATGCCGTTCCCTGACGGGTCGCAGCAGCTCCACGACCGCCTCGGCCGTGTCCCGTTTCAGCGCGCCGTACGAGGTGTACGACGCCGCCAGCTCCACCGGACTCCGGTGCGTGCACGCCGCCAGGATCTCCAGCAGGTTGGTGACGCCGGGCTGCGCCTCGCGGTCGTACGTCACCTCGCTCCCGCTGTCGGTCACCGCCCGCATCACCTTCTTGTGCACGACATCCGGCTCGTCGAGCAGGTAGACGATGCCGGACGTCTCCGCGTGCGACTTCCCCATCTTGGAGGTCGGGTCCTGCAGGTCCATGACCCGAGCGGCCACCGTAGGGAGCACGGCCCTGGGGACGGTGAAGGCGTGCCCGTAGCGCTGGTTGAAGCGGGCGGCCAGGTCGCGCGTCAGCTCTACGTGCTGGGCCTGGTCGTCACCCACCGGGACCTCGTCCGCCCCGTAGGCGAGGATGTCCGCCGCCATGAGGACGGGGTACGTCAGCAGCGACAGCCGTACGCTCCCGCCCGTGGCCCGCTCCCGTGCCGCCTTCTCCTTGTACTGGATCATCCGGCGCATCTCCCCGTCTGTGGCGGTGCACTCGAGGAGATACGCCAGCCGGGTGTGCTCGTCCACGTGACTCTGTACGAACACGG
Organism: Streptomyces sp. C36; assembly: GCF_040932295.1. Taxonomy (NCBI): domain Bacteria; kingdom Bacillati; phylum Actinomycetota; class Actinomycetes; order Kitasatosporales; family Streptomycetaceae; genus Streptomyces; species Streptomyces sp. C36. Next base: position 488 of record NZ_JBFQGI010000023.1, on the reverse strand, counting down.
TGCAGTGCGCCGGGTCGAGCCCGGCCGCCAGGAGAAGCGTCGCCGCTTGCCGGCTGAGCCTCCGCACGCGGGCCGGGTCGTGCTCGACGGTCAGCGCGTGCAGGTCGACGACGCAGAAGAGGGCCTCGGCGCGGTGCTGGTCCGTGTCCACCCACTGGCGGACGGCGCCGAGGTAGTTGCCGAGGGTCAGGTGGCCGGTGGGCTTGATGCCGCTGAAGATGCGTGTCATGGGTCGGTGCGCTCCTTGTGGATGAGGAAGCCACCGCCACAGACAGCAAACCGGCCGCCGAGGCGGCGGCCGGTCGCGTGCATGCGCAAGAGGTGGGCCGCCGTCAGGCGGCCCACCACTGCTGGACGAGCGCATGCTTGGTCATGGGCTGACGGTAGCCGCCGAAACCCCCTTGCGCCACGGGTTTGATGCGGCCTACGCGAGCGTGTAGAGTTCTTCGAGTTGCCACGGCGTCCCCTGAGGAAGCCGGGGCGGCACT
>NZ_JBFQGI010000022.1:0-4649 GCF_040932295.1 Streptomyces sp. C36 | reverse complement strand
CGGCCCCCAAGGGCAGCCGCCGCCAGCGGGTGCGGGAACTGCTGGATGTGGTCGGCCTCAATCCCGAGTACATCAACCGCTACCCGCACCAGTTCTCGGGCGGTCAGCGGCAGCGCATCGGCATCGCCCGCGGGCTGGCCCTGCGACCGGAGGTCATCGTCGCCGACGAACCGGTCTCCGCGCTGGACGTGTCGGTGCAGGCACAGGTCGTCAACCTGCTGGAACGGCTGCAGAACGAGTTCGACCTGTCGTACGTCTTCATCGCGCACGACCTGTCGGTGGTGCGGCACATCTCGGACCGGGTGGCCGTGATGTACCTGGGCCGGCTGGCCGAGGTGGGCACGGACGCCCAGATCTACGACCACCCCACCCACCCCTACACCCAGGCCCTGCTGTCCGCCGTCCCCGTCCCGGACCCCGACGCCCGCGAGCGGCGCGAGCGCATCCTGCTGACGGGCGACGTGCCCTCGCCCGCGCACCCGCCGAGCGGCTGCCGCTTCCGTACGCGCTGCTGGAAGGCCCAGGAGAAGTGCGCGCGCGTGGTGCCGCCGTTGGAGGTCCCGGACTGGTTCCGCGAGGGCGGCGGCCCGGCGGCACACGTCTCGGCGTGCCACTACGCGGAGGAGCGGCACGTGGTCCCGGTGCGGGAGCCGGGGGCGGAGGCGCAGGTGTCGTGGAACGGGCCCTGACGGCCTCAGCCGTCGCCCAGCTTCGTCGGGGCCGGCAGACCTCCGCCGAGGCGGGTGGGGTCGGGCAGCGGGGCCGCGTCGGCGGTTCTGGTGAAGGTGTCCTTCGTGCCGCTGTCCCAGGTGATGACCAGGGTCTTGTCGCCCGTGGGATCGACCTTGCCGTTGGCCCGGTCGGTGTTGCCGTCGGCGCAGCGCAGGGCGAGCGTGGCGGGCTTCGCGTCGCGGTGGAAGGAGCCGACGCACGCGCGCTTGCCGTTGTCGCTGTAGACGGCCGCCTTGTCCCCGTAGAGGGACAGGCCCACCGGGCCGTCCGCCGAGCGGGCCGCGTAGGCGCCGTCGAGGGGGCTGCCCTTCCCGGTGGCCGCCGTCGGCCGCGGGGCGGCGGACGGCGCGGCAGAGGCCGTACGGTCGTCGGCCTTGTCGCCGCCCCCTCCGGCGCACCCGGCCATCAGTACGGCCGCCAGCGCCGTCCCCGCCAGCTGTGCAGTTCTGCGCACGATTCCCCCCTGAATGCGGTGACACGTGATCAGAAACTAACACCGGGGCCGTTGTCAGACCCACCCCTTACAGTCGCCATCAGTTGTCTCGCACCACCTGACGGGGAGCAGTGATCAGGATGCGCCAGTTCGGCATCGACCTGTACGACCAGTGGACCGCGATGTGGAACGGGGACGCGACGCTCGCCGAGCGGATCATGGCCCCGGAGTTCCGCCTGCGCTACGCCCAGGCGGAGACCGAGGCCTTCGACGACATCCGCCACCGGGACCGGCTCACGGACGTCATCGCGGGCTGGCACCGTAAGCGGGCGAACCTGCGGTTCACGGCCGAGGGCATACCCGTCGTGGACCTCGACCCGTCCGACGGCCCCGCTCCGAGCGGCCGGGTCGCCCGCCCGTACCGGGCCACCTTCACGGACGGGTCCGGCCGGACGGTGGCCCGCAGCGGCACGGACATCCTCGCCTTCACGGACGGCCTCATCACCGAGGTCTGGTCCGTCTCCTCCGGGGCCGCGGGGCGGACCTTCTACCGGCCCTGAGGAGTGCGGCGTCCCGGGCCTCAGAACCCCCGGAAGACCCCGTCGGCCTCGGCCGCGTCCACGAACTCCTCGAAGTCCATGTTCGCGAGCGAGAGGTTGTTCTCGATCGACCAGAGCTCGGCGGCGACGACGCGGAGCGTACGGCCCCGCTCGTCCGCCAGGTCGACGCACAGCAGCGGCATCTCGTCCGAGGCCATGGCCACGTCGTCGACGAGGACGAGGAGGGCGTGGTCGTAGTCGTCCGGCACGAGCGCGACGAGCTCCCGGGCGGTGAGGCCCTCGCAGGAGGCGTCGTCGAAGAGGGTCACGTCCGCGACGAACTCGTCGCGCTCGGTCGGCGTCCCGATGGCCTCCCGGATGTCCTCCCACGCCTCCTGGTCGGAGAAGTCGGTGCGCAGCACCGGCGTGCACGCGGCGTCGGTGAGGAGGTCGGATATCGACGGACGTTCCTGCGTCACTGCTCTGGTTCCCTTCGGACATGCCCCGTGGTCTGCGAGGTCAGCAGAACGATCTCACCCCGTCACGCGCCGAGAACGGCCAGGTCCAGACGCGCTCAGGCGTACGGGGTCGACGACGATGCTCATCCCGGTGATCCGGCCGTCGACGATGGTCAGGGCGGTGACCGACACCGGCCTGTAGGCGACGATCGTGACGGTGTCCATCGCTCTGTTGACCAGCTCCGGGCGAACGCCCTCGGCGAAGCGAGGGAAGGCCAGGGCCTGGCCGGCGACGGTACGGGCACCGCGGACCAGCTTCGAGGTGAAAGGCCCTACGAGACCGCGCCGGTGTCGGCGTGCAGGACGACGTCCGGTTCGAGGAGAGTGACCAGGGACCTCAAAGTTGCCGCCGCGCGAGGCGGCCAGGAGGGCGTCGACGACGGCCCGCTGGCGGTTCAGGTCCGGGTCAGGGGTAGCGCTCCCGACTCGGACGCGGCGGCGGGCCCGGCTGGCCAGCTGGCGGGCGGCGGCCGGGGTGCCGCCGACCACGAGCGCGGTCTCGTCGAACGACACGCACACATGTCGTGCAGCACGCACGAGAGCCGCTCGGCGGGCGACAGCCGGTGCCGCCGGAAAAGCGGGGGCCGGTCCGCGCGAAAGACGTCCCGGCCACGGGACAGTGCGAGTGGAAGGGGCGACCGGCGCGATGGCGTGAGTTGGAGGCAAGCCTTGATGACGTAGACGTCCTGGGCCCATGTGCGATCCAGCGCCAGAAAATCGAGGCATCTCGGCCACTCGGTACGGCTCCACGCGATGGGATATCACTGATCGAAGCAGGTCAGCCATACGCCCTCATCTTCGATTAATCGTCAAGAGTCACAAATGAGCCGCCCGGGATAGCAAGCTCAGAAACAGCTCAAATTAAAGCTCAGAAAAAGCTCAAATAGAGCCGTAACCAGCCGCTTTAGCGAAACATCACCTCACGTGACATAGGTCACGAATCATGAACGTAGAGATCGCTAACCAACCTTGACTACAGTCCAGCTCGTCAAAGAAAGAGGAACCGAAACCCAAACAGAAGGGAACTGACATGAAAAAGAAAATGAAGGCGGGACTTTCTACGGTAATCGCGGCCGCATCCCTGACGGTAACCGCATTAATGACTTCCCCCGCATCCGCCGCAACAATACCTTTCGAGTGGGACGACTCGGTCGTCACCGACGTATACCCCCCCAACAGCAACTACAAGGGAATGAAGTGCAAGGGTATGCCCGGCTCCCCCGACATGGTCTGCTTCGAGAAGGACGGGGATCGCTGGTGGGTTCTCGACGCGAATCAAGACGGAATGTCGGCAGTCGGCGAATGGTACAACAAGCGCAACGGGCAACTGTACCGGCAAGGGGCCTGCGCCAACAGCAACGGAGCTCCGTCCTGGTCCATATGCCAAAAGGACTACTACGAAGACAGCACGATCACCTTCAGACTGGCGCACTACAGCAAGGGAGAAAAGGTCAACAATGGAGCCTGGTCGGATGATCTTCCTGCAGGCTAAATCAACTCCGACAGGCCGACGCGAACAGCATTAGGGGTTGACGGATTCGCGATTAGCGCTTCACGAGAGGACTGAGAACCGAGAACCGCTCCTCAGAGACTCGTCACCGGTCTGATGACGAAGTGCGTTAATCCCCTGCGGGGGCTGCAGTGCCGACCGTCTGTAAATTCTCACTCCCGACGCGCGGCATAGTCGATCAATCTTTCCCAGCTGGAAGCGTCTGCAACGAGATGGGGGCTGTCCCTGATCCGGGACAGCCCCCACGACACGTCGGGTCAGCGGGTGTTACGCCGCGCCCACCACCTGCTTCTCCTCGGCGAAGTGGCACGCCGACTCGTGCGCCGCCGGGGTCTTCTTGCCGGCGAACACCTCCGGCACCGCCAGCAGCGGCACCTCCTGGGCGCACTTGTCCTCGGCCTTCCAGCAGCGGGTGCGGAAGCGGCAGCCGGACGGCGGGTTGGCCGGCGAGGGCACGTCACCGGTGAGGATGATGCGCTCGCGGCCCTCGCGGGCGTCGGGGTCCGGGACCGGGACGGCCGACAGCAGCGCCTGGGTGTAGGGGTGCGTCGGGTGGTCGTAGATCTCGGAGTCCGTGCCGATCTCGGCCATCTTGCCCAGGTACATCACGCCGACGCGGTCGGAGATGTGCCGGACGATGGACAGGTCGTGCGCGATGAAGACGTAGGAGAGGTTGAACTCGTCCTGCAGCTTCTCCATCAGGTTGACGACCTGCGCCTGCACCGACACGTCCAGCGCGGACACCGGCTCGTCGCAGATGATGATCTCGGGGTTGAGCGCCAGCCCGCGGGCGATGCCGATGCGCTGCCGCTGACCGCCCGAGAACTGGTGCGGGTAGCGGTTGATGTACTCCGGGTTCAGGCCCACGACGTCCAGGAGCTCCTGGACGCGCTTGCGCCGGTCGCCCTTCGGGGCCA
>NZ_JBFQGI010000021.1:0-2500 GCF_040932295.1 Streptomyces sp. C36 | reverse complement strand
TTGGTGCGTCGTGACTGCGTGCCTTTTGAAGAATGAGCCTGCGAGTTTGCGGTGTGTTGCGAGGTTAACCCGTGTGGGGAAGCCGTAGCGAAAGCGAGTCCGAATAGGGCGATTGAGTAGCGCGCCCAAGACCCGAAGCGGAGTGATCTAGCCATGGGCAGGTTGAAGCGGAGGTAAGACTTCGTGGAGGACCGAACCCACCAGGGTTGAAAACCTGGGGGATGACCTGTGGTTAGGGGTGAAAGGCCAATCAAACTCCGTGATAGCTGGTTCTCCCCGAAATGCATTTAGGTGCAGCGTCGTGTGTTTCTTGCCGGAGGTAGAGCACTGGATAGGCGATGGGCCCTACCGGGTTACTGACCTTAGCCAAACTCCGAATGCCGGTAAGTGAGAGCGCGGCAGTGAGACTGTGGGGGATAAGCTCCATGGTCGAGAGGGAAACAGCCCAGAGCATCGACTAAGGCCCCTAAGCGTACGCTAAGTGGGAAAGGATGTGGAGTCGCAGAGACAACCAGGAGGTTGGCTTAGAAGCAGCCACCCTTGAAAGAGTGCGTAATAGCTCACTGGTCAAGTGATTCCGCGCCGACAATGTAGCGGGGCTCAAGCGTACCGCCGAAGTCGTGTCATTCACACATGAGGGCCAACGCCCGTGTGGATGGGTAGGGGAGCGTCGTGTGCCGGGTGAAGCAGCCGCGGAAGCGAGTTGTGGACGGTTCACGAGTGAGAATGCAGGCATGAGTAGCGATACACACGTGAGAAACGTGTGCGCCGATTGACTAAGGGTTCCTGGGTCAAGCTGATCTGCCCAGGGTAAGTCGGGACCTAAGGCGAGGCCGACAGGCGTAGTCGATGGACAACCGGTTGATATTCCGGTACCCGCTTTGAAACGCCCAATATCGAATCAGGCGATGCTAAGTCCGTGAAGCCGTTCCGGACCCTTCGGGGAAAGGAAAGTGGTGGAGCCGACGAACCAGACTTGTAGTAGGTAAGCGATGGGGTGACGCAGGAAGGTAGTCCAGCCCGGGCGGTGGTAGTCCCGGGGTAAGGGTGTAGGGCGTTGTGTAGGCAAATCCGCACAACATACAGCCTGAGACCTGATGCCGAGCCGATTGTGGTGAAGTGGATGATCCTATGCTGTCGAGAAAAGCCTCTAGCGAGTTTCATGGCGGCCCGTACCCTAAACCGACTCAGGTGGTCAGGTAGAGAATACCGAGGCGTTCGGGTGAACTATGGTTAAGGAACTCGGCAAAATGCCCCCGTAACTTCGGGAGAAGGGGGGCCATGTCTGGTGATCGGATTTACTCCGTGAGCTGGGTGTGGCCGCAGAGACCAGCGAGAAGCGACTGTTTACTAAAAACACAGGTCCGTGCGAAGCCGTAAGGCGATGTATACGGACTGACGCCTGCCCGGTGCTGGAACGTTAAGGGGACCGGTTAGCTCTGTTTCGACAGGGCGAAGCTGAGAACTTAAGCGCCAGTAAACGGCGGTGGTAACTATAACCATCCTAAGGTAGCGAAATTCCTTGTCGGGTAAGTTCCGACCTGCACGAATGGCGTAACGACTTCTCGACTGTCTCAACCATAGGCCCGGTGAAATTGCACTACGAGTAAAGATGCTCGTTTCGCGCAGCAGGACGGAAAGACCCCGGGACCTTTACTATAGCTTGATATTGGTGTTCGGTTCGGCTTGTGTAGGATAGGTGGGAGACTTTGAAGTCATGGCGCCAGCCATGGTGGAGTCGTCGTTGAAATACCACTCTGGTCGTGCTGGATGTCTAACCTCGGTCCGTGATCCGGATCAGGGACAGTGTCTGGTGGGTAGTTTAACTGGGGCGGTTGCCTCCTAAAGGGTAACGGAGGCGCCCAAAGGTTCCCTCAGCCTGGTTGGCAATCAGGTGTTGAGTGTAAGTGCACAAGGGAGCTTGACTGTGAGACCGACGGGTCGAGCAGGGACGAAAGTCGGGACTAGTGATCCGGCGGTGGCTTGTGGAAGCGCCGTCGCTCAACGGATAAAAGGTACCCCGGGGATAACAGGCTGATCTTCCCCAAGAGTCCATATCGACGGGATGGTTTGGCACCTCGATGTCGGCTCGTCGCATCCTGGGGCTGGAGTCGGTCCCAAGGGTTGGGCTGTTCGCCCATTAAAGCGGTACGCGAGCTGGGTTTAGAACGTCGTGAGACAGTTCGGTCCCTATCCGCTGCGCGCGTAGGAGTCTTGAGAAGGGCTGTCCCTAGTACGAGAGGACCGGGACGGACGAACCTCTGGTGTGCCAGTTGTCCTGCCAAGGGCATGGCTGGTTGGCTACGTTCGGGAGGGATAACCGCTGAAAGCATCTAAGCGGGAAGCCTGCTTCGAGATGAGGACTCCCACCCACTTGATGGGGTAAGGCTCCCAGTAGACGACTGGGTTGATAGGCCAGGTGTGGAAGACCGGTAACGGTTGGAGCTGACTGGTACTAATAGGCCGAGGGCTTGTCCTCAGTTGCTCGCGTCCACTGTGT
>NZ_JBFQGI010000020.1:0-5132 GCF_040932295.1 Streptomyces sp. C36 | reverse complement strand
CCGCGTTCCCGGCGTTCGCTGATGCCTTTGATGCGGTGTGCGCGGAGCTTGATGCGCACCTTGAGCGTCCGTTGCGGGATGTGGTGTTCGGTGACGATGGCGAGCTGCTGAATCAGACCGGGTTCACGCAGCCGGCGTTGTTCGCCGTTGAGGTGGCGTTGTTCCGGTTGGTGGAGTCGTGGGGTGTGTGGCCTGATTTCCTGGCCGGGCATTCGGTGGGTGAGTTGGCCGCCGCGCACGTGGCTGGGGTGCTGTCGCTGGCCGATGCGGCTGCGCTTGTGGCGGCTCGTGGTCGCCTGATGCAGGCCCTGCCTGCCGGTGGTGTGATGGTCGCCGTGCAGGCGTCGGAGGACGAGGTCCTGCCGCTGCTCGTCGGCTACGAGGACCGGGTCGGGATCGCGGCCGTCAACGGTCCGCAGGCCGTGGTCCTGTCCGGCGCCGAAGCGGCCGTCACCGAGATCGCCGAACAGCTCGCCGCTCAGGGGCGTAAGACGAAGGCGCTGGCGGTCTCGCACGCCTTTCACTCGCCGCTGATGGAGCCGATGCTCGCGGAGTTCCGGGCCGTGGCGCGTAGCGTGTCGTTCGCCGCGCCGACCCTTCCGGTCGTCTCGACGCTGACGGGCCGCCCGGCCTCCGCCGAGGAGCTGTGCGACCCCGAGTACTGGGTGCGGCACGTGCGTCAGGCGGTCCGCTTCGCGGACGCCGTCGAGACGCTCGCGGCGGAGGGCGCCGAGACCTTTCTGGAGATCGGCCCCGGCGGGGTGCTGACCGCCCTCGCCCAGGACGTCACCGAAGGCGAGAGCGGCGAGGGCACCGTGGCCGTTCCGGCCCTGCGCGCCGACCGCTCCGAAGACGTGGCGATCACGACGGCGATCGCCCAGCTGCACGTACGCGGCGTCACCGTCGACTGGGCGGAGGTCTTCGCCGGCCGGGGTGCCCACCGCGTCGACCTGCCGACCTACGCCTTCCAGCGCAGCCGCTACTGGCTCGCCAACCCCGCCGCGACCGTCGACCCCGCGGCGATCGGCCTCGCCGACGCCGGCCACCCCATGCTGGGCGCCACGGTCGGTCTGCCGGACGGCGGCATGGTCCTCACCGGGCGGCTGTCCCTGACCACGCACCCCTGGCTCGCCGACCACGCCGTGTCCGGTGTGGTGATCGTGCCCGGCACGGCGTTCGTCGAGCTCGCCCTGCGCGCCGCCGACGAGGCCGGGCGCGGCGGCGTCGAGGAGCTGACGCTGTCCGCACCGCTGGTGCTGCCCGAGCACGGCGCGGTGCAGCTCCGGCTCACCGTCGGCGCCCAGGACGCCACGGGACGGTGCGCCCTGGCCCTGTACTCCCGGCCCGAGGACGCCCTCGGCGCGGGGGAGTGGACGCTCCACGCCGACGGGACGCTCGCCCCGGACGACGCGTTCGAGGCCCCGCTCGCCGACCTCACCGCCTGGCCGCCCCCGGGCGCCGAGCGCGTCGTCACCGACGACATCTACGACCGGCTCACGGAGCTCGGCTTCGGCTACGGACCCGTCTTCCGAGGGCTGCGAGCCGCCTGGCGGCAGGGCGACACCCTGTTCGCCGAGGCGGCCCTGCCCGAGGAACAGGCGCCGGACGCCGACGCCTACGGGCTCCACCCCGCCCTCCTCGACTCCGCGCTGCACGCCTCGTGGCTGGGCATGCTGTCGGGGTCCGGGACCGGACAGGGCCTGCTGCCGTTCGCCTGGGGCGCGGTGAGCCTGCGGGTCGGCGGGACGCCCGTACTCCGCATTCGGCTGACCCCCGCCGGCACGGACGCCGTCTCGGTGCTGGTCGCCGACGGCGACGGGCAGCCGGTCGCCTCGATCGGCTCGCTCGCGCTGCGTCCGGTCTCCGTCGAGCAACTGCGCGGGGCCGTGGCCAGGTCCGGGCAGTCCGGGCAGGACTCCCTCTTCCGGATGGAGTGGATACCCGCCACGGGCACGCCGTCGGCGGACGTCCCGCTGCCGGGCCCGGTCACCACGTTCGCCGCCCTCGAGGAGGACACGGACGCGGCCGTGCCCGCGTTCGTCCTCGCGCCGGTCGAGGCGGAGGAGAGGACTCAGGAGACTCAGGGGACTCAGCCGTCGGCCGCCGCCGTACGGGCGACCACCCTGCGCGCCCTGGAGCTCGTACAGCGGTGGCTCGCCGACGAGCGGTTCACCGGCTCCCGCCTGGTGCTCGTGACGCGCGACGCCGTCCCGCCCGGCGACGAGCCGCACGCGCTCGACCCGGCGCAGGCCGCCGTGTGGGGCCTCGTACGGTCGGCGCAGTCGGAGAACCCGGACCGCTTCGTGCTGGTCGACCTCGACGGGAACGGGGACCTGGAGACGGCCCTGCGTGCCGCCGTCGGCAGCGGCGAGCCCCAACTGGCCGTACGAGGCGATGCGATACTGCTGCCCCGGCTGACGCGGACGGCCGCGAGCACGCCGCAGGACCCGCCGCTCTCCTTCGCTGCCGAGGGCACCACCCTCGTCACCGGTGCGACGGGCACGCTGGGTCGGCTCGTCGCCCGGCACCTGGTGACCGAACACGGCGTACGGCACCTCCTGCTGGCCGGGCGCCGGGGACGGGCCGCCGAGGGCGCCACTGCCTTCGAGGCCGAGCTCGGCGCGCTGGGCGCCGACGTGGTCACCGTGGCCTGCGACGTGGCGGATCGCGACGCGCTCGCCGCCGTGCTGGCCGCGATACCGGCCGAGCACCCGCTGACCGCCGTGGTGCACGCCGCCGGCGTCACGGACGACGGCATCGTGTCCGCCCTGACCCCCGAACGCGTCGACCGGGTCCTGCGCCCCAAGGTGGACGCCGCACTCAACCTGCACGAACTCACACGGCACACCGACCTCTCGGCCTTCGTGCTCTTCTCCTCCGTCTCCGCCACCCTCGGCGGCGCCGGCCAGGCCAACTACGCCGCCGCGAACTCCTTCCTCGACGCCCTGGCACAGCGCCGCCGGGCGGCCGGACTCCCGGCGCTCTCGCTGGCCTGGGGCCTGTGGGCCGAAGGCAGCGGCATGACCGGCAAGCTGGACTCGGCCGACCTCGCCCGCATCCGGCGCATGGGCCTGGCCGCGATGGACTCCGCCGAGGGCCTCGCCCTCTTCGACGCCGCCCACACGGCCGACGGCGACGTCCTCTATCCCGTCCGCCTCGACACCGCCGGGCTCCGTGCCCGTGCTGCCGACGGCGACGTGCCCGCCCTGCTGCGCGGCCTGGTCCCGGCATCCACGCGACGCGTACGGACGAGCCGGCAGGCCGGCGGGGACACGACGGGCCGTCAGGACGCCGCCTCGACCCTGGCCCAGAGCCTGGCCGGGCTCGGCGCGGCGGAGCAGGAACGCGCCCTGCTGGAGCTCGTACGCCGGCAGATCGCCACCGTACTGGGCCACGCCTCGCCCGAGCAGATCGAGCCCGAACGCGCCTTCAAGGAACTGGGCTTCGACTCCCTCACCGCCGTCGAGCTCCGCAACCTCCTCAACGCCGCCTCCGGCACCCGGCTTCCGGCCACCCTCGTCTTCGACCACCCCAACCCCGTCGCTCTCGCCCGCCACCTGCGCGGGGAGCTGCTCGGTTCCTCCGTCGAGGAGCGGCAGCCGGTGCCGGTGCCGGCGACGGCCGTCCCCGTCGACGACCCCATCGCCATCGTCGGCATGAGCTGCCGCTACCCGGGCGGCGTCCGCTCGCCCGAGGACCTGTGGCGCCTGGTCGCCGAGGGAACGGACGCGGTCGGCGGCTTCCCGTCGGACCGTGGCTGGGACGTCGAGTCCCTCTACCACCCCGATCCGGACCACGCCGGTACGAGCTATGCGCGCGAGGGCGGTTTCCTGTACGAGGCCGGTGACTTCGACCCGGGGTTCTTCGGAATCTCGCCGCGCGAGGCGCTGGCCATGGACCCGCAGCAGCGGTTGCTGCTGGAGACGTCGTGGGAGGCGTTCGAGCGGGCGGGTATCGACCCGGCGGCGATGCGGGGCTCGCGTACGGGCGTCTTCGCGGGCGTCATGTACCACGACTACGGCTCGCGACTGTCCACCATCCCCGAGGGCTTCGAAGGCTACGTCGTCAACGGCAGCGCGGGCAGCATCGCCTCAGGCCGGGTGGCGTACACCTTCGGGCTGGAGGGCCCGGCCGTGACCGTGGACACGGCCTGCTCGTCGTCGCTGGTCGCGCTGCACCTGGCGGCGCAGGCACTGCGGCAGGGCGAGTGCGAGATGGCGCTGGTCGGCGGCGTGACCGTCATGGCCACGCCGAACATCTTCGTCGAGTTCAGCCGCCAACGGGGACTGGCCGCGGACGGCCGCTGCAAGGCCTTCTCCGCCGACGCCGACGGCACGGGCTGGGCCGAGGGCGCGGGCATGCTCCTGGTGGAGCGGCTGTCGGACGCGCGGCGCAACGGGCACGAGGTGCTGGCCGTGGTCCGGGGGAGTGCCATCAACCAGGATGGCGCGTCGAACGGTCTGACGGCTCCGAACGGTCCGGCGCAGCAGCGGGTGATCCGGCAGGCGTTGGCCGGTGCGGGTCTGTCGGCTGCGGATGTGGATGTGGTCGAGGCGCACGGTACGGGTACGACGTTGGGTGACCCGATCGAGGCGCAGGCGGTGTTGGCGACGTACGGTCAGGATCGGCCGGAGGGTCGTCCGCTGTGGCTGGGGTCGCTGAAGTCCAATATCGGGCACACGCAGGCGGCGGCGGGTGTGGCGGGCATCATCAAGATGGTGCAGGCGATGCGGCACGGTGTGTTGCCGAAGACGCTGCATGTCGATGAGCCGTCGCCGCATGTGGATTGGTCGGCGGGCGAGGTGCGGTTGCTGACGGAGCCTGTCGAGTGGGCGGTGGGTGCCGGTGACGGGCGTCCGCGTCGGGCGGGTGTGTCGTCGTTCGGTGTGAGCGGGACGAACGCGCACGTCATCGTCGAGCAGGCGCCGGAGGAGGCGCGGGCCGACGGCGGGCGTGACGATCGCGGTGCGGGCGTTGGCGTTGCGGTGCCGTGGCTGCTCTCCGGTCGTGACGCGGCGGCCCTGCGGGCCCAGGCGGAGCGCCTTCTGGCGTACGTACGGACCCACCCCGAGCCGGGCCCGGTCGATATCGGCTTCACTTTGGCCACGGCGCGCGCCGCCTTGGAACGGCGC
>NZ_JBFQGI010000002.1:0-953568 GCF_040932295.1 Streptomyces sp. C36 | reverse complement strand
GACGGCCGTCGAGACGTCCTCCCAGCTGCCCTCGAGGAAGTTGAAGGCGCCCTGCGGGCCGAAGGCGATGGAGTGCACGACGCCGTCGAGGGGCACGTCGTCGCCGATGTGCTCGCGGACCTTGTCGGCCAGGCCGTCGAGGTGCTCCTGGTTGGTGACGTCCAGCTCGATGACCGGGGCCGGCTTGGGCAGCCGCTTGGCGATGCGCTCGACCAGGGAAAGGCGGCCGAAGCCGGTCAGGATGACCTCGGCGCCCTCGTTCTGGGCGACCTTGGCGGCCTGGAAGGCGATCGAGGACTCAGTGAGGACACCCGTGACGAGGATGCGCTTGCCTGCGAGGATTCCACTCATGTCGGTCAGTGACCCATGCCCAATCCGCCGTCGACGGGAACGACGGCTCCGGTGATGTATGCGGCGTCCTCGGAGGCGAGGAAGCGGACCGAGGCGGCGATCTCCTCGGGCTGCGCGTAGCGGCCCAGCGGGACGTTGGCGACGATGCCGGCGCGCTGCTCGTCGCTGAGCACGCGGGTCATGTCGGTGTCCACGAAACCGGGCGCCACGACGTTGACGGTGATGTTGCGGGAGCCCAGCTCACGGGAGAGCGAGCGGGCGAAGCCGACCAGTCCGGCCTTGGAGGCGGCGTAGTTCGCCTGGCCCGCCGAGCCCATCAGGCCCACGACGGACGAGATCAGCACGACGCGGCCCTTGCGGGCGCGCAGCATGCCCTTCGAGGCACGCTTGACCACGCGGAACGTGCCGGTCAGGTTGGTCTCCACCACGGAGGTGAAGTCCTCCTCGGACATGCGCAGCAGCAGCTGGTCGCGGGTGACGCCGGCGTTGGCCACCAGCACCTCGACCGCGCCCTGCTTCTCCTCGATCTCCTTGTAGGCCTGCTCGACCTGCTCCGGGTCGGTGATGTCGCACTTGACGGCGAGGCACCCCAGGTCCAGGAGCTCGGTGGGCGGCTCCCCCGAGCGGTAGGTGAAGGCGACCTTGTCCCCCGCATCGGCGAAGGCGCGCGCGATGGCGAGGCCGATGCCCCGGTTTCCTCCGGTGACGAGAACCGAGCGGCTCACAGGATCACCCTTCCGTTTACGTATCCATAGGTAGTGCTGGACTACACCGAACGTATCGGTAGACGTCACCAAAGCGGCAATCGACCTGCGACAGGGGGGACCGGCGGTCACTGTTGGATCTCTACAGAACCGCGGTCCGGCGGTCACGGCCATGGTTCACTTCCGTCACATACGAGAAGGAGAGTGGACCGTGCCGCATGAGATCGATCCGTCATTCCTGGCGCTGCCGCTGCGGCCGCTGGCAGACGCCGCTCTCGCGCGCGCCCGCGCGTTGGGGGCCTCGCACGCGGAGTTCCGCTTCGAGCGGGTGCGCAGCGCGTCGTGGCGGCTGCGGGACGCCCGTCCGGCGGGTTCGTCGGACGACACCGACCTGGGCTATGCGGTGCGTGTGGTGCACGAGGGCTCGTGGGGGTTCGCGGCGGGCGTCGATCTGTCCATGGACGCCGCGGCCCGGGTGGCCTCGCAGGCGGTGGCCATGGCCAAGCTGTCGGCCAAGGTGATCGCGGCCGCCGGGTCCGACGAGCGGGTGGAGCTGGCGGACGAGCCGGTGCACGCGGAGCGCACCTGGGTCTCCTCCTATGACATCGATCCCTTCCGGGTGCCGGACTCCGAGAAGACCGGGCTGCTCACCCAGTGGAGCGAGCGGCTGCTGGCGGCGGACGGGGTGGACCACGCGGACGCCACCCTGACGACCGTGCACGAGAACAAGTTCTACGCGGACACGGCCGGCACGACCACCACCCAGCAGCGTGTGCGGCTGCACCCGCAGCTGACCGCGGTGGCCGTGGACCCGGCCACCGGCGACTTCGACTCGATGCGCACCCTCGCCCCGCCCACGGGGCGCGGCTGGGAGTACATGACCGGCGCGGGCGGCTGGGACTGGGACGCCGAACTGGCGGAGATGCCGGAGCTGCTGGCCGAGAAGATGCGGGCGCCGAGCGTCGAGGCGGGCACGTACGACCTGGTGGTCGACCCGTCCAACCTGTGGCTGACGATCCACGAGTCCATCGGGCACGCCACCGAGCTGGACCGGGCGCTCGGCTACGAGGCCGCCTACGCCGGCACCTCCTTCGCCACCCCCGACCTGCTGGGCACGCTGCAGTACGGCTCCCCCATCATGAACGTCACCGGCGACCGCACCGCCGAGCACGGCCTGGCGACGATCGGGTACGACGACGAGGGCGTGTCCGCCCAGTCGTGGGACCTGATCAGGGACGGCGTCCTGGTGGGCTATCAGACGGACCGCCGCATCGCCCGGCTGACCGGACAGGGCCGGTCCAACGGCTGCGCGTACGCCGACTCGCCCTCGCACGTGCCGGTGCAGCGGATGGCCAACGTCTCGCTGCGGCCTGCGGCGGACGGGCCGTCGACCGAGGAGCTCGTCTCCGGCGTGAAGAACGGCATCTACGTCGTGGGCGACCGCTCGTGGTCCATCGACATGCAGCGGTACAACTTTCAATTTACGGGTCAGCGCTTCTTCAGGATCAGGAACGGCCGGCTGGCCGGGCAGCTGCGCGATGTGGCCTACCAGGCGACGACGACGGACTTCTGGGGCTCCATGAAGGCCGTGGGCGGCCCGCGGACGTATGTCCTGGGTGGTGCCTTCAACTGCGGCAAGGCTCAGCCGGGGCAGGTCGCGGCGGTCTCGCACGGCTGCCCCTCGGCCCTCTTCGAGGGCGTCAACATCTTGAACACGACTCAGGAGGCCGGTCAGTGAGCCCGCGCAACACCAAGCCCCACGAGATCGTCGAGCGCGTCCTGGAGCTCTCGCGTGCCGACGGCTGCGTCGTGATCGCTCGCGAGGAGTCCACCGCCAATCTGCGCTGGGCCGCCAACGCGCTGACCACCAACGGCGTCACCCGCGGCCGGAGCGTCACCGTCGTGGCGACCGTGGACGGGGCCGAGGGCACGGCGTCCGGCGTGGTCTCCCGGACCGCCGTCACCATGGACGAGCTGGAGCCGCTGGTCCGGGCGGCGGAGGCGGCGGCCCGCGAGGCGGGGCCCGCGGAGGACGCCCAGCCGCTGGTGACGGGCGTGCCGCACTCCCCCGGCTTCACCGACGCGCCCGCCGAGACCTCCTCGGCCGTCTTCGACGCCTTCGCGCCGGCCCTCGGCGAGGCCTTCGCCCGGGCCCGTTCCCAGGGCCGGGAGCTGTACGGCTTCGCCCGCCACGAGACGGAGTCCGCCTACCTGGGCACCTCGGCGGGTCTGCGGCTGCGCCACGACCAGCCCACCGGCGCCCTGGAGATGAACGCCAAGACACCGGACCGCACCCGCTCGGCGTGGGCGGGGCGGGCCACCCGGGACTTCACCGACGTGGACCCCGGCGCGCTGGACGCCGAGCTCGCCGAGCGGCTCGCGTGGGCGGCCCGCAGGCTCGAGCTGCCCGCCGGGCGCTACGAGACGCTGCTGCCCCCGACGGCCGTGGCGGACCTGCTGGTGTACCAGCAGTGGTCGGCCACGGCGCGGGACGCGGCCGAGGGCCGCACGGTCTTCTCCCGGGCCGGCGGCGGCACCCGGATCGGCGAGAAGCTCTCGGGCCTGCCGCTGTCGCTGCGCAGCGACCCGCACGCGCCGGGCCTGGAGTGCGCGCCGTTCGTGCTCGCGGGCAGCTCGGGCGACGACGCGTCGGTCTTCGACAACGGCCTGCCGATCGCCGCCACCGAGTGGATCCGCGAGGGCGTGCTCGAGCACCTGCTGACCACGCGGCACAGCGCGGGGCTGACGGGCCTGCCGATGACCCCGTACACCGACAACCTGATCCTGGACGGCGGCGGAAGCCGGTCGCTGGAGGAGATGGTCGCCGCGAGCGGCCACGACGGGCCGGCCCTGCTGCTGACGTGCCTGTGGTACATCCGCGAGGTGGACCCGGCGTCGCTGCTGCTGACCGGGCTGACCCGGGACGGGGTGTACCTGGTGGAGAAGGGGGAGGTCGTCGGCGAGGTGAACAACTTCCGCTTCAACGAGTCCCCGGTCTCGCTGCTCTCCCGGGCCACCGAGGCGGGCCGCACCGAGCCGACGCTGCCGCGCGAGTGGGGGGACTACTTCACCCGGGCGGCCATGCCGGCCCTGCGGATCCCCGACTTCAACATGAGCTCGGTCAGCCGGGGCGTGTGACCGGCGCGGAAGGAACCCCGCCGAGCAAATAGACTCGACCTGTCCTTTGTCCGACAACCACTACAGGAACGCCACGATGACACGCCTCGGCGACTCCGTCGCGCGCGCCAGCGCCCTGCTGGCGCAGGACCTCTCCACCGACTCCACCGTGGAGCAGCTGCTCACGGAGACGAAGGCGAGGCGCTATCTGGACCTGACGGATCTGTCGGCGAAGGACCAGGCCGAGCTCATCGCCTCCCGTACGGTCGAGGTGCTGCCCGGTGTGGCCAAGCTGGCCGAGCGGATCGAGCTGCGCCGGGCCGAGGGCAAGGGCCTGGCCATCAAGCTGGGCATCGACCCCACGGCCGCCGACGTCCACCTCGGCCACGCGGTGCCGGTGATCATCCTCAGCCGCTTCCAGCGGATGGGCCATGACGTCACCCTGCTAATCGGCGACTTCACCGCCAAGATCGGTGACCCGACGGGCCGGACGGCGGAGCGTCCGCCGCTGACCGACCAGGACATCGCCGCCAACCTCGCGGGCTACCGCGAGCAGGTGCGGCCGTTCTTCGACTTCGAGAAGGTCTCGTTCGTCCAGAACAGCGAGTGGCTGGCCCCGTACACCTTCCCGGAGCTGCTCGGCCTGCTCTCCCAGGTGCCGGTCTCGCAGCTGCTGCAGCGCGAGGACTTCCGCACCCGCCTGGCGTCCGGCTCGGGCCTGACGATGTCGGAGCTGCTCTACCCGATCGCGCAGGGCCTGGACTCGGTGGCGCTGAACTGCGACGTCGAGCTGGGCGGCGCGGACCAGCTGCTGAACCTGCAGATGGGCCGCAAGCTGATGGAGCTGAAGGGCCAGAAGCCGCAGCTCGTCGTCACCATGCCGCTGATCGAGGGCACGGACGGCACCGGCGCGAAGATGTCCAAGTCCAAGGGCAACTACGTGGGGCTGACCGCGCCCGCCGACGATGTCTTCGGCAAGATCATGTCGGTGCCGGACCGGCTGATGGAGCCGTACCTCAAGGCCTGGACGGAGTGGACGGACGCGGAGATCGCGCTCGTCCTCTCCCGCGTCGAGGAGAAGTCGCTGCACCCGATGGACCTGAAGAAGGTCCTGGCGGGCGAGGTCGTGGCCGCGCTGTACGGCCTGGAGGCGGCGATGGCGGCGCGTGCGGGGTTCATCGCGCAGTTCTCGAAGAAGAGCTTCACCGACGTCGAGACGCCGGTGGTGGACCTGGCCGAGCACGGCGAGGAGCCGGCCACTGCCGTGCTCAGCAAGGTGCTGGGCTTCCAGCCGAGCGCCTCGGCCGCACGCCGGGTCGCCAAGCAGAACGGTCTGCGGCTGGTCCTGGAGGCCGACGGAGCTCAGGAGGCCGTGGTGCTGGCGGAGGCCGACGCCATCCGGCCGCTGGGCGAGGTGGCCCGTGAGCTGCTGGCCGGTCGCGCGGTGAGCGGGGTCTACCTCAAGGCCGGCCGCAAGATCGCGGAGCTGCGCGGGCTGTAGTCCCCCGCCGTTCCGCCGGAATCCTTCCGCCGGAACTCCGAGGCGGCCGGTGCGCGACGCGCGCACCGGCCGCCTCGTTTCGCGACCGCCTCATGGCATGGCGTGGGTCAGCCGACGCGATGCTTCCCGCCCCGGGTGCCCACCCACAGCCGGTTGCCGAGGGCGACGAAGATGATCGCGCCGATGAGCTGCAGCGCGTGCCGGATCCAGTCGATGCCCTTGGTGTGCTCGACGCCCAGCGCGCCGGCGGCCCAGTTGCCGAGCAGGCTGCCGGCCAGGCCGCAGAGGAGCGTGAGCCAGAGCGGGATCTGCTGCTTGCCCGGGATGATCGCCTTGGCGATCAGGCCCAGGACCAGGCCGACGATGATTGCCCACAGCCAGTCCATGCCACCTCCTCGTTCCGGGCGATGTGGCGTGCTCCGCCATTGTGGGTCGGCCGCTCCTACGGCGCACGCCGGAGTCGTCCGTACGCCGTGAGCGCACGTCGGGCGCCTGCGGGTAAGCCACCGGGTGGACGACCCGGTCTCGTCCGGGGACCGGGCGCGGCGTAACGTGGGATGCGTAGAAGCCCGAGGGGCGTCGGCGCGGCAGTCGGGTGGTGGAACGTGATGCGGAAGCTGGGCGGTAACGAGGTCTTCCGGATCACCGGAGCCCGTCAGGGCCTGGCGGAGGACGTCCGCGGGCGGCAGCGACGCTATGTGATCTCCATGGGCATCCGCACGCTCTCGGTGGTGCTGACCGTGGTCCTGTGGAACATCGAGCGCTACGTGGCGGTGGGCACCCTGATCCTGGGCGCGGCGCTGCCGTACGTGGCCGTCGTGATAGCCAACGCGGGCCGGGAGAACGCCCCTTCGTTGCCGGGTACGTTCGTTCCGGCGCCCACCAGGCCGGTGCTGACGGCGGGCTCCGCGGCGAGCTCTCAGGCGGGCGGGGCGGAATCCGTCCCGGAAGCCGATCGCTCCCCCGCACCTGATCAAGGACCCGACAAGCAGTGAGCCTCCGCTTCCGGGCGGATGCCTCAAGAGCGGTGTGACAAGCTCAAGAAAACCTCAGATCAATCATGTGGATCGGTGCCCCCGGCCGGGCCCCCCGTGACATACTTCGTAGGCGCTCCGCATCCCCCGTCGGAGCGACAGACCGACGCCGGGCGGCTCCCCCCGTGGCTGCCCGGCGTCGCCGTGTCCACGTAAGGTTACGGCGTGAACTCCCCCGAAACCGCCGTGATCTGCTCCGCCAAGGGCTGCCGTGCCGCAGCGGTGTGGGTGCTCGCGTGGAACAACCCCAAGCTGCACACGCCCGAGCGCCGCAAGACGTGGCTCGCGTGCGACGAACACCGTGAGCACCTGTCCAACTTCCTGGCGCTGCGCGGTTTCCTCAAGGACGTGGTGACGCTCGAGGAGTGGGAGAGCCGCAGCGGCTGACGGCCGGTGCGTGGCCCGCGGACCTCAGTAGCCGATCGCCGATACGGGCCTCAGCCGCGTGTCCCCGACGGCCTGTCCCCGATGGGGCTCAGCCGCCGATCGCCGACATGGGCCGGCTCGGCTGGAGGAAGGCGGGGTCGTCCAGGCCCGAGCCGGCCTTCTTGCCCCACATGGCCGTCCGCCACAGGTCCGCGATCTCCTGATCCGGCGCCCCCGCGCGGAGCGCGCCGCGCAGGTCGGACTCCTCGCGGGCGAAGAGGCAGGTGCGCACCTGGCCGTCCGCCGTCAGCCGGGTGCGGTCGCACGCCCCGCAGAAGGGCCGGGTGACCGAGCCGATGACGCCGACGCGCCCGGGGCCGCCGTCGACGAGCCAGCGCTCGGCGGGGGCGGAGCCGCGGGCGGCGTCGTCCTCGGGGGTGAGGGTGAAGCGGGTGCGCAGGCTCGCCAGGATCTCGTCGGCGGTGATCATGCCGTCGCGCGTCCAGCCGTGCTGGGCGTCGAGCGGCATCTGCTCGATGAAGCGCAGTTCGTAGTCGTTCTCCAGCGCCCAGGCGAGCAGGTCCGGCGCCTCGTCGTCGTTGTGGCCGGGCATCAGCACGGCGTTGACCTTCACGGGGCTCAGCCCGGCGGCGTGGGCGGCGGCGAGGCCGTCGAGGACGTCCTGGTGGCGCCTGCGGCGGGTGAGGGTGGCGAAGACGTCGGGGCGCAGGGTGTCGAGGGAGACGTTGACCCGGTCCAGGCCCGCGGCCTTGAGGGCGCCGGCGGTGCGGGCCAGGCCGATGCCGTTGGTGGTCAGTGACAGCCGGGGGCGGGGGGCGAGGGCGGCGCAGCGCTCGACGATGGAGACCAGGCCGGGGCGCAGCAGGGGTTCCCCGCCGGTGAAGCGGACCTCGGTGACGCCGAGGGAGGTGACCGCGACGGAGACGAGGCGGACGATCTCGTCGTCGGTGAGCAGGTCGGGCTTGGCGAGCCAGGCGAGGCCCTCTTCGGGCATGCAGTAGGTGCAGCGGAGGTTGCACCGGTCGGTCAGGGAGACGCGCAGGTCCGTGGCGACGCGCCCGTAGGTGTCGATGAGCACGGTGTGGGCCCCTCCCGCGGACTGGAACAGTCGTTCAATAACTCCGCAGCGTACGCGATCGCCCGAACCTTCAACACTTCGTTGAAGGCCCGGGCGACGGATCGTCCGCGAGGGGTCAGTGCGCCCCGTAGCCGGTGAGGGAGCGGACCTCGAGTTCGGCGTACTTGCGCTCCTGATCCGGCGCGGGACGGGACAGCAGCGACCCGGCCCAGCCGAGCAGGAAGCCCAGCGGGATGGAGACCAGCCCGGGGTTGCCGAGCGGGAAGTAGTCGAAGGCCAGGCCCGGGAAGAGCGCCTTGGGGTTGCCGGAGACCACGGGAGAGAGGATCACGAGGGTGACCGAGGAGATCAGCCCGCCGTAGATCGACCACAGCGCGCCCTGGGTGGTGAAGCGCTTCCAGAAGAGGCTGTAGAGGATCGTGGGGAGGTTGGCCGAGGCCGCGACGGCGAAGGCGAGGGCCACCAGGGCGGCGGCGTTGAGCCGGTGGGCGAAGATGCCCAGCGCGATGGAGATCGCGCCGATGACGATCGCGGCGATCTTGGCGGTGAGGATCTCCTCCTTCTCGCTCGTCTTCCCGCGCCGGATGACGTTGGCCCACAGGTCGTGGGCGAAGGACGCGGAGGAGGCGAGGGTCAGGCCCGCGACCACGGCGAGGATGGTGGCGAAGGCGACGGCCGAGATCACGGCGAGCAGAATCGCTCCGCCGGTGGATCCGGCGCCGCCGCCGACCTCCTGGGCGAGCAGCGGGGCCGCGGTGTTGCCGGACTCGTTGGAGGCCGTGATCGCCTTGGGCCCGACCAGGGCCGCCGCACCGAAGCCGAGGGCGATGGTCATCAGGTAGAAGGCGCCGATGATGCCGATCGCCCAGTTGACCGACTTACGGGCCGCCTGGGCCGTGGGCACCGTGTAGAAGCGGATCAGGATGTGCGGCAGTCCGGCGGTGCCCAGGACGAGCGCTAGGCCGAGCGAGACGAAGTTGAGCTTGGAGGTGCCGTCCTTGCCGTACTGCAGGCCGGGCTCCAGGAAGGCGCCGCCCTTGCCGCTCGCCTCGGCGGCGCGGCCCAGGAGCGTGGAGAGGTTCCAGTGGAACTTGTTGAGCACCAGCACGGTGATCAGCAGGGTGCCCGCGATGAGCAGCACCGCCTTGACGATCTGCACCCAGGTGGTGCCCTTCATCCCTCCG
Source organism: Streptomyces sp. C36 (assembly GCF_040932295.1). Classification (NCBI taxonomy): domain Bacteria; kingdom Bacillati; phylum Actinomycetota; class Actinomycetes; order Kitasatosporales; family Streptomycetaceae; genus Streptomyces; species Streptomyces sp. C36. Next base: position 944,212 of record NZ_JBFQGI010000002.1, on the reverse strand, counting down.
ATGGTCACATAGAGCACCATCACCAGGCCGACCAGGACGATGATCCAGCGCCGTGACCCCTCGCCGGTGGCGCCCAGCAGCAGGGCCACCAAGGCGCCGGCGCCGACCATCTGGGCGAGCAGGTAGAAGATCGAGACGACGATGGTGGAGGTGCCGGCGGCGGTGCGCACGGGCCGCTGGCGGAGGCGGTGGGCGAGCACGTCGGCCATCGTGAAGCGGCCGGAGTTGCGCAGCGGCTCGGCGACGAGCAGCAGCGCCACCAGCCAGGCGACCAGGAAGCCGATGGAGTACAGGAATCCGTCGTACCCGAAGAGGGAGATGGCCCCGGCGATGCCGAGGAAGGACGCGGCGGACATGTAGTCGCCGGAGATGGCCAGGCCGTTCTGGAAACCGGTGAACGAGCGGCCGCCGGCGTAGAAGTCGGTGGCGTCCTTCGTCTGCCGGCCGGCCCAGACCGTGATGCCCAGGGTGATGGCGACGAAGACCGAGAACAGGGTGATGATCAGAGTGCGGTGCTCGCCGGCGCCCCCGGCGGCCAGCGGATGCGCCGTGGCGCTCAGCAAGGTGGTGCTGGTGCTCATTCCCCCGCCTCCATACGGGCCTTGAGGGCCTCGGCCTTCGGATCGATCTTCGCCGCGGCGTGCCGCGCGTACCACCAGGCGATCAGGAAGGTGGTGAGGAACTGCGCCAGCCCGAACACCAACGCGACGTTGATGTTGCCGGCCACCTTGGTGTCCATGAAGCCGCCCGCGTAGTTGGACAGCAGCACGTAGAGCAGGTACCAGGCGATGAACGCCACGGTGAGCGGGAAGGCGAAGGAGCGGTGCGCGCGGCGCAGTTCGCCGAACTCCTCGCTGTTCCGTACGTCCGTGAAGCGGTCGGGCTGTGCGGGGACGGCGGGACGAACGGGCTCGTCCGGGCCCTTGGCTGTGGTCGGTGGGGTGCCCACGGCCTCTTCTGAGTCCACGGTCTCTCCTGACGGGTGAATACGGAGCGCGAGCCGAGCCTGTGACTGGGATCACGCATCGTAGAGCGACACCGCAGTATGCGACAGGGGGCGGTTCACCGAATGTCGCAGCGGCCGCCGCCCCGGGCAAAACCGCCCGCCGCCGCTCTCGTTGACCCTGGTGTGAGCGCTGCCCCACCTCCCGGCCGGTCCCCCGGCGGCCGACGCCCGTTCGGGAGCGTCAGGTTGACGGCGCCGGTACCGGCCGTCGGCACCGGCCGTCCGCCCGCGATCGTGGCGCCGGGCCGCTGGTACGGGCCCCGGGTGCCACTGGCGCCGCTGAGCATCGACACCCTGCGCGGCGGGGGCACTTCGCCCTGGGATTCACCTTGAGATCCGCCTTGAGATTCGCCCTGAAATTTACCCTGAAAGCAGCGTTCCGTGGGGGCCGCAAGACCCCCCAACTGCCCACATCTGGCGCGGAATAATTCCTTCCGATGTGATTTCCGGGTGAATTCATTGCCCAGGGCCATGATCGGCGCTAGCTTCACTCGTCATGTACCCGCCCACGCGCGCCCATGCGCCCGGGCGGACTTCCTGGATGATGTGGAGAACCCATGGCTCAGCTGCGTCCCAGACGCCGGCACGCCCTGCTGGCGGCCCCCGTCGGGCTGGCGCTCACCGCCTCCCTCGGTTTCCTGCCCGGTGCGGCCTCGGCCGCCCCGCAGGACGTCACCGCCGTGCGGGCGGCCACCACCACCGACGGTCCGCTGCTGTCGTACGTGGTCAACACCGCGACCGACCGCGCCACTCTGACCAAGGTGAAGAAGGCCGTCAAGCAGGCCGGCGGCACCGTCGTGGTCTCCTACGACAAGATCGGCGTCGTCGTCGCGCACTCCAAGAACCCGGAGTTCGCCAAGGCCCTGCGCGCGGTCCCCGGCGTGCAGTCCGCCGGCGCCACCCGCACCGCCCCGCTGAAGGCGGCGGCCACCACGCAGTACGGCAAGCCGAAGAAGCTGGACCTCTCCAAGGAGGGCGCCAAGTCGCTGGCCCGCTCCACCGCCACCGGCAAGGAGCCGCTCGAGGGCCTGCAGTGGGACCTGCCCGCCATCGGCGCCGACAAGGCCGCCAAGGTCAACCCGGGCAGCAAGAACGTCACCGTCGCCGTCATCGACACCGGCGTGGACGACACCCACCCCGACCTGGCGCCCAACTTCGCCGCGAACCAGTCCGCCAGCTGCGTCTCCGGCAAGGCCGACACCACGCCCGGCGCGTGGCGTCCCTTCGACCCGAAGACCGACTACCACGGCACGCACGTGGCCGGGACCATCGCCGCGGCCCGCAACGGCGTCGGCGTGGCCGGTGTCGCCCCTGGCGTGAAGGTCTCCGGCATCAAGGTCAGCACGCCCAAGGACAGCTTCTTCTACGCCGAGAGCGTCGTCTGCGCCTTCGTCTTCGCCGCCGACCACGGCGCCGCGGTGACGAACAACAGCTACTACGTCGACCCGTGGCTGTTCAACTGCCCGGACAACCTCGACCAGAAGGCGATAGCCGACGCGGTCGGCCGGGCCGCGCAGTACGCCCAGGGCAAGGGCGTCGTCAACGTCGCCTCCGCGGGCAACGACAACTTCGACCTGGCCGCCGACAAGATCGTCGACACCAGCAGCCCGAACGACACCGGCTCCAAGCCGCCGGCCCGTACGGTCGACCCCAAGGTCTGCCTCGACGTCCCGGCCCAGCTGCCCGGCGTCGTCACCGTCTCGGCCACGGGCGTGAAGTCGGCCAAGTCGTTCTACTCCAACTACGGCCTGAAGGCCGTCGACGTCGCGGCCCCCGGCGGCGACACCATGCAGGTGCCCGACGCCCCGGCCAAGGAGGGTGGCATCCTCTCCACCATGCCGGGCGGCGACTGGGCCTACCTGCAGGGCACGTCCATGGCCGGACCGCACGTGGCGGGCGTGGCGGCGCTGCTGAAGAGCACGCACCCCAAGTCCAGCCCGCAGGAGATCCAGTGGCTCCTGAAGGCCCAGGCCAAGAACCCCGGCTGCCCGACCGCGTCGTACGACCCGGACGGCACCGGTAAGTGGAAGGCCGCCTGCACCGGCAACAAGAACGTCAACAGCTTCTACGGCTACGGCATCGTCGACGCCCTGTCGGCGGTCCAGGACTGACGTCCGCGACGAGCGGCGAAGGGGCCGGGCGGCTTCCGCCCGGCCCCTTTCGTCCGTTCCTCCTCCGTCCGCAGGTGGGTCAGCAGCCCGTGCGCCACCAGGTACTGCGCGGCGATGTACGTGAGCATGATCCAGAACTGGGGCGCCGGCGCCTGCGGCCAGCCGGCCAGGCCGCCGGCGATGAGCGTGTCCGACAGCAGGAACAGCACCCCGCCCGCCGCGGCCCACGGCCCCACCCTCGTCGCGCCCAGCGCCATCACGGTCAGCAGCAGGCTGTAGAGCGCGACCGGCACCCTCAGGTCCGCCTCCAGGCCGGCCCACAGCAGCGCCAGGACGGTGCCCCAGACGGCGGCGTAGGCGGCCGTGAGGCGGTACGTACGGGCCGCGCCGACGCCGTGCCGGGTGAACGCGGCGCCGTGCCGGGCGAACAGCACGAGGTAGCACACGTGCCCGATCGCGAAGGAGCCCATTCCCACCAGGAAGAGGGCCTCCCGGCCGGTCTGCAGCAGGGTGTCGCCCCCGCACCCGAGGAGCAGGCCCACCGCGAGCAGCCGCGGGCCGCCGCGCGCCAGGACGTACGCCGCCAGCAGCGGCATCAGCGCCGGCTTGGTCACGTGCACGGCGGTCGTGGCACCGGCCAGGAGCGCGCCCAGGTGAACGGCCGCCACCACGGCCAGGGCGGCGGCGGTCGCGGCCGGCGCGGCCGCGCGGACCCCTCTCACGCGGCCCGCCCGCTCGTGGCGGCGGCCGCGGCGGCCGGCGCCTCCCCGCGCGGCGGGGAGACCGACGGCGGCTGCCAGCCCGGGCCGCGGAAGATGCGCCCGGCCCGCTCCCGCCAGGTGCGCGCCGCCCTGACGTCGCGGGCGATGGCCGCGTACTCGTGGGTGGCCACGCGCAGTGGGTTGTAGGTGTCGATGTTCTTCGTCAGCCCGTACACCGGTCGCTCGACCTCGGGGACGAACGAGCCGAACATCCGGTCCCAGACGATGAGGATGCCGCCGAAGTTGCGGTCCAGGTAGCCGCCCTGCGAGGCGTGGTGGACGCGGTGGTGGGAGGCGGTGTTCAGGACGTACTCCACGGGCCGGGGCAGTGTGCCGACCCGCTCGGTGTGCACCCAGAACTGGTAGACGAGGTTGACCGACGAGCAGAAGGCCACCGCCGCCGGGTGCACGCCGAGCGCGATCATCGGCACGTAGAACGGCCAGACCGTCAGCGACGTCCACGGCTGGCGCAGGGCCGTCGTCAGGTTGAACCTGCGGCTGGAGTGGTGCACCACGTGGCAGGCCCACAGGACCCTGACGACGTGGTGGCCGCGGTGCGACCAGTAGTAGAAGAAGTCCTGCGCGAGGAGCATCAGCGGCAGCGTCCACCACAGGACGGGCACGCGCAGGGGGGTGAGTTCGTAGACGGCCGTGTAGACCGCCACGATCGGGATCTTCCAGAGCGCGTCGAAGAGGAGGCTGCCCAGCCCCATGCCGATGCTGGTCGCCGCGTCCTTGGCCTCGTAGCCCTCGGAGCGGTCGTCGGGGTGCAGCCGGTAGCTCACCAACTCCAGGGCGGTGAGCAGGATGAAGGCGGGTACGGACCACAACACGACATCGGGAAGGTGCGGCATGGCGGCACCATAAGCGGGCCGACAGGCCTGCCGCTAGGGGTTGTTACCCTCGGGTACCAAAGATCGTTACCCCTGGTTCGGTGGTGACACCACCCACAGCGGTCGCGGGCCCGGGTCCCGGTGACCGCCGGGCCTCGCGGGCGGCCGCGCGCCGTGGACCGGTGTCCACCGTCCGGGTGACAGAGGCCGGGACGCGGCGTGCCGGCACGCGGCGGCGCGGGCCGTCCCGAGGGGGTGCCGTGCGCACGGATCTGGCTTGATCCACCCCGTCCGGATCCGTCCGGTCCCCGGCCGGATTGCGGCGTTGTCAGCGGGGGCCCTTAAGCTCTTGGACCATGCTCGAAGACCGCACCGACGCCGCATCGCCCACCCCGTGGCCGGCCGCGTATCCGCAGGGATACGCGGTCGTCGACGTGGAGACCACCGGGCTCGCCCGGGATGACCGGATAGTGTCGGCCGCCGTCTACCAGCTGGACGCCCGCGGCCGGGTGGAGGACCAGTGGTACACGCTGGTCAATCCCCAGCGCGATCCCGGCCCGGTGTGGATCCACGGGCTGACCTCCGAGGTCCTCGCCGACGCGCCGCTCTTCCCGGAGATCGCCGAGGAGTTCGCCAAGCGCCTGGACGGGCGGGTGCTCGTCGCGCACAACGCCGCCTTCGACTGGTCGATGATCGCCCGTGAGTACGCCCGCGCCCGGGCGACCGCCCCGGTGCGCCAGCGGCTGTGCACCATCGCGCTGTCGAAGGAGCTGCGGCTGCCGCTGCCCAACCACAAGCTGGAGTCGCTCGCCGCGCACTACGGCGTCGTGCAGCAGCGCGCCCACCACGCGCTGGACGACGCCCGGGTGCTGGCCGAGGCGTTCCGGCCGAGCCTGCGGCTGGCGGCGGAGGCGGGGATCCGGCTGCCGCTGCTGGCCTGCCAGCCGCTGACCGAGTGGTCCGACGGGCCGGCGGCCCCGGCCCGCCCGGCCAGGGTCGGATATCAGCCGTCCTACCGGTCCGGGACCTGGCGGCCCAGCCGCAAGCGCCCGGCCTGCCCGTACCCCAACCCGGGGCGCTACGCACCGGGCGGCCAGCTCACACAGGGCATGCGGGTGGCGTTCTCGGGCGACACCTCCGTCGACCGGGAGCTGCTGGAGGACCGGGCGGTCGAGGCGGGGCTGCACGTGGCCACCAGCGTCTCGCGGCTGACCAGCCTGCTGGTCACCAACGATCCGGAGGCGCCCACCTCCAAGACCGCCAAGGCCCGCTCGTTCGGCACGCCGGTGGTCGACGAGGCGGCCTTCATACAGCTGTTGTCCCATGTGACTCCGGCGACAAAAGAGGCATAAGGCGACATAGCCCCCCGGTGGCACCCGGCCGCCGGGGGGCGAACCCCACCAGGTACCGTCAAAGCGTGTACCGCTTCCTGTTGTCCCGGCAGTGGGTGATCACCACACTCGTGGCGCTCGCCCTCATCCCGGCGATGATCCAACTGGGCTTCTGGCAGCTGCATCGCCACGAGCACCGGGTAGCGCGGAACGATCAGATCGCCCGGAGCCTGGCCTCCGATCCCGTGCCCGTGACCGAGCTCACCGGCCCCGGGCGCGCGGTGGCGCGCGACGACGTCTGGCGCACGGTCACCGCGAGCGGTACGTACGACCCCAAGGGCGAGGTCGTGGTGCGGATGCGCACCGACGACGACGGCAACCAGGGCTACTTCGTCCTCACGCCGCTGGTCATGGCGGACGGCCGTGCCGTCCTGGTCAACCGCGGCTGGGTCCCGGCGAACGGCGACCTGACCAAGTTCCCCGACGTGCCCGCCGCCCCGGCCGGCAAGGTCACCGTCACCGGCCGGCTCAGGGCCGACGAGACCACGGCCAGCGGCATCAAGAACACCGCGGGCCTGCCGCCGCGCCAGGTGATGCTCATCAGCAGCGCGCAGCGCGCCGGGGAGCTGCACCGCACCCTGCTCGGCGGCTACGTCGAACTCACCTCCCCCGCCGGAAAGAACCAGCCGCGGCCGCTGTCCGCCCCCGACCACAGCGGCATCGGCCCGCACATGGCCTACGCCGTGCAGTGGTGGCTGTTCTCCGCCTTCGTGCCCGTCGGCTGGTTCATCCTGGTCCGCCGCGAGCGCCGCGACCGCGCCGAGGCGGCGGCAGCAGCCGAGGCGGAGGCGGCGGAGGCCACGGAGGAGGGCGGCGACGGGCGCGCGCCCGAGTCCGGCAGTGCTCCCGAGGACGCCGCCGGCGTCGCCCGGACAGCCTCCGGCCCCGAGTAGCCGCCGCCCGGTCAGGGAAGACGCCCCGCGTGGCACTCATCGAGGACTACGCACTCATCGGCGATCTGCAGACCGGCGCCCTGGTCGGCCGCGACGGTTCCGTCGACTGGCTGTGCCTGCCCCGCTTCGACTCCCCCGCCTGCTTCACCGCGCTCCTGGGCGACGAGGACAACGGCCACTGGCGGCTCGCCCCCGCCGGGGCCGGCGCCTGCACCCGGCGCGCCTACCTCGAGGACTCCCTGGTCCTCGAATCCGTGTGGGAGACCGACGACGGCACCGTCAAGGTCACCGACTTCATGCCCCAGCGCGACCGCGCCCCCGACCTCGTGCGCATCGTCGAGGGCGTCAGCGGCGGCGTGGAGATGCGGAGCGTGCTGCGACTGCGCTTCGACTACGGCGCCATCGTCCCCTGGATACGGCGCAGCGACGGCCACCGCGTCGCCGTCGCCGGGCCCGACTCGGTCTGGCTGCGCAGCGAGCCGCCCGTACGCACCTACGGGGAGGACTTCAGCACCCGCTCCGAGTTCACCGTCGAGGCCGGCGAGACGGTCGCCTTCGTCCTCACCTGGCATCCCTCCCACGAGGCCCGACCCCGGCTCGTCGACCCGCACGAGTCGCTGCGGCACAGCCTGGAGGACTGGCGGGAGTGGGCCGCGCGCTGCCGCTACCGGGGGCCGCACCGGGAGGCCGTGGTCCGCTCGCTGATCACCCTCAAGGCCCTCACCTACGCCCCCACCGGCGGCATCGTCGCCGCCCCCACCACCTCCCTGCCCGAGGAGATCGGCGGCGTCCGCAACTGGGACTACCGCTACTGCTGGCTGCGGGACTCCACCCTCACCCTGAACTCCCTGTTCGCCCTGGGCTACGAGGACGAGGCCGCCGCCTGGCGGGACTGGCTGCTGCGCGCCGTCGCCGGCGACCCCGGCGACCTGCAGACGATGTACGGGCTGGCGGGCGAGCGGCGGCTGCCCGAGCGGGAGCTGTCCTGGCTGCCGGGATACGAGCGGTCCACCCCGGTGCGCACCGGCAACGAGGCGGTCGGCCAGCTGCAGCTCGACGTCTACGGCGAGGTCATCGACTCCCTGTACGCGGCCCGCGGCGGCGGGCTCGGCGGCGGGCGGCCGCACGCCTGGAACATCCAGCGCTGCTTCCTGGACTTCCTCAAGGACCACTGGCGCGAGCCGGACGAGGGCCTGTGGGAGATCCGCGGCCCGCGCCGGCACTTCGTGCACTCCAAGGTCATGGCCTGGGTGGCCGCCGACCGGGCGGTGCGCACCCTGGAGCACGACCCGCGCCTGCCCGGCGACCTCGAGGGCTGGCGGGCGATGCGCGACGAGGTCCACCGCGAGGTCTGCGAGAAGGGCTACGACAAGGAGCGCAACACCTTCACCCAGTACTACGGATCGCGCGACCTGGACGCGGCCACCCTGCTCATCCCCCGCGTGGGCTTCCTGCCGCCCGGCGATCCGCGCGTCGTCGGCACGGTCGACGCGGTGCGGCGGGAGCTGAGGCGCGACGGGTTCATCCGCCGCTACAGCCTGGACGACGCCCCGGACGAGGCGCCCGTGGACGGGCTGCCGGGCGGCGAGGGCGCGTTCCTCGCCTGCTCGTTCTGGCTGGCCGACGCGCTGTGCATGACCGGGCGGGAGAAGGAGGCCCGGGAGCTGTTCGAGCGGCTGCTCGCCGTCCGCAACGACGTCGGCCTGCTCGCCGAGGAGTTCGACCCCCGTGCCGGCCGGCAGCTGGGGAACTTCCCCCAGGCCTTCAGCCACATCGGGCTCGTGGGCACCGCCCTTCTCCTGACCGGCGAGGACACGGCACACTGACCCTATGGATCTTGGACTGAAGGACAGGGCGTACGTGGTGACCGGCGCGAGCCGCGGGCTGGGCTTCGCCACCGCATGTGAGCTGGCGGCCGAAGGCGCGGGCGTCGTCGTCTCCGGGCGGGACGCCGCCGCCGCGGCCGCGGCGGCCGAGAAGATCGGCCCGCGTGCGGTCGGGGTGGGCGCCGACAACGCCGACCCCACGGCGGCCGAGCGCCTCGTCGCCACCGCCCGGGAGCGCTTCGGGCGCTTCGACGGCGTACTGATCAGCGTCGGCGGCCCGCCGCCCGGCTCGGCGGCCGACAACGGCGACGACCAATGGCAGGCGGCCTTCGAGTCCGTCTTCCTCGGCGCGGTCCGCATGGCCCGCACCGCGGCCGCGGAGCTGGGCGAGGGCGGGGTGATCGGCTTCGTGCTGTCGGCGTCGGTCCACGAGCCGATCCCCGGCCTCGCGATCTCCAACGGCCTGCGCCCGGGCCTGGCGGGCTTCGCCAAGTCGCTGTCGGTGGACCTGGGCCCGCGCGGCATCCGCGTGGTCGGGCTGCTGCCCGGCCGCATCAACACCGACCGGCTGCGCGAACTCGACGCGCTCTCCGGCGACCCCGAGGCGACGCGGGCCCGCCGCTCGCAGGCCATCCCGCTCGGCCGCTACGGCAACCCGGAGGAGTTCGGCAGGACGGCGGCGTTCGTCCTGTCCCCGGCGGCGTCGTACCTGACGGGCGTGATGCTGCCCGTCGACGGCGGCGCCCGGCACGGCTTCTAGGGCGTGTCCGATGGGTGGGCGCGCCCTCAGCCCACCCGGCGCGCGGGGTGGCGAACCGCCCGCAGCCGTACCTCCGCCGGCAGGCGGAGCAGGCCCGCGGAGGTACGGGCGTGCCGCAGGACCTCGGCGTCCAGGCGCCGCAGGGCACCGGCGGGCCGGGCGTGCGGGGCGAGGGTGAGGCCGATGCGCGCCCGGGGGGCCGTGCGCCGCCCGGTCAGGGTGATCACGGCGTCGTCCACGCCCTCGAGCGCCGCCGCCTCGGCCGCCAGCGCGTCCTGAAGGGCGTGGCCGCGCACCACGACCGTCTCGCCGTCGCCGCTGTCGACGCCCACCTCGCGCAGCCGGTGCCTGCGCGCCTGGGCGAGCAGCCAGCCCAGGGACAGCGCCACGACGACGCCCAGCGCCGCGATGACCGTGGGCCACCACCAGCCGTGCCGGCCCCATCCCCGCCGGCGTGCGGCGCTCAGTGGCACGTCGTCCGGCCCGGCGAAGGGCCAGGCCGTCGGCAGGGTGACGCCCCAGCGCCGGGGCAGGTCCAGCGCCCCGGCGAGCACGGCGGCGCCGAGCGCCAGCAGCAGCACGCCGGCCAGCCCCAGCAGGATCCGGTTGGCGGTCCTCAGCACCGGGCGTTCACCTCTTCGCGGGGCGGTGGACGTGCACGGACAGCGACGCCTGGCGGGCCAGGCCCAGCTCTCTGACGCCCTCGGCCAGCACGGTGTTCACGTCCGTGCGCACCTCGTCCAGGTCCCGGAAGTGGGACTGGGCGCGGACCCTGACCACCCGGCGGCGGACGTCGACCCGCACGGACCGCACCCCGGCGACCTCCATGGCCCGGTCCCGCAGTACCAGCGCGGCCGCCGCCCGGTCGAGCCCGGCGCGTACGTCCGGGGAGATGCGGCGCATCGGCAGCACCCGGCGCAGGCCCGGGGTGGCGGCCAGCACGATCAGCCAGAGGCCGAGCAGGACCGCCAGGGCCGCGCCGCCGGCGATCAAGGGGTCGTCGAGGTGGCGGGTGGCGAGGGCGTGGGCCAGGTGGCGGCGCCAGCCCATGGCCGGGTGGCCGGACCGTACGGAGACGATGTCGTAGAGGAGGACCCCGGCGGCGCCCAGCACGGCGGCCGCCACCAGTGCGGCGGGCAGCCGACGGGCCGACCAGAAGCGGTGTGCCCCGCCGTCGTGCACAGGGCCGTCGTGCACGGGGCCGTCGTCGGGGCCGGGGCTCTTCTGCGGTGGTGCGGGATCGCTCATCGCACCCGCTCCCCGCCCGAGCGTTCGCCGTGCGCGGAGTGCAGCCGCTCCACCGTGATCACCACCTCCGGGACCTCCATGCCCGCCAGTGTCCTGACGCGTTCGGTGATCCGCTGCCGTACCGCACGGCAGCGGGCGCCGATGTCCGCCGGATAGCCGAGCTCCACCGAGACTCTTACCCGTGCGGAGCCGTCGTGCACGGAGACCGAGGTGCGCGGGGGCTCGTGGCCGTCCGGCGTGGGTGCGCCGAGCGCCTCCCGCGCCGCCTGCATGGCGATCTTGGCGACGACCTGGTCGGCGATACGGGTCGCGCCGCGCACGGCGGGCTCCACCACCTCTCGTGCCTCCACGCGCTACCTCCCGCTCCCGTCGCGCGGGCGGAAGAAGTCGCCGAGCTCGAGGTCCCCGTCGAGGAACCGGCCCGCCACGAAGCCTATGGCGCCCAGCGCCGCCACCAGCAGGAAGGCCCCGAACCCGCCGAAGTACCCGGCGAACGCCAGGCCCATACCGGCGATCATCCCGGTCGTGGCCATACTCATCGTGCGCTCCTCACCCGGCCCGTCCGGCCTACTGGATCCTCGGCTCCGGCTCTTCCTCTTCCTCGTCCGGCAACTTCACGTCGGTCACGGCGATGTTGACCTCGACGACCTCCAGGCCCGTCATGCGCTCCACGGCCTCGATGACATTCACCCGCACGGCGCGGGCGACCTCGGTGATCGCCACGCCGTAGTCCACGACGATCTCCAGGTCCAGGGCCGTCTGGACCTCGCCGACCTCGGCCTTCACTCCCCGGCTGGGGGATTTGCCGCCGCCGGGGACGCGGTCGCGCACGGCCCCGAAGGTGCGGGCGAGCCCGCCGCCCATGGCATGGACGCCGAGCACCTCCCGGGCGGCCAGGCCCGCGATCTTCTCCACCACGCCGTCGGCGATGGTGGTGCGGCCGCGGTCCGCGGGGGCGACCGGCGGCTGCTTGCCGTGGCCGCCGCTCGGGCCGCTCTTTCCGGTCTGGGGATTCGGGCTCACGGTGTCCGCCATCGTCGGCCGCCTTTCTTCCGGTCCTCATCGCCACCATAGGCGGGGTCCACGTACCCCGCCCGGGCGGCGACGAACTCCGGCCGGGGCCGTTACTCCCCGAGCCCCGCGAGATCGCGCAGGCGGCGGCCCTGGGCGGCGCGCTCGGCGACGCGCTGCTCGTCGTAGGTGCGGCCGGCCGCGCCGCGCAGCAGGGCCTTGGTCTCGATGACGGCGTCGCGCGGGGCGGCCAGCAGGGCGGCGGTCAAGTCGTCGACGGCCCCCGAGAGTTCGGCGGCGGGGACGACCACGTTGGCCAGGCCCGTGAGCTCGGCCTCGGTGGCGGAGACGAAGCGTCCGGTGGCGCAGATCTCGAGCGCGCGGGCGTAGCCGACGAGCGACACCAGCGGCTGGGTGCCGCCGAGGTCGGGCACCAGGCCCAGGCTGGTCTCGCGCATCGCGAACTGGGCGTCGTCCGCGCAGACCCGCAGGTCGCACGCCAGAGCGAGCTGGAAGCCGGCGCCGATGGCATGGCCCTGCACGGCCGCTATGGAGACGATGTCGTTGCGCCGCCACCAGGTGAACGCCTCTTGGTACGTGGCGATTTCGGCGTCGAGCGCCTCGTCCGTGCCGCGTGCGAGGTCGATGAAGGAGGGCTCGCCGTCGAAGCCCTCGGGGGTGAAGGCCTGGCGGTCGAGGCCCGCGGAGAAGGACTTGCCCTCTCCCCTGAGCACCACCACCCGCACGGAACCCGGCAGCAGCCGGCCCGCTTCGGTCAGCGCCCGCCACAGCGCGGGCGACTGAGCGTTGCGCTTGGCGGGATGGGTGAGCGTGACGGTGGCAACCGTGTCCTCGACGGTGAGCTGTACGCCGTCCTGGTCGAGCAGGGTTTTGCGAGCAGTCATGGGGGCCTCCGAATCGGCCGCAGTCGCGTTGGTTGACTGCACAGTAACCACCCGGTCGGCCGGTCGGCCGACCGGGTGGGACTGTCCTGACTGCTGTGCTGGGAGTGCGCGGCGTCAGGCCGAGGCGGCCTTCTTGCCGCGCGTTGCTCCGCCGCGACCTCGCAGGATCACGCCGGATTCGCTGAGCATCCGGTGCACGAAGCCATAGGAGCGACCGGTCTCTTCGGCCAGCGCCCTGATACTCGCACCGGAGTCGTACTTCTTCTTCAGGTCTGCCGCGAGCTTTTCGCGCGCGGCGCCGGTCACCCGGCTGCCCTTCTTCAGAGTCTCGGCCACCCGTGCCTCCTCATGGGAGATGCGCCTCTTGTCTCTCATGATCACCCCTAGGCGGCCTCCTGGCCACCCATTCGGCAAGGTCGATGCGAAGTCCGCGGGAAAGAGATCCCGCGTTTTCCGGCCGGGAGGGCCCTCGGAGCAGGCGATTCCAGGTGATCCGGCTCGTACGGCCGTACGGGTGGCGAGGTGAAGCGGCAGGTCAGACGGGGCACTCCCCCGCGCGGCGCGAACGGCGCCCCGCACCTCGCACAGCGCGTGCGCCGGGGCACGGGGAGGTGTGGGGGTACGAGCCGCCCTCACTCAGATGATGGATCACCCGTCGGCCGAATGATCCGGACCACACTGATCAAGAAGCCGGGGTGCGACCCGTCAGGCGAGTGCCACCAGGTCCGCGTAGTCCGGGCCCCACAGGTCCTCGACGCCGTCGGGCAGCAGGATGATCCGCTCGGGCTCGAGCGCGTCCACGGCGCCCTCGTCGTGCGTCACCAGCACGACCGCGCCCTTGTAGGTGCGCAGGGCGCCGAGGATCTCCTCGCGGCTGGCGGGGTCGAGGTTGTTGGTGGGCTCGTCCAGCAGGAGGACGTTGGCGGAGGAGACCACCAGCGTGGCCAGGGCCAGCCGGGTCTTCTCACCGCCGGAGAGCACGCCCGCGGGCTTGTCGACGTCGTCGCCGGAGAACAGGAACGAGCCCAGCGTCTTGCGGACCTCGACGAGGTCCAGGTCGGGAGCGGAGGAGCGCATGTTCTCCAGGACCGTGCGGTCCGGGTCGAGCGTCTCGTGCTCCTGGGCGTAGTAGCCGAGCTTGAGGCCGTGGCCGGGGGTGACCTGGCCGGTGTCGGGCTTCTCCGTGCCGGCGAGCAGCCGCAGCAGGGTGGTCTTGCCGGCGCCGTTGAGGCCGAGGATGACCACGCGGGAGCCCTTGTCGATGGCCAGGTCGACGTCGGTGAAGATCTCCAGCGAGCCGTAGGACTTCGACAGGCCCTCCGCCGTCAGCGGGGTCTTGCCGCAGGGCGCGGGCTCGGGGAAGCGCAGCTTGGCGACCTTGTCGGAGACGCGGACCTCGTCCAGGCCCTTGAGCAGCCGCTCGGCGCGCTTGGCCATGTTCTGCGCGGCGACGGTCTTGGTGGCCTTGGCGCGCATCTTGTCGGCCTGCGAATTGAGGGCCGCGGCCTTCTTCTCGGCGTTCTGGCGCTCGCGCTTGCGGCGCTTCTCGTCGGCCTCGCGCTGCTGCTGGTAAAGCTTCCAGCCCATGTTGTAGACGTCGATGGTCGAGCGGTTGGCGTCGAGGTAGAAGACCTTGTTGACGACGGTCTCGACGAGGTCGACGTCGTGGGAGATGACGATGAAGCCGCCGCGGTAGGTCCTGAGGTAGTCCCGCAGCCAGGCGATGGAGTCGGCGTCGAGGTGGTTGGTGGGCTCGTCCAGGAGCAGCGTGTCGGCGTCCGAGAAGAGGATCCGGGCCAGCTCGACGCGGCGGCGCTGGCCGCCGGAGAGGGTGTGCAGCGGCTGGGTCAGGATGCGGTCGGGCAGGCCCAGGCTGGCGGCGATGGTCGCGGCCTCCGCCTCGGCGGCGTACCCACCCTTGGTGAGGAACTCCGTCTCCAGGCGCTCGTACTTCTTCATCGCGCGCTCGCGGGTGGCGCCCTTGCCGTTGGCCATCCGGTCCTCGTTCTCGCGCATCTTGCGCAGGACGGAGTCCAGGCCGCGCGCGGAGAGGATGCGGTCGCGGGCGAGGACGTCGAGGTCGCCGGTGCGGGGGTCCTGCGGGAGGTAGCCGACCTCGCCGGAGCGGGCGATGTTGCCCGCGGCGGGGATGCCCTCACCGGCGAGGCACTTGGTGAGGGTGGTCTTGCCGGCGCCGTTGCGGCCGACCAGGCCGACGCGGTCGCCCTTGGCGATGCGGAAGCTGGCGGACTCGATGAGGACGCGTGCGCCGGCGCGCAGCTCGATACCGGAGGCGGTGATCACGGGGGTTTCTACTCCTGGGCGAAGTGGACGGCGGTGGGACGGACTGGGGTCGCGATGACGCCGTCTAATGCGCGAGGAGGAATGCCATGCGGACCAGTCTAACGGGGGCGCGCAAGCGGATTCGCGGGCCTCGTGCGCCGCCCCCTGGCACGCCGGAAGGGGCGGGGAGGGCTCGGTTCGCCGATACTCGGGGTGGAAAGCCCTGGCCTGAGGGGTGCCGGGCCCTCGGGGCGACCCGCGGCGTCGCGACACCTTCCGCCGGCGCACGAGGAGCGAGCGTCATGACGGACACCCCCACGGCCTCGCCGGCCGTCTCCCCCGCCCTGCTGTACGACGACGCGCAGGCGGCGATCCGCCAGCTCACGGAGGCCTTCGGCTTCCTGCGGACCGCGCTGTACGAGAGCGAGGACGGCACCGTGCTGCACGCCGAGCTGGTCTACGGCAACGGCATGGTGATGATCGGCTCCCGGGGACGCGGCGGCGTCTTCGACCACGCGATGCGGCAGGCGGGCCCGGCGGGGGTCTATGTCGTCGTCGAGGACGCCGACGCCCACCACGCGCGGGCGGTGGAGCACGGCGTGGAGGTCCTGACGCCCCCGACGGACCAGGAGTACGGCTCCCGCGACTACATGGCGCGGGATGTCGGGGGCAACATCTGGACCTTCGGCACATACGCCCCGAAGGGGCCGTGAATCACCGGCTGAGGATCCCGGCCCCGGTCAGGCGCCGCCCCGGTGCACCTGGAAGGCGGCCCGGCGCACGGCCTTGGCCAGCGCCGGGTCGGGGTGGGCGGCCGCCAGCGCGACCAGCACCTGGACCGTGCGGGGGTGCCCTACGGCCCGTACCTCCTCCAGCAGGCCGGGGACCGTGCCCTGGACGGCGGAGTCGAGGTGGCGGACCAGCAGCCGGCTCTCCCCGTGGTCCGCGACGGCGGCGGCCGTGTCCACCCACAGCCACGTCGCCTCCTCCCGCGTGAGGACCTCCGCCGCCTCCTCGGGGTCGTGCCCCTCGTGCTCGGCGAGCCACAGCAGGGCGTACGGGCGCAGCACCGGCTCCTCGGCCGCCGACCGTACGGTGGGCTCGGCGGGGGCGCCGACCGCCCGCAGGGCCTCGAAGGCCAGGCCCCGGACCATGGCGTCGTCGGCGCGGGCGGCGTCCAGGAGCTCGGCGACGGCGCTGCGCACGGGCCGGGCGGCCAGCCAGGCGCGGTACTCGGCGCGGGCGGGCCCGGGGGTGAGGTCGGCGCAGCCGCGCAGCATGGCCTCGGCGGACAGTTCGATGTTGCCGGCGGGGCTCTGCGCGGCGACGCAGATCTGCTCGAGCTTGACCCACACCGCCCAGTTCCCCAGGGGCGTGAGCAGGGCCTCGGCGCGCGCCCCGGCGTCGCCCCGCATGACGAGCGCGCCCACGGAGGCGAGGCCGCGCAGCGCCCAGTCGAGCAGCTCGGGGAGCGGATCCCCGGCGACCGGGGCGGGAGCGGGGGCCGGGGGCGGCTGGGTGCCGTAGGGGACCTCGCAGCGTTCGGCGCGGATCTCCGCGACGCGCTGCTGGAGCAGGTCGAGCAGCATGGCGACGGAGACCGGGCCGGCCGACAGGTGCATGACGGACAGCAGCTGGGGGGCGGCCTCGACGACCTCGGCGGCGAGGGTCGGGTCGGTGCCGGCGGGCTCGGGGTGGGCGAGCGACCAGGCGTCGAAGAGGGCGACCCAGCCGCGCAGCACGGCGCTGTCGTCGCGGTCCCAGGCCTGCAGCCGCCAGCCGGGGCGGGCGGTGCCGTCGTGGAGCTCGAGGAGCCCGGCGAGGCGGGCGCGGTCCCACTCGGAGCGCACCTGGCCGGCCGTCAGTCCCAGTGCCGCGGCGGCCCGGTCGACGGTCTCGTCGCACAACCCGCCGCCGCGGGCGCACTCGTCGGCGGCCCAGCGGGCCAGCCGGACCGCGCCGGCGAGTCCTGCTCTGGCCTGCCGGGCCAGTTCCGGCCGGGCCGGGGTGCCTGCGGGCGGTCGGGGCGCCGGGCGGGAGCCCCGGTTCGCCACGGCCCGGCGGGCGGCGGCGATCGGCTGTCGGGGGACGAGTCTGAGCCGGGAGTCGCGCGGAGTACGGGACGTCACAGGAGCAGTCTTGCCGTTCACGCTCCGAAAACCCAATCGGAATCAACTATCCGGCCGCGCGCACCCCGTGATGGGAAGTCGCAGGCAGGGCGCGGGCGCCGCGCGCGCCCGCTACATCAGGGGGATCAGGAAGCGCCGCAGGGTCTCCTCGTAGCCCGCCGGATCGACGTTCCAGGACCCGGCGTGGCCGGCTCCGCGGACGGTCCGCAGGGTGATCAGTTCCGGTCGTCCGGCGGCGAGTTCGCGGGAGTGCTCCAGCGGCGCGAGGGGGTCGTCGGTGCCGTGCACCACGAGGGTGGGTACGGACACGTGGGCCGGGTCGGCGGCGTCCAGCAGGCTGCCGGGGGCGAGGCCGATCCTGCCCTCGGTCGCCCGGACCGCAAGCGGAATGAGTGGTGCCGGGACGCGGTGGGCGGCGAGGGCGCGCAGCGCGGCGGGCCAGTCGAGGACCGGGGAGTCCAGCACGAGGCCGGCGACATGGCGACCGAGCGAGGACTCCTGGGCGGCGAGCAGGGCCATGGTGGCGCCGGTGGACCAGCCGTGCAGCACGACGCGGCGGGCGCCGTGGCGCAGGGCGTACCGCAGGGCGGCATCGAGATCCCGCCATTCCCTCGCGCCGAAGTGGCTGATTCCGTGCGCCGGGCGGGGTGCTCCGGGGTCGCCCCGGTAGGTGACGGCGAGCACGGGCAGCCGCTGGGCGTGCAGGAACGGCAGGAGGTTCATGGCGTGCTCGCGCGTGGTGCCCAGGCCGTGCACGGTGATCACCCAGGTGTCGCGGGCGGCGGGCACGAACCAGGCGGGCAGCGGTCCCAGCTCGCCGGGCACGTCCACGTCGGCGTGGTCCAGGCCGAGCGCGTCGCGCGGGTTGCCCGCGTGCAGCCGCGGGGTCAGCCAGACGTGGTCGCCCTGCCGCGGACTGCCGTGCGCGACGCGCTCCAGGCGCCGTACGACGCAGTGGTGGGGGTGCGAGACGTCGGCCACCACGCCCCCGATCACGGCGTGCACGCCGCGCCCGGTCAGGCCGTAGGTGCCGGGGCGCAGCGCGGCGGGGGTGCGGGTGAGCGTGACGGTGCCCGGGCCGGTGTCGTGGACGGCGATCCTCGCCTCGCCGGGCGGCGGCCGGCCGGGGCCGGCCTTGAGGGCAGCGTCACCGGCGTACCGTCCGGCCGCCACCGCGGCCGCTCCGGCACCGATCACGGTGGCGGCGGTCAGGGCCGCCGCCCGGCGCGGGTCCATCACCCCCAGTGTGGGCTCGGGCCCCGGCCGGGGCCAGTGGGCGTGGCGGCCCGGCGCGCCGCGCCCGCGGGACGTGCGCGCCGGGGCCCGGGGTCACTCCCCCCGCTGCCCGTAGCCGCGCAGCCGGGCGGCCGTCTCGTCCAGCTGCCCGGGGGTGAGCAGGGCCGGGGCGCGGCCGGGGACGGTGGCGGCGGCGAGCCAGACCCGGCACATCCACTCGAGCTGGGCGGTGCGGTCCAGGGCCTGCTCGAGGGTGGCGCCGTACGTGAGGGTTCCGTGGTTGCGCAGCAGGCAGCCGCTGCGGCCGTCGAGGGCGGCGAGGACGTGGGCGGCCAGTTCGTCGCTGCCGTAGACGGCGTAGGGGGCGACGCGGACGGGGCCGCCGAGGGCGGCGGCCATGTAGTGGATCAGCGGGACCTCGTCGACGAGGGTGGAGACGGCCGTGGCGTGCACGGCGTGGGTGTGCACGATCGCGGCGGCGTCGGTGGCGCGGTAGACGGCGAGGTGCATGGGCAGCTCGCTGGTGGGGGTCAGTTCGCCGATCACCTGGCGGCCGGCGAGGTCGACTCCGGTGATGTCGTCGGGGCCCAGACGGTCGTAGGGGACGCCGCTGGGCGTGACGAGCACCACGTCCCCGACCCTGGCGGAGACGTTGCCGGAGGTGCCGACGACCAGCCCGTCGGCCGTGGTGCGGCGGGCCGTGGCCACCACCTCGGCCCAGGCGCGCCTTGGGTCCTCGGCCGCCGGGCCGGCGTCGCGTCCGCTGCCGCTGATCTCTTCCTGCGCACTCATCGGTCGTCGCCTCCGGTTCACGAAATGGTCCGGCCGGGCCCAGTTCACCTTCCGTTCACCCTGAGTCCCTACGGTCGCCGCGTACTGACCATCGAGCTGATTGCCTGGGTGAATGGAAAACATCACGCTTCTCATCGGGATCGTGATCGTCACGGCCTTGGTGTTCGACTTTACGAACGGCTTCCACGACACGGCCAACGCCATGGCCACCACCATCTCCACCGGGGCCCTCAAGCCCAAGGTGGCCGTGGCCATGTCGGCCGTGCTCAACCTCGTCGGCGCGTTCCTGTCCGTTGAGGTCGCCAAGACGATCTCCGGCGGGATCATCGACGAGACCGCGGGCATCAGGCCGGAAGTGATCTTCGCCGGGCTCGTCGGCGCGATCGTCTGGAACCTGCTGACCTGGCTCGCGGGCCTTCCCTCCAGCTCCTCGCACGCCCTCTTCGGCGGCCTGATCGGTGCCACGGTCGTCGCCGTCGGCTTCGACGCGGTCAACACCGACAAGGTCGTGATGAAGGTCCTCATCCCGGCCGTCGCCGCGCCGCTGGTGGCCGGCATCGCCGCCTGGTGCGCGACCCGGCTCACCTACCGCCTCGCCCGGGGCCGCGACGAGCAGGAGACCGCCAAGGGCTACCGCGCCGGGCAGATCGCCTCGGCCGCCCTGGTCTCCCTCGCCCACGGCACCAACGACGCCCAGAAGACCATGGGTGTGATCACCCTCGCGCTGGTCGCCGGCGGCGTCGTCGCCCCGCACTCCGACCCGCCCATGTGGGTCATCGTCTCCGCGGGCCTGGCCATCGCGCTCGGTACGTACCTCGGCGGCTGGCGCATCATCCAGACGCTCGGCAAGGGTCTGACCGACATCAAGCCCGCCCAGGGCTTCGCCGCCCAGACCGGCGCCGCGACCGTCATCCTCGCCTCCTCGCACATCGGCTTCGCGCTCTCCACCACCCAGGTCTGCTCCGGCTCGATCATGGGCGCCGGCCTCGGCCGCAAGGGCGGCGTGGTGCGCTGGTCCACCGCCGGCCGCATGGTCATGGCCTGGGGCCTGACCCTGCCCGCCGCGGGCCTGGTCGCCGGTGGCGCCGCCCTCCTCGCCGACCAGGGCGACTGGGGCGTGGCCGCGGTCGCCGTCCTCGGCCTCGGCGTCTCGGGCGCGATCTGGCTGGCCTCGCGCCGCAAGCCGGTGACGCACGACAACGTCAACGACCTCAACCAGCCGCAGGGCGTGGACGCCGAGCCCCTCGAGCCCGCCGGCGTCATCACCGCCGCCCTCCAGGCCGTCGCCCCGCCGCCGGCCGGCCCCCTGGCCGCCGCCCCGGCGACCGCCTCCTCCGCCCCCGCCGCCCCCGCCGCGGCGACGAGCTAAGGAACCAAGGAACCCCGTCATGCAGATCAACTGGGAAGCCCTCGGCCAGGTCTTCGGCGTCAGCCTCGTCGTGACCGTCGCGCTCGTCGGCGTCTTCACCCTCGGCATCGTCGGCACCGCGCCCCGCAAGGCCCAGGAGCAGCCGGACGGCACCGTCGCCGCGCCCGTCGCTCCCAACGCGCTCCTGCGCACCGGCGCGTACGCCTGCTTCGCGCTGTGCGCGGCCGCCGTCGGATACGGCATCTTCCTCATCGTCTCCTGAGGGCGCCCTCCGGGTGCTTCCGAGCGCCCGGAGCACCTCCGCATATCCCTCCCACGGCCCGGGAAGGCCGCAGGTCAGCTGTGAGTTGACTGCCCTTCCCGGGCCGTGGTGCACTTCCGGAGCCAAACGGCGACAGCAGAGGAAGCCGGTGTGAATCCGGCGCGGTCCCGCCACTGTCACCGGGGAGCGTCCTCCACCGAGGGCCACGGCCCGCCCCGCGGGCTGGAAGGCCGGAGCGACGTCGATCCGGGAGCCAGGAGACTCTGGTCGCCGGTCACGTCGAGCCAGGGCGCGGACCCTGAGTGAGGACACATCGCCATGCCCGGCCGCCGCATACCGTCCGACAGTGAGCCCCCCTTCCGCCGAGGCGCGACGGCGGCCTGACCGATGCGCGCCGATCACCTCGGTTTCGCGTGCGGTGCGGCCCTCGGCTTCGCCGGTGACCTCCTCCTCGGCGACCCCCGCCGCGGCCATCCCGTGGCCGCCTTCGGGCGCGCCGCGCACGCCGTCGAACAGCGCCTGTGGCGCGACCATCGCGGCACGGGCGCCCTGCACACCCTGCTGTGCGCGGGCGGCGCCGTGGCCGGCGCCGGGCTGCTGGCCCGTACCGCACGCCCCTCCCCCACGGCGCGCGTCGCCCTGACCGCCGCCGCCACCTGGGCCGTCCTGGGCGGCACATCGCTGGGCCGCGAGGCGCGCGCCGTCGGCGGGGCGCTCGCCGCCGGCGACCTGGCGGCCGCCCGGAAGCGGCTGCCCCACCTGTGCGGCCGCGATCCGCAGGCCCTGGACGAGCAGCAGATCGCGCGCGCGGTCGTGGAGTCCGTCGCCGAGAACACCTCCGACGCCGTCGTGGGCGCCCTGGTGTGGGGAGCGCTCGGCGGCGTGCCCGGGCTGGTGGGCTTCCGCGCCGTGAACACCCTCGACGCCATGGTCGGCCACAGGTCCCCGCGCTACCGCCGGTTCGGCTGGGCCTCCGCCCGCCTCGACGACGTCGCCGGCTGGCCCGGCGCCCGGCTCACCGCCGCCCTCGCCGTCCTCGCGGGCCCCGACCCGCGCGGCGCCCTGCGCGTCGCCCGCCGCGACGCCTCCCGCCACCCCAGCCCCAACGCCGGCCCCGTCGAGGCCGCCTTCGCCGGGGCGCTCGGGGTACGCCTCGGCGGCACCCTCGCCTACGCGGGCCGCGTCGAGCACCGCCCCGTCCTGGGCGCGGAGAACCGGCCGGTCGAGGTCGCGGACGTCGAACGCGCGGTGCGGCTCTCGCGCCGGGTGTCGGTCCTGGCCCTGGGAACGGCCCTGCTGACTAGGACGGTCGTCGCGACCGTGACGAGGAGGAAGCGTTGTCGGTGACAGCTGGGAGGGGCGGGGGCCTGCTGGTGGCCGGCACGACCTCCGACGCGGGCAAGAGCGTGGTGACCGCCGGGATCTGCCGCTGGCTGGTCCGCAAGGGCGTCAACGTCGCGCCGTTCAAGGCGCAGAACATGTCGCTCAACTCGTACGTCACGCGCGAGGGCGCGGAGATAGGGCGCGCGCAGGCCATGCAGGCCGCGGCCGCGCGCGTCGAGCCCAGCGCGCTCATGAACCCGGTGCTGCTCAAGCCCGGCGGCGACCGCAGCAGCCAGGTCGTCCTGATGGGCAAGCCGGTGGGCGAGCTCAGCGCGCGCGGCTATCACGCGGGCCGCCAGGAGCAGTTGTTCGGCACGGTGACGGAGTGCCTGGAGGAGCTGCGGCGTACGCACGACGCGGTCATCTGCGAGGGCGCCGGCAGCCCGGCGGAGATCAACCTGCGGCGCAGCGACATCGTCAACATGGGCATCGCGCGGGCCGGCCGGCTGCCCGTGGTCGTCGTCGGCGACATCGACCGGGGCGGCGTCTTCGCCTCCTTCTTCGGCACCACGGCGCTCCTCTCGCCCGAGGACCAGGAACTGATAGCGGGCTACATCGTCAACAAGTTCCGGGGCGACGTGAGCCTGCTGGAGCCCGGCCTGGACATGCTGCGCGACCTGACGGGCCGGCGGACGTTCGGCGTGCTGCCTTTCACCCACGGCCTGGGCATCGACGAGGAGGACGGCCTGAGGGTCTCGCTGCGCGGCGCCGTCCGCGAATCGGTGGTGGCCCCGCCGCACGGCGCCGACGTGCTGCGGGTGGCGGTGTGCGCGGTACCGCTGATGTCCAACTTCACGGACGTGGACGCCCTCGCGGCCGAACCGGGCGTCGTGGTGCGCTTCGTGGACCGGCCCGAGGAACTCGCCGACGCCGACCTCGTGGTCGTACCGGGTACGCGCGGCACGGTCCGCGCGCTGGCGTGGCTGCGCGAACGCGGCCTCGCCGACGCGCTCGCCCGGCGCGCGGCGGAAGGCCGCCCGGTGCTGGGCGTCTGCGGCGGCTTCCAGCTGCTGGGCGAGCGGATCGAGGACGAGGTGGAGTCCCGCGCCGGTGTGGTCGAGGGCCTCGGCCTGCTGCCCGTACGCGTGCGCTTCGCGGCGGAGAAGACCCTGGCGAGGCCGGTGGGCACCGCCCTGGGCGAACGAGTGGAGGGCTACGAGATCCACCACGGCGTCGCGGACGTCCACGGCGGCGACGAGCCGTTCCTCGACGGCTGCCGGGTCGGCGCCGTCTGGGGCACCCACTGGCACGGCTCTCTGGAGAGCGACGGCTTCCGCCGGGCGTTCCTGCGCCGGGTCGCACAGGCGGCCGGACGGGCGTTCGTCCCGGCGCCGGACACGTCGTTCGCGGCGCTGCGCGAGGAACAGCTGGACCGGCTGGGCGACCTGATCGAGGAGCACGCGGACACGGATGCGCTGCTGCGGCTGATCGAGGACGGGGTGCCGCGCGGTTACCCGTTCATACCGCCGGGGGCGCCATCTCCACCTGCGCGGAGCCCCTACGCTGCGGACGGCCGTCGACTTGGCAGTACCCGGCTCACCTCCGCACCCGCGGAGCAGAGCGACAGCCTGGCAGGCCCAGCGGCCACCACCGCGCCCATTCGGACCGAATCCCTCGAAGGGGGTAACACCTGATGGCCCCGGCCACCTACCCGTTCACCGCGATCGTCGGCATGGACGACATGCGACTGGGCCTGCTGCTCAACGCCATCGCGCCGTCCATCGGCGGAGTGCTCGTACGGGGTGAGAAGGGCACCGCGAAGACGACGACCGTCCGGGCCCTGTCCACGCTGCTGCCGGTGGTCGACACCATCACCGCCTGCCGCTTCTCCTGCGACCCCGCCGCCCCGGACCCCTCGTGTCCCGACGGCCCGCACGAGGGTGGGTCGAGCGCCACCCGGCCCGCCCGTATGGTCGAACTGCCCGTCGGGGCCTCGGAGGACCGGCTCGTCGGCGCGCTCGACATCGAGCGGGCGCTGGCCGAGGGCGTCAAGGCGTTCGAGCCGGGCCTGCTGGCCGACGCGCACCGGGGCGTGCTGTACGTCGACGAGGTCAATCTCTTGGGCGACCACCTGGTCGACGCCCTCCTCGACGCGGCGGCGACCGGAGCCGCCTACGTGGAACGCGAAGGCGTCTCCGTCCGTCACGCGTCCCGCTTCCTCCTCGTCGGCACCATGAACCCCGAGGAGGGCGAGCTGCGTCCGCAGCTGCTGGACCGCTTCGGGCTGACCGTGGAGGTCGCGGCCTCGCGGGAGACCGACGAGCGCGTGGAGGTCGTCCGCCGCCGCCTCGCCTACGACGAGGACCCGGCGGCGTTCGCCGCCAAGTGGGCCGCCGAGGAGGACGCGCTGCGCGAGCGCATCGCCGCCGCGCGGGCGCTGCTGCCGGACGTACGGCTCGGTGACGGCGCGCTGCGCCGGATCGCGGCGGTGTGCGCCGGCTTCGAGGTGGACGGCATGCGCGCGGACATCGTGACCGCGCGCACCGCGACCGCGCTGGCCGCGTGGGCGGGGCGTACGGACGTGACGACGGCGGACGTCCGGCAGGCGGCGCTGCTGTCGCTGCCGCACCGGCGGCGGCGCAACCCCTTCGATGCCCCCGGCCTGGACGAGGACCGGCTGGACGAGATCCTCGACGGATTCGAGGACGACGAGCCGGAGCCCGAGCCGGACCCGGAGCCCGAGGGCCCGGACGACGACGGTCCCGACGGCGGCGGCCCGGGCGACCGCGGTCCCGACGGCGGACGGCCGCAGGACGGGCCGGAGCGGGCGGACACCGCTCCCGACGTGCCGGGGCAGCGGCAGGACTCCGGCTCGCCCGCGCCCCAGGAGGGCTCGAGCGCTCCGGAAGCCGCGCCCGGCACCGGAGGCGAGGCCCCCGAGGCCGCCGCCGTGGCCGCGGCCGACCCCTTCCGGGCTCGCAGGTTCGACGTGCCCGGGCTGGGCGAGGGCGCCGACGGGCGCCGGTCGCGCGCCCTGACCGCGCATGGGCGCACCACGGGGGCGCGCCGCCCCCGGGGCGGGGCGCTGGGCAGGCTGCACCTCGCGGCGACCGTGCAGGCCGCCGCCCCGCACCAGCGGGCGCGCGGGCGCAGCGGGCCGGGCCTGGTGGTGCGCCGTGACGACCTGCGCGAGGCGGTGCGCGAGGGCCGCGAGGGCAATCTGGTGCTGTTCGTGGTCGACGCCTCCGGTTCCATGGCGGCGCGCAAGCGGATGAGCGCCGTCAAGGGCGCGGTGCTGTCGCTGCTGATGGACGCGTACCAGCGCCGGGACAAGATCGGCATGATCACCTTCCGGGGCTCCGGCGCGGAGGTGGCGCTGCCGCCGACGTCGTCGGTGGAGGCGGGTGCGGCGCGGCTGGAGAAGCTGCCGACCGGCGGTCGTACGCCGCTGGCCGCGGGGCTGCTGCAGGCGCGTGAGGTGCTGCGGGTGGAGCGGATGCGCGACCCGTCGCGCCGGCCGCTGCTGGTGGTGGTGACGGACGGCCGGGCCACCGGTGGTCCCGAGCCGCTGGCGCGGGCCGCGCGGGCGGCGGGGCTGCTGGCCGGCGAGGGCACGGCGTCGGTCGTCGTGGACTGCGAGGCGGGGCCGGTGCGGCTCGGGCTCGCGGGCGAGCTGGGCCGGGCGCTGGGCGGGCCGGTCGTGACGCTCGAGGAACTGCGCGCGGACAGCGTCGCCACTCTCGTACGCGGGGTGCGTACCGTACGGAACACGAACTCGAGGAGGGCCGCGTAATGCCCAAGGGACAGCCGACCGTCGTACCGGAGGACGGGCTCACCACGCGTCAGCGGCGCAACAGGCCGCTGGTCTTCGTCCACACCGGCACCGGCAAGGGCAAGTCGACGGCGGCCTTCGGCCTGGCGCTGCGGGCGTGGAACCAGGGCTGGCCGATCGGGGTGTTCCAGTTCGTGAAGTCGGCGAAGTGGAAGGTCGGCGAGGAGAACGCGCTGCGCGTGCTGGGCGCCTCCGGCGAGGGCGGGGCGGTCGACTGGCACAAGATGGGCGAGGGCTGGTCGTGGATCCAGCGCGACAGTGAGCTGTCCAACGAGGAGAAGGCCCGCGAGGGCTGGGAGCAGGTCAAGCGGGACCTGGCGGCGGAGAAGTACAAGCTCTACGTGCTGGACGAGTTCGCCTATCCGATGCACTGGGGCTGGATCGACACCGACGAGGTGATCGAGGTGCTGCGCGACCGGCCGGGCACCCAGCACGTCGTCATCACCGGCCGCAACGCCCCGGAGAAGCTGGTGGAGTTCGCCGACCTGGTGACGGACATGACCAAGGTCAAGCACCCGATGGACGCCGGCCAGAAGGGCCAGCGGGGCATCGAGTGGTGAGTACGCGCATCCCCCGGCTGGTGATCGCCGCGCCGGCGTCCGGCAGCGGCAAGACCACCGTGGCCACGGGCCTGATGCGGGCGTTCGCGGACGCGGGGCTCGCGGTGTCCCCGCACAAGGTCGGGCCGGACTACATCGACCCGGGGTACCACTCCCTGGCGACGGGCCGCCCGGGCCGCAACCTGGACTCCTTCCTGTGCGGCCCGGAGCGGATCGCCCCGCTGTTCCTGCACGGGGCGGCGGGCTGCGACCTGGCCGTCGTCGAGGGCGTCATGGGCCTGTACGACGGGGCGGCCGGGCAGGGCGAGCTGGCGTCGACGGCGCACGTGGCGAAGCTGCTGCGGGCGCCGGTCGTCCTGGTCGTCGACGCGTCGTCGCAGTCGCGGTCGGTGGCGGCGCTGGTCCACGGCTTCGCCTCCTGGGATCCGGAGGTCCGGGTGGCGGGGGTGATCCTCAACAAGGTCGGCTCGGACCGTCACGAGGCACTGCTGCGGGAGGCCCTGGACGAGTCGGGGGTCGAGGTCCTGGGCGCGGTGCGGCGGGCGGCTCCGGTGCACACGCCGTCCCGGCACCTGGGGCTCGTACCGGTCGCCGAGCGGCGGGCCGAGGCGGTCGACGCCGTGGCGGAGTTCGCCGCGCGCGTGCGGGAAGGCTGCGACCTGGAGAGGCTCCTGGCCCTGGCGCACTCGGCACCGCCACTGGAAGCCGAGCCATGGGAGCCCGGTTCGTGGGCAGGCGTTCCGCAAGGCGGAACGGGTGGGCACGAAGCGACCACCGGCGCGCACCCGAACGGCGCCCCCGTGATCGCCGTGGCCGGCGGCGCCGCGTTCACCTTCTCGTACGCCGAGCACACCGAGCTGCTGCGCGCGGCCGGCGCGGAAGTCGTCACCTTCGATCCCCTCCGCGACGAGGCCCTGCCGGAACGCACGGCCGCCCTCGTCATCGGCGGCGGCTTCCCCGAGATGTACGCCCCGGAGCTCTCCGCCAACGAGCCCCTGCGCGAAGCCGTGGCCGCCCTGGCGGCCGGCGGCGCACCGATCGCCGCCGAATGCGCCGGCCTGCTCTATCTCTCCCGCACCCTCGACGGAAAGCCGATGTGCGGCGTCCTCCCGGCGGACGCCCGCATGTCGGAGCGCCTCACCCTCGGCTACCGGGAGGCGGTGGCGATCGCCGACAACCCGCTCGCCGCCGCCGGCACCCGCGTCCGCGGGCACGAGTTCCACCGCACGGTGACCGACCCGGCCGCCGGGGCCGCCCCGGCCTGGGGGATCACCCATCCCGCGCGCCGGGTGGAGGGCTTCGCCCAGGGCGGCGTGCACGCCTCGTACCTGCACGTCCACTGGGCGGGAGCCCCCGGCACGGCGGCGCGGTTCGTGGCCGCGGCGGCGGGCGCGCGGTGAGTGCCGCGCTCTGCGTCGGCGTCGGCGCGTGTCGTGACGTGGCCGCCGACGAGGTGCTCGCCCTGGTCGGGGGCGCCCTGGCGGAGGCCGGCGGCGGCACGGTCGCCGTCCTGGCCACCGTGGAGGCGCGGGCCGCCGAGCCGGGGCTGCTGGAGGCGGCCGCGCGCCTGGGCGTGCCCCTGACCG
The DNA here is from genome assembly GCF_040932295.1 of Streptomyces sp. C36. Classification (NCBI taxonomy): domain Bacteria; kingdom Bacillati; phylum Actinomycetota; class Actinomycetes; order Kitasatosporales; family Streptomycetaceae; genus Streptomyces; species Streptomyces sp. C36. Next base: position 916,095 of record NZ_JBFQGI010000002.1, on the reverse strand, counting down.
CCTACGCCGCGGCGGTCCTCGCCGCGCAGCCGGTCCCGCACCCTTCCGAGGTGGCCCGCAGGGCCCTGGGCACGCCCGGTGTCGCCGAGGCGGCCGCGCTGGTGGCGGCCGGCCCGGGGGCGGTCCTCGCCGTGCCGAAACGGAAGTCCGCGCACGTCACGGCGGCCGTCGCGCGCCGCCCCGCGTGAACGCCGCGCACGCGCCCTCAGTACCGTCTATCGCATGCACGAATCGACCGAGCCCGACCTGCGGCACCACGGAGACGCCGAAGTACGCGGCATGGGCGCGGAACTGACGGACCTCGCGGTCAATGTGCGGGCCGGTACGCCCCCGCTGTGGCTGCGCGAGCGCATAGCCGGCTCGCTCGGCTCGCTCGCCGCGTACCCGGACGGCCGGGCGGCCCGGCGGGCGGTGGCCGCGCGCCACGGGCTGCCGGAGGAACGGGTGTTGCTGACGGCGGGTGCGGCCGAGGCGTTCGTGCTGCTGGCCCGGGCGCTGCCGGTGCGGCGGCCGGTGGTGGTGCATCCGCAGTTCACCGAGCCGGAGGCGGCGCTGCGGGACGCCGGGCACACGGTGGAGCGCGTGGTGCTCGACGCGGCGGACGGGTTCCGCTTCGATCCTCGGGCGGTGCCCGGGGACGCGGACCTGGTGATCGTGGGCAACCCCACCAACCCGACCTCGGTGCTGCACCCCGCCCGCGCGCTGGCGCGCCTCGCCCGGCCGGGGCGGATCCTGGTCGTGGACGAGGCGTTCATGGACGCCGTGCCCGGGGAGCGGGAGTCCCTCGCCGCCCGTACGGACCTGCCGGGGCTGATCGTGCTGCGCAGCCTCACCAAGACCTGGGGGCTGGCGGGGCTGCGCGTCGGGTACGTGCTGGCCTCGCCCGGCAAGATCGCCCGGCTCGAGCGGGCCCAGCCGCTGTGGCCGGTGTCCTCGCCGGCGCTGGCGGCGGCGGAGGCCTGCAGCGCGGCCCCGGCCCTGGCGGAGGCGGCGGCGGCCGCGGACCGGATCGCCGCCGACCGGGCCCATCTGCAGCTGCGCCTCTCGGAGTTCGCCGAGGTGACCGTGTACGGGCCGGCGGCCGGGCCGTTCGTGCTGATCCGGCTGCCCCGGGCCGCGGCCGTGCGGACACGGCTGCGCGGCCTGGGCTTCGCGGTGCGCCGGGGCGACACGTTCCCGGGCCTGGGGCCGGACTATCTGCGGCTGGCGGTACGGGACCGCGCGACCACGGATCGCTTCGCCGCCGCCCTGGAGGAGGCGCTGACCACCGTCGTCTGAGGCCCGGCGGCCGCCGGGTCGGGTCCGCGAAGTCCGGACGGCCGGCGACGACTGCCGCTCGCGCCCGGTTCAGCTCACCACGCGCCCCCTCAGCACCACCCGGCGCGGGGCGCCCAGGACGCGTACGTCGGCGCGCGGGTCGGCCTCGTACACCACGAGGTCCGCGGGTGCGCCCTCCTCGATCCCGGGCCGGCCCAGCCACGCGCGTGCGCCCCAGGTCGCGGCCGACAGCGCGGCCGCCGGCGGTATGCCCGCCGTGACCAGCTCGGCGACCTCCTGGGCGACCAGGCCGTGGGGCAGCGAACCGCCCGCGTCCGTGCCGACGTAGACGGGGATGCCGGCGTCGTAGGCGGCGCCCACGGTCGCGTAGCGCCGCTCGTGGAGCCGGCGCATGTGGTCCGCCCAGCGGGGGAACTTGCCCTCGCCACCGGCCGCGAGGCGGGGGAAGGTGGCGATGTTGACCAGCGTCGGCACGATGGCCACGCCGCGCTCGGCGAAGAGCGGGATCGTCTCCTCGGTCAGCCCGGTGGCGTGCTCGATGCAGTCGATGCCCGCCTCCACCAGCGGCGCGAGGGTCTCCTCGGCGAAGCAGTGGGCGGTGACACGGGCACCCAGCCGGTGCGCCTCGGCGATGGCGGCCTCGACCTCGCCGCGCGGCCAGCAGGCCCCCAGGTCGCCGGTCTCGCGGTCGATCCAGTCGCCCACCAGCTTGACCCAGCCGTCGCCCCGCCGCGCCTCGCGCGCCACGTACGCCACCAGGTCCTCGGGCTCGATCTCGTGCGCGTAGTTGCGGATGTAGCGGCGGGTGCGGGCGATGTGCCGGCCGGCGCGGATGATGCGGGGCAGGTCCTCGCGGTCGTCGATCCAGTGGGTGTCGGAGGGCGAGCCCGCGTCGCGCAGCAGCAGCGCCCCGGCGTGACGTTCCGTCAATGCCTGCTTCTCGGCGGTCGCCTCGTCGACGGCGCCGTGCGCGTCGAGGCCGACGTGGCAGTGCGCGTCCACCAGGCCGGGCAGCACCCAGCCCTCGACGGTGGTGACGTCGCGCGCCCCGGCCGGCCGGTCGAAGGTGATCCGCCCGCCCACCACCCACAGCTCGTCGCGCACCCCGTCGAGGGGGTCCGCGCCGGTCAGTATCCGTCCCTTGATGTGCAGCACCGGCGGCTCCCGCAGGTCACGCACCGCCGCGCTCTCGTTCATGGAGGCCATGCACGCACTGTACGAGCCCGCGGCCGCCCCGGACGGGCCCCGGTCACCCTTCCTGAGGACGATCCTGGGATGGGACCGGGGCAGGGCAACCCGGCGCGCCGCATGGGGCGTGGGCACGAGGAGAATCTCCGACCGGCGGCCGAGACGGTCTGCCGTTCAGGCCGACGTGCCGGGACGGCCGGTGCGGAATTCTGGACTTATGAGCAACTTGACGCAACATTCACAGCAGATCATGCCGAAGACGGTTGTTTCCCCTCAGTTCATGCCTTCAGGGCTCCATGGGAACCGGGACGACCATCCCACCCGCCGCACCCCGCCCGGTGCGGGCCCCTGACGTCCAGGGCCGTCACCTACCCTGTCCAGGTGATCATCGGACTGCCCGCCCGCGCGACCGCCGCCCGGCGCGCGACCGCCGCGGCCCGTACTCCGTGACGGCCGCCCCGCGCCGCCTGGCGCGCGCGACGCTGGGCAGCCGGGCCCGGCTGCGATGGGTGCACCAACTGCTCGGCGGCGCGCTGCTGATGCCCTTCTACCTGCTGGCGAACACCGTGCTGGCGCTGTTCGTGCCCGGCACCAGCATCTTCATGAGCCCCTCCATAGGCTGGCAGTTCGCCACCTTCGCGCTGGCCCTCCCGCCCGCCGCCGTCACGGGGCTCTACCCGCTCGCACGGCCGCTGATGGGCGGCGCCGTGCGGGCGCTGTGCGGGGTGCCGAAGGAGGAGCTGGACCCCCGGCCCAGCCGGTCGTGGGCGGCGCGGGTGCGCACGGCGGCCTGGTACGTGCTGCACCTGCTGACCGGCGGGATCGTCAGCGGGATGTCGCTGGCCACCCCGCCCGCCGCGCTGTACCTGCTCGTCCTTCCCCTGCTGGGCGATCACGGCCGGGCCCACGACACCGGCTGGGTCGCGTTCTTCCGGGGCCCCGGGCTGGCGCTGGCCCCTGCGGCCGGGCTGGGGCTGCTGGCGCTGGTCGTCGCCACCTCCTGGGCCGCCGGCAGCCTGCTGGCGCGCTGCGCCCCCGTCCTGCTGGGGCCGACGCCGGCCGACCGCCTCGCCGAGGCCGAACGGCACGCCATGCGGCTGGCCCTGCGCAATCGACTGGCCCGGGAGCTGCACGACTCCGTCGGGCACGCGCTCAGCGCGGTGTCCCTGCAGGCGAGCGCCGCGCGCAGGGTCCTGGACAGCGACCCGGAGTTCGCCCGGCAGGCCCTGGCCGCCATCGAGGAGACCACGCGCGAGGCGGTCGGCGAACTCGACACCGTCCTCGGCCTGCTGCGCGAGGACGGCCCCGCCTCCTCCGCGCCCGCCCCCACCCTCGCCGGCCTGGACGGCCTCCTCAGGCGCACCCGCGCCGCGGGCGGCGAGGTCGACTGCGCCGCGCCCCGGGACCTGGAGAAGATACCGCCGGTCGTCTCCCGCGAGGCGTACCGGATCGTGCAGGAAGGCCTCAGCAACGCCCTGCGGCACGCGGGCCGGGTGCCCGTACGCCTGCGGATCACCCTGGACGACGAGGACCTGGAGGTCACCTTGGAGAACCCCGTGCGGCCCGCCGCCGCCCCCCGCCGCCCGGGCGGCGGCCGCGGACTGACCGGCATCGCCGAGCGCGCCCGGCTGCTGCGCGGCAGCGCCGCCTCGGGCGAGCGCGACGGCGTATGGCGGCTGTCGGTGCGCCTGCCCCTGCGGGGGGACGCCCGGTGACGCCGATACGCATCGTGCTCGCCGACGACGAGCACCTGGTCCGCACCGCCCTGCGGGCCATCCTGGGCGCCGAGCCGGGGCTGGAGGTCGTCGGCGAGGCCACCACCGGCGCGGAGGCCGTGTCGCTGGTGCGCGAGACGCGCCCCGACATCGTGCTGATGGACGTGCGGATGCCCGAGGTCGACGGCATCCGGGCCACCGAGCGCATCCTGGCCACCATGGACGCGCCGCCGCGCGTCATCGTCGTCACCACCTTCGAGAACGACAGCTACGTCTACGACGCCCTGCGCGCCGGCGCCTCCGGCTTCCTCCTCAAGCGGGCGGGCGCCGACGAACTGGTCCAGGCCGTACGGGTGGTGGCCCGCAGCGACTCGCTGCTCTTCCCCTCGGCGGTACGGGCCCTGGCCGCCGCCCACACCGCCCGGCGGGCGGACGACGCGGCGCGCAGGCTGCGCGAGCGGCTGTCGGGGCGCGAGAGCGAGGTGCTCGAGCTGATGACGGCCGGCCTGTCGAACGCCGAGATCGCCGAACGGATGCACGTGGGCGCGGCGACGGTCAAGTCGCACGTGGCGGCGGTGCTGGCCAAGCTGGGGGTGCGCGACCGCACCCAGGCGGTCATCGCCGCCTACGAGTGCGGTTTCGTCTCCCCCCGCTGACCGGGCCCGGTCCCGCGCCGGCGGACGCGACGTCCGCCGGCGCGGAGGTCAGCCGATGCAATCGTGCACGGCCTTGATCAGCACCGCGGTCTCGGGGGCGGCGCCACCGGGGAAGGCGAAGCGTCGCCGGGTGTAGCCGACGGCCATACCGGTGCTGGGGTCGGCGAGCGCCTGCGACCCGGCCGCGCCACTGTGCCCGAAGGACCGCGCGCCGAGGAAGGGGTAGTCGGCCGACGAGGAGGAGAAGCCCAGCCCGAACACGTTGTGCGAGCCCAGCACCAGGTCGTGGCCGACCGAGTGCGGCTGGGCGAACTCGGCCGCCGTCGTGGGCGTCAGCAGCGGCGCCTTGCCGTCGACCTCGCTGATGGCGGCCGCGTACATGCGCGCCAGGCCGCGCGCGGAGCCGATGCCGCCCACCGAGGCGGGCCCGGCGGCGCGGACCGCCCGGGAGTTGGCCAGGGACTCCAGGTCCGTGGGCACCACGTGGTGGCGGTTGAAGGCGATGCCGCCCCAGCTGTGGGCGCCGGGCTCCGTCTCCGCCAGGGCGCGCTTCTGCTCGGGCGTGGGGTCCATGGGCTGGTTGTCGAGGAACCGGTGCTCGTGCTCCTCGGGCAGGCCGAGGTAGAGGTCGATGCCGTACGGGGCCCGGACCCGCGTCTCGTAGACCTCCTGGAGGGCGGCACCGGTCGCGCGCCGGACGATCTCGCCGGTCAGGGCCCCGATGACGAAGGCGTGGTAGCCGAAGGCGCTCCCCGGCCGCCAGTAGGGACGCTGGGCGGCCAGCCGCCGGGAGAGGGCCCGGTCGTCGGCCAGCTCCTCGGCGGTGAAGCCGCCGTCGACGCCGATCACTCCGGCGCGATGGGACATCAGGTCCCGCAGGGTGACGTCCTCCTTGCCCGCGGCGCCGAACTCGGGCCAGTAGTGACGTACCTCCTTGTCCAGCTCCAGTGTGCCGTCCTGGACCAGCAGCGCCACGGTCAGATACGCGGCGCCCTTGGTGGAGGAGAACACTCCGGTGAGCGAGTCCCCCGTGATCCCCGGTCCGCCCCACAGGTCCACGACCAGCCGTCCGCCGACATAGGCGGCCAGCTGCGCGGAGTGCCCGGCGCGCTCCTGCGCCAGCGTGGCCTCGAAGGCCTCGCGTACCTGCTCGAACCCCTCGGCGACGGTGCCCTGCGCGAAAGTCACGATGTCCCCCCACTATCAAGATCGAGATACGGATGCGTCCATTCCAGCCGCCCCGGCCGTTCGAATATTCCCCCTCCACTCTTCGGGCCCCGGGTCATGGAACCGCAAAGCCCCATGACTCGTTACCCGGGACATGACCGCTATGACACCTGGCTCGAACATCCCCCTCTCCGTCGCCCGTGTGACGGTGGACGTCACCGCCCCGGTGCGGCTCGACGTGTCGGGCCTGCTGCTCACCGCCGACGGCAAGGTGCGCTCCGACGACGACTTCGTCTTCTACAACCAGCCCAACGGCCCGGGCGTGAGCCACCGGGCCGCGTCCGGCGCCACGCCCGACGCGATCACCGTCGACACCGCGGCCGTCCCGGCCGCCATCGAGAAGATCGTGGTCACGGCGAGCCCGGACGCCCAGGGCGCCACCTTCGCCGGCATCGAGCCGACCGCGACCGTCCGCAACGCCGACGACGGTTCGGTGCTCGCCACGTTCACCCCGCCCCGGCTGGGCACGGAGACGGCGCTGCTGGTCGTGGAGGTCTACCGCCGCAACGGCGCGTGGAAGGTCCGGGCGGTCGGCCAGGGGTACGCCGACGGCCTCGCGGGCATCGCCACGGACTTCGGCGTGAGCGTCGAGGAGCCGGCCCCGGCCGCCCCGCCGGCGGCGGCCCCGGTGGCCCCGGCGGTCGTCCCGCCCATGCCCGTCACCGCTCCCCCGGCGCCGCTGCACGCGCCCGCCGTTCCGGCCGCGCCCGCGGCACCCGCCGCCCCCGCCGCGCCCGGCAAGGTCAACCTCGACAAGGGCCGGGTGAGCCTCCGCAAGAACGAGACGGTCTCCCTGGTCAAGGGCGGGCAGCCGCTGACCCGTTCGGTGCGGATGGGCCTGGGCTGGGAGCCCGCCTGGAACAGCCGGGCCATCGACCTGGACGCCTCGGTCATCGCCTACGGCCCCGAGCGCAACATGATCGACGCCTGCTACTTCGGCCGGCTGCAGATCCTGGGCGGCACCATCCAGCACTCGGGCGACAACCTCACCGGCGACGGCTCGGGCGACGACGAGACCATCACCGTCCACATGGGCGGCCTGCCGCCGGAGGTGACGGGCCTGGTCTTCACGGTCAGCTCGTTCAACGGCCAGAAGTTCACCGAGGTCGCCAAGGCCTACTGCCGCCTCCTGGACGCCCAGACCGGCGAGGAGCTCGTCCGCTTCGACCTGACCGGGTCCGAGCCGAAGACGGGCGTCCTCATGTGCAAGTTCATCCGTCAGTTCTCGGGCGAGTGGGAGATGACGGCCATCGGCGACTACGTCAAGGCCAAGACGGTCCGCGACCTGGTGCAGCCGGCCGCGCAGGCGCTGTAGGCGCCGTCCGGCCGCGAGGCCATGACGAGCGGGCCCGGATCGTCTCCACGATCCGGGCCCGCTTCGTCATTTCCTGCGGCCGGGGGTCGGCTCCGGGCGCCAGGCAGCGGCAGGCGGGGGAAGGATCACCCTGACGTCCCGGATGTGCCGCCGGGCAGTGGCACTCCGGCCAGCCTCCGGTAGGAGTCGAGCAGCGCGCCGGTGTCGTACGAGCTGGTGGTGATCAGCACCTCGTCGGCGGCGGTCCGCCGCACCAGGGCGGTGAGGGCGGCGGCCACGTCCTCCTCCGTGCCGTGGACGTGCCCGCGCAGCGCGTCCTCGAAGAACGTCCGCTCCCGGTCCGTCATGTCCAGCGCCTCGATCTCCTCGGCCGGCCGCAGCGGTGGGAACACTCCGTGGGTGCGGGAGTGGGCCAGAGCCCACGCCTCGGGGACGAGCAGCCGCCGGGCGGCCTCCCGGGTGTCCGCCACCGCGACGTTGCCCGCGACGACCACGTACGGCTCGTCCCGCCACGGCGAGGGCGTGAAGGCCGCCCGGTACCGCCCGATCGCCGCGGCCGTCGCCTCCCCGCCCGTCACGCCCCCGACGACCAGGGCGGCCCCCGCCCGGGCCGCGACCTCGGCCCCCGCGTCGTTGGCCAGCACGAACAGCGGCACCCGCAGCCCCTCGGCGGGAAAGGCGTGCACCCCGGGGAAGCGGCGCCCGCCCCCGCCGAACCACTCGGCGAGCTCCGCCAACTGCTCGTCGAAGCCCCCCATCGCCTCCTTCTCGGTGCCCAGCGCCCGCCGGATGCCGTCCGTGAAGCCCACCGACCGGCCGAGCCCCATGTCGATCCGGCCGGGGAAGAGCGACTCCAGCACCCCGAACTGCTCGGCGACCACCAGAGGCCGGTGGTTGGGCAGCATCACCCCGCCCGTGCCGACCCGGATGCGGGAGGTCGCCGCGGCCACCGCCGCCGCGAGCACGGTCGGCGCCGACCCGGCGACCCCCGGCACGCTGTGGTGCTCCGCCACCCAGAACCGGTGGTAGCCCAGCGCCTCCGCCTCCCGCGCGAACCGCACGGTCGCGCGCAGCGCCTCCCCCGGCTCCCGCCCCCGCCGGGTGCGGGAGCGGTCGAGGACGGAGAGCCGGAGAGAGGTCACCCCCTCTTCAACATCACCGGGGCGTCAGGATTCCCGGCGCCCCTGCCGCCGCCACGGCCCGGTGATCGCGAGCATGATGCCGGGCTCCTGGATGTTGGCGAACAGCGTCCGCCCGTCGGGCGAGAAGGTCACCCCGGTGAACTCGCCGAACTCCGGCTTCTGGGGCGTGCCTATGTTCAGCTCGTTGCGCGCGATCGGGTACGTGCGCCCGTCGTCGAGGGCGCCGAACAGGTGCTGTACGCCCTCGCCGTCCTCGGCGATCACCAGGCCGCCGTACGGCGAGACGGTGATGTTGTCGGGGCCGTCGAAGGCGCCGTCGCGGCCCGGGTCCTTGTTGACGCCGAGCAGCACCTTGAGCGTCAGCGTCCGGCGGCGCGGGTCGTAGAACCACACCTGGCCGTCGTGCTGGACCGGGCTCTCCTCCCGGGCGAAGGACGAGACCACGTACGCGCCGCCGTCGCCCCACCACATGCCCTCGAGCTTGCGCGCCCGGGTGACCGCGCCGGCCGCGAACTGCTTGCGCACGGGGACGGACCTCGCGTCGCGGTCGGGTACGTCCGCCCAGTCCACGCCGTAGACCGTGCCGACGCGCGCGGCCCGGGACAGGTCGTCCACGAACCGGCCGCCGGAGTCGAAGCACTTGAATGCCTGCAGCACGCCGGCGTCGTCGGCGAGGGTCCGCAGCCGGCCGCGCCCGTGCCGGAATCCGCGCGGCGGCGTCCAGCGGTAGAAGAGCCCGTTGGGGCCGGCGGCGTCCTCGGTGAGGTAGAGGTGACCGCGGCCGGGGTCGACGACGACGGCCTCGTGGGCGTAACGGCCCAGCGCCTTGACCGGCTTGGGGGCGCGGTTGGCCCGCCGGTCGTGCGGGTCGACCTCGAAGACGTAGCCGTGATCCTTCGTCATGCCGTTCTGCCCGGCCCTGTCCTCGGTCTCCTCACAGGTCAGCCACGTCCCCCACGGGGTGCTGCCGCCCGCGCAGTTGGTGGACGTACCGGCGATGCCGACCCACTCGGCCACGTGCTCGCCGTGCCCGGCGACCTCCACGACGGTGCAGCCGCCGGCCGCGGCCGGGTCGTAGACGAGCCCCTCGGCGAGCGGCACGGGGTGCTTCCAGCCCGGCCGGGGGCCCTTGAGCTCATGGTTGTTGACCAGCAGGGTCCGACCGCGCGGCCCCGCGAACGCGGCGGTGCCGTCATGGTTGGACGGGGTGGACTCCCCCGACTCGAGCCGGGTGACGCCGGTGCGCGTCACCACGCGGTAGGAGAAGCCGGCGGGCAGCGCGAGCAGACCGGCCGGGTCGGGCCGCAGCGGCCCGTACCCGAGCCGGCCGGGGCCGGCGGGGCCGGCGGCGGCGTCCGGCTCGGCGGCGAGGGCGCCCGGCGCGCTCGCCAGCGCCCCGACGCTGCCGGTCAGGGCCACCCCGGCCCCGGCGAGGGCGGACCGCTTGGCGAACTCTCTTCGGCTGAAGCCCATGCTCATCGTCATCTCCCGGGGCGATACGGCCCCGGACCGCCCGGGACGCCGTCGCTACGGTCCCGTTGCCCGTGGAACACCCGATGAACACACCTATGCACCGATGCGACGGCCTGATTGCGACCAGCGCCGGGCGACAACTCCCGCCGCGACGGGCACGAGCGGCGCGCGAGGCCGGGCCCGGCGGGGCCGCCGCCCGGCCGCAAGCACGGGCCGGGCGACAACTCCCGCCGCGCCGGCCCCCGAGGGGCCCCGCGCACCCCCGCAAGCCAAGCGCAGCGCCTAGCGGCGCGAGCGTGCCTTGAACGCGGCCTTGCGGGCTTCCTTCGCGGTCTTCTTGTCAGGGTGCAGGCGCCCCATGGCTTCCAGGACCTCCGCCGTCGCCGGGTGGTCCACCCGCCACGCGGCGTCGAAGAAGCCGCTGTGGCCGCTCACGACGCCGATGACCAGGCCCCGCAGTTCCTCCGACTCCGCCACGGCGTCGTCGCCGCGCGCCGCCAGCTGTGCGGCGATCGTGTCGATGGTCAGCCAGAAGACCATCGCCTCGCCGGGCTCGGGGATGTCGGCCGCGCCGCGCTCGGCGAGCCAGACGCGGGCGAGGCCGCCGAGCTGGGGGTCGTCGAGGACCTCGCGCAGCGCGGGCTCGGCCTCGGCGCCGAGGAGGGAGAGCGTCTGCTGGCAGGCGAGGCGGCGGCGGGGGGCCTCCTCGTCCGCGCCGTGCGCGGCGGCGAGGAGTTCGCGGGCCGCGTCCAGCGGGGCGCGGCGGGCGAGCCACAGCTCGGTCTCGGTGCGGGCCAGGCCCTCGGGGTGACCGGGCAGCGCGGAGAGCAGGGCGTTCGCGTCGGCCTCGGCGAGGTCGCCGACGGCGGGGGCGTCGATGCCGGCGTCGAGCATGCGGGCCCGTACGCCGTACAGGCCGAGGGGGGTGAGGGCGACCATGCCGTAGCGGCTGACGTCCTCGTCCTCGGGGAGGTCGGAGGTCACGCCGTCGACGGACTCGCGGATGTGGCCCTCTCCGTCGATCTCCTCGATGAGGGACTCGTCGACCGGCCGGTAGCTCACCAGGCCGGTCGGCTCGAGCAGCCGGAACTGGTCGTCGAGCCGCATCATCGCGTCGGAGACCTCTTCGAGGACGTCGTCCGTGGGCTCGTCCATGTCGTCCGGAACGATCAGGGAGGCGGCGAGCGCGGGCAGCGGTACGGGCCGGCCGGCCTCGCCGTCGTCGAGGGCGGTGAGGAGGTAGAGGTTGCCGAGGATGCCGTCGAGGAAGTCGGCCTCCTCCTCGGGGTTCCAGTCGATGGAGTCGAGGTCGATGTCCCCGGTCTCGTCGAGCTGGTCGACGAGGTCGCCGAGGTCGGGCGTGGCGGCGTCGGCCAGGACGGTCTCGAGGCCGGCGAGCCAGATCTCGAGGATGTCCTCGGGGCTGCCGGAGGTGAGCGTGGCGAGTTCCTCGCCGACGCGGGCGGTGCCGGAGGGCTCGTCCTCACCGGCCTCGTCGGCCTCGCCGCCGGCCGCGGGCTCCGGCTCCTCCGTGAACTCCACCAGTCCGGTGTCGAGCGCGAGCTGCCAGGCCTCGGCGGTGTAGGTCGTGCCGTCCTCCTCGGCCTCCAGGCCGAGCAGTTCGGTGGCGGTCCGGAGCTGTCCGGCGAGCAGTTCGCCGCCCGCGCCGACCGGGGTGCCCTCGCCGGCCCAGCGGGCGAGCTTCGCGGCGCGCGCGAACAGCGGTGCGCTGAGCGCGTCCCGCGCGAGCTCCGCGTCGGAGGGGAGCCGCACCGGCGGCATGGTCGGGCGGTCTCCGGACATCAGGGGGGTATCTCCTCGTCGGTTCGGCCGCGCCCGGGTTGCGTCGGTGATCGGGGCGCGCGAGGCTCCAGCGTAGACGGGTTTCGTCCCGTGCCGCCCGGTTCATGGGACCGGCGTCGGACCCAGCTAAGCGGAATAACCGCGACCTCTTGACAACTGCCCCGCCCACACCGGACATTGACGCGCGTAGATTGCGTGTTGCCTACGCAACGGTTTGTAATCACCCAGCACCACACATGATCAGTGATTCCTGGTCAACCCCCCTCATCGCTCCCATTCGGAGGATCTTGTGCTGCCCAACCGCCGTTTCACGCGCACGCACCGCCGCGCGGCGACCGTCGGCTCCCTCGTCGCCGGCGCCCTCGCGGCCGGACTCCTCGTGCCCGCCCAGTCCGCGAGCGCGGCTCCCGGCTCCGGCATACGGATCCACGACATCCAGGGCACCACCCGCATATCCCCGCTCGCCGGGCAGCAGGTGCAGGACGTGCCGGGCGTCGTCACCGCCGTGCGGAACTTCGGCTCGGCCCGCGGCTTCTGGTTCCAGGACACCGCCCCCGACCGCGACGACGCGACCAGCGAGGCGGTCTTCGTCTTCACCGGCCAGACCCCGCCCCCGGTCGCCGTCGGCGACGCGGTGCTGGTCTCGGGCACGGTCAGTGAGTTCTACCCCGGCGGCGAGGCCGCGGGCCTGCAGTCGGTCACCCAGATCGGCAAGCCCACGGTGACGGTGAAGTCCTCCGGCAACGTCCTGCCCGCCCCCGTCCGGCTGCGCCCGTCCCTCGTTCCGGACCGCTACGCGCCCGACGCCCGCGGCGGCTCGATCGAGAAGCTCCCGCTCAAGCCCGGCCGTTACGCCCTGGACCGGTACGAGTCCCTGGAGGGCATGCGGGTCGAGGTCCGCGACGCCCCCGTGGTCGGCGCGACGAGCGAGCACAAGGACCTGTGGGTCACCGCCGAGCCCCGCCACAACCGCACCGGCCGCGGCGGCACGCTCTACGGCTCGTACGCCGACCCCAACGCGGGCCGGGTGAAGGTCGCCTCGCTCATCCCCTACGCGCAGCGCCCCTTCCCCGTCGCGAACGTCGGCGACGAGCTGACCGGCAGCACCGCCGGCCCGCTGGACTACAACAACTTCGGCGGCTACACCATCCAGGCCACCGAGCTGGGCACGCTCACCGACCACAAGCTCGCGCGCGAGACCACGCGCAAGCAGAAGGACGACGAGCTGGCCGTCGCCACGTACAACGTGGAGAACCTCTCCCCCAAGACCCCGCAGGCGAAGTTCGACCGCCTGGCGGCCGCGCTGGTGAACAACCTCTCCTCGCCCGACGTCGTGGCCCTGGAGGAGGTGCAGGACAACGACGGCACCACGAACGGCGGCGTGGTCGACGCCACCCTGACGCTGCGGAAGCTCACGGACGCGATCAAGGCCGCGGGCGGCCCGGCCTACGAGTGGCGGCAGATCGACCCGGTCGACGGCCAGGACGGCGGCCAGCCGGGCGGCAACATCCGCACCGCCTTCCTCTTCAACCCCGCGCGCGTGGCGTTCAAGGACGTCCCCGGCGGCGACTCCACCACGCCCGTGAAGGTCACCCGCGAGGGCGGCAAGGCCGCGCTCAGCGCCTCCCCCGGCCGGATCGACCCGGCGAACGCGGCCTGGGCGAACAGCCGCAAGCCGCTGGTGGGGCAGTTCTCCTTCCGGGGCAAGGACGTCTTCGTCGTCGCCAACCACTTCAACTCCAAGGGCGGCGACCAGGCCGTCGACGGCCGCTTCCAGCCCCCGGCCCGCACCTCGGAGACCCAGCGCACCCAGCAGGCGAAGGCCGTCAACGCCTTCGTCCGCCAGCTGCTGGACGCCGACCGGCGCGCGAACGTGATCGTCGCCGGCGACCTCAACGACTACCAGTTCTCGCCCGCCCTCAAGACGCTCACCTCGGGCGCCGTCCTGACCGACCTGGTCGACAAGCTCCCCAAGAAGGAGCGTTACGGCTATGTCTTCCAGGGCAACTCGCAGGTCCTGGACCACATCCTGACCAGCCGTAACGCCAGCCGCGTCGACTACGACATCGTGCACGTCAACGCCGAGTTCGCCGACCAGGCCAGCGACCACGACCCGCAGGTGCTGCGCTGGAAGCCGTAGCAACACTTAGCGGTGATCAGGAGAACAATTAAATAGACCTGTACGGTCGAAGGGGCCCAGAATCCGGTGGACAAGCACTGTTGCACCGCCCGGGAGAGTGACGCCCATGCCGCCCACCAGCCCCTTCGGCCGTACCGTCTGCGCGATGGTCACCCCCTTCACCGCGGACGGGGAGCTCGACCTCGACGGCGCCCAGCACCTCGCCGACCGGCTCGTCGGCGAGGGCGGCTGCGACGGACTCGTCCTCAGCGGCACCACGGGCGAGTCGCCGACCACCGGCGACGCGGAGAAGAGCGCCCTGATCCGGGCCGTGGCCGAGGCGGTCGGCGACCGCGCTCGGATCACGGCGGGCGTGGGCTCGGCCGACACCCGGCACACGGTGGAGCTGGCCCGGGCGGCCGAGAAGGCCGGCGCGCACGGCGTGCTGGTGGTGACCCCGTACTACAGCAGGCCTCCGCAGGAGGACATCGCCGAGCACTTCCGCACGGTCGCCGACGCGGTCGGGCTGCCGGTGATGCTCTACGACATCCCCGGCCGCACCGGCACCAGGATCGAGCCGGCGACCATGCTGCGGCTGGCCGAGCACCCGCGCATCGCGGGCGTGAAGGACTGCTCGTACGACCTGCTGGGCAGCTCGAAGGTGATCGCGGAGACCGGCCTCGCCTACTACTCCGGCTCCGAGGAGCTCAACCTCCCGCTGCGCGCGGTGGGCGCGACGGGCTATGTGAGCACGGTCGCCAACGTCGCCGGGCCGGTGCTGGCCGCCGCCCTCGACGCCTTCGACCGCGGCGCGACCGCCGAGGCCACCGCCCACCACCAGCGCGTCCTGCCGCTGACCGAGCTGATGATGGCCGCCGGCCTGCCGGGCACGGTGACCGCGAAGGCGCTGCTGGGCGCGCTCGGCCTGCCCGGCGGGCCGGTACGGGCCCCGCTGCGCCCGGCGGACGCCGAACGGACGGCGGCGCTGCTCGACGCCTACAGCGCGCTGTCCCGGTAGCCCCGCCCGGCCGCCTTCTCCAGCCGGCCCTGGAACCAGTCGAGCCGGGCCTGCAGCAGGGCGGCCTCCGCCATGAGCTCGGTGACGGTCGAGGCGTCCGGCCGCCGGCCGGCGGCCCCCTCCTCGGCGGTGAGGGCGAGCTCCCCGCCGGCCAGTTCCCCGAACTCCCCGAACGTCCATCCGGCGTGCCCCAGGGCGCAGCCCCCGCAGTCGGCGGCCACGGCCCGCCATCCCGGCCGCCCCCAGCCGGCGTCCGCGAAGCGCGTGGCGGCCCGGCCGCAGGCGCAGGGGCCGACCCGTACGGTGCGCACCCGCTGGCGGGCGTAGCGCATGCCGCGTTCGTAGCGGATGTAGGAGCCGAGCACGGACACCTCGAGCACCACGGCGCGGCGGTGGGCGCCGACGCAGGTCAGGCCGAGGGTCTCGGTGAGCGAGTGGAGGCAGTGGAAGCCGCAGTCGCAGCGGCGGGCGGGGGCGGCGTGCCGGCGGCCGTAGGCGCAGCGCGCGTCGGCCAGTGCGCCGTAGGGGCTGCCGCCGCCGAGCGAGACGCCGGTGAAGCCGGCCCGGGTGCCGTCGTGGGAGAGCACCGGGTAGGCGATCTTGTAGCCGGTCGGCGGCGTCGTGGGGTGTTCCCGGGGGAGCCGCAGCCTCATAGCGCGGCGGCCGGGGCCTCGGCGGGGGTTTCGGCGGGGGCCTGCGCGCGGCCCGCCGCGGGCGTCGCCGTCTCACGGCCGGCCGGGGCGGGCGTCTCCTCGGATGCGGGCGTTTCCTCGGCGATGCCGACGGCCAGTGGTTTGCCGAGCCTCATGACGCCTCCCGTGACGGTCGGTTCCGCTGCACGGTCCTCATGGTGGCGCAGTGCGTCCCGAGATCACCAGAGCGTCCGGCGCCCTTCCGGGTTCCCCCCGCGGGGACCTGGAAGGGCGCTCGGGACGGGGCGTCAGTTGTGGCTGTGCAGCACCTCGTTGAGGCCGCCCCAGGTGCTCTTGTACGGGCGGGCCTCGACGGCGCCGGTGGTGGAGTTGCGGCGGAAGAGGATGTTGTCGGCGCCGGAGAGCTCCAGGGCCTTGACGACCTCGCCGTCCGGCAGGGTGACGCGGGTGCCGGCGGTGACGTACAGGCCCGCCTCGACGACGCACTCGTCGCCGAGCGCGATGCCGATGCCGGACTCGGCGCCGAGCAGGCAGCGCTCGCCGATGGAGATGATCTGCTTGCCGCCGCCGGAGAGGGTGCCCATGGTGGAGGCGCCGCCGCCGATGTCGGTGCCGTCGCCGACCACGACGCCCGCGCTGATGCGGCCCTCGACCATGGAGGTGCCGAGCGTGCCGGCGTTGAAGTTGACGAAGCCCTCGTGCATCACGGTGGTGCCGGAGCCGAGGTGGGCGCCCAGGCGGACGCGGTCGGCGTCGGCGATGCGGACGCCGGAGGGGGCGACGTAGTCGGTCATGCGCGGGAACTTGTCGATGCTGGTGACCTGCAGGCGCAGGCCCTCGGCGCGGGCCTTCAGGCGCACCGCCTCGACCTGGTCGACGGCGACGGGGCCCAGCGAGGTCCAGGCGACGTTGGCGAGCAGGCCGAAGATGCCGTCGAGGTTCTGGCCGTGGGGCTTGACCAGGCGGCTGGAGAGCAGGTGGAGGCGCAGGTAGGCGTCGTGCGCGTCGGCGGGCTTGTCCTCGAGCGAGGCGATGACCGTGCGGACGGCCACGACCTCGACGCCACGGCGGGTGTCCGGGCCCACGGCCTTGAGGGCGTCCTCGCCCAGCAGTTCGGCGGCGCGCTCGGCGGTCAGCCGCTCGGTGCCGGCCGGGCCGGGCGCGTCGACGAGCTCGGGAGCCGGGAACCAGGTGTCGAGGACGGTGCCGTCCACGGTGATCGTGGCGAGGCCGGCGGCGACGGCGCCGGAGGTACGGGAAGCGGGGGCAACAGCATCGGTCATGCCCGAAAACCTAACCGGACCAGGCCTCTCAAGGCGAACCGGCGCGGATGGCCCAGCCCGGTTCGCGGCCACGGATAAGTCGACATATCCATTGACTGGGACGTTGATCATCCACCATCGCCCGGAACGGAACCCGCGTGAGATACGGAACCCGCATGCGAATGGCCCGGCTCGCCCTGCCCGCGGCCCTGCTCCTGAGCCTGCTGCCGCTGGCCATCCCCCCGGCCGCCTCGGCCGACCCCGACCCCGACCGCACCACGCCGCGCCTCGCCCCGCTGCGCACCACCTGGGGCGTTCCCGTGCCCGACCACTACATCGTCACCCTCCGCAAGGGCTCCGCACCGCGCATCCTGAGCACCAAGCTGGGTGTGAACCCCGACTACGTCTACACCCACGCCTTCACCGGCTTCGCCGCCACGCTCAGCCCGGAGCAGCTGCTGGCCGTGCGCAGCGCCCCCGACGTCGAGGCCGTCGAGCAGGACACGGTCCTCTACCAGGCCGACGGCCCCGCCCGGGCCGCCGCCGCGCCCGCCACCCCCGCCCGGCCCCGGTCCGCCACGGACTCGTACGGCCTGGACCGCATCGACCAGCACAATCCGCCGCTCGACCACCAGTACACCGTCTCCTCCACCGGCGCGGGCGTCACCGTCTATGTGATCGACACCGGGATCGACTACGCCCACCCGGAGTTCGGCGGCCGGGCGCGCGCGGGCCTCGACCTGGTCACCGTCGGCGGCGACGGCAGCGACTGCCGCACCGGCAGCGGTCACGGCACCCATGTGGCGGGTGTGATCGGCAGCCGGTCCTACGGCGTGGCGCGCGGGGCGACGCTGGTCAGCGTGCGCGTTCTCAACTGCGACGGCCGCACCACCATCGCCCGGTTCGTCGCGGCCTTCGACTACGTCGCGAGGACCGCCTCGTCCTCCTCGGTCGTCAACGCCTCCATCGTCGGCCCCGCCTCGCGGGCCGTGGACTCGGCCACCGCGGGGGTCGCCGCCCGGGGCGTCCTGCCCGTCGTCGCGGCGGGCAACGAGAACGACAACGCCTGCGACCACTCCCCCTCGGGCGCGGTGGCGGCCCTCGCGGTCGGGGCGACGAACGAGTCGGACCAGATGACCGACTACAGCAGCTACGGGCCCTGCGTGCGCGTCCTGGCCCCCGGCTCGGACATCGTCTCCACCAGGATGGGCGGCGGCACGACGACGAAGAGCGGTACGTCGCAGGCGACGCCGTTCGTGGCCGGGGTCGCGGCCCTGTACAAGGCGCGCAACCCCTCGGCCGGCTCCGCCCAGGTCGCCGACTGGCTGATCGGGCAGGCGACGAGGAACGCGGTGACGGACCTCAAGCCCGGCACCGCCAACCGTCTGCTGTACACGGGAGGCCTCTGACGCGGGTGCGCCCGGCCCCGGGCGTACGGTGATCAGGAGCACGCCCGCAGTCCACCCAGCCCGAGGGAAGCCGACGATGCGTCATCTGCCGTCCGAGTCGCAGCCGCACGCCCGGACGCTGATGGGCTGGCCCCCCGCCGGCTCCGTCTGGGGCCGGCACACCCCGGACGCGCGCCGCGACGTGGCGGCGATCGCCCGCACGATCGCGGAGTACGAGCCCGTGGCGCTGCTGGCCTCGCCCGAGGACGCCGCGGACGCCCACCGGGCGTGCGGGGGCGGCGGCGTGGAGATCGTGCGGGTGCCGGTGGACGACCTCTGGCTGCGGGACTCCGGCCCCACGTTCGTCACCGGCCCCGGCGGGGAGCTCGCGGGCGTCGACTTCCGCTTCAACGGCTGGGGCGGCAAGCAGGCGCACCCCAACGACGGCCCGCTCGCCGCGCGTGTGCTGGACCTCTTCGGCATCCCCCGCGTCGAGGCGCCGCTCGTCGCCGAGGGCGGCTCCTTCGAGACCGACGGCGCCGGCACCCTCCTGGCCACCGAGAGCTCGCTGGTCGACGACGACCGCAACCCCGGCCGGTCCCGCGACGACATCGAGCGGGACCTGAAGGACCTGCTCGGCGTGCGCCGGGTGATCTGGCTCGAGGGCGTGCGCGGCGCGGACATCACCGACTGCCACGTCGACGCCCTCGCCCGCTTCGTGGGGCCGGCCATGGTCGTGCTCAGCAAACCGCCCGCCGGAGCGGAGCCCGGCGACGTCTGGACGCGGGTCTACCGGCAGGCCCGGGCCGCCCTGGAGGCGGCCACGGACGCCGACGGCAGGACGCTGGAGATCATCGACCTGCCCGAGCCGGACCCGGCCGAGCTCGGCGAGCGCGGCCCCGACTTCCTGGGCGGTTACGTCAACTACTACCTCGTCAACGGCGCCGTGATCGTCCCCCGCTTCGGCGACCGGCGCGCCGACGACGAGGCGGCGGCGCTGCTGGGCGCCCTCCACCCGGGCCGCGCGGTACGGACGGTGGAGATCCCCACGCTCGCCGAGGGCGGCGGCGGCATCCACTGCGCCACACGACAGCAGCCCGCCGCCTGACCGCTGGTCAGGTGACGGGCTGCCGGGGAACCGGGGCGCTCAGACGTTGAAGCCCAGGGCCCGGAGCTGTTCGCGACCCTCGTCGGTGATCTTGTCGGGGCCCCACGGCGGCATCCAGACCCAGTTGATCCGGAGCTCGTTGACGATGCCCTCCGTGCAGGACTTCGCCTGGTCCTCGATGACGTCGGTCAGCGGGCAGGCCGCGGACGTCAGGGTCATGTCGAGGGTGGCGATGTTGGCGTCGTCGATGTGGATGCCGTAGATCAGGCCGAGGTTGACGACGTCGATGCCCAGCTCGGGGTCGACCACGTCGTAGAGGGCCTCGCGGACCTCTTCCTCGGTGGCCGGCTTGGTGGTGGTCTCAGCGTTCTCGCTCATGCGGTCTTCCCTTCGGACAGCGCTTGCGCCGTCGCGTCCTTCCACGCCATCCAGCTCAGCAGAGCACACTTCACGCGCGCCGGGTACTTGGAGACGCCGGCGAACGCGATGGCGTCCTCCAGCACCTCCTCCATCGCGTCGTCCGGCTCGATGCGGCCCTTGGACTGCATCAGTTCCAGGAAGGTCTCCTGGATCCGGCGGGCCTCGTCGAGGTCCTTGCCGACCAGCAGCTCGTTGAGGACCGAGGCGCTGGCCTGGCTGATGGAGCAGCCCTGCCCCTCGTAGGAGACGTCCTCGACGGTCTGCCCGGACAGCCGCACCCGCAGTGTGATCTCGTCGCCACACGTGGGGTTGACGTGGTGCACCTCGGCGTCGCCGTCCCGCAAGCCCCGGCCGTGCGGGTGCTTGTAGTGGTCCAGGATGACGTCCTGGTACATCGAATCAAGCTTCACAGTGGCAGCCTCGTCCGTCAGCCGAAGAAGTTCCGTACGTGCTCCAGGCCCTCGATCAAGGCGTCGACCTCGCCGGGGGTGGAGTACAGGTAGAACGACGCCCGCGTGGTCGCGGGAATTCCGTAGCGCAGGCAGACGGGGCGTGCGCAGTGGTGTCCGACGCGGACGGCGATGCCCTGTTCGTCGAGGACCTGGCCCACGTCGTGCGGGTGGATGTCGCCCAGGGTGAAGGACACGGCGGCACCGCGGTCCTCGGCCGTGGTGGGGCCGATGATGCGCAGGTCCGGGACCTCCTGGAGCCTGCGGATCGCGTACTCGGTGATCGCGTGCTCGTGCCGGGCGATGTTCTCCATGCCGATCGAGGTGAGGTAGTCCACCGCGGCGCCGAGGCCGACGGCCTGGGCGATCGGGGGCGTACCGGCCTCGAACTTGTGCGGCGCGGGGGCGTAGGTGGAGGAGTGCATCGAGACGGTCTCGATCATCTCGCCGCCGCCGAGGAACGGCGGCAGGTCCTCGAGGAGCTCCTGGCGGCCCCACAGGACGCCGATGCCGTCCGGACCGCACATCTTGTGGCCGGTGAAGGCCACGAAGTCGGCCTGCAGCGCCTGGACGTCCAGCGGCATGTGCGGGGCGGCCTGGGAGGCGTCGACGACGACGAGCGCGCCGACCTCCTGGGCGCGGCGGACGATGGCCTCGACGGGGTTGACCGTGCCGAGGATGTTGGAGACCAGCACGAAGGAGACGACCTTGGTCTTCTCGGTGATGATCTCGTCGATGTTGGAGAGGTCGAGGCGGCCGTCGTCGGTCAGCCCGAACCACTTCAGCTTCGCGCCCGAGCGCTGCGCGAGCAGCTGCCACGGCACGATGTTGGAGTGGTGCTCCATCTCCGTGATGACGATCTCGGTCTCGTGGTCCACGCGGTAGGGCTCGTCCGCCCAGGCCAGCATGTTGGCCACGAGGTTCAGCGACTCGGAGGCGTTCTTGGTGAAGATCACCTCATCGCGGCTGGGAGCGTTGATGAAGGCTGCGATCTTGTCGCGAGCGCCTTCGTACAGTGCCGTGGCCTCCTCGGCGAGCACGTGCACGCCGCGGTGGACGTTGGCGTTGTGCTGCTCGTAGTGCTCGTTGAGCACGTCGAGCACCTGGCGCGGCTTCTGGGAGGTGGCCGCGTTGTCCAGGTAGACGAGCTTCTTCCCGTCGTGGACCACACGGTCCAGGATCGGGAAGTCCTTGCGGATCGCCTCGGTGTCGAGGAGGCCCGGCAGCAGTATCGTCACGCGGTTACGCCACCCTTCACGTACGCCTCGTAGCCCTCGTTCTCCAGCTTGTCGGCCAGCTCGGCGCCACCGGACTCCACGATGCGGCCCGCGGAGAAGACGTGGACGAAGTCGGGCTTGATGTAGCGCAGGATGCGCGTGTAGTGGGTGATCAGCAGGGTGCCGACCTCGCCGGTGTCACGGACGCGGTTGACGCCCTCGGAGACCTGGCGCAGCGCGTCGACGTCCAGGCCGGAGTCGGTCTCGTCCAGGATCGCGATCTTCGGCTTGAGGAGCTCGAGCTGGAGGATCTCGTGGCGCTTCTTCTCACCGCCGGAGAAGCCCTCGTTGACGTTGCGCTCGGCGAAGGAGGGGTCCATGTGGAGACGCTCCATGGCCTCCTTGACCTCCTTCACCCAGGTGCGCAGCTTGGGGGCCTCGCCGCGGATGGCGGTGGCGGAGGTGCGCAGGAAGTTGGAGACCGAGACGCCGGGGACCTCGACCGGGTACTGCATGGCGAGGAAGACACCGGCGCGGGCGCGCTCGTCGACGGACATCTCCAGGACGTCCTCGCCGTCGAGGGTGACGGTGCCGCCGGTGATCGTGTACTTGGGGTGGCCGGCCAGGGAGTAGGCCAGGGTGGACTTGCCGGAGCCGTTGGGGCCCATGATGGCGTGGGTCTCGCCCTGCTTCACGGTCAGGTCGACGCCGCGCAGGATTTCCCGGGGGCCGTTCTCGGCCTCGACGGAGACGTGCAGGTCGTGGATCTCAAGCGTTGCCATGGGGAACTCAGGACTCCTGGGTGACGGAGACGAGCACGTCGTCCCCTTCGATCTTGACGGGGTATACGGGGACGGGACGCGTGGCCGGGAGGCCGTCGGGCTTGCCGGTGCGCAGGTCGAAGCTGGAGCCGTGCAGCCAGCACTCGATGTGGCAGTCCTCGACCTCGCCCTCGGACAGCGAGACGTTGGCGTGCGAGCAGATGTCGTTGATCGCGAACACCTCGCCCTCGGTGCGGACCAGGGAGACCGCCGTGCCGTCGATCTCGACCCGCTTGGGGGTGTCCTCCTCCAGCTCGCTCAGGGCTGCCACCTTGACGAACTCGCTCATGCGACCGCTGCCTCCAGCTCGGCCTCGATCTTGGCGATGAGGCGCTCCTCCAGATCGGGGATGCCGATCTGCTGGACGAGCTCGGCGAAGAAGCCGCGGACGACCAGTCGGCGGGCCTCGTCGGCGGGGATGCCGCGGGCCATCAGGTAGAAGAGCTGCTCGTCGTCGAAGCGGCCGGTCGCCGAGGCGTGGCCGGCGCCGACGATCTCACCGGTCTCGATCTCCAGGTTGGGGACCGAGTCGACGCGGGCGCCGTCGGTGAGGACCAGGTTGCGGTTGAGCTCGTAGGTGTCGGTGCCCTCGGCCGCCGCACGGATGAGCACGTCGCCGATCCACACCGCGTGCGCGTCCTTGCCCTGCAGCGCGCCCTTGTAGGCGACGTTGCTGCGGCAGTGCGGAGTGTCGTGGTCGACGAGGAGGCGGTGCTCCTGGTGCTGGCCCTGGTCGGTGAAGTACAGGCCGTACAGCTCGGCCTCGCCGCCGGGACCGGCGTAGACGACCCGGGGGTGGAGGCGGACCAGGTCGCCGCCGAAGGTGACGATCACGGACTTGAAGGAGGCGTCGCGGCCGACCAGCGCGGTGTGCTGGGCGGCGTGCACCGCGGTGGGGTCCCAGTCCTGGACGGAGACGACGGTGAGCTTGGCACCGTCGCCGATCAGGTACTCGACGTTGGCGGCGAGCGTGGCGTCGCCGGTGTGGTCGAGGACGACGACGGCCTCGGCGAAGGCGCCGATCTCGATGACCTGGTGACCGAAGGCCACCCCGCCCTCGCCGCGCACGGCGATCCGGACGGGCTCGGTGAGCACCGTGTCCTTGGGGATGGAGACGACCGAGGCCTTCTCGAAGGAGCTGAACGCCTGCGCCGCGACCCGGTCGACCGGCTTGCCGGCCTTGCCGAGGCGGGCGTCGTCGCGGCCGACGGTCTCCACGGTCACGCCCTCGGGGGCGGTCACCTCGACCCTGACGCCGGCGCCGTCGGCGACGGCGGTGCCGTCGTGCAGGCCGCGGAGGCGCGCGAGCGGGGTGAACCGCCACTCCTCCTCACGGCCGTGCGGCACGGGGAAGTCCGCCACGTCGTACGAGGCGGGGGCGCTGACCCGCGCGTCGATGGGCTGCTTCGGGCCGCCCACCTGGATGGCGCCGTCGGTCGTGCTGCCGGCGGGAGTGTTGTCAGCCATGGCTGTCGTCGTGCTCTCTTCCTGTCACAAAGGGTTCGCTGCGGGCGGTAGGGGGACGGCGATCAGCCGACCGAGCCTTCCATCTGCAGCTCGATCAGCCGGTTGAGCTCCAGTGCGTACTCCATGGGGAGCTCGCGGGCGATCGGCTCGACGAAGCCGCGGACGATCATCGCCATGGCCTCGTCCTCGGACAGACCGCGGCTCATCAGGTAGAAGAGCTGGTCGTCGCTGACCTTGGAGACGGTCGCCTCGTGGCCCATGGAGACGTCGTCCTCGCGGACGTCGACGTAGGGGTAGGTGTCCGACCGGGAGATCGTGTCCACCAGCAGCGCGTCACAGAGCACGTTCGACTTGGAGCCGTGGGCACCCTCGCCGATCTCGATCAGACCGCGGTAGGAGGTACGGCCACCGCCACGCGCCACCGACTTGGAGACGATGTTGGAGGAGGTGTTCGGCGCCATGTGGACCATCTTGGCGCCGGCGTCCTGGTGCTGGCCCTCACCGGAGAAGGCGATGGAGAGGGTCTCGCCCTTGGCGTGCTCGCCCATCAGGTAGACGGCCGGGTACTTCATCGTGACCTTGGAGCCGATGTTGCCGTCGACCCACTCCATGGTCGCGCCCTCGTACGCCACGGCACGCTTGGTGACCAGGTTGTAGACGTTGTTCGACCAGTTCTGGATCGTCGTGTAGCGGCAGCGGCCGCCCTTCTTGACGATGATCTCCACGACCGCGCTGTGCAGCGAGTCGGAGGAGTAGATCGGGGCGGTGCAGCCCTCGACGTAGTGGACGTAGGCGTCCTCGTCGACGATGATCAGCGTCCGCTCGAACTGACCCATGTTCTCCGTGTTGATACGGAAGTAGGCCTGCAGCGGGATGTCCACACGGACACCCTTGGGGACGTAGATGAACGAGCCACCGGACCACACGGCCGTGTTCAGCGAGGCGAACTTGTTGTCGCCCACCGGAATCACCGTGCCGAAGTACTCCTGGAAGAGCTCGGGGTGCTCCTTCAGAGCGGTGTCGGTGTCCAGGAAGATGACGCCCTGCTCCTCCAGGTCCTCACGGATCTGGTGGTAGACGACCTCGGACTCGTACTGGGCGGCGACACCGGCGACCAGACGCTGCTTCTCCGCCTCGGGGATGCCCAGCTTGTCGTAGGTGTTCTTGATGTCCTCCGGCAGGTCCTCCCAGGAGGCCGCGGCCTTCTCGGTGGAACGGACGAAGTACTTGATGTTGTCGAAGTCGATGCCGGAGAGGTCGGAGCCCCAGGTCGGCATGGGCTTCTTGTCGAACAGCCGCAGGCCCTTCAGACGGAGCTTGAGCATCCACTCGGGCTCGGACTTCTTCGCCGAGATGTCGCGGACCACGTCCTCGGACAGGCCGCGCTTCGCCGCGGCACCGGCCTCGTCGGAGTCGGCCCAGCCGTATTCGTACGTGCCCAGGCCCTCGAGCTCAGGGTGGGCAGTCTCCGTGGGGAGAGTCATGCGGGGTTCCTCCCGGCCGTGCTGGTGGATGCTGTGGTGGTCTTCGGGTTGCTGCTCTTGGGGATGAACGTCGTGCACACTCCGTCGCCGTGGGCGATGGTGGCGAGACGCTGCACATGAGTCCCGAGCAGGCGGGAGAAGACCTCGGTCTCCGCCTCGCACAGCTGCGGGAACTGCTCGGCGACATGGGCGACCGGGCAGTGGTGCTGGCAAAGCTGTTCGCCGACCGGTGCGCTGCGCGCCGTAGCAGCGTACCCGTCCGCGGTCAATGCCCGGGCGAGAGCCTCCGTGCGCTCCTGGGGGGCGAGGCCCTCCAGAGCCTTGCGGTAGGCGTCGGCCTGGGCGGCCATCCGGGCCCGGGCGAAGGCGGCGACCGCGGCCTCGCCCATCTCGCCGCCGCCCGCGGACTGGGCGATCCAGCGCAGGGCGTCCTCGGCGAGCTTGTCGTAGGCCTGGTCGAAGGCGTCCCGGCCGCAGTCGGTCAGCGCGAAGACCTTGGCGGGGCGGCCACGGGTGCGGGCGCCGTAGATCCGCTTCTCGCGGGCCTCGACGACGCCCTCGGCCACCAGGGTGTCGAGGTGGCGGCGCACGGCCGCCGAGGTCAGCTCCAGCCGGACGGCCAGCTCGGCCGCCGTGGAGGGGCCGTGGTCGAGGATGGAGCGTGCGACGCGATTGCGGGTGCCGCGCTGCTCGTCGTGAGCGCGCTGCTCCGGCGGGGCGGAGGCGGGCAGGGGGGAGCCCGGCCCGGCGGCCGAGGAGGCCGCGGGCCCCTGTGGAGCTTCGCCCGCGTATTTCACAACACCATTGTTGCGTAATTACCCGGAGACCGACAAGCGACGACTGGATCACGGAACGGTGGCTTTGATCACTTAGGGTTACCTAAGCCGCCACCCCGCCGGGCCTGGCGCGGGCCGGGCCTCCGTACACTTCCGGCATGCATGAAGAGCCCGCGGTCGAGGTCCACGGCCTGGTCAAGCGGTACGGGTCGAAGACCGCGGTCGACGGTCTGGACCTGACCGTCGCGACCGGCGGCGTCACCGCCGTCCTCGGCCCGAACGGGGCCGGCAAGACCACCACCATCGAGACCTGCGAGGGCTACCGCCGCCCCGACGCCGGCACCGTCCGCGTCCTCGGGCTCGACCCCGTCGCCGACTCCGCCGCCCTGCGCCCGCGCGTCGGCGTGATGCTCCAGAGCGGGGGCATCTACGCCGGCGCCCGCGCCGAGGAGATGCTCCGCCACACCGCCACCCTGCACGCCCACCCCCTGGACGTCGGCGCGCTGATCGAGCGCCTCGGGCTGGGCGACTGCGGCCGCACCACCTACCGCCGGCTCTCCGGCGGCCAGCAGCAGCGCCTCTCGCTCGCCATGGCCGTCGTCGGCCGCCCCGAGCTGGTCTTCCTCGACGAGCCGACCGCGGGCCTCGACCCGCAGGCCCGCCACGCCACCTGGGCGCTGGTGCGCGAGCTGCGCGCCGACGGCGTGACCGTCGTGCTCACCACGCACTACATGGACGAGGCCGAACAGCTGGCCGACGACGTCGCCATCATCGACGGCGGCAAGGTCATCGCGCAGGGCAGCCCCGAGAAGCTGTGCCGCGGCGGCGCCGAGAACACCCTGCGCTTCAGCGGCCGCCCCGGCCTGGACCTCGCCTCGCTGCTCAAGGCCCTGCCCGCCGACTCCGCCGCCGTGGAGCCGACCCCGGGCACCTACCGCGTCAACGGCCGGGTCGACCCCCAGCTGCTCGCCACGGTGACCGCCTGGTGCGCCCAGCACGGCGTGATGCCGGACCGCATAACGGTCGAGCGCCACACGCTCGAGGACGTCTTCCTGGAACTCACCGGTAAGGAGCTGCGCGGATGACCGCGACCGGTACCTTCGCGCCGAAGCCCGGCGCGGCCCCCCTCGGCCGGATGATCCGCGCCCAGGCGGCGCTCGAGACCCGGATGCTGCTGCGCAACGGCGAGCAGCTGCTGCTGACGGTGATCATCCCTTCCCTCCTGCTGCTGCTGTTCGGCACCGTCGACATCGTCGACACTGGCGAGGGCAAGGCCGTCGACTTCCTGGCCCCCGGCGTGCTCGCGCTCGCCGTGCTGTCCACCGCGTTCACCGGACAGGCCATCGCGACCGGCTTCGAGCGCCGCTACGGCGTGCTCAAGCGGCTCGGCGCCTCGCCGCTGCCCCGGTGGGCGCTGATGACCGCCAAGACGTGCTCGGTGCTGGTCACCGAGGTCCTGCAGGTCGCGCTGCTGACGGCCATCGCCTTCGCGCTCGGCTGGTCCCCGCACGGCAACCCCCTGGCCGTCCTGCTGCTGCTCCTCCTGGGCACCGCGGCGTTCTCCGGGCTCGGCCTGCTGATGGCCGGCACGCTCAGGGCCGAGGCGACGCTGGCCGCGGCCAACCTCGTCTTCCTGCTCCTGCTGGTCGGCGGCGGGGTGATCGTGCCGCTGGAGAAGTTCCCGGACGCCGCCCGGTCGGTGCTCGGCCTGCTGCCCATCGCGGCGCTCTCGGACGGCCTGCGGGACGTCCTGCGGGACGGCGCGGGCATGCCCTGGGCCGACCTGGGCGTCCTGGCCGCATGGGCCGTCCTCGGCCTGGGCGCGGCGGGGCGGTTCTTCCGCTGGGAGTGATCCCCCCAGGATCAGGGCGCGCCGGCGGCCGGACGGGCCCCTCGTGAATCCGTGCACAAGCACACCCTTACGATGACCCTCGTGCCGAAAACGCTGAACCCCCTCCAGATGGTCGCCGACCGTTGGCAGCCGTCCGCCCGCTTCGTCCACCGGGCGGCGCTGGCCTGCGTCGTCATGGCCGTGATCATCGTCGTGACCGGCGGGGCGGTGCGGCTCACCCAGTCCGGGCTCGGCTGCCCGACGTGGCCGACCTGCACCGAGGACAGCCTGACGCCGACGCCCGAGATGGGCGTCAACGGCATCATCGAGTTCACCAACCGCATGCTGACCTACGTGCTGTGCGCGGTGGTCGGCGTGGCGATCGTCGCGGCACGCGCGTGTGCCCCGCGCCGCCGTCCCCTCACCCGGCTGGGCTGGACGCAGTTCTGGCTCATCGCGAGCAACGGCATCATCGGCGGCATCACCGTGCTCACGGGGCTCAACCCGTACATCGTCGCCGCGCACTTCCTGGCGGCGACCGCGCTGCTGACGGTGGCCGTGGTGATGTGGCACCGCTCGGGCGAGGGCGACGACGAGCCGCGCGACCTGGTGGCCGGGCCGGTGCGTCAGCTGAGCTGGGTGCTGGTCGTCGCGAGCGCCCTGCTGATCGTGGTCGGCACCGTGGTCACCGGCTCCGGCCGGCACGCGGGCGACGCCAAGAAGGACGTCCACCGCATCCCGCTGGACTGGCGCGAGGTCACCCAGCTGCACGTCGACTTCGTCTACATCGTCATCGGCCTGACCGTGGCCCTGTGGTTCGTGCTGCGGGCCGTGAAGGCGCCTGCCGTGCCGCGCCGCCGCGTGGTCGAGCTGTTCGTCGTCCTGATGCTCCAGGGCGTCATCGGCTACGCGCAGTACTTCAACGACTCGCCGGAGGTCGTCGTCGGCGTCCACATGTTCGGCTCCTGCCTGGTGTGGATCGCGGTGCTGCGGGTGTTCCTGTCGCTGCGTGAGCGCGGCGAGGCGGCGGCGGTGCCGGCGCCCTCCGGGGAGCACGAGGCCGTGGCCGGCGGTCAGCCCGTGGCGGCGTCCAGCCGGTAGATCCTGCGCGCGGTGCCGGCGGCCACGAGCGAGGCGATGCGTCCCGCTTCCGCCGCCCGGCACCAGCCGTCGGCGACCCAGTCGCCCATGAGCCGCTCCATGGCCCGTACGAACAGCCGGGCGGCCACCACATAGAGCTCCGCCAGCCCCCGGGCGCCCGTGGAGAACAGCAGCTTGCCGAACGGCGCCTCGCCGAGAGTCTCCTCCGGCCGGGCGCCGACGTCCGCGTACACGTGCGGGAAGGCGGCGGCGAGCCGGGCGGCCTGCCGCCGGTGCCAGGGATCCGGCAGCAGCACCAGATCCACGCCCCGGCCCGCCATCGCCCGTAGGAAGCCCGTCAGCCGCCGGGGGTCGGCGCAGTGCAGCTGGACGGGAAGGCCCGTGGCGGCCGCGCACCACAGCAGGTACCGCCCGAGCACCGGGTCGCCGGGCGTCCCGCCCGGGCGGCGGGCGCGCAGCCAGCGCCCGGCCGCCGCGCGCACCTCGGCGGCCGGCGGCGGGGCGTCGTCGCAGGAGGCGACGCCGGAGGCGAAGGCCGTGGCGGTGCCGGAGGCGGCGTAGAGCGCCTCGGCCACGTGGGCGAGGAAGAGGTCCGCTCCGCCGGCGGTGTCGGCGACGCGGGCGGCGAGCGCTTCGAGCCGGACGACCTCGTGGGCGCGGCCGTCGGCGGCGCGGGCCAGCTCGGCGGGCGCGGTGAGGCCGCCGGACGTGCCGGACTCCAGCAGGAAGGTGCCGATGCCGGTGCCGCGCAGCAGCAGCCGGCCGGCGCGGTAGGCGCCCAGTTCGCGGCGTCTGGCGAGGTAGCGCACGGGCGCGCAGTGCGGCTCGAGGCCCAGCAGGGGCGGGCACCAGCGGCGTACGGCCAGGCCCGCGTGGCTGTCGAAGAAGGTGGTGCCGGGCGGCGCGGGGCCGGTGGCGCCCGCGGCCTCGGCGAGGCGGGTCTCGAACTCTCCCAGGCCCACGTCGCCGTGGACGGCGCCGTGGCTGTGCTGGTCGACGAGCGGCGGTATGCCCCCGGTCAGGCCGTCCATGCCGCCTCCTCGCCCGTCCCCCACCGCGCGGCGCGCGGCGCCGCTCCCGGTGGGTCTAACGGGCGAGGGGGCCGTCAGTTATCGGCGGGGCCGTTGGAGGGGCCGCCGATCTGGATCCCGGCCATGCGCGACCACTCGTAGGGGCCGGTGCGGACCTTGGCGGCGAGCTCGCCGTCGAAGTCGTCGTGGAGGGTGATGCCGGCGATCTCGGCGGCCTGCCGCGCGGTCTCGTAGGAGCCGGCCACGAGGTTGCCCCACTCGCCGTTGGCGCCGACCAGGGCGATGCGGGTGGTGCCGCGGGCGATGTGGGCGAGCTGGCCCTCCGCGGCGCCGCCGTGGCTCTTGGCGAAGGCCGTGATCTGCTTGGCCAGCTTCGCCGCCTGCTTGGGGTGGGCCGCTGCCTGCTTGTTGTCTGCCATGGCCAGGATGCTACCGACGAGTAGCCCAAACGGCGACGGGCGGTCCGGGTGGCTTTGGCCACCCGGACCGCCCGTCGGTGAGATCGGCGGCCGCGGCGCGGGACTAGCGCAGGAAGGGGTCGATCGCCACGGCGGTGAACAGCAGCGACACATAGGTGATCGACCAGTGGAACAGGCGCATCTCCTTGAGCTTCGCGCCCGTGACGCCCGCCTTGGCGCGCGCCTGCAGCGCGTGCGCCTCCTTCAGCCACAACGCGCCGCAGACGACGGCGACGACGGTGTAGAACCAGCCGGTGTAGCCCAGCGGGGTGAGCAGCAGGGAGACGGCGACCATCACCCAGCTGTAGAGGACGATCTGCTTGGCCACGGCCTTGTTGCCCGCCACGACCGGCAGCATCGGCACGCCGACGCGCTCGTAGTCGTCCTTCACCTTCATCGACAGCGGCCAGTAGTGCGGCGGCGTCCAGAAGAAGATGACGAGGAAGAGGATCAGGGAGGCCCAGGAGACCTCGTTCTTGACCGCGGACCAGCCGATGATGACCGGCAGGCAGCCCGCGATGCCGCCCCAGACGATGTTCTGCGCGGTACGCCGCTTGAGGATCATCGTGTAGACGACGGTGTAGAACACCGAGGCGCCGAGCGAGAGCATGGCCGACAGCGGATTGACCAGGAACCAGAACCACGCGGTCGACCCGACGGTCAGCGCCGTGGCGAAGACCAGGCACTCACGGGGCGAGACCATGCCCGTGACGAGAGGACGCTGGGACGTACGGTCCATCATCGCGTCGATGTCGCGGTCGTAGTACATGTTGAACGCGCCCGCGCCGCCGGCGGAGAGGTAGCCGCCGATGCAGGTCGCCAGCACGAGCCACAGGTCGGGAACGCCCTCGGCCGCGAGGAACATCACCGGCACCGTCGTCATCAGCAGCAGCTCGATGACGCGCGGCTTCGTCAGTGCTACGAACGCCTTGACACGGGCCCCGAACGGCCGGTGACCGGGGGCCTCGGCGAGCACCCCCGCAGGACGGGTTTCGACGGCCGTCACGCACACCCCTGACAGAGATAAGGCCAGCAAGCGCGTCCGGGCGGGTTGTCCCGGGTGAAGGCTTGCGCGTACCAAGCCACTCTAGACGCAGGGGTGAGCCCCTCCTCCGCCGGGGTGGGGTCGTGTTGGGGCCGCCGCGCCACCGGATCTTGGGGCCGCCACGCCGTCGGATCGCATGTGGCCGAATCCGGCAGATCGGTCGTGTTCGACAGGCGGGCTCGGGCGGCGCCCGGCAGGCTGGGAGAAGGGCCGCCACGCCGTGGCGGGAATCTTTGCCGAGCCGAGGAGGTTGCCGGGGGCGACGATCAATTGCGGGCACTCATTTGAGTGCCCATGAGCCCGACTGTTCGTCGAAAAAATGCGTGTCCAGGCGGGGGTAGGCTCGACTTCGCCGCGTCGTGGCGGGCAATACCGCCCCCGGCAGATTGAACATGTGGAGAGGAGCCCTGATCCGAGGGTGAGCACCAAGCCGACCACCACAGACCTCGAATGGACCGAACTGGACCAGCGGGCCGTCGATACCGCCCGCGTCCTGGCCATGGACTCCGTGCAGAAGGTCGGCAACGGCCATCCGGGCACGGCCATGAGCCTGGCGCCCGCCGCCTACCTGCTGTTCCAGAAGCTGATGCGGCACGACCCCAGCGACGCCGACTGGACCGGCCGCGACCGGTTCGTCCTCTCCCCCGGTCACACCAGCCTGACCCTGTACGTCCAGCTCTTCATGGCCGGCTACGGCCTGGAGCTGTCGGACCTGAAGGCGTTCCGCACCTGGGGCAGCAAGACCCCGGGTCACCCGGAGCACGGTCACACCCGCGGCGTGGAGACCACCACCGGTCCGCTGGGCCAGGGCATCGCCAACGCGGTGGGCATGGCCATGGCCGCCCGCTACGAGCGCGGCCTGTTCGACCCGGAGGCCCCGAAGGGCGAGTCCCCCTTCGACCACACCGTCTGGGCGATCGTCTCCGACGGCGACCTGGAGGAGGGCATCTCCGCCGAGGCGTCCTCGCTGGCCGGTCACCAGAAGCTGGGCAACATCGTCGCCCTGTACGACGACAACCACATCTCGATCGAGGGCGACACCGAGACCGCCTTCTCCGAGGACGTCCTCAAGCGCTACGAGGCCTATGGCTGGCACGTCCAGCGCATCGAGCAGGCCGCCAGCGGCGACTTCGACGTCCAGGCGCTGTACGCGGCGCTGAAGGCGGCGCAGGCCGAGACCGAGCGCCCCTCGATCATCGCGGCCCGCACGATCATCGCCTGGCCGGCCCCGAACGCGCAGAACACCGAGGCCTCGCACGGCTCGGCGCTCGGCGAGGCCGAGGTCGCCGCCACCAAGCGCGTGATGGGCTTCGACCCGGAGCAGCACTTCCAGGTCGAGGACGAGGTCTTCACCCACGTCCGCAAGGTCGTCGACCGCGGCCGCGAGGCCCACGCCGCCTGGGACAAGCGGATCCAGGAGTGGCGCGAGACCAACCCCCAGCGCGCCGCCGACTTCGACCGCATCAGCGCGGGCGAGCTGCCCGACGGCTGGGAGAAGGCCATCCCGGTCTTCCCGGCCGGCAAGGACGTCGCGACCCGCAAGGCGTCCGGCGAGGTCCTCAAGGCGCTGGGCGGCGTGATCCCCGAGCTGTGGGGCGGCTCCGCCGACCTCGCGGGCTCGAACAACACCACGATCGACGCGTCGTCGTCCTTCCTCCCCGAGGGCAACCCCCTCCCTGAGGCGAACCCCTACGGCCGCACGATCCACTTCGGCATCCGCGAGCACGCCATGGGTTCGACCATGAACGGCATCGCGCTGCACGGAAACACCCGCGTCTACGGCGGCACCTTCCTGGTGTTCTCCGACTACATGCGCCCGGCCGTGCGCCTGGCCGCGCTGATGAAGCTGCCGGTCACCTACGTGTGGACGCACGACTCCATCGGCCTCGGCGAGGACGGCCCGACCCACCAGCCGGTCGAGCACATGGCCGCCCTGCGCGCCATCCCGGGCCTGAACATGGTCCGCCCGGCCGACGCCAACGAGACGGCGATCGCCTGGCGCGAGATCACCAAGCGTCACACCACCCACCCGGCGCCGCACGGTCTGGCCCTCACCCGCCAGAACGTCCCGACCTACGAGGCCAACGAGGGCGTCGCCAAGGGCGGCTACGTGCTGTTCGAGGCCGAGGGCGGCCGCCCGCAGGTGATCCTCGTCGGCACCGGCTCCGAGGTCCAGCTGGCCGTCGAGGCCCGCGAGGTCCTGCAGGCCGAGGGCATCCCGACCCGCGTGGTCTCGATGCCGTCGGTCGAGTGGTTCGAGGAGCAGGACGAGGCGTACCGCGACGGCGTGCTGCTGCCGGACGTCAAGGCCCGCGTGGCCGTCGAGGCGGGCATCGGCCTGACCTGGCACCGCTACGTCGGCGAGGCCGGCCGCATCGTCTCGCTGGAGCACTTCGGCGCCTCGGCGGACTACAAGGTGCTCTACCGCGAGTTCGGCCTGACCTCCGAGGCCGTGGTCGAGGCCGCCCGCGAGTCGATCGCCGACGCCAACCGCCGCTGACGCCGCACACACCATCAAGTAGGAGCCGAACTCATGACAGACGCACTCAAGCGCCTCTCCGACGAAGGCGTCGCGATCTGGCTCGACGACCTGTCCCGCAAGCGCATCACGTCCGGCAACCTGGCCGAACTGATCGACCAGAGCCACGTCGTGGGCGTCACGACCAACCCGTCGATCTTCCAGAAGGCGATCTCCAGCGGTGAGGGCTACGAGCAGCAGCTCGCCGACCTCGCGGCCCGCAAGGTCACCGTCGACGAGGCCATCCGCATGATCACCACGGCCGACGTCCGCGACGCCGCCGACATCCTGCGCCCGGTCTTCGACGCCACCGACGGCCAGGACGGCCGGGTCTCCATCGAGGTCGACCCGCGCCTGGCGCACGACACCCGCGCCACGGTCGCCGAGGCCAAGCAGCTGGCCTGGCTGGTGGACCGCCCCAACACCCTGATCAAGATCCCGGCGACCAAGGCGGGCCTGCCGGCCATCGCCGACGTCATCGGCCGGGGCATCAGCGTCAACGTCACGCTGATCTTCTCCCTCGAGCGCTACCGCGCGGTGATGGACGCCTACCTCACCGGTCTGGAGCAGGCCAAGGCCGCGGGCCTGGACCTGTCCCTGATCCACTCGGTCGCGTCCTTCTTCGTGTCCCGCGTGGACGCCGAGATCGACAAGCGTCTGGACGCGCTGGGCACCGACGAGGCCAAGGAGCTGCGCGGCAAGGCGGCGCTGGCCAACGCCCGCCTGGCCTACCAGGCGTACGAGGAGGTCTTCTCCTCCGACCGTTGGGCCGCCCTGGAGAAGGCCGGCGCCAACAAGCAGCGTGCGCTGTGGGCCTCGACCGGCGTCAAGGACCCGGCCTACAAGGACACCCTGTACGTGGACGAGCTGGTGGCGCCGAACACGGTGAACACCATGCCGGAGGCCACCCTCGAGGCCACCGCCGACCACGGCCGAATCACCGGCGACACGGTGCGCGGCACGTACGAGCAGGCCAAGGCCGAGCTCGACGCGATCGCGAAGCTGGGCATCTCGTACGACGAGGTCGTCCAGCTCCTCGAGGACGAGGGCGTCGACAAGTTCGAGCAGGCGTGGAACGACCTTCTGAAGTCCACTGAGGCGGAGCTCAAGCGCCTCGCTCCGGAGGCATGAATTGAGCAGCAGCAATCCGCTGCGTGACGCTCTGGACCGACGGCTCCCGCGTATCGCGGGGCCGTCGGGCCTGGTCATTTTTGGCGTCACGGGCGATTTGTCCCGTAAAAAGCTGATGCCCGCCGTGTATGACCTGGCCAACCGAGGCCTGCTGCCGCCGGGCTTCTCCCTGATCGGCTTCGCCCGCCGCAGCTGGGCCGACGAGGACTTCGCCCACGAGGTCTACAACGCGGTCAAGCAGCACGCGCGCACCCCCTTCCGCGAGGAGGTCTGGCAGCAGCTGGTGCAGGGCTGCCGCTTCGTCGAGGGCGACTTCGACGACGACCAGGCCTTCGAGACGCTGAAGGAGACCATCCAGGAGCTCGACAAGGCGCAGGGCACGGGCGGCAACTTCGCCTTCTACCTCTCGGTGCCGCCGAAGTTCTTCCCCACGGTCGTCCAGCAGCTCAAGAAGCACGGGCTGGCGGAGCAGACGGAGAGCGCCTGGCGGCGCGCCGTCATCGAGAAGCCCTTCGGCCACGACCTGAAGAGCGCCCAGGAGCTCAACCGGATCGTCCACGAGGTCTTCCCGGCCGAGGCGGTCTTCCGCATCGACCACTACCTGGGCAAGGAGACGGTCCAGAACATCCTGGCCCTCCGCTTCGCCAACACCCTCTTCGAGCCGATCTGGAACCGGTCCTTCGTCGACCATGTGCAGATCACCATGGCCGAGGACATCGGCATCGGCGGCCGCGCCGGCTACTACGACGGCATCGGCGCCGCCCGTGACGTCATCCAGAACCACCTCCTGCAGCTGCTGGCGCTGACCGCGATGGAGGAGCCCGCCTCCTTCGACGCCGACGCGCTCGTCGCGGAGAAGACCAAGGTGCTCGGCGCCGTGCGGCTGCCCAAGGACCTCGGCAAGGAGACCGTGCGCGCCCAGTACGCGCACGGCTGGCAGGGCGGCGAGGAGGTCGTCGGCTACCTCGAGGAAGACGGCATCGACCCCAAGTCGAAGACCGACACCTACGCCGCGATCAAGCTGGAGATCGACAACCGCCGCTGGGCGGGCGTCCCCTTCTACCTGCGCACCGGCAAGCGGCTCGGCCGCCGCGTCACCGAGATCGCGGTCGTCTTCCAGCGCGCCCCGCACTCGCCCTTCGACCACACCGCCACCGAGGAGCTGGGGCAGAACGCCCTGGTCATCCGGGTGCAGCCGGACGAGGGCGTCACCATGCGGTTCGGCTCGAAGGTGCCCGGCACCTCGATGGAGGTCCGGGACGTCTCGATGGACTTCGCCTACGGCGAGTCCTTCACCGAGTCCAGCCCCGAGGCGTACGAGCGGCTCATCCTCGATGTGCTGCTCGGCGACGCCAACCTCTTCCCGCGCCTGCGCGAGGTGGAGCTCTCCTGGGAGATCCTCGACCCGATCGAGGAGTACTGGGACAAGCACGGCAAGCCCGCACAGTACGCGGCCGGCACCTGGGGTCCGGCCGAGGCGGACGAGATGCTCGCACGAGACGGACGGAGCTGGCGTCGGCCATGAAGATCGATCTCACGGACACCACGGCCAGCAAGATCAACAACGCCCTGGTCCAGGGCCGCCGCGCGCTGGGCGCCCCCGCCGTCGGCATGGTGCTCACGCTGGTCATCGTCACCGACGAGGAGCACGCCTACGACGCGCTCAAGGCGGCCAACGAGGCCTCCCGCGAGCACCCCTCGCGCAAGCTCGTCGTCATCAAGCGCGTCAGCCGCTCCCCGCGTGACCGCGCCCAGGCCCGGCTCGACGCCGAGGTCCGGGTGGGCGCCGACGCCGGCGCCGGCGAGACGGTGGTGCTGCGGCTGTACGGCGACGTCATAGACCACGCCCAGTCGGTGGTGCTGCCGCTGCTGCTGCCGGACGCCCCCGTGGTCGTCTGGTGGCCGGTGGCCTCTCCGGTCGACCCGGAGAAGGACCCGCTCGGCGCGCTCGGCCAGCGCCGGGTCACCGACACCTACGCCGCCGAGGACCCCCTCGCGGAGCTCTCCTCGCGCGCCGCGAACTACTCGCCGGGCGACACCGACCTGGCCTGGGCCCGGATCACGCCGTGGCGCTCGATGCTCGCGGCCGCCCTGGACCAGCAGCCGGACGTCGAGGTCCTCTCGGCCGAGGTCGAGGGCGAGGGCTACAACCCCAGCGGTGAGCTGCTGGCCATGTGGCTCGCCGACCGCCTCGGGGTCACCGCCCGCCGCACCGTCTCCGACGGCCCCGGCCTGACGGCCGTCCGCCTGGAGACCAAGGCCGGCGTCATCACCCTCGACCGCCCGGACGGCTCCCTGGCCACGCTCTCCATGCGCGGCCAGCCGGACCGCTCGGTGGCCCTCAAGCGGCGCGACACCGCCGAGCTCCTCGCCGAGGAGCTGCGCCGGCTGGACCCGGACCTCATCTACGAGTCCGCCCTGAAGTACGGCGTGGAACGGCTCGGCGAGCCGGTCCCGGCCACGCCCGCGGCCGCCGCGCCGGACGCCACGGAGCAGCCGGCCGGGGAGCCCACCGAGCAGGCCGAGGAGCGGCCCGCCCCGGCGAAGAAGGCCTCCGGCAAGAAGGCGGCGGGCAAGTGAGCACGCCTCAGATCGTCGTCCACCGGGACAAGGAGCTGATGGCCCAGGCCGCGGCGGCCCGGCTGATCACGAAGATCGTGGACGCCCAGGCCGCGCGCGGCTCGGCCTCCGTCGTCCTCACCGGTGGGCGCAACGGCAACGGGCTGCTCGCGGCCCTCGCCGCGGCGCCCGCCCGGGACGCGGTCGACTGGTCGCGGCTGGACCTGTGGTGGGGCGACGAGCGGTTCCTGCCGGAGGGCGACCCCGAGCGCAACGCCACGCAGGCGCGCGAGGCGCTGCTGGACGCGGTGGACCTCGACCCGGCGCGGGTGCACTACATGCCCGCGGCGGACGGCACGTACGACGACGCGGACGCGGCGGCGGAGGCCTACGCGGCCGACCTGGCCGCCGCGGCCCGTCCCGAGGACCACGCTCCGGTGCCGGCCTTCGACGTCCTGCTGCTGGGCGTCGGCCCGGACACCCACGTCGCCTCGCTCTTCCCGGAGCTGCCGGGCGTCCGGGAGGCCGAGCGCACGGTCATCGGCGTGCACGGCGCCCCCAAGCCCCCGCCCACGCGCGTCTCGCTGACCCTCCCGGCGATCCGGGCGGCCCGCGAGGTGTGGCTGCTGGCGGCGGGCGAGGACAAGGCCAACGCGGTGGCGCTCGCGCTGAGCGGTGCGGGCGAGATCCAGGCCCCGGCCGCCGGGGCGTACGGGACCCGGCGCACGCTGTGGCTCCTGGACCAGGCCGCGGCCGCGAGGCTGCCCCGCGCCCTGTACCCGCCGGCTTCGCCGTAGGTCACACGCCCCACACGACGAAGGCCCGGTCCCCTTTGCGGGGGCCGGGCCTTTTCGGCACCGCCGGTCACACAGCCGGTGGCCGGGCGCCGTCGCGGCGGAGGAGGGGCCCCGGTCCCGCCCTTTCACCGTTTCCTGGGGGCGAGCCCCCAGCCCCCCCGGTTACGGGAAGGGCCGGGGACAAGAACCCCGCCGCGACGGCGAGCAACCGACGCGGCGCGGGCCGGCGGTGCCGAACCGCCCTTACCCTGCGGGGCTGGGGCCTAGCGCCCCCGCAAGGCGCGGTAGCGCGCCACCAGCGCGGCCGTCGACGCGTCCAGCCCCGGCACGTCCGCGCCCTCCGTCAGCGCCGGCTCGACGCGCTTGGCCAGCACCTTGCCGAGCTCGACGCCCCACTGGTCGAAGGAGTCGATGTTCCAGATCGCGCCCTGGACGAACACCTTGTGCTCGTACAGCGCGATGAGCTGACCGAGCACCGACGGCGTCAGCTCGCTCGCGAGGATCGTGGTCGTCGGGTGGTTGCCGCGGAACGTCTTGTGCGGGACGAGCTCCGGCGGGACGCCCTCGGCCGCGACCTCTTCGGGGGTCTTGCCGAAGGCGAGGGCCTGGCCCTGGGCGAAGAGGTTGGCCATCAGCAGGTCGTGCTGGGCCACCAGCCCCGGCGGGAGGTCGTCGACGGGCTTGGCGAAGCCGATCAGGTCGGCGGGGATCAGCTTCGTCCCCTGGTGGATCAACTGGTAGTAGGCGTGCTGCCCGTTGGTGCCGGGGGTGCCCCACACCACCGGGCCGGTCTGCCAGCTGACGGGGTGACCGTCGCGGTCGACGGACTTGCCGTTGGACTCCATGTCCAGCTGCTGCAGATAGGCGGCGAACTTCGACAGGTAGTGGCTGTAGGGCAGCACCGCGTGCGACTGGGCGTCGTGGAAGTTGCCGTACCAGACGCCCAGCAGGCCGAGCAGCAGCGGGGCGTTCTCCTCCGGCGGCGCGGTGCGGAAGTGCTCGTCGACGAGGTGGAAGCCGGCCAGCATCTCGCGGAAGTGGTCCGGGCCGATGGCGATCATCAGGGAGAGCCCGATGGCCGAGTCGTAGGAGTAGCGGCCGCCGACCCAGTCCCAGAACTCGAACATGTTGGCGGTGTCGATGCCGAAGTCGGCGACCTTCGCCTCGTTGGTGGACAGCGCGACGAAGTGCTTGGCCACCGCGTCCTCGCCGGCGCCCAGCTCGGCCAGCAGCCAGTTGCGGGCGGAGGTCGCGTTGGTGATGGTCTCGATGGTGGTGAAGGTCTTCGAGGCCACGATGAACAACGTCTCGGCGGCGTCGAGGTCGCGCACGGCCTCGTGGAGGTCCGCGCCGTCGACGTTGGAGACGAAACGGAACGTCATGTCGCGGTCGGTGTAGGCGCGCAGCGCCTCGTAGGCCATCGCGGGGCCCAGGTCGGAGCCGCCGATGCCGATGTTGACGACGTTCCTGATGCGCTGTCCGGTGTGGCCCTTCCAGGCGCCCGAGCGCACCCGGTCGGCGAAGACCTGCATCTTGCGCAGCACCGCGTGCACGGCGGGGACGACGTTCTCGCCGTCCACCTCGACGACGGCGGACTCGGGGGCCCGCAGCGCGGTGTGCAGCACGGCGCGGCCCTCGGTGGTGTTGATCTTCTCGCCGCGGAACATGGCGTCGCGGAGCCCGGCCACGCCGGCGGACGTCGCCAGTTCGCGCAGCAGTCGCAGCGTCTCGTCGTTGACGAGGTGCTTGGAGTAGTCCAGGTGCAGGTCGCCGACGTTGAGCGTGTAGGTCTCGGCTCGGCGCGGATCGGCGGCGAACAGCTCCCGCAGGTGCGTCCCGCCCAGTTCGTCCCGGTGCTTGGCCAGAGCGTTCCACTCGGGAGTACGGTCCAGCCGGGTGCGGCCCTCTGCGTTCATCTCGGACATCAGCCCACTTCTTCTCGTTACGGCCCCGCTGCTCTCCAACCTAATTGATCTGCCGCCCATTCCGGGCACAGGCGGGCATGCGACGGCCCGGCCGCACACCCGCGAAGGGGTGTGCGGCCGGGCCGCTGACGATGTGTCGTTGTCGTCGCTCAGATCTCCCCGCGGAGCTTGGCGAGCGCCTCGGCGAGGATCGCCTCGCCATCGGCGTCGCTGCGCCGCTCACGGACGTACGCCAGGTGCGTCTTGTAGGGCTCGGTGCGCGGCGGGTCCGGGGGATTGTCCCGGTCCTGGCCGGCCGGGAAGCCGCAACGCGGGCAGTCCCAGGTGTCCGGCACCTGTGCGTCACTGGCGAAGCTCGGCTGCGTCTCGTGCCCGTTGGAGCACCAGAAGGAGATGCGCAGGCGCGGCGCGGACTCGCCCCGCTCGGCCTCACCCATCGGCCCCGCCCCGACCCGGCTTCCCCGGATCGCGTTGCCACTTGCCACGGTCGTAACTCCCTGCGTGATGGTGCTGCACTGTGCCGGATAGCGGCTGCGCCGCGGGGTCCTCGATCGGCTCCGCTGCGGGCGGCCCAGTCTACGTAAGGCCCAACGCGCGTCCAGTGGCAGGAGTTACAGACCGGCCGTAAGGACGCAAGCCCCCATCATAGGCGGCTCATACGACGGTATGTCAGCTGTCGAGCTTCATCAGCAGTCCGAGCACGATGATGCACGCGAACCACAGCAGACCGATCACGATCGTGATCCGGTCGAGGTTGCGCTCGGCGACCGAGGATCCACCGACGGAGGACTGCATGCCGCCGCCGAACATGTCGGACAGGCCGCCGCCCTTCCCCTTGTGCATGAGCACCAGCATCATCATCAGCAGGCTGAAGACGATGAGGGCGATCGAGAACCCGATGACCACGGCTGGACCAACTCTCTCGGACTGACTCGGATGGACAATGCTGCGGGGCCGGGGGGCGCGTTTGCGCCGGTCCCGGCCCCGACAGGGTACGACGGCGCGGGGCCGTCGTCATAGTTGCTACTGGTCGCGGAAGCGCACGATCTTGACGAACTCGTCCGCGTCCAGCGCGGCGCCGCCGATCAGGGCGCCGTCCACGTCGGGCTGGGCCATGATCGCCGCGATGTTGCCGGACTTGACCGAGCCGCCGTACTGGATGCGCACCTTGTCGGCGAGCTCCTGGCCGTAGAGCTCGGCCAGCTTGCCGCGGATCGCCCCGCAGACCTCCTGGGCGTCCTCGGGGGTGGCGACCTCGCCGGTGCCGATGGCCCAGACGGGCTCGTAGGCGATGACGATGCTCTCGGCCTGCTCGGCCGGGATGTCCTTCAGACCGCCCTCGACCTGCGCGAGGGTGTACGCGACCTGGTTGCCCGCCTTGCGGACGTCCAGGCCCTCGCCGACGCACAGGATCGGCGTCAGGCCGTGCCGGAAGGCGGCCTTGACCTTGGCGTTGCAGAGCTCGTCGGACTCGCCGTGGTACTGGCGGCGCTCGGAGTGCCCGACGGCCACGTACGTGCACTTGAGCTTCGAGAGCATCGCGCCGGAGATCTCACCGGTGTAGGCACCGGAGTCGTAGGCCGAGATGTCCTGGGCGCCGTACTTGATCTTCAGCTTGTCGCCGTCGACCAGGGTCTGCACCGAGCGCAGGTCGATGAAGGGCGGCAGGACCGCGACCTCGGTGCCCTCGTAGTCCTTGTCGGCGAGCGCGAAGGCGAGCTTCTGGACGTGGGCGATGGCCTCGAGGTGGTTGAGGTTCATCTTCCAGTTGCCCGCCATCAGCGGGGTACGTGCACTCACAGTGGTTCAGTCCTCCAGTGCGGCGAGGCCGGGGAGCGTCTTGCCCTCGAGGTACTCGAGGCTGGCGCCGCCGCCGGTCGAAATGTGGCCGAAAGCGTTCTCGTCGAAGCCCAGCAGGCGCACGGCCGCGGCCGAGTCGCCACCGCCGACGACGGTGAAGGCGGAGCTGTCGAGCAGGCCCTGCGCCACGGCCTTGGTGCCGTTGGCGTAGTCGGGGTGCTCGAAGACGCCCATCGGACCGTTCCAGAAGACGGTGCCGGCGTCGGCGAGCTTCGAGGCGTAGAGCTCACGCGTCTTCGGGCCGATGTCCAGGCCCTCCTTGTCCGCCGGGATGGCGTCCGAGGCGACGAGCTCCGGGTTGGCCGGGGCCTTGGTCTTCAGGTCCGGGAAGTCGGCGGAGACCAGGACGTCGACGGGGAGGACGAACTCCACGCCGCGCTTCTCGGCCCGCGCCAGGTACTCCAGGCAGACCGGGATCTGGTCCTCCTGCAGCAGCGAGATGCCGACCTCGTGGCCCTTGGCCTTGAGGAAGGTGTACGACATGCCGCCGCCGATGAGGATGCGGTCGGCCTTCTCCAGCAGGTTGTCGATGACGCCCAGCTTGTCGGAGACCTTGGCGCCGCCGAGGACCACGACGTAGGGGCGCGCGACGTCCTCGGTGAGCTTCTTCAGGACGCCGACCTCGGTGGCGATCAGGTCGCCGGCGGCGTGCGGCAGGCGTGCCGGGAGGTCGAAGACCGAGGCGTGCTTGCGGTGCACCGCACCGAAGCCGTCACCGACGTAGATGTCGGCCAGGGCCGCCAGCTCATCGGCGAAGGCGCCGCGCTCGGCCTCGTCCTTGCTGGTCTCGCCCGCGTTGAAGCGGAGGTTCTCCAGCAGCGTGACCTCGCCGTTCGCCAGTGCGGCGACGGTGGCCTTCGCGCTGTCGCCGACCGTGTCGGTGGCGAACGAGACCTGCTTGCCCAGGATCTCGCCGAGCCGCGCGGCGGCGGGGGCGAGGGAGAACTGGGGGTCCGGGGCGCCCTTGGGACGGCCCAGGTGGGAGGCGACGATCACCTTGGCGCCCGCCTCGGCGAGCTTGGCGATCGTCGGCGCGACGGCGCGGATGCGACCGTCGTCGGTGATGTTGGTGCCCTCGAGGGGGACGTTGAGGTCGGCGCGGACGAAGATCCGCTTGCCCTCGACACCGTCCTGGAGGAGTTCGTCGATCGTCTTCATGCAGTTGACTCCGGTGACTTCCGTGATCCGCCCAGCGGCAGCTGGGGGACAGTCATGGGACGGGGCCCGTGCGACGCTTCATCGCGTCGTACGAGCCCCGTCCCCTACATCCCGTTGCCTGTGACGCCAGTCGTTCAGGCGAAGATCAGAGCTGGCCGCCGACGAAGACGGTCAGGTCGACCAGGCGGTTGGAGTAGCCCCACTCGTTGTCGTACCAGCCGACGACCTTGACCTGCTTGCCCTGGACCATGGTCAGGGAGGAGTCGAAGGTGCAGGAGGCCGGCCAGTTGACGATGTCGGAGGAGACGATCGCGTCCTCGGTGTACTCGAGGATGCCCTTGAGCTGACCCTCGGCGGCCTTCTGGAAGGCGGCGTTGATCTCTTCCTTGCTGGTCTCGCGGTCCAGCTCGAGGACCAGGTCGGTGACCGAGCCGGTCGGGACCGGGACGCGCATGGCGATGCCGTCCAGCTTGCCCTTCAGCTGGGGCAGGACCAGGGCGGTGGCCTTGGCGGCACCGGTCGAGGTCGGGATGATGTTCTCCGCGGCGGCGCGGGCGCGACGCAGGTCCGAGTGCGGGAAGTCCAGGATGCGCTGGTCGTTGGTGTACGCGTGGACCGTGGTCATCATGCCCTTGACGATGCCGAAGGTCTCGTCGAGGACCTTGGCCATCGGCGCCACGCAGTTGGTGGTGCAGGAGGCGTTGGAGATGACGTGGTGGTTGGCCGCGTCGTACTTCTCGTTGTTGACGCCCATCACGATGGTGATGTCCTCGTCCTTGGCCGGAGCCGAGATGAGGACCTTCTTCGCGCCGGCGGCCAGGTGCTTGGCCGCGTCCTCACGCTTGGTGAAGATGCCGGTGGACTCGATGACGATGTCGGCGCCCAGCTCGCCCCAGGGCAGCGCGGCCGGGTCACGCTCGGCCATCGTCTTGAAGGTCATGGAACCGACGGTGATCGTGTCGTCGGTGTGGCTGACGTCCTGCTTGAGACGACCCAGGATGGTGTCGTACTTCAGCAGGTGCACCAGGGTGGCGTTGTCGGTCAGGTCGTTGACACCGACGATCTCGATGTCCGCACCCTGCTCCAGGAGCGCGCGGAAGTAGTTACGACCGATACGGCCAAAGCCGTTGATGCCTACGCGGATCGTCAC
The DNA here is from genome assembly GCF_040932295.1 of Streptomyces sp. C36. Lineage (NCBI taxonomy): Bacteria > Bacillati > Actinomycetota > Actinomycetes > Kitasatosporales > Streptomycetaceae > Streptomyces > Streptomyces sp. C36. The sequence goes on along the minus strand of NZ_JBFQGI010000002.1, from coordinate 871,552 downwards.
GAACCGATCTCCTCGTTGGTGTGCCGGGCTGTCCGCCGGCGGGTGTATGGGATGTCCCCGACCACCACCGACCCTACCTCTAACAGGGGAGGTACGTGACATTGGCGGCCTGGGGCCGAAACCCTTCGGGCGACTGGGATCGAACGAGCGGTCGGGGGCCCGAACGAGCAAAGAAGGCCGTCCGGTATGAGGTGGTTCGTCAGCCGCCGACGGCACGCAGCGCGGCCCCTGCCAGCGCGGCCCGCTCACGGCCGTCCGCGACGTTCTCCAGACCGAAACCCAGTAGCACGGTGTCACGCGTAGTGACGGCCGCCGACCAGCGCGCCTTCGCGCCCGCTCCGTCACGGGGAGTGACCTTCGGGGTGTAGTCGCCGGCGGCGGCGCTGCGGAACAGCGGGAAGGTCTCGGGCGGCAGGACGTCGGAGATGGGACTGAAGGAGCCGGCGCTGCGCAGCGGGCCGGCGCCGGCGGCGGCGCCGAGGGCGGCCGTGGTGCCCGCGAGCTCGCCGCTACCGGTGAAGCGGGCCGGCCCGGCCTGGGCGCGCCGGTCGTCCGCGCCGAGGTAGTACTGGCCGAAGTCGTCGGTGTCGGCGTCGCCGATCCGCACGCCGCCGCCCGCCTCGATGCCGGCGGTGATCAGCTTGCCGCCCTCGTTGACGAAGTCCCGCACGGCCAGCAGGGTGGCGCCGTCGGGACGGGAGGCGCCGGAGTACCACAGCACGGTGTCGAAGTGGCCGAGCACGCCCAGCGCCGGGGGTGCGCCCTTGGTCGCGACGTCCCAGACGACGGTCTTGCGGCCGTTGTCGGCGAGGGCCTTGGTGTAGAGGGCGGCGTCGTGCGCGGGCTTCTTCCCGCCCTCGTCGGCGATGACCAGGGTGTCGGCACGAGGCGTGGCGGCGACGGTGTAGGTGAAGGGCTCACTAGCGGTCGCCTTGCCCTCCCGGGTGCGGCCGGTGAACCAGACGCTGACGGTGGAGCCGGGCCGGGCGCCTTCGACGGTGGCGCGGTACTGGTCGAAGCGGATGTTGTCCTCGCCGCCGTAGCGGTCGCCGCCGTCCCAGGCCCTGAGCTCCTCGGTGTGCGTCCGGCCGCCGTCGATCCGGAAGTTCAGGTGCTTGTCGGCGACGCTCTTGCGGGCGGTGACGGCGACGGTCTGCCGGCCGCCGCGCGCGTAGGAGGTGGTGAAGGCGTGCGGGGTGAAGTCGGGGGCGCTCAGGCCGACGGAGGAGACGGGGCGGTCGCCGCGTACGGCGGTCTCGGCGACGGAGAGCGCGAAGGGGACGTTCTTCGCGAACTCCTGCTGGATCAGTTTCTCGTCGTCGGGGAAGGTGAAGATGGAGCGGCAGTCGCCCGGCTTCCAGCGGTCGTCGGGGTCCACGTCGGAGGCCGTCTGGCAGGTCGACATCTCGGGGGTGATCATCATCGTGCCGTTGACGTTGCCCGCGTGGCCGTCGGCGTCGCCGTTGGTGGTGTAGAGCTCGGAGGAGACCTGCGGCCGGTAGCCGGGTATCGCGGGCTTGTCGGGGGTGCCGGCCAGCGCCCGGTAGAGGACGTCGTCGGGGGTGGCGGTGGCGACCTGCCAGCCCACGCCGTAGAGGATCAGCTCGGCCGCGGAGTGGTAGTTGACGGCGTAGCGGAAGGCGTGGCGCCGCTCGAAGGCGTCCAGGGCCTTGGTCTCGGGCTCGGAGGCGGGAGCCGGGCCGCGGTAGACCTCGGATGCCGGGTGGGGGGAGGAACCCTCGTTGTCGTAGCCCCACTTGTAGGGGAAGTTGCGGTTGAGGTCCACGCCGTCGCGGGCGGTGATCTTGCCGTCGCCGTCGTTGTCGCGGAGGTTCTTGCGCCAGAGCCGGTTGGCGGGGCTCTGGAAGGTGTAGTCGTAGCCGTCGGGGTTGGCGGACAGCACGAACCACAGCTCGGCGGAGTCCACGAGCTTCGTGATCCGCTGGTCCTTGCCGTAGCGGTCGAGGTAGTGGTGCATCAGCCGCCGGGTCATCTCCGGGGTGATCCACTCGCGGGCGTGCTGGTTGGCCATGTAGAGCACGGCGGGCCGGGAGCCGTCGGGGCTCTTCGCGGCGTTCTTGGACACCTTCATGGCGAGGATGTCCTGGCCGCGGGTGGTCTTGCCGATGGAGACCACCTTCGTCAGGCCCGGGTGGGCCCGTCCGGTGTCCCTGATCTCCTGCTGGAGGCCGTTCTTCCCGCTGTACGGGCGGAAGACGCCGTCGCCGGCGGCCTGGGTGTGCTCGAGCACGCCCTTGGGCAGCCGCTTCTCGGTGAGGCGTACGCCCTGGTCCCGCAGCCCCTGGGCCTGGTCGGCGGTGAGGTCGAGTTCGACGGGCACGGGCTTGTCGCCGGTGACGCGCCGCCCCAGTTCGTGGCCGTCGATGCCCGCCCGGAGCAGGAGCGGAACCTGGGCCGCGGTGACCTCGGCGGTCCAGACGGACAGCGCGCCGGTATCTGTCCGCGGGGCCGCTTCGGCGGCCGGTCGCGCGTGTGCGTCGGGCGTGGCGGCGAGCGCGCCGAGGAACAGCGAAGCCACCGCGAGGACTGATCCAGCCCTGCGTCTCATGAGCCCCCCTTGCTGTTGTCTGCCACGTGAGTGCGTGGGCGCCAGCCTGGTAACGCATCATGATCATGTCAACGGCGCCTTTCGCGCCGGGCCCGAGCGGCGCGACGGGCCCGCACAGCGCGGCGCCCCCGCCACCCTGGGCGGGTGACGGGGGCGTACGGAAGACACTGAAGGACGCCGGGAGGACGCCTGGAGACGCGGGAGGTGCGCGTCAGCCGACCATGCCCTCGGCCATCTCCTCGGACAGGTCCGAGAGGTCGGAGAGGTTGGACTCCGTGCCGGGGATGCCCAGGTCCTGGGCCCGCTTGTCGGCCATGGCCAGCAGGCGGCGGATCCGGCCCGCGACGGCGTCCTTGGTCAGCGGCGGCTCCGCGAGGGCGCCCAGCTCCTCCAGGGAGGCCTGCTTGTGCTCCATGCGCAGCCGGCCGGCGGCCGCGAGGTGCTCGGGAACCTCCTCGCCGAGGATCTCCAGCGCCCGCTGGACGCGCGCGCCCGCCGCGACGGCGGCCCGGGCCGAGCGGCGCAGGTTGGCGTCGTCGAAGTTGGCCAGGCGGTTGGCGGTCGCCCGGACCTCGCGGCGCATCCGCCGCTCCTCCCAGGCCAGCACGGACTCGTGGGCACCGAGCCGCGTCAACAGCGCGCCGATCGCGTCACCGTCCCGGACGACCACCCGGTCCACTCCGCGCACCTCCCGGGCCTTGGCCGCGATCTGCAGCCGACGGGCCGCGCCGACCAGCGCCAGCGCCGCCTCCGGACCGGGGCAGGTGACCTCGAGGGAGGAGGACCGGCCGGGCTCGGTGAGCGAGCCGTGGGCCAGGAAGGCGCCCCGCCAGGCGGCCTCCGCGTCACAGGTGGCACCCGAGACGACCTGCGGGGGCAGCCCGCGGATCGGCCGGCCGCGGCCGTCGACCAGGCCGGTCTGCCGCGCCAGCTGGTCACCGCCCGCCACCACCCGCACCACGTACCGGCTGCCGCGGCGCAGCCCTCCGGGGGCCATCACCACCAGGTCGGAGGCGTGACCGAAGATCTCCAGGATGTCCTTGCGCAGCCGCCGGGCGGCGATCCCGGTGTCCAGCTCCGCCTCGATCACGATGCGCCCGCTGACCAGGTGCAGACCGCCCGCGAAGCGCAGGATCGCCGAGACCTCCGCTTTCCGGCAGCAGGTCCGGGTGACGGGGAGCCGGGAGATTTCGTCCTTCACCGCTGCCGTCATCGCCATGGGCCGATCCTTCCATGCATCCGAAAAATACGGTCGTACGCGGCGGCCAACAGCTCCGGATCGTGCGTCGGGCAGCCGTCGGGCGAGGCGACCGGCGCCAGCTCGACCGTGGCCCCCAGCCGCTTGGCGGCGTCGGTGAGGCTCTGCCGGTCGGGCACGGCGGCCTCGTCGGCCAGCACCACGTCCAGGGCGAGTTTAGGGGCGTGTCGGGCCAAAACCTCCAAATGACGCTGCGGGGAGAAGCCATCGGTTTCCCCGGGCTGCGGGGCGAGGTTCAACGACAGCACCCGGCGGGCCTTGGTCTCCTGCAGGGCCTGCAGGAGCTCGGGCACGAGCAGGTGCGGGATGACGGAGGAGAACCACGAGCCGGGCCCGAGCACCACCCAGTCCGCGTCGAGCACCGCCTCCACGGCCTCGGGCACCGCCGGCGGGTCCTCCGGGACGACGTGCACGGACTGCACCTCGCCCGGGGTGAGCGCCACGGTGGCCTGGCCGCACACCGTGCTGACGGCGTCGGGGGCGGCCGGGTCGTGGCCCCGCACCAGCGCCTGCAGCTCGAGCGGGACCGCCGACATGGGCAGCACCCGGCCGTGCGCGCCCAGCAGCTTGCCGACCAGGTCCAGGGCCTGCACATGGTCGCCCAGCTGCTCCCAGAGGGCGACGATCAGCAGATTGCCCACGGCATGGCCGTGCAGGTCGCCCCGGCTCTCGAAGCGGTGCTTGATCACCCGGGCCCAGGTCTGGCCCCATTCGTCGTCGCCGCACAGCGCCGCCAGCGCCTTGCGGAGGTCGCCGGGCGGCAGCACGCCCAGCTCGTCGCGCAGCCGGCCGCTGGAGCCGCCGTCGTCGGCGACGGTCACGACCGCCGTCAGGTCGCCGGTGATCCGGCGCAGCGCCGCGAGCGAGGCGGAGAGCCCGTGGCCGCCGCCGAGGGCGACGACCTTGGGCTGCGCGCCACGGCCCGCGCCGCGCTCGCCGCCGCGCGCCCGGCCGGGCACCAGCTTGCGGACGCGGCGCATCCTGAAGGTGCGGCCGGTCACTCGCGCCCCATGTCCCGGTGGACGACGACGGTCTCGACGCCCTCCGAGACCAGACGGTGGGCGAGCTTCTCGGACATGGCGACGGAGCGGTGCTTGCCGCCGGTGCAGCCGACCGCGATCGTCACGTAGCGCTTGCCCTCGCGGCGGTAGCCGGCGGCGATCAGCTGGAGGAGCTCGGTGTAGCGGTCGAGGAACTCCTTGGCGCCGGGCTGGTTGAAGACGTAGCCCGAGACCTCCTCGTTCAGGCCCGTGAAGGGGCGCAGCTCCGGCACCCAGTGCGGGTTGGGCAGGAAGCGGCAGTCCACGACCAGGTCGGCGTCGACGGGCAGGCCGTACTTGTAGCCGAAGGACATCACGGTGGCCCGCAGCTCGGGCTCCTCCTCGCCGGCGAACTGGGCGTCCATCTTGGCGCGCAGCTCGTGGACGTTGAGGCTGGAGGTGTCGATGACCAGGTCCGCGTCGCCGCGCAGCTCGCGCAGCAGGTCGCGCTCGGCGGCGATGCCGTCGACGATGCGGCCCGAGCCCTGGAGCGGGTGCGGGCGGCGCACCGACTCGAAGCGGCGCACCAGGGCGTCGTCGGACGCCTCGAGGAAGATCACCCGCCGCTTGACCTTCTTGGCCTCCAGGTCGGCCAGGGACTCGCGCAGGTTGTCGAAGAAGCGCCGGCCGCGGACGTCCACGACCACCGCGATGCGGGCCACGTTGCCCTGGGAGCGGGCGCCGAGGTCCACCATGGTGGGGATCAGCGCGGGCGGCAGGTTGTCCACGACGAACCAGCCGAGGTCCTCCAGACACTTGGCGGCGGTGCTGCGCCCCGCCCCCGACATGCCCGAGATGATCACCAGCTCGGGGATACCCGCCGTCTCACCGGCCGCGTCCGCCGTCGTGCCCGTACTCACCTGTGCTCCGTCCCGATCGGTCTCGTTCATGTGCGTTCCCCCGTTCTGCCGACGGCGCCACGGGCGCCGTCCCGTCTTCCATACTGCGGCTTCCGCGGGCCCGGGTCCTGTCCGGCCAGGTCCATCATTCCTCCGCGTCGTCCATGATCTCGCCCGTGGCCATGTTGACAGCCGGTGCGGGCGGCGCCGCCCCGGCCAGCGCCGCGGCGATCGTCTCGGCGGTCTTGCGGCCGATGCCGGGCGTCTCGCAGATCTGCTCGACCGTGGCGGCCCGCAGCCGCTTGAGCGAGCCGAAGTGCTTGAGCAGCGCCTGCCTGCGGGTCTCGCCGAGGCCCGGGACCGCGTCCAGCGGGCTCGCGCGCAGGGTCTTGGTCCGCTTGCTGCGCTGGTAGGAGATGGCGAAGCGGTGCGCCTCGTCGCGGACGCGCTGCAGGAGGTAGAGGCCCTCGCTGGTGCGCGGCAGGACCACGGGGTCGTCCTCGCCCGGCAGCCAGACCTCCTCCAGCCGCTTGGCGAGGCCGCAGACGGCCACGTCGGTGATCCCGAGCTCGTCCAGGGCCCGCTGGGCGGCGGCGACCTGCGGCTGACCGCCGTCGACGACCACGAGCTGCGGGGGGTAGGCGAAGCGCTTGGGCTTTCCGTCGTCCTCCGGGAGCGGATCCTCGATCTCGCCGCCGGGGGCCTCCTCGGCCCACTCCCCCGTCTTCATCTTCTCCCGCAGATAGCGGCGGAAGCGCCGGGAGACGACCTCGTGCATGGAGCGGACGTCGTCCTGCCCCTCGCCGTGCCAGACCTGCGTGTCTCCGACACGACCCTTGATCTGGAAGCGGCGGTACTCGCTCTTGCGGGCCAGGCCGTCCTCGAAGACGACCATGGACGCCACCACGTCCTGCCCCTGCAGGTGGGAGATGTCGAAGCACTCCACGCGCAGCGGCGCGGAGTCCAGGCCGAGCGCCTCGGCGATCTCCTCCAGGGCGCGGGAGCGGGTGGTCAGGTCGGAGGCGCGCTTGGTCTTGTGCAGGACGAGGGCCTGCTGGGCGTTGCGCTGGACCGTCGCCATCAGGTCCTTCTTGTCGCCGCGCTGGGGGATCCGCAGGTCGACGCGGGCGCCGCGGCGCTCGCCCAGCCACTGGGCGACGGGCTCCACGGGCTCCGGCAGGGCCGGGACCAGGACCTCCTTGGGGACCGCGTCGCCGCTCTCCTCGCCGTAGAGCTGCTGCAGGGCGTGCTCGACGAGGCCGGCGGTGTCGACCGCCTCGACCTTGTCGGTGACCCAGCCGCGCTGGCCGCGCACCCGGCCGCCGCGGACGTGGAAGATCTGCACGGCGGCTTCGAGTTCGTCCTCGGCGACCGCGATCAGGTCGGCGTCGGTGGCGTCGGCGAGCACGACGGCGTTCTTCTCCATGGCGCGCCGGAGCGCCTCTATGTCGTCGCGCAGCCGGGCGGCCTTCTCGTATTCCATCTCCTCGGCGGCATCCTGCATCCGCTGTTCCAAACGCCGGATGTACGCACCGGTACGGCCGGCCATGAAGTCGCAGAACTCTTCCGCCAGTTCGCGGTGCTCGTCGGCGCTGACGCGGCCGACGCAGGGCGCGGAGCACTTGCCGATGTAGCCCAGCAGGCAGGGCCGGCCGATCTGGGCGGAGCGCTTGAACACCCCGGCCGAGCAGGTCCGTACGGGAAAGACGCGCAGCATCAGGTCGACGGTCTCGCGGATGGCCCAGGCGTGGGCGTACGGGCCGAAGTAGCGCACGCCCTTCTTCTTGGGGCCGCGCATCACCTGGACGCGGGGGAATTCCTCGTTCAGCGTGACGGCGAGCGAGGGGTAGCTCTTGTCGTCGCGGTACTTCACGTTGAAGCGCGGGTCGTACTCCTTGATCCAGGAGTACTCCAGCTGCAGGGCCTCGACCTCGGTGGAGACCACGGTCCACTCCACGGAGGCGGCCGTGGTGACCATGGTGCGGGTGCGCGGGTGCAGGCCGGCGAGGTCCTGGAAGTACGAGGAGAGCCGCTGGCGCAGGCTCTTCGCCTTCCCGACGTAGATCACGCGGCCGTGCTCGTCCCGGAATCTGTAGACCCCCGGCGAGTCGGGGATCTGTCCCGGCTTGGGTCGGTAGCTGCTGGGGTCGGCCATGTCACACACCCTACTTGCGGGCAGTGACAACACCATCGCCCAGCCGGGCGCGGGACGGTGCGAGGGCGCCCTCCGGCCTGTGGTGCCGGGGCCGGGTGAGGGCGCCCTCCGGGCCCGTGGTGCCGGGTCCGGAGGGCGCCCTCGGAGGTCAGCGCCGACGGAGCCTGCGGGCGGCCACGACCGACAGGCCCAGGCCCAGGGCGGCCGCGCCCGCGGCCGTGGCGGCGGTGGCCGTGACCGGCGGGCCGCCGTCGCCCTCCGGGGCCGCGGTCGCCGGCCGGTCCGCGCCGGAGCCCGCCGCACCGGGCCCGGCCGCCGCGGCGTTCTCGTCGAAGCCGCCGGCCATGCCCTTCTTCGCGTAGGCCGAGCCCGGCAGCTTGTCGCCGTAGGCCTTCCGCACACGGTCGCGGTAGGCGTCGACGGTGGTGCCCTTGTCCCCGATCGCGCGGACCGCGTCCTCGTCGAGCGGGAGCACCCGGTCGCCGCGCTGCACGTACCAGGCGTTGATCTGGGGCTCGCGGAAGACGGTGCCACCGGTGAGCCGGTGCGCGCCCTCGGCGGCGTAGCGCGTCTCGTCGTCGCCGGTGGCGATGTTGACCACCTTCCAGGCGTTCCCGGTGCGCACGGTCCACACCGAGGCCTTCTGGCCGTCGGCCGAGACCGCCGCGCTGGCGAGGAAGTCGAGCTCCGCGATCGCGGCGTCGTGGCCGCCCGCCACGAACGCCGGCGAGAGGGTGTAGACGGGCACCGTGGCGCCCTCGATCCGCGGGTGGGCGGCGCTCCTGGCGACGGCGCCGTCGCGGGCGAAGAAGCGGGAGAGCGTCTCGAGCGTCGAGGGGGCGGCGGCCGCCTCGTGCGCGGTGGCGACGCCCGAGGCCGGCGGGGGCGCGGGAGCCGCCGGGGGCGGGGCGGCGTGCGCGAGGGGCGCGAGGCCGAGCAGGGCGAGGGTGAGGGCGCCCGCGGCGGCCGCGCGGGAGGCGTCGCGGCGGGAGTGGAGGGGCCTGCGGTCGGTCATCGCCCTCACGCTCCGATCCGGTAGAGCGAGTGGGTCCAGGAGAACTGGTCGTTGTTGACGTACCAGCTGTGCGACGCCCAGTTGTACCGGTTGCTGGAGGGCCATGGATCGCCCCAGTAGACCATGCTGTTCGCGTCGTCGTAGCCGTAGAGGACGTGCATATGGCCGCCGCCGGAGGACCACTGGATGCGGGTCTCGACCGGGCGGCCCGCGTTGATTTCACTCTGCACGGTGGGGTAGCGCAGCCAGCCGCTCACATACGAACCGGCGTTGATGCCGGCCCAGTCGAGAGCGTTCTGCACATTGCCGAGCGTGGCCTGGTTGTTGGGGCACGTGGTGCCCTGCTGGCGGTTGAAGGCGGCATTGCAGAACTGGTTCTGGCTGTAATTGCGGCCGAACCAGGTCGCGATGGTGTTTCCGGACGCGGCCCAGCACCAATTGTTCTTCTGCTGGGCCTGCATGGTGATGTCGAGCCTCTTGGCCGCACGCAGGGGCGCCTGTTCGCCGGTGGTCGCGCTCGCCGTGGTGGGGACGGTGAGCAGGACGGAGGCGACAAGTGCCGCGAGGGACAGTCGTCTGCCGCGTATGCGGGGCTTTCCAGTATGTGCCGATGCCGGAGCACGGGTCATTTTCGCGTTCCTCGCCGTTGGGGGGTCGTGGTGGAGGAGCGCGTCCGGACGCGTGTGAGGAGCATCGGGTGTTGTCGAGGACTGGTCAACCAGCTTCAATACGGCGTGAGAGCACGCTGTGAACGGATCGAATCGGATGTGAACAAGCGGTGCCCGTCCAAGAGGAATGCGGCACACCTGGTCACCGGGGCCCCGACCACCGTTCGTGAATATTCACATTCACGCGAGGAGCGAGCGGATGGCACGCAGCAGCATCGGCGCTGCCGAGGCCGAACTGGCCCGGGCGCTGCGCACGGGCCCCTTCCACCTGGCCCTGCGCACGGCCCTTACGGCGCGCGGGCTGGCCCTGCACCGGGTCCAGCACCGGCTGGCGCAACGCGGGGTCAAGGTCGGGGTGACGAGCCTGAGTTACTGGCAGCAGGGCGTCCGGCGGCCCCGGCGGGCGGAGTCCCTGCGGGCGGTGCGGATGCTGGAGGAGGTGCTGGACCTGCCCGCGCAGGCCCTGACCCGGTTACTCTCCGACGCGCCGGTCCGTCCCCGCCCGGACCGCCCGGCCGCCCGCTCGTACCGCACCCTGGTCGAGGAGGCGGGTGCCGTGGAACGGCTGCTGGGCGAGCTGGAGTCGCCGGCCGACGGCGGGCTGCACACCGTCTGCCAGCTCGAGCGGGTCCTCATCGGCCCCCGCCGGGAGATGCGCGAGCGCTCCTCCCACCACGTGGTGCGGGCGCACCGCGACGGGGTGGACCGCTATGTGGCCATCCACCACGGCGACCCCGGCTGCGATCCGGGGCGGGTGACCGTGCGGGCGGGAGAGAACTGCCGGGTGGGGCGCGTGCGGTGGCACGCGGCGTCCGGGGTGCTGGTGGCCGAGCTGCTCTTCGACACCCGGCTGCGCGCCGGCGAGACATACGTCTTCGGCTACGGATTCGACGACGGCACGGGCGGCGTCAGCGGCGAGTACGTCCGGGGCTTCGGCTTCGCGGGCGGGCAGTACGTGCTGCAGGTCCGCTTCGACGACGACGCCCTGCCCGTGCGCTGCCGCCGCTTCGCCCAGAGCGCGGCGGGCGCGCCCCGGTACGGGCAGCAGGAGCTGACCCTGTCGGGGCGGCACCGGGGCGTGCACCTGGTGGAGCAGGGGGTACGGCCGGGCATCCTGGGCATCGCGTGGGACTGGTGCTGAGCGTGCCGCCGACCGCCCTTCGAGGCGTCTGCCCGGGCGGGTCAGGCCGCGGGGCCGGCGATCAGCTTTCCGCCGTCGGCCTTGACGGGCACGGACGGCAGCGGGGCGCCGGCCGGGCCCTGGAGGACCTTGCCGGTGGCGGCGTCGAACACGCTGCCGTGGCAGGGGCACGTGACCTTGCCGTCCTCGACCTTGTCGACCACGCAGCCGGCGTGGGTGCACACGGCGCTGAACGCCTTGTACTCCCCCTCGGCGGTCTGGGCGACGACCAGCTTCTGCTCGCGGTAGAGCCGGGCCCCGCCGACCGGGACCTCACCCTTGGCCCCGAGGTCGACCGGAGCCGTGGGCGTGGCCGAGCCGTCCTTCTTGCCGCCGGTGCAGGCGCTCGCGCACAGCCCGGCGGCCCCGGCCAGGGCGGCACCGCGCAGCACGGTGCGGCGGGACGCCGAGGGAACGGCCGGAACAGCGGGGGAGGACATGGCGGGCTCCAACGGGGAGACGGGCGTCCGGGCGGCCCCGGTACGACGGGACGCGGCGCCGGGAGCGATGGCACGACGTGGTGACAATACCGGGAGCATTCGCTCCGCCGACCCGAGAGGACTCCCCCAGTGATCGTCGTAGCCGGTGAAGCGCTGATCGATCTCGTCCCCGGCGGCCCCGGAGGCGACGACGGCCTGCCGGCGCTGCTGCCCCGGCGCGGCGGGGGCCCGTACAACACCGCCGTGGCGCTGGGGCGGCTGGGCACGCCGGCCGCCTTCTGTTCCCGCGTGTCCACGGACGGCTTCGGGGAGGCGCTGCTGGACGGGCTGCGGGCCGCGGGTGTGGACCTCTCGCTCGTCCAGCGCGGCCCGGAGCCGACGACGCTCGCGGTGGCGGCCGTCGGAGCGGACGGCTCGGCGGGCTACGGCTTCTACGCGGGCGGCACGGCGGACCGTCTCTTCGCGCTGCCCGGCCCGCTGCCGGACGAGACGCCCGCCCTGTGCCTGGGGACGTGCTCGCTGGCCCTGGAGCCCGGCGCGAGCGCCTACGAGGCGCTGCTGCGGCGGGAGGCCCGGCGCGGGGTCTTCACCCTGCTCGACCCCAACGTCCGGCCCGGGGTCATCCCGGACGCCACCGCCTACCGCGAGCGCTTCCGCTCCTGGCTGCCGGACGTGCGCCTGCTGAAGCTGTCCGCCGAGGACGCCGAGTGGCTGGGCGGCTCCCCCGCCGACTGGGCGGCCCGGGGCCCGGAAGCGGTCGTGGTCACCCGGGGCGGCGAGGGGATGTCCGTCCACACCCGCGACGGCCGTACGTACGCCGTCCCGGCCGAGCGGGTCGAGGTGAGGGACACCATCGGCGCGGGCGACACCGTGAACGCGGCGCTGCTGCACCGCCTGGCGGCGGCGGGCGCGCTCTCCCCCGCCGGGCTCGCCGCCCTGGACGCGGCGGCCTGGGCCGCCATCCTGTCCTTCGCCGCCCGCGCGGCGGCCCTGACCTGCGCCCGGACCGGCGCGGAACCGCCGTACGCGGCGGAGCTCGCGCCGTCGTAGCCGGACGGGCCGGGGTCCGAGCCGGGCCGGGATGCCGGGTCCGGGGCGGCGCCCTGGACCCGGGAGTTCCCGCTACGCCCGGGGCGCCCGCGCCGCCGTCGTCTTCTTGGCGGCGGTCTTCTTGGCCGCGGCCTTCTTCGCCGGCGCCTTCTTGGCCGCCTTCCGCGTCGCCGGCACGGACGGCGCGTCGCTGACGCGCTCGCCCAGGATGTCCCGCAGGAACTTGCCGGTGTGGCTGGCCGGGACCGACGCGACCTCCTCCGGCGTGCCCTCGGCGACCACGAGGCCACCGCCCGAGCCGCCCTCGGGGCCCATGTCGACGACCCAGTCGGCGGTCTTGATCACATCGAGGTTGTGCTCGATGACGATCACGGTGTTGCCCTTGTCGACCAGCCCCGACAGCACGGTGATCAGCTTGCTGATGTCCTCGAAGTGCAGGCCGGTCGTCGGCTCGTCGAGGACGTAGACCGTGCGCCCGGTGGACCGCTTCTGCAGCTCGCTCGCGAGCTTCACCCGCTGCGCCTCACCTCCGGAGAGGGTCGGCGCGGACTGGCCGAGCCGGACGTAGCCCAGGCCCACCTCGTGGAGCGTGCGCAGGTGGCGCGCGATCGTCGGCACGGCCTCGAAGAAGGCGAGCGCCTCCTCGATCGGCATGTCCAGCACCTCGGCGATGGACTTGCCCTTGTAGTGGACCTCCAGGGTCTCCCGGTTGTAGCGCGCGCCGTGGCAGACCTCGCACGGCACGTACACGTCCGGCAGGAAGTTCATCTCGATCTTGATGGTGCCGTCGCCGGAGCAGTTCTCGCAGCGGCCGCCCTTGACGTTGAAGGAGAAGCGGCCGGGCAGGTAACCCCGGACCTTCGCCTCCATCGTCTCGGCGAAGAGCTTGCGGACGTGGTCGAAGACGCCGGTGTACGTGGCCGGGTTGGAGCGCGGCGTACGGCCGATGGGCGACTGGTCGACGTGCACGACCTTGTCGACCAGCTCGTCGCCGTCCACGCGCGTGTGCCGGCCGGGCACCGCCCGCGCGGCGTTGAGCTCCCGCGCGAGGTGGGTGTAGAGGATGTCGTTGACCAGCGTCGACTTGCCCGAACCCGAGACGCCCGTGACGGCGGTGAGCACCCCGAGCGGGAAGGAGACGTCGATGTCGCGCAGGTTGTTCTCCCGGGCCCCGCGCACGGTCAGCCGGCGCGTGGGGTCCACGGGGCGGCGCACGTCCGGCGTGGCGATGGACCGCTTGCCGGACAGGTACTGCCCGGTCATCGAGGCCTCGCTGCTCAGCAGCTCCTTGAGGGGACCGCTGTGGACGACCTTGCCGCCGTGCTCGCCGGCGCCGGGGCCGATGTCGACGACCCAGTCGGCGACCTTGATGGTGTCCTCGTCGTGCTCGACGACGATGAGGGTGTTGCCCATGTCGCGCAGGCGGACGAGGGTCTCGATGAGACGGTGGTTGTCGCGCTGGTGCAGGCCGATGGAGGGCTCGTCGAGGACGTACAGCACGCCCACCAGGCCGGAACCGATCTGCGTGGCCAGGCGGATGCGCTGGGCCTCGCCGCCGGAGAGCGTGCCGGCCGCGCGGTTGAGCGAGAGGTAGTCCAGGCCGACGTCGACCAGGAACCGCAGCCGTTCGTTGACCTCCTTCAGCACCCGCTCGGCGATCTTCTTCTCGCGGCCGGTGAGCTTCATGTCGCGCAGGAAGTCGGCGCAGTCGCTGATCGACATCGCGGAGACCTCCGCGATGGAGCGGCCCTGCACGGTGACCGCGAGGACGATCGGCTTCAGGCGCGTGCCCTCACAGGTCGGGCAGTGCACCTCGCGCATGTAGCCCTCGAAGCGCTCGCGGCTGGAGTCGCTCTCTGCCTCGGAGTGGCGCCGCTTGACGAACGGCACCGCGCCCTCGAAGGCGGTGGTGTACGCGCGCTCGCGTCCGTAGCGGTTGCGGTAGCGCACCTCGATCTGCGTCTTGTGGCCGTTGAGCAGGGCCTTCTTGGCCCGCTGGGGCAGCCCGGCCCAGGGGATGTCCGTACGGAAGCCCAGCGCGTCGGCGAGCGCCCCGACCAGGCGGCTGAAGTAGTCCTTGGTGTGGCCGTGCGACCAGGGGCTGATCGCGCCCTCGTCGAGGGACTTGTCCTCGTCCGGGACGATCAGCTCGGGGTCCACCTCCATGCGCGTGCCGATGCCGGTGCAGTCGGGACAGGCGCCGAAGGGGGAGTTGAAGGAGAACGAGCGCGGCTCGAGCTCCTCGAAGGACAGGTCGTCGTACGGGCAGTAGAGGTGCTCGGAGAACATCCGCTCACGCTCGGGGTCGTCCTCGGGGAGGTCGACGAAGTCGAGGATCACCATGCCGCCGGACAGGCCCAGCGCCGTCTCGACGGAGTCGGTCAGCCGGCGCTTGGCGCTCTCCTTGACGGTGAGGCGGTCGACGACCACCTCGATGGTGTGCTTCTCCTGCTTCTTCAGCTTCGGCGGGTCGGTGAGCTGGATGGTCTCGCCGTCGACCCGGGCGCGGCTGTAGCCCTTGGTCTGGAGGTCGGCGAAGAGATCGACGAACTCGCCCTTGCGCTCGCGCACCAGCGGGGAGAGCACCTGGAAGCGGCTGCCCTCGGGCAGCTCCAGCACCCGGTCCACGATGGCCTGCGGCGACTGGCGGGAGATGGGCCGCGCGCACTCGGGGCAGTGCGGCTTGCCGATCCGGGCGAAGAGCAGGCGGAGGTAGTCGTAGACCTCGGTGATGGTGCCGACCGTGGAGCGCGGGTTGCGCGAGGTCGACTTCTGGTCGATGGAGACGGCCGGGGACAGGCCCTCGATGAAGTCCACATCGGGCTTGTCCATCTGCCCGAGGAACTGCCGTGCGTAGGAGGAGAGCGACTCAACGTAGCGGCGCTGCCCCTCGGCGAAGATCGTGTCGAACGCGAGCGACGACTTGCCCGACCCCGAGAGCCCGGTGAAGACGATGAGGGAGTCACGCGGGAGGTCGAGCGAGACGTTCTTGAGATTGTGCTCGCGAGCGCCACGGACGATGAGACGGTCAGCCACGCGGGTCGGCACCTTTCGTGAGAGTCGGCTCTGGAGAGCGGTGCGGGGGTGGGCCGCGGCCCCTCGATCCAGAGTACGGGGGGCGTCTGACAACCACGGACCACCCGGATGTCGTAAGCGATGCCACCCACGAGCCTATAGCACGCATATTCGATTTACGGCGGAGAGGCGACTCCTTCACTCGAAGGAGTGGCGGAGTTATCGTCGGCCGCATGAGTGATCATGTGCACGACCTGAACGCTGTACGTGAGGCGACCGACCGGCTGCTCTCCGCGCTCGCCGGACTGGACGAAGCCGCGCTCGCCGGGCCGTCACGGCTCCCCGGCTGGACCCGCGGTCACGTCCTCGCCCACCTCTCCCGCAACGCCGACGCCCTGGTGAACGTGCTGGAGGGGCGCCCCATGTACGCCGGCTCCGAGGAGCGCGACGCCGACATCGAGCGGGACACGCCCCGCCCCCTCGACGCCCAGATCGCCGACCTGCGCGAGAGCACCGAGGGCTTCGTGCGGACGGCCACCGCGCCCGCCGACTGGAGCCGCACCGTCTTCATGCGCAACGGCGTCACCGAGAAGGCCGCCCGCATCCCCTTCCGGCGCCTCATGGAGGTCGAGCTGCACCACGTCGACCTCGGCATCGGCTACGAGCTGGAGGACCTGCCGGACGCGTTCACCGCCGGCGAGATCGAGTTCCTCGCCAACCGCTTCCTGGGCAACCCCGCCGTGCCGGCGATCGTGGTGGCCGCCACCGACGGCCGGCGATGGCGTACCGGCCGCGCGGACGGCGACCCGCTGACCGTCACCGGCCCGGCGCCCGCGCTGCTGGGCTGGCTGGCCGGACGGCGCGACGGCACGGGGCTGGAAACGGGTGGCGCTCCCCTGCCCGTTCTGCCCGCGCTATAGGGTGATCACCATGACGTACAGCGGAGCGGTAGAGGTCGGCGGACCTGCGGACGTACACGAGTTGGCCGATCTGATGATCTCCAAGGTCGCGGTCGGACCGATGAACAACAACGCCTATCTGCTGCGCTGCCGCGCGACCGACGAGCAGTTGCTGATCGACGCCGCCGCGGAGCCGCACACCCTGCTCTCGCTGATCGGCGACAGCGGCATCGCCTCGGTGGTCACGACCCATCAGCACGCCGACCACTGGAGCGCGCTGCGCGAGGTGGTCGACGCCACCGGCGCCCGCACCTACGCCGGCCGGCTCGACGCCGAGGGCATTCCCGTACCCACCGACGTGCTCGTCGAGGACGGCGACGTCATCCGCGTCGGCCGCGTGGAGCTGACGGCCCGCCACCTCGTGGGCCACACCCCGGGCAGCATCGCCCTGGTCTACGACGACCCGCACGGCCACGCGCACGTCTTCACCGGCGACTGCCTCTTCCCCGGCGGCGTGGGCAACACCCACGACGACCCCAAGGCCTTCGCCAGCCTCCTCCACGACGTCGAGACCAAGATCTTCGGCGAACTCACCGACGAGACCTGGGTCTACCCCGGCCACGGCAACGACACCACGCTCGGTGCCGAGCGCCCCCACCTCGCGGAGTGGCGCGAGCGCGGCTGGTGACGCGGGGCGGGAGCCCCCGGTAGCGCGTCGTCCGCACGACAGGCGGACGGCGCGATTCCGTCGCGCCCCCGCCGATGCCTCCTTCACGCTCCCGCTTCCGGCCCAACGCCCCCGTTTCCCCGGCCTCCCGGCGGAAGTTGGGCCGTACATGAATCGTGACCGCTCCCCGGCCATGTTCCGCCTGGCGGCCGCCTCCATGGCCGGCACCGCCATCGAGTTCTACGACTTCTTCGCCTACGGCACCGCGGCCGCGCTCGTCCTGGGCCGGCTGTTCTTCCCCGGCACCTCCCCCCTCGTCGGCACCCTCGCCGCCTTCGGCACCTTCGGCGTCGGATTCATCGCCCGCCCGCTGGGCTCGATGCTCTTCGGCCACATCGGCGACCGCCTCGGCCGCCGCCCGGTGCTCATCTCCTCCCTGCTGCTGACCGGCCTCGCCACCGTCGCGGTCGGCTTCGTGCCCACCTATCGCGACATCGGCGTCGCCGCGCCCGTGCTGCTCCTCCTCCTGCGCTTCCTGCAGGGGCTGGGCGTCGGCGGCGAATGGGGTGGCGCCGTCCTGCTCACCACCGAGCACGCCCCCGCCCACCGCCGCGCGCTGTGGGCGAGCTTCCCCCAGATCGGCCCCGCCCTCGGCTTCCTGCTCGCCAACGGCATCACCCTCAGCCTCTCGGCCACCCTGACGGAGGCGCAGTTCCTGTCCTGGGGCTGGCGCGTACCGTTCTGGGCGGCCGGCGTCCTGGCCGCACTGGGCCTGCTGCTGCGCAGCGGGCTCACCGAGACCCCCGACTTCCGCGAACTGTCCGACGGTGACGCCCTCGCCACGCTCCCCCTGGCCGAGGTCGTCCGCGACCACTGGCGGCTGCTCCTGCTCACCGCCGGGGCGCTGTCGTTCGGCTACGCCGTGTTCTACGCGGTCACCACCTGGTCGCTGGCCTACGGCACCGAACGGCTCGGCGTCGACCGGACCGTCATGCTCGGCTGCGCCATGGCGGCGGTCGCCGTCAACGGCGCGGCCACCCCGCTGGTCGCCCTCCTCTCCGACCGCTACGGCCGCCGCCCGCTGTGCCTGGCCGGCTGCGCCGCCGTCACGCTGTGGATGTTCCCGCTGGTCGGCCTCCTGCAGTCCGGCCGCCCCGCCCTGATGCTGCTGGGCTTCGTCGTCGCCATGCTGGCCTTCGGCACCGCCTTCGGCGCCATCGGCGCCTACCTGCCCGAGCTGTTCGAGGCCAGGGTGCGCTGCACGGGCTCGGCCGTCGGCTACAACCTGGCGGGCATCCTGGGCGGTGCCGTCACCCCCCTGGTGGCCACCACCGCCGCCCGGGGCGACGGGACGCCCTGGGGCGTCGCGGCCTATCTGTCCGGCGTCGCCCTGCTCAGCATGGCCTGCTTCCTGCTGCTGCCCGAGACCCGTCCCACGCCCGCCGCACCCCCCGCCGCCGCCACCGGTCCCGCCCCCGCCTGAGCGGGCGTCCGCCGGAGGGGAGGGTCAGACGCGGGCGCTCGCCCGGTCGTCCTTGTCCTCCCCGGCCGCCGGTGCCGCCACGGCGGCCTCGGCGGCCTCCTCCCGCGCCTGCCGGGCCGAGGCCCGCAGGCTGGTGACGGTCGTGACGGCCAGCACCGCGCAGATGACGCCGAGCGAGACCGGGATGCTGATCTCGGGGACGGCGACGCCGTTCTCGTGCAGGGCGTGCAGGACGAGCTTGACGCCGATGAAGCCGAGGATGACCGACAGGCCGTAGGAGAGGTGGACCAGCTTCTTCAGCAGGCCGCCGATCAGGAAGTACAGCTGGCGCAGGCCCATGAGGGCGAAGGCGTTGGCGGTGAAGACGATGTACGGGTCCTGGGTGAGGCCGAAGATCGCGGGTATGGAGTCCATCGCGAAGAGCACATCGGTGGTGCCGATCGCCAGCATGACGATCAGCATCGGGGTCACCAGCCGCTTGCCGTTCTCGGTGATGAACAGCTTCGTGCCGTGGTAGCGGTCGGTGGACGGGAAGCGCCGCTCGACCAGCTTCAGGAAGCGGTTCTCCTCGAACTCCTCCTCGTCCTCGTCCGCCCGCGCCTCCTGGATGAGCTTCCACGCGGTCCAGATCAGGAAGGCGCCGAAGAGGTAGAAGACCCAGGCGAAGTTGGCGATGATCGCGGCGCCGGCGCCGATGAACACGGCGCGCAGGACCAGGGCGATCAGGACGCCCACCATGAGCACCCGCTGCTGGTAGACCGGCGGGACGGCGAACTTCGCCATGATCAGGACGAAGACGAAGAGGTTGTCGACGCTCAGCGACTTCTCCGTGATGAAGCCGGCGAAGAACTCGCCGGCCGGAGCACCGCCGCCGAATATCCAGAGTCCCAGCCCGAAGAGCCCGGCCAGGGCCACCCAGACCGCCGTCCACACGCCCGCCTCCTTCACGGAGACCTCGTGCGGCTTACGGCCTCCGATGAAGAAGTCGGCGGCGATGAGGGCGCACAGACCAAGGATGGTCAGCGTCCACAGGGTCAGGGAGACGTCCACTGTTCCTCCGGTACGTCGTACGGGCGTACGGCAGTTCCCAAAACAGTACAGGAAACACCAAGGAACAGTAAAGAGGAAGCCAAAACCCCAGCTCAGAGCCGGTTTGCTCCGTCAGATGCCATACGCCTTTCGGGCCTGCCCGACGCGCCGGAGCACCTGCCGCAGCACATCGCTGCCGGACGGGGCCAGCGACGGCTCGTACGTCCAGGAGTGCCCCACCCACGGGTCGGCGAGGTGGTCGTCGGGCACCGGCGTGACGCGCAGCAGCGAGCGCCACAGCGGGTCCAGCACCGGCCCGTACGCCCGGGCGTCGTCGCGGTCGGCGACCATCATCAGGTGCACGCCCACCGACGGCCCCTCGTCCGCGAGGTAGCGCAGCTGGGTCACGGAGCGGTCGTCGAAGCCGTGCGGGAAGTCGTTGACGATCAGCAGCTGCTCGGCGGTGTCGAGGTCCGGCGGCAGGGAGTCCACGGCCCCGCTGCGGACCGCCATCTGCACCAGATCGACGCGCTGCGTCAACCGTCCCAGCACCTCCGACACGGCCCGGGCCCCCGCCAAGGGCGGCTCCTTCAGCGCCCCGTGCTCCAGCAGCGGGGCCAGCGCCGTGCCGGCCGCGCCCGCCGGGTCGATGACGTGCACCGAGTAGTCGCCGACCGGGTGGACGGCCAGCAGCCGCGCGGCGTGGGAGACCGCGCAGTCCAGGGCCAGCCGGCGCCGTTCGGCGGCGTCCACCAGGCTCGCGTCCGCGCCGCCCGCGGAACGGCCGCTGTCGATCCACAGCCCGCGCTCCAGCGGCAGCCGCACCAGCATGGGGATGCGCAGGTCCCTGCGCTCGGGCAGGTGCAGGTCCCCCAGCCGCAGCGCCATCGGCGTCTCCAGCGGGACCTGGTAGGCCTGCCACACCGGGTTGTCCCAGCGCGCGAAGGCGGGCGGCAGCGCGTGCTCGACGACCTCGGCCTCCACGACGAGCCGGTCGAGGTCCCGGTCGAGCGCGGCGCGCGCCTGCTCGACCAGCTCCGCCTGGCGGGCCCGCGCCTCCTGACGGGCGGCGTCGGCGGCCGGGCCGACCCGGGTGCTCGGGTCGGACAGCACCCGGTCCAGCTCCTGCTCCAGGCGCGACTCCGCGAAGTCGACCGCGCTGCGGTAGGCGGCGGTCGCGCGGGCCAGGTCCTCGAACATGCCCCAGACCTGGTTGTAGAGCCGCTCGTTCATGGTCCAGCCCGTGGCGTCGCCCGCGACCGGCTGGTACGGCTGTCCCGGCTCCGCGGCCGGGGCGGCGGGCGCCGGCTCCGGCGGCGCCGAGGTCCGGCGTCCGGGATGGCGGTAGCTGACGGGGCCGACGGAGGCCGTGCCCGGCTCCGGGACGGAACCCCCGCTTCCGGCCGGACCGCCACCGCCCGCCGCGCCACCGCCCGCCGCCGGGGCGGCCGGCACCGCCGGGTCGTGGCCGGCCGCGCCGGCCGCCGTCCGGCCGTCCGCGGCACCGCCGCCGACCTGCGCGGGCGGCGCGGCGACCGCGCGGGCCACGCCCTGGGCGATCGCCTCCTCGATGCGGGCCGCCGTCTCGGCGGCCCGAGGCAGTCCCTGGTCGTGCAGCATGGCGGTCAGGCCGCCCGCGTATCCCTGGCCGACCGCCCGTACCTTCCAGGCGCCCTGCCTGCGGTAGAGCTCCAGGGCGACGACCGCCGACTCGGCGTCCAGTCCGGTGACGGTGTAGTTGGCCATCTCCGTACCGTCGGTGCCGGTGACGGCGAGGAAGGGGGCGGCCAGCGCCCCGAAGCGGTCCGGACCGGAGGTGCCGGAGGGCAGGGCGAGCAGCACGTTGACCCGGTGCGCGGTCTCCGGGAGGGCGTCGAGGTCGACCGCCAGCCGGTGCTCGGCGGCGGCCTGCCGGGAAACCTCCAGGCCCGGCAGCTTCGGCGACGCGGGGTGAGCGACCCATTCATCGCCCGGAACCCTGCCGTCCGCGTCGCCGAGCGTCACCCCCGCCATCACCGGTTGGCCCGCCGAGACCCGGACCTCCAGTCGTGTCCCGGACAGCGGGTGGTTCTGCCCCCGCACCAGCTCGGCCGTCATCGCCGCTTCCCCTCGTTGTGTCGTGCTCGCTGTGTGCCGAGGGCCCGGCGGATGCTCCGCCGGGCCCTGTCGCCGCTCGTCGGGCCGCCCATGGCGGCCCGGACGGTTACAGGACGGTCTGGATCTCCGCCAGCAGGTCCTGGAAGGTCCGGCCGTTGGCCGGGGTGCCGATGGCCGTCATCTGCCAGCCGTTGCCCACGCGGTGCACCTTCGCCATGATCTGCGCGGTGTACTGGCCGCCGCCGTCGAGGGTGTAGCGCGCGAGCTCCTGGCCGGTGGTCTCGTCGACCAGGCGGCAGAAGGCGTTCTGGACCTCGGCGAAGGTCTGGCCGGTGAAGGAGTTCACCGTGAAGACGATGTTGTTGACGTGCACGGGGACGCGCTGCAGGTCGACGAGGATCGCCTCGTCGTCGCCGCCCTGGCCCGCGCCGCCGACCAGGTTGTCGCCCGTGTGGCGCACCGAGCCGTCCTTGCTGACCAGCTGCTGGAAGAAGGCCACGTCGACCGGCTGCTTGTCGGCGAAGAGCACCGCGGACGCGTCCAGGTCGATCTCCCGCGTACGCGATCCGAACAGTCCGCGGCGAGGGGCCGCCTGCCAGCCCAGCCCCATCCGCACCGCGGTCAGGGTGCCCCCATCGGCCTTCTGCAGGCTGATGCCCTGGCCCTTGGACAAATTGACCGTCACGCGCGTCCCTCTCGTTCGTTCATCCCCGTGACCGCGCCGTTCGCGCGGTCTTCTTGAACGACCCTATGCACAGGCGGGCGCGGTGTACGCACCCGAGGGGGGCTTTGTGGCGGTCTTGCAACATGCCCCGCCACGGGTTCCGTACGCTCCCGCCCCGCCTCCGGCGCGCCACCCCACCCGGTGCACCCGGCGCGTCACGGACCGTCAGGCCAGGCCGGCCTCGCGCATCTGCCGCAGCTCCTTCTTCAGCTCGCCCACCTCGTCGCGCAGCCGGGCCGCGACCTCGAACTGCAGCTCCGCCGCGGCCGCCCGCATCCGGTCGGTCATGTCCTCGATGAGCTGGGACAGTTCCGCCGCGGGGCGGTCCGTGGGCACGGCGGCCGCCTTGGCCTTGCCGCGCGCCTTGCCCTTGGCCGGCACCGGGGCCTTGCCCTTGTCCTTGTCGCCCTTGCGGTAGCCCGTGCCCAGGAGCTCCTGGGTGTCGAGCTCCTCGCGGGCGAGCGTGGCGACGATGTCGCCGATCTTCTTGCGCAGCGGCTGGGGGTCGATGCCCCGCTCCGTGTTGTAGGCGATCTGCTTCTCGCGGCGGCGGTTGGTCTCCTCGATGGCCTTCTCCATCGCCGGGGTGATCTTGTCGGCGTACATGTGCACCTGGCCGGAGACGTTGCGCGCCGCGCGCCCGATGGTCTGGATCAGGGACGTTCCGGAGCGCAGGAAGCCCTCCTTGTCGGCGTCGAGGATGGCCACCAGCGACACCTCGGGCAGGTCGAGGCCCTCGCGCAGCAGGTTGATGCCCACCAGCACGTCGAACTCGCCGGCCCGCAGCTCGCGCAGCAGCTCCACGCGGCGCAGGGTGTCGACGTCGCTGTGCAGGTAGCGCACCTGGATGCCCAGCTCGAGGAAGTAGTCGGTGAGGTCCTCGGCCATCTTCTTGGTCAGCGTCGTCACCAGGACGCGCTCGTCCCGCTCGGTGCGCGTGCGGATCTCGTGCACCAGGTCGTCGATCTGGCCCTCGGTCGGCTTGACGACGACCTCCGGGTCGACGAGGCCGGTGGGGCGGATGATCTGCTCCACGAAGCCCTTGCCGCGCGAGAGCTCGTACTTCCCGGGCGTCGCGGAGAGGTAGACGGTCTGTCCGATGCGCTCGGTGAACTCCTCCCACTTCAGCGGGCGGTTGTCCATGGCCGAGGGAAGCCGGAAGCCGTGCTCGACCAGCGTGCGCTTGCGGGAGGCGTCGCCCTCGTACATCGCGCCGATCTGCGGGACCGTGACGTGCGACTCGTCGATGACGAGGAGGAAGTCCTCGGGGAAGTAGTCGAGCAGGGTGTTCGGCGGGGAGCCGGGCTCGCGGTCGTCCATGTGCAGCGAGTAGTTCTCGATGCCCGAGCAGGAGCCGACCTGGCGCATCATCTCGATGTCGTAGGTGGTGCGCATGCGCAGCCGCTGGGCCTCGAGGAGCTTGCCCTGCTTCTCCATGCGGGCGAGCGTCTCCTCCAGCTCGGCCTCGATGCCCGCGATGGCCTTCTCCATCCGCTCCGCGCCGGCGATGTAGTGGCTGGCGGGGAAGACGTACAGCTCCTGGTCCTCGGAGATGACCTCGCCGGTGAGCGGGTGGAGCGTGGAGAGCGCCTCGATCTCGTCGCCGAACATCTCGATCCGGACGGCCAGCTCCTCGTACACCGGGAAGATCTCGATGGTGTCGCCGCGCACCCGGAACGTGCCGCGGGTGAACGCCAGGTCGTTGCGCGTGTACTGGATCTCCACGAAGCGGCGCAGCAGTTCGTCCCGGTCGGTCTCCTGGCCGACCTTCAGCGGCACCATGCGGTCGACGTACTCCTGGGGCGTACCCAGGCCGTAGATGCAGGAGACGGACGCCACCACGACCACGTCCCGCCGGGTGAGCAGCGAGTTGGTGGCGGAGTGGCGCAGCCGCTCGACCTCCTCGTTGATGGAGGAGTCCTTCTCGATGTACGTGTCCGACTGGGGGACGTACGCCTCGGGCTGGTAGTAGTCGTAGTACGAGACGAAGTACTCGACGGCGTTGTTGGGCAGCAGCTCGCGGAACTCGTTGGCGAGCTGGGCCGCGAGGGTCTTGTTCGGCGCCATGACGAGCGTCGGCCGCTGCAGCTTCTCGATCATCCACGCCGTGGTCGCCGATTTGCCGGTACCCGTCGCACCCAGCAGGACGACGTCCTTCTCGCCCGCCCGGATGCGCCGCTCCAGATCGGCGATGGCCGTCGGCTGGTCACCGCTGGGCTGGTAGGAGCTGACGACCTCGAAAGGCGCCACCTTGCGTTCGATCTTCGATACGGGCCGCATGAGACCACCGTACGGCCCACCACTGACAATGGCCTCGCCCCGCCCGTTCGGCCCCCGTTTTCCGGGCCCGTCGCGGGCGAACGCGCGGCGAAGACTCGGCAAAGGGTCCTTCGTCCGGGCGCCCTGCCCGTCGCGATCGCGTAGGTGTTTCGTGTACGACTTTCCGTGCACGTAGGTACGACTTTCCGTGCACCAGGTACGACTTTCCGTACACGCTGGCCGGGCGCGAGCCGCGCACCCGGTCCGGACGCCACGAGGAGCCGCCATGCGCATCCGCCCCGTCTCCACCGTGACCAGCGCACTTCTCTCCCTTTCCCTGACGACGCTCGCCTCCCTGTCCATGGCCGGCCTCGCCGCCGCCCCGGCGGCCGCCACCACGCGCCACGCCGAGCCCGTCGTCATCGGCCACCGCGGGGTGCCGGTCCAGGCGCCGGAGAACACCCTGGCGTCCATCGACAGGGCCGCCCGGCTGGGTACCGTCTGGGTGGAGAACGACGTCCAGCGCACCAAGGACGGCGCCCTGATCGTCATGCACGACACCACGCTGGAGCGGACCACCGACGTGAAGCGGCTCTACCCCGGGCGCGCGCCGTGGAAGGTCTCCGACTTCACCCTCGCCGAGATCAGCACGCTGGACGCCGGCAGCTGGTACGACCGCCGCTTCAAGGGCGAGCGGGTGCCGACCCTCGACCGCTATCTGCGCCGGGTCGACCACAACCGGCAGAAGCTGCTGCTGGAGGTGAAGGCTCCGGAGCTCTACCCGGGCATCGAGCGGCAGATGGTCGCCGAACTGCGCCGCACCGGCTGGCTCGACGCGGCGCACGTCAGAGGCAGGCTGGTCGTCCAGAGCTTCAACGCCTCGTCCCTGAGGACGCTGCACACCCTCCGCCCCGACCTCAAGAAGGGCTTCCTGGGCGCCCCCAAGGTCTCCGAGCTGCGCTCCTACGCCGCCTTCGCCGACCAGATCAACCCCTCGTACAAGAGCGTGACCCCCTCCTGGCTGCGTTCCGTCCACGCCCTCAAGGGCCCGCACGGGCGGCCGCTGGAGGTCTCGGCGTGGACCGTCGACGACGCCGACGAGGCGGTCGCCCTGGCCCGGATGGGCGTCGACGGCATCATCACCAACGCCCCGCACGTCATCGCCGAGGCCCTGGGCGACGACGGGGACGACCCCTCGTTCCTCGACGGGCTGCCGACCACCTCCGACGCGGAGGCCGCCCTGGCCGACACGCTGTGAACCGCCGCTGACCTGCACGTCAGGCGCTCCGGCCCGGCCGCCGGAGCGCCCTCCTCCGCCCGCTCGTCCCCCGGCTCGTGACCGATTGTCAGTGGCTGCCCCTAGCGTTCCCGTCAGTCGAGACCGGTCGCCGCGGCCGGTGGGAGAGGGGCTTTGCCATGGCGGGGAACACGACGTACCTGGAGCTGTCCCAGGACGGCGGCGGGGCGCACAAGTTCTACGAGGTGACGGTCGACGGCACGACGGTGGCCGTGCGCTACGGACGCATCGGCGCGGCCGGGCAGGCGCAGAGCTCGGTCTTCCCCACCGTCGAGAAGGCGCGCGCCGCGGCGGCGAGGAAGGTCGGCGAGAAGGTGCGCAAGGGCTACGCCCCCGCGGTGCCCGGCGGCCGGGCGGCCCGGCCGGTGACGCGCCGCCAGGTCGCCTCCGCCCCCTCCACGGCCCGCGCGGTCGCCCCGGTCCTGTGGCGCTTCCGCACCGGTTCCGCCGCGTTCGGCATCCACATCGGCGAGGACCGCTGCTGGGTGGGCAACCAGGCCGGCGACGTCTACACCCTGGGCCACGACGGCGAGGTCCTCGCCCGCTACCGCCTGCCGGACGGCGTCAAGTGCCTGGTGGCGGACGACTTCTGGATCTACGCGGGCTGTGACGACGGCACGGTGTACGACCTGTCCGCCAAGGTGCCCTTCGCCGCCTACGAGATCGCCTCCGACGTCGACATCTTCTGGCTCGACATCCACGAGGGGGTCCTCAACGTCGCCGACCGCGACGGCGGGCTCACCGTCATCGACCACGAGGACGAGTACCAGTGGTCGCGCAAGAGCTCCGGGCAGGCGGCCTGGATGGTGCGCCGCGACGAGCGCGCGGTCTACCACGGCCACAGCGCCGGCGTCACCGCGTACGCCCAGGACGGCGGCGGCGAGCTGTGGCACACGCGGACCACCGGCTCGGTGCTCTTCGGCTGGCAGGAGGCGCACGCGGTGTACGCGGGCACCCACCGCAACGTCGTCCAGCGGCTGGCCAAGGCCGACGGCGCCGTGGAGGCCACGTACCGCTGCGACGCGGCGGTCTACTCCTGCGCCACCGCCCCCGACGGCCGCTACGTCTTCGCCGGCGACTCCTCCTCGTCCGTGTACTGCTTCGCGGCGGACGGCACGCGGCTGTGGAAGCTCGGCACGGGCGGCGGCTCGGCGCTGTCCATGCAGTACCTCGACGAGAAGCTCTACATGGTCACCACGGACGGCTCCCTGGTCTGCGTCGACGCCTCGGAGGGTGCCATCGCGGCCGCGCAGGGCGGCACGGTCCCGGTGCCGCTGGACATCAAGTCGGCCGCCGCGCTGCCCACCTACGCCCCCGCCACCACGGTCGCCACGGTCTCCGCCCCGCCCGCCTCCGGCATCGTGGTCGAGTGCGTGCGGCAGGGCGGCCGGCTCCGCGTCCACGTCGTCTCCGACGGCTACGAACCCACCTGGAACGTCCAGTTCCCCCGCCACATACGCCAGGCCGGCGCCCGCTACGTCGTCGAGGCCCTGTCCCCCACGGCGTCCGGCTTCTACCGCGTGCGCGGCGAGATCCAGCGCCTGCTCTGACGCCCGGATCCGCCCGCGCGGGTGGATCCTGGGGGTGGGAGATGGTGCGCCATGCGTACGGGCAACGAACCGAGCACCGCCCGCAGTCCGCTGCGGCTGCGCTGCGGCCTGGCCGTCTTCGGCCTGGTGTGCGCCGCGGCCGGCACGGCGGCGTTCGCCCTGGCGGGCCGGGTGGGATGGGCGGTCGCCTGCGGGCTGCTACTCCTGGTGACCGTCGTCGACCTGACGGTGATCATCCGCCATATCCGGCAGGGCCCGCACTACCAGCCGGGCCGCGACGTCCCGCCCTACGAACCGGTCCACGAAGGAAAGCCGCGCCGCTAGCGTGCGCCGCCCTCGGGGGGCGCACGCCGATGCCCGACGCCCGCTACCGGCCGCCCGGCGGCGTCGCCTCCGGGTCCTGCGGGCCGCGCGGCGCGCCGCGCTCCCACGCCTCCCGCAGCGGCCGGGTCCGCTCGCCCAGCGCCTCGGCGTACGCGCCGACCCGTACGGCCTCGTCGAGGCCGAGACGGCCGGAGAGGACCTCGCGGGCCATCTCCCGCAGGACCTCGCCCGCGCTGCCGTCGGCCAGGTGCCGCAGCGCCCGGTGGACGACGCGGGCCTGCGTCTCGTCGCGGCCCGGGGCGAGGAACTCCTCGTGGCCGACTTCTCGTTCACCCATGGGTCGCTCCTGGCTCAGACTGCCGGATGGTCGTAGCTCGCGCGGGGCAGGGGAAAGGCGTTGAGCCCGGCCGTGATCTGACCGCCGAGGCGCTCGATGGACGCGTAGCCGGCGCTCACGCTCACCTGGGCGGCGTTGACGAGGTGGGTCATCCGCCCCCACTCCCTGAGGATGACCTTGGCCTCCGCCGCCCCCAGCGCGTACCCCATCGCGGCGGCCCAGCCGGTCCACCCGGCGGCCGTGGAGGCGGCGGCCGCGATGGCGGCGGTGACCGCGGCGTCGACGATCGCGCCGATGCACTGGCCGACGGCCTCGGCGGTGAGGGAGACCGACTGCGCGATGGCCAGGTACTCGCCGCCCATCGCGTTCAGGGAGTCGCGGAACTCCTCGAGGTTCCTGCGCAGGGCGTCGAAGTAGAGGAAGGCCGCGTCGGCGGCGTTGCCGTGCCAGGCAGCGTCGATGGCGTCGTTGCCCGACTCGAGGTTGCGGGCCAGGGCGTCGCAGGCCAGGCCGAGGTTCCGCCAGGCCTGGGAGCATTCGGCGTAGGCCGTCCAGTCACCGGCGAAGATCTGCTGCGCCCATTCCACCGGGTCTCTGGGCAGCATCAGCTCGGCCAGTTTCAGCAACCACGATCCGGGGCTGAGCACGTCGGCCACGGCGTTGATCGGCTTCATGGGATCGGTGAACTCCTCCGGCTTCGCCGGGGGGACGAGATGCGTCGTGGGGTCCGCGACATCGGTGAACGTCACGGCCGGCCCGGTCGCCTCACCCGCGGGCGGGCCGCGTCGAAGTCGGCCGCCACGTCCCGGTCGGTGTGCCGGTAGTAGGACGCCGAGGCGCCCAGCTCGTCCGAGGAGTGCCGCAGAACGCCGGCGAGCCGTTCGAGGGCGCTCAGGACGTCGGCACGTACGGCGCGATGGTGTCCGGCCACGTCGGCCATCAGCCCGGCCCGCTCGACGGAGATACGCGTGAACCCGCGGGCGTAGGCGAGAAGTTCCCCCGCGTCCTCGGCCCCTCTGCCGACCTGCCGGGAGAACTGCTCCAGCCGGCCGGTGTCCACCTGAAGTCGCATCGGATTCCTCCCCCTTTCCCGTGGACGCCCCGTGCGTCCTACGGCGATACCAGCGCCAGCAGGAGGCACAGCAGCGCGCCCACGCCTCCCACCCGTCGCAGCCACTTCACGGGCTCCGCCATCAGGGAGCACCCGACCATCTCGCGGGCGGCGGTGAACTGGGCGATGGTCGTGCGGCGGAAGCCGACGACGATGGTCACCATGCCGTGCGCGGCGCCGAGCATGCCGAGGAAGAAGAGGATCATCCAGCCCCAGAAGGCCCGCATGCTCAGGAGGAAGTACTCGGAGGCCTCGCGGTAGACGGTCACCTGCTCCCCGGGCACGTACCACCCGTCGATTTCGGCGTCGTCGCGCGCGGCGCCGCCGCCGGCGGGGCGGTAGACGCCGTCGCAGACGCTCTCCTCGTTCCGGCGGCCCCGCGCCGGGTGGATCCGGCAGTGGGCGACCGTCACGGTGCCCTTGTCGGCCACATAGCCGGCGGCCTTCACCGCGTGCGTGACCGAGACCTCCATGAGGGCCAGCCCCGCCAGGACGACGCAGAAGCCGCCGACGCGGGTCCGGTACCTGCGGACGGGCGGTGGCGCGAGCGGGCTCACGCCGAGCAGTTCGGGCATGGCCATGAGTGCTCCCCTCACGACGGCTCCACTGACGCTGTCGAGGGCGCAACGCTACTCATCCGCGCCGGGCGTCCGCGCGCGCCGCGAAGCACGCCGGCCGGCGCTCACGCGTCTCGGCGGGGCCGGAAAGGCCGGTACGAGGCCGCGTACGGGCCGTCCGGCACTCCCCGCGGGCCGCCGCGGGCCTCACCCGATAGGGCGAACGGTCCAGCCGCCGTCAGTCCTGGTCGGCCCGCCGGCGCAGGTCCTCCCACACCGCCGTGACCCGGGGTTCCAGCGTCTCGAGGGGGCCGTCGTTGTCGATGACGACGTCGGCGACGGCGAGCCGCTCCTCGCGTGAGGCCTGCGCGGCCATCCGGGCCCGGGCCTCCTCGGGGGCCATGCCGCGCAGCCGTACGAGGCGGTCGAGGCGGGTGTCGGTCGAGGCGTCGACGACCACGACGAGGTCGTAGAGGGGGGCGAGCCCGTTCTCGGCGAGGAGGGGGACGTCGTGGACGACCACGGCGGCCGTGCCCGCCGCTGCCTCGAGCTCGGCGGAGCGGGCGCGGACGAGCGGGTGGACGATGGCGTTGAGGGCGGCGAGCCGGTCCGGGTCGGCGAAGACGATCGCGCCGAGCTTCGGCCGGTCGAGGGTGCCCTCGGGGGTGAGGACGCCGGGCCCGAACTCGGCGACGACCGCCGCGAGTCCGGGGGTGCCCGGCTCGACCACTTCCCGCGCGATCCTGTCGGAGTCGACGATCACCGCTCCGTGCGAGGACAGGAGCCGTGACACCTCGCTCTTGCCCGCGCCGATTCCGCCCGTGAGGCCCACCTTCAGCATGGGCCCACGCTATCGGGCGCCCGGTCAGCGCCCGCCGTCGCCCTCCCTGTCGGCGAGGAACCGCTCGAACTCCGCGGCCAGTTCGTCGGCGGAGGGCAGGTCGACGGGCTCGGCGACCAGGTTGCCGCGGGTCTCGGCGCCGGCCACGGCGTCGTACTGGTGCTCGAGGCCCCGTACGAGCGAGACGAGCTCCTCCTCGCCCTCGGCGATCTGGCGCTCGATCTCCTCCTGCGTGCGCAGCGCGGCGTTGCGCAGGGAGTGGGCGGCGTTGGGCAGCACGAGGCCGGTGGCCGCGGTGATCGCCTCGAGGGCGGTGAGGGCGGCGTCGGGGTAGGGGGAGCGGGCGACGTAGTGCGGGACGTGGGCGGCGACGCCGAGGACGTCGTGGCCGGACTCGGCCAGGCGGTACTCGATGAGGGACTCGGCGCTGCCGGGCACCTGGGCCTCGTCGAAGGGGCCGCGGTGACCGGGCATGAGGTCGGTGCGGTTGCCGTGCGGGGTGATGCCGACCGGGCGGGTGTGGGGCACGCCCATGGGGATGCCGTGGAAGTTCACGGACAGGCGCACGCCGAGCCGCTCGATCAGCTGGCGCACGGCGGCGGCGAACCGCTCCCACTCCACGTCCGGCTCGGGGCCGCTGAGGAGGAGGAAGGGGGCGCCCGTGGCGTCCTGCACCAGGCGCAGCTCGATGGCCGGGGTCTCGTAGGCGGCCCAGTGGTCGCGCTGGAACGTCAGCAGGGGGCGACGCGCGCGGTAGTCGATGAGCCTGTCGTGGTCGAAGCGGGCGACGACCTGGTGCGGCAGGCCGTCGAGCAGCCGTTTGACGATCAGGTCGCCCGTCTCGCCGGCGTCGATGTAGCCGTCGAAGTGGTAGAGCATGACCAGGCCGGCGGTGTCCTGGGCCAGGGCCAGGTCGGCGACGGCGAGCCCCTTGGGCTCCCATTCGTACAAATCCTGCGGATCCAACACAGTGACCGTTCCTCCTCATGTTCCGTACGGGGGAACGCTCTTGGAGGCCCCGGCCATTCCCGGGGTCGGCCGGTTTCGGGGCATGAGTAAGGCCCGCCCTCCAAGGAGAGCGGGCCTTACATCAGTCAGCTGTCAGCTGCTGCCGGTCAGAGCCTCAGCTCTGGCCGCCGGCGAGCTTCTCGCGCAGGGCGGCGAGAGCCTCGTCCGACGCCAGGGCGCCGGAGGTGTCGGCCGACTCCGAGGAGTACGAACCGCCGGAAACCTGGCCACCGCCGGCCTGCGGGGCGGCCTGGGCACCCTCGGCCGCAGCCTCGGCGTCCGCCTCGCGGGACTTGATGACCTGCGCCTGGTGCTGCTCGAAGCGCTGCTGCGCCTCGGCGTACTGGCGCTCCCACTCCTCGCGCTGCTTCTCGTAACCCGGCAGCCAGTCGTTGGCCTCGGGGTCGAAGCCCTCGGGGTAGATGTAGTTGCCCTGGTCGTCGTAGGACGCGGCCATGCCGTACAGGGTCGGGTCGAACTCGACCACGGACGGGTCGGCACCGAAGGACTCGTTGGCCTGCTTCAGCGAGAGGCTGATGCGACGACGCTCGAGGTCGATGTCGATGACCTTGACGAAGATCTCGTCGTTGACCTGGACGACCTGCTCCGGGATCTCCACGTGGCGCTCGGCCAGCTCGGAGATGTGGACCAGGCCCTCGATGCCCTCGTCGACGCGCACGAACGCACCGAAGGGAACGAGCTTGGTGACCTTACCCGGGACGACCTGACCGATCTGGTGGGTCCGGGCGAACTGCTGCCACGGGTCTTCCTGGGTGGCCTTGAGCGACAGGGAGACGCGCTCGCGGTCCATGTCCACGTCGAGAACCTCGACGGTGACCTCCTGGCCGACCTCGACAACCTCGGACGGGTGGTCGATGTGCTTCCAGGACAGCTCGGAGACGTGGACGAGACCGTCGACGCCGCCCAGGTCCACGAAGGCACCGAAGTTGACGATGGAGGAGACGACGCCGGAGCGCACCTGACCCTTCTGGAGGGTGGTGAGGAAGGTCTGGCGGACCTCGCTCTGGGTCTGCTCCAGCCAGGCGCGGCGGGACAGGACCACGTTGTTGCGGTTCTTGTCCAGCTCGATGATCTTGGCCTCGAGCTCCTTGCCCACGTAGGGCTGGAGGTCGCGGACGCGACGCATCTCGACCAGGGAGGCCGGCAGGAAGCCACGGAGGCCGATGTCGAGGATGAGACCACCCTTGACGACCTCGATGACGGTACCGGTGACGATGCCGTCCTCTTCCTTGATCTTCTCGATGGTGCCCCAGGCGCGCTCGTACTGGGCGCGCTTCTTCGAGAGGATCAGGCGGCCTTCCTTGTCCTCCTTCTGGAGAACCAGGGCCTCGATCTCGTCGCCGACCTTGACGACCTCGTTCGGGTCGACGTCGTGCTTGATCGAGAGCTCGCGCGAGGGGATGACACCCTCGGTCTTGTAACCGATGTCGAGCAGGACCTCGTCCCGGTCGACCTTCACGATGACGCCGTCGACGATGTCGCCGTCGTTGAAGTACTTGATCGTCTCGTCGATCGCGGCGAGGAAGGCTTCCTCGTTACCGATGTCGTTGACCGCAACCTGCGGGGTGGTGGCGGTGGTCTCGGTGCTGCTCGTCATGTGGGAAAGGGCTCCGGTACGGACATTGAAGTCGTAGGCACTGCTACGCCGAGAGCCCGTATCGCACCGCCGAAGCCGGACAGCCTTGGAGACGCGTTCTTCGCACTCTTCGAAAAGAGTCCTAGGACCCGTATGGAAACGGGAGCGCCTCGACAACCGAGGGGACATACAACAAGTGCGAGCGCGGCCTGCTCCGTCTGAGGCGCGCAGGCCCGCAGCGCAACTTGTAGCATACGGGGGCAGCCGGGCGGGGTCAATGCGCGAAGGCGCACACCCGGGATGAATCGCATGAAATCCGGCACAACTTAGGTTTTGCGAGGCCACGAGGGCCCCGGCAGCGCCCGAGCGTCATGTTCAGGTGAGAACCTGCGAAGATCGAGCACCCAAGATCGACCACCGAGGTGCGACCGCCGAGATGACCCAAGAATACGAGCCCGAAGCCACCCGCCGTGAGACCGGCGATACGGAGAGCAGCCGGGCCAGCCGCGGCTGGTGGGACCGCAACGCGGACGAGTACCAGCGCGAGCACGGCGGCTTCCTCGGCGACGACCGCTTCGTCTGGGGGCCCGAGGGCCTGGACGAGGCCGAGGCCGCCCTGCTGGGCCCCGCGAGCGGCCTGAAGGGCCTGCGCGTCCTGGAGATCGGCGCGGGCGCCGCCCAGTGCTCCCGCTGGCTGGCCGCCCAGGGCGCCCGCCCGGTGGCCCTGGACCTCTCCCACCGGCAGCTGCAGCACGCGCTGCGCATCGGCGACGGCTTCCCGCTGGTGGAGGCCGACGCCGGGGCGCTGCCCTTCGCCGACGGCTCCTTCGACCTGGCGTGCTCCGCCTACGGAGCGGTGCCGTTCGTCGCCGATCCGGTCCGCGTGATGCGCGAGGTGCACCGGGTGCTGCGGCCCGGCGGCCGCTGGGTCTTCTCCGTCACCCACCCCATCCGCTGGGCCTTCCCCGACGAGCCCGGCCCGGAGGGCCTGTCGGTGGCCGCCTCCTACTTCGACCGCACCCCTTATGTGGAGCAGGACGACAAGGGCCGGGCCGTCTACGTCGAGCACCACCGCACGATCGGCGACCGGGTGCGCGACGTGGTGGCCGGCGGCTTCCGGCTGGTCGACCTCGTCGAGCCCGAGTGGCCGGCCTGGAACCACCAGGAGTGGGGCGGCTGGTCCCCCCTGCGCGGCAGCCTCATCCCGGGCACCGCGATCTTCGTCTGCGAGCGGGACTGACGCACCGGGCCGGGGGCCCGCCCCGGCGGGGCGGGCCCCTCGCCCTCGGCGAGACTGGGTGCGTGACCCGCACCGACGCCCCCGCCGCCCGCACCGACGCCCTGCACCGGCTGCCCGTACGAGCGGCCCTGCCCGCCCTCGCCCGGGCCCTCGACGATCACGGCGCGGCCGTCCTGTGCGCCCCGCCCGGCACGGGCAAGACCACCCTGGTGCCGCTGGTCCTGGCCGGGCTGGCGGCCGACGGGCCCGGCGCCGCCTCCCCCTCCGCCCCCGTGCGGCGCGTCGTCGTCGCCGAGCCGCGCCGGATCGCCGCGCGCGCCGCCGCCCGCCGCATGGCCTGGCTGCTGGGCGAGGACGTGGGGGGTGCGACCGGCCGGGTGGGCTTCACCGTCCGCGGCGAGCGACGGGTCGGGCCCGCCACCGTGGTCGAGGTCGTCACCACCGGTGTGCTGCTGCAGCGCCTGCAGCGCGACCCCGAGCTCGCCGGGGTCGACACGGTGGTGCTCGACGAGTGCCACGAGCGGCATCTGGACGCCGACACCGCCGCCGCCTTCCTGCTGGACGTGCGCGCCGCGCTGCGCCCGGAGCTGCGCCTGGTCGCGGCGTCCGCCACGACGGACGCCGCGGGCTGGGCGCACCTGCTCGGCGACGCGCCCGTCGTCGAGGCCCAGGGCGTCTCGCACCCGGTGGAGGTGGTCCGGGCCCCGCCGCGCCGCCCGGTCCGGCCGCCGCACGGGATGCGCGTGGATCCCGCCCTCCTCGAGCACGTCGCCGCCGTCGTCCGCCGGGCCCTGGACGAGCGCGAGGGCGACGTCCTGTGCTTCCTGCCCGGCGTGGGCGAGATCGGGCGTGTCGCGGGACTGCTGGGCGGTGCGGGGGCGCTCGGCGGCGCGGAGGTGCTGCAGGTGCACGGCAGGGCGCCGGCCGCCGTGCAGGACGCGGTGCTGGCGGGCGGCTCGGGGACGCGGCGGGTGGTGCTGGCGACGTCGGTGGCCGAATCGAGCCTGACCGTGCCGGGGGTGCGGGTCGTGGTGGACGCGGGCCTGGCGCGGGAGCCGCGTACGGACCACGCCCGGGGGCTGAGCGCGCTCACGACCGTACGGGCGTCCCGTGCCTCGGCCCGGCAGCGCGCCGGCCGTGCGGGGCGCGAGGCGCCGGGGGCGGTGTACCGCTGCTGGGCGGAGGCGGACGAGACGCGGCTGCCGGCGTTCCCGGCCGCCGAGATCACGGTCGCGGACCTGACGGCGTTCGCCCTGCAGGCCGCCTGCTGGGGCGACCCGACGGCGTCCTCCCTCGCCCTCCTCGACGCGCCGCCGGCCGGTGCGCTCGGCGCCGCGCGCGCCGTGCTGACGGCCACGGGCGCCGTCGACG
The DNA here is from genome assembly GCF_040932295.1 of Streptomyces sp. C36. Taxonomy (NCBI): domain Bacteria; kingdom Bacillati; phylum Actinomycetota; class Actinomycetes; order Kitasatosporales; family Streptomycetaceae; genus Streptomyces; species Streptomyces sp. C36. The sequence continues at coordinate 835,932 of NZ_JBFQGI010000002.1, read as the reverse complement.
CCGAGGGGCGCCCCACCGACCGGGGCCGCCGAATGGCGCGCCTGGGGGTGCACCCGCGTCTCGCGCGCGCCCTCCTGGACGGCGCGCGGGAGGTGGGCGCGCGCCGCGCGGCGGAGATCGTGGCTCTGCTGAGCGAGGAACCGCCCCGCGAGTACGGAGACGACCTGGCGGCCGCCTGGCGCTCCGCCCGCCGCGGCGGCGACGCCTACGGCGCCCGCTGGCGGGCGGAGGCGCGCCGGCTGGAGGGCTCGCTGCGGGTCGTCACCGGCGAGGCCGCGGCCCCGGCGGGGCGTACGGGCGACACGCCGGGGGCCGGAGCGCTCACCGACGACGCGGCGGCGGGTCTGGTCGCGGCCCTGGCCTTCCCCGAGCGGGTGGCACGGGCGCGCGGCGAGGGCGCGTATCTGATGGTGTCGGGGACGGGCGCCGAGCTGGGCGACGCCTCGCGGCTGCGCAGCGCGCCCTGGCTCGCGGTGGCCGTGGCCGACCGGCCGGTCACGGCCGCCTCCGCCCGGGTACGGCTGGGCGCCGTGATCGACGAGGACACGGCGAGGGCGGCGGCCGGGGCGCTGCTCGCCGAGGGCGAGGAGGTGCATTGGTCGGCCGAACGCCGTGACGTGGTGGCCCGGCGCGTGGCGCGGCTGGGCGCCGTGGAGCTCGCCTCGAGCCCGCTGCCCTCGCCGGATGCCGGGCTCGTACGGGCCGCGCTGCTCGAGGGACTGCGGGCCGAGGGATGGGGGCTGCTGCGCTGGGGCGCGGACGCGGCGGCCCTGCGGCAGCGGCTGGCGTTCCTCCATCGTGAGCTGGGCGAGCCCTGGCCGGACGTCTCGGACGCCGCGCTGCTGGAGCGGGCCGGGGACTGGCTGGGTACGGAACTGGACCGGGCGCGCCGGCGCGCGGACCTGGAGCGGGTGGACGCCGGCGCGGCGCTGCGGGGCCTGCTGCCGTGGGCGACCGGGGAGGCGGCCCGCCTGGACGAGCTGGCGCCGGAGCGCCTGGAGGTGCCCAGCGGCTCGCGCGTCCGCATCGACTACGGCGGCGAGCAGCCCGTACTGGCCGTCAAGCTGCAGGAGCTCTTCGGGCTGCAGGAAACGCCGCGCGTGGCGGGCGGGCGCGTGCCCGTCCTGGTCCATCTGCTGTCGCCGGCCGGGCGGCCCGCCGCCGTCACGGCGGATCTGGCGTCGTTCTGGAAGGACGGCTACCGGTCGGTACGGGCCGAGCTGCGCGGCCGCTACCCCCGGCATCCGTGGCCCGAGGACCCTTCCACGGCCACGGCGACGCGCCGCACCAACACGCGCCGCCCTTGAGCGACCGCCGCCCGGCGGTGATGGCCGGGTGCGTCAGGGGAGGTACCGCTCGACAGCCGCGGCCCCCTTCTCCTCGATGAGGCGCCTGGCCAGCTCGACGCGTTCGGGCGTCACATCCCGGCCGGAGGCCATGACCAGGTCCTCGGGGTCGAAGGGCCGCTCGCCGCCGGTGTAGAGCCGGCGCGGGCGGGACGTGGTGGACGTGTCCTCGGGACTCTCCTTCACGGCGAGCCTCCTCTGCTCAGCGCCCCCTCGCCGGGGGGCGGCCGTCCGGGTTTCCCTCCATCGTGTGGCACACCGGTCGCGGGCGCACGACGATCTCGGGCCTCGAGGACGAGCGCCGCGGCGAGCAGCACCACGCCGAGGGCGATCAGGCCCAGGGGGAGGTCGCGGGTGAGCAGGAGGACGAGCCGGCGCTGGGCCTTGACGGTGGCGACGGTGTCGGCGACGTAGTCGGGGCGGATCTTCACATGCCCGGCGAAGGCGGTGACCGGCTTCTTCTCCGGGTGCCCGGTCCAGCGCAGCTCCTCGCGGTGGATCTCCTCGCCGTTGACGGGGGCGCCGGTCACGGGGTCGACCCAGAACATGCGCCGGGTGGTGTACCAGCGCTCGAGCCCGAGCTGCCGGACCGCGTCGGGGGTGATACCGAGCGGCAGCCGCCTGGGCAGCGGCACCTCGGTCCAGGGGATCGTCTGTTCGAAGTAGTAGACGTCCAGGCCGCGGAAGGTGCGGGTGCCCTTGTAGTGGATGGGGGCGGAGGTGCGGGTCATCAGGTCGAAGTAGCGGTAGTCGCGCTTCTCGACGAGGAAGGGCCATTTGAACTCGATGCCGTCGCGGCGCACGGGGGTGTCGTCGACGTGTTCGCCGCCCGCGTGGACGGGCTGCTGGCTGTGGGCGTCGAAGACGTAGCGCTCGGGGATGCGGGAGACCATCGCGCCGTCGGGTCCGGCGGCGTAGGTGAGGGTGTCCCAGACGACGACGTCCCGGCCGGTGGCGGCCTTGACCCGGCGGGCCTGTTCGACGTTGCCCTTGAGGGTCTGGACCATGGTCACCGTGGAGACCCGCCGGGGCTCGAGGGTGGCGTAGTCGATGAGGGTGGCGTCCTTCGCCTCCAGGACGACGGCCTGGTAGTGGTGGGCGGGCACCTTGGCGAGCCGGGGGAAGACGTACCAGCGCAGCAGGGGTGACAGGGCCGTGCAGAACACGGCGAGGGCCAGCAGGACCAGGCTCGCTCGGCGGCGCACGGCGGCCCCTCTCAGGGGTGCGCGGGCGGGGAGGACAGCAGGGGCTCGGGGGAGGTGTCGCCGCCCGGCGGCCCGAGGGCGGTGACGGCGAGGACGAGGGCGAGGGCGGCGGCCAGTCCGGCGGCCGCGGCGGCCAGTGCGCGCATGCGAAGCCTCCCGGCGGAAATCCCCGGACCTGACGAGGAGTCAGGGATGGGCACGGTAGCAACGCGCGCCGCCGATGAGAACCACACGCACGCGCGAGAACGCGCGCGGCCCCCCTCCCGGGACGGGAGAGGGGCCGCACACGACAGGGACGCGAACAGGGACGCGATCAGTGCGCCGCGGACTCCCAGTCCGCGCCGACACCCACCGACACATCCAGCGGCGCCCGCAGCTCGACGGCACCGGCCATCTCCCGGCGGACCAGCTCCTCCACCCGCTCCCGCTCCCCCGGCGCGATCTCGAGCACGATTTCGTCGTGCACCTGCAGCAGCATGCGGGAGGTCAGCCGCTCGCCCTCCAGCGCCACGGCCACCCGCAGCATCGCGATCTTCACGATGTCGGCGGCCGTGCCCTGGATCGGGGCGTTGAGCGCCATCCGCTCGGCCATCTCACGACGCTGGCGGTTGTCGCTGTTGAGGTCCGGCAGATAGCGGCGGCGGCCCAGCATCGTCTCGGTGTAGCCCGTGGCCCTGGCCTCCTCGACGACGCGCTGCAGATAGTCGCGCACGCCGCCGAACCGCTCGAAGAACGTGTCCATCAGACGACGCGCCTCATCGGGCGCGATGTTCAGCTGCTGCGAGAGACCGAACGCCGACAGACCGTAGGCCAGGCCGTACGACATCGCCTTGATCTTGCGGCGCATCTCCGGGTCGACCTCGTCCTTGGCCACGCCGAACACCTGGGAGGCGACCGTGGTGTGCAGGTCCTCCCCCGAGGCGAACGCCTCGATCAGGCCCTCGTCCTCGGACAGGTGCGCCATCACCCGCAGCTCGATCTGGCTGTAGTCGGCCGTCATCAGCGACTCGAAGCCCTCGCCGACCACGAAGCCGCGGCGGATCGCCCGGCCCTCGTCCGTGCGCACCGGGATGTTCTGCAGGTTGGGGTCGGTGGAGGACAGCCGGCCCGTCGCCGCCACCGTCTGGTTGAAGGTGGTGTGGATACGGCCGTCGGGCGCGACCGCCTTGATCAGCCCCTCGACCGTGGACCGCAGCTTGGACTGCTCACGGTGCCGCAGCATGATCACCGGGAGTTCGTTCTCCGTCTGGCCCGCGAGCCAGGCCAGGGCGTCGGCGTCCGTGGTGTAACCGGTCTTGGTCTTCTTCGTCTTCGGCAGGCCCAGCTCCCCGAAGAGCACCTCCTGCAGCTGCTTGGGCGAGCCCAGATTGAACTCCCGGCCCGCGGCCGCGTGCGCCTCGGCCACCGCCTGCTGCACCGCGGCGGCGAACTGCTGCTCCATGCGCTCCAGCCAGCCCCGGTCCGCGGCGATGCCCGACCGCTCCAGGTCCGACAGCACCGCGCTGGTCGGCAGCTCCACGTCCGTGAGCAGATCCGCCGCGCCCACCTCCTTGACCCGGCCCGCGAACGCGTCCCCCAGGTCCAGGACCGTACGGGCCCGGCCCATCAGGGCGTCCGCCTCGGCCTGCTCGTCGGCGCCGAAGGCCAGCTGTCCGTCACCGGCCGCGGCCGTGGCCAGCTCCCTGCCCAGATACTCCACCGACAGCGCGTCCAGGGCGAAGGACCGGCGGCCCGGCTTGACCAGATAGGCGGCCAGCGCGGTGTCCATCACCACACCCTCGACCACCCAGCCGTGATCGGCGAAGACCCGCATCACGGCCTTCGCGTCGTGCATCACCTTCGGCCGCTCCCGGTCCGCGACCCACGCGGCGAACGCCCGCTCGTCGGCCTCGTCCAGCTCCGCGGGGTCGAACCAGGCCGCCGGGCCCTCACCCGTGGCCAGCGCCACCTCCTCGACCCGGCCCGCGCCCCGCGACCAGGTGTCGGTGACGGCCACACCCAACGGGCCCACGCCGTGCCCGGCCAGCCACGGCGCCAGCTCGCCCGTGCCCAGCACGACGCCGTCCACCTCGGCGCCGGCCTCCACCGGCTCCTCCTCGACGGACTCCCCGCCCGGGTCGACCGCCAGCAGCCGGTCCCGCAGACCCTGGTTACGGATCTCCAGCCGCTCCAGGAACGACACCAGCGCCAGACGGTCGTACGCCTGACGCTCCAGGTCGTCCGGGTGCGTGGACAGCTGCACGTCCCGCACCATCTCCGTCAGGCGGCGGTTGAGCTTGACCGCCTCCAGGTGATCGCGCAGATTCTGCCCGGCCTTGCCCTTGACCTCCTCGACGCGCTCCACCAGCTCCGCGAACGAACCGAACTGGTTGATCCACTTCGCGGCCGTCTTCTCCCCCACACCCGGGATACCCGGCAGGTTGTCCGACGGGTCGCCACGCAGCGCCGCGAAGTCCGGATACTGCCGCGGCGACAGCCCGTACTTCTCCACGACCTTCTCCGGCGTGAAACGCGTCAGCTCCGAGACGCCCTTCGTCGGATACAGCACCGTCACCGCATCGGTGATCAACTGGAAGGAGTCCCGGTCACCGGTGACGATCGAGACCTCGAAACCCTCCGCCTCCGCCTCCGTGGCCAGCGTCGCGATCACGTCGTCGGCCTCGAAACCGTCCACCGCGAACCGCCGCACGCCCATCGCGTCCAGCAGCTCGCCGATCAGCGTCACCTGCCCCTTGAACTCGTCCGGCGTCGCCGAACGCGTCGCCTTGTAGTCCGGGAACTCCTCCGAGCGCCACGTCTTGCGCGACACGTCGAACGCCACCGCGAAGTGCGTGGGCCGCTCGTCACGCAGCGTGTTGGCCAGCATCGACGCGAAGCCGTACACCGCGTTCGTCGTCTGACCCGACGAGGTCGTGAAGTTCTCCGCGGGCAGCGCGAAGAACGCCCGGTACGCCATGGAGTGCCCGTCCATCAACAGCAGACGGGGGCGGCCTCCCTCCACTGCCTCGGTGCCGGTCGTCTCATTCGTCTTCGATGCCTTTGCTGCCACGCCCCCGATCCTGCCACGGACCACTGACAATCCCGGCCACACCGCCCTCACCCCCACCCCCGCCGCACCCCGTGGCAGGATCGGCACCGAACGCGCGGACCCGCGCACCACCGACCGCTCAAGGGGGAGCGAGATGGCAGGCAACCCGCCCACCGGCGATCCGGTACAGGACGCACCCGACGTCACCGCCCCGCAGCACGCCGCCGCAGGCCTGCCCGCCATCGCCCACACGCTGCGTATCGCCCACGAACAGATGGGCGTACGCCGCACCGCCCTCACCCTCCTCAAGGTCAACCAGAAGGACGGCTTCGACTGCCCCGGCTGCGCCTGGCCCGAAGGCGACAAGCGCCACGCCGCCGAATTCTGCGAGAACGGCGCCAAGGCCGTCGCCGAGGAAGCCACCCTGCGCCGGGTCACCCCCGCCTTCTTCGCCGAACACCCCGTCGCCGGCCTCGCCGACCGCAGCGGCTACTGGCTCGGCCAGCAGGGCCGCCTCACCCACCCCATGTACCTCGCCGAAGGCGCCGACCACTACGAACCCGTCACCTGGGAACGCGCCTTCGACATCATCGCCGAAGAGCTCCACGCCCTCACCGGCCCCGACGAAGCCGTCTTCTACACCTCAGGCCGCACCAGCAACGAAGCCGCCTTCCTCTACCAGCTCTTCGCCCGCGAATTCGGCACCAACAACCTGCCCGACTGCTCCAACATGTGCCACGAGTCGTCCGGCACCGCACTCACCGAGACCATCGGCATCGGCAAGGGCAGCGTCCTCCTCGAAGACCTCCACAAGGCCGAACTGATCATCGTCGCCGGCCAGAACCCCGGCACCAACCACCCCCGCATGCTCAGCGCCCTCGAACAGGCCAAGCGCGGCGGCGCGAAGATCATCACGGTCAACCCGCTCCCCGAAGCCGGCCTCGAACGCTTCAAGAACCCGCAGAACGCCCGCGGCCTCGCCGGCGGCGGCACCGCCCTCACCGACCTCTTCCTGCAGATCCGCCTCGGCGGCGACCAGGCCCTCTTCCGCCTCCTCAACAAACTCCTCCTCGACACCGAAGGCGCCCTCGACACCGCCTTCATCCAGGAGCACACCCACGGCTTCGAGGACTTCGCCGCCACCGCCCGCACCGCCGACTGGGACGAAACCCTGCGCGCCACCGGCCTGCGCCGCCAGGAGATCGAGACCGCCCTGCGCATGATCCTCGCCTCCCGGCGCACCGTCGTCTGCTGGGCCATGGGCCTCACCCAGCACAAGCACGCCGTCCCCACCATCAAGGAGGTCGTCAACCTCCTGCTCCTGCGCGGCGACATCGGCCGCCCCGGCGCCGGCGTCTGCCCCGTCCGCGGCCACAGCAACGTCCAGGGCGACCGCACCATGGGCATCTTCGAACGCCCCTCCGACGCGTTCCTCGACGCCCTCGAGAAGGAATTCCACTTCACCCCGCCGCGCGCCCACGGACTCGACGTCGTCCGCGCCATCCGCGCCCTGCGCGACGGACAGGCCAAGGTCTTCTTCGCCATGGGCGGCAACTTCGTCTCCGCCACCCCCGACACCGACGTCACCGAAGCCGCCGTACGCCGCGCCCGCCTCACCGTCCACGTCTCCACCAAGCTCAACCGCTCCCACGTCATCACCGGAGCGCGCGCCCTGATCCTGCCCACCCTCGGCCGCACCGAACGCGACCGGCAGCACACCGGCGAGCAGTTCGTCACCGTCGAGGACTCCATGGGCATGGTCCACGCCTCCCGCGGCCGCCTCGCCCCCGCCAGCCCCCACCTGCTGTCCGAACCCGCCATCGTCAGCCGCCTCGCCCGCCGCGTCCTCGGCACCACCAGCACCACGCCCTGGGAGCAGTTCGAGAACGACTACGCCACCATCCGCGACCGCATCGCCCGCGTCATCCCCGGCTTCGAGGACTTCAACACCCGCGTCGCCCGCCCCGGCGGCTTCACCCTCCCCCACGGCCCCCGCGACAGCCGCACCTTCCCCACCGCCACCGGCAAGGCCAACTTCACCGCCGCCCACGTCGAGTACCCGCGCGTGCCCGAAGGCCGCCTGCTCCTGCAGACCCTCCGCTCGCACGACCAGTACAACACCACCATCTACGGCCTCGACGACCGCTACCGCGGCATCAAGAACGGCCGCCGCGTCGTCCTCCTCCACCCCGACGACGCCGCCGCCCACCACCTCGCCGACGGCGACTACGCCGACCTCGTCAGCGAATGGACCGACGGCAGCGAACGCCGCGCCCCCGGCTTCCGCGTCGTCCACTACCCCACCGCACGCGGCTGCGCCGCCGCCTACTACCCCGAGACCAACGTCCTGGTCCCCCTGGACCACACCGCCGACACCAGCAACACCCCCGCCAGCAAGTCCGTCGTCATCCGCCTGGAGCCGGCCGGACGGGCCGAGGGCACCCCGGCGGCACCGGACGCCACACCGCGGTAGACGTCTGGTGCAGTAGCGGACAAGCAGGGGCCGGTAGTTGACGGAAGTATCGTTCAGCTGAAAAGACGTTCACACGACAACGACCGACAACGATCGGAGCGACGACGCATGGGCGAGCACAGCAGGACCACCTTCCCGCCGGAGATCCTCGAGCAGTGGGCCGGCAGCGGCCTCGACCTGAACGCCCTGTTCTCGGCGGGACACCTCGGCGAGCGCATGGGCGTCCGCGTCGTCGAGGCCTCCCCCGACCGCGTCGTCGGCACCATGCCGGTCGAGGGCAACACCCAGCCCTACGGACTCCTGCACGGCGGCGCCTCCGCCGTCCTCGCCGAAACCCTCGGCTCCGTCGGCGCCATGCTCCACGGCGGCCCCGGCCGCTACGCCGTCGGCGTGGACCTCAACTGCACCCACCACCGCGGCGTCCGCTCCGGCCTGGTCACCGGCGTCGCCACCCCCGTCCACCGCGGCCGCACCACCGCCACGTACGAGATCGTCGTCACCGACGAGCACGACAAGCGCGTCTGCTCCGCACGCCTCACCTGCCTCCTGCGCGACAACGACGCGAGCTGACCCGCACCCCCGCCCGCCCCGCCACGGGGCCGGCCCCGCAGGCGCCGGCCGCCGCCCACCGCGACCGGCGCCCAAGCGGAACGTGATCTGCGTCATAACAAGACAGTCACATCACGGTCAGCACCTCTGCCCCACCCCGGCGCCCACCCCTTAGAGTCACGGCCCATCACGACCCCGCCGGGCGAATCACCCAGCCAGCACAGCACCTTTCCTCGCGCCCGGCGAGCGAACCGGCACCTCGGCAGAGGCCGCCGCGCCAGGGAAAGGACTCACCGTGCGCCACCGTTCCCTCCTCGTCCTCACCACCGCGCTCACCACCACAGCCCTCGCCCTGTCCGCCTGCGGATCACGCGACGACACGGCAGGAGGCGACAGCGGCGGCGGCAAGCAGACCACCGTGACCATCGGCGTCGACGCCCCGCTGACCGGCTCGCTCTCCCCCTTCGGCCAGGGCATCAAGAACTGCGTCGACCTCGCCGTGAAGACCGCCAACAAGAACAACGAGGTCAAGGGCGTCACCTTCAGGACCATCGCCCTCGACGACCAGGCCGTCCCCGGCACCGGACAGCAGAACGCCGCCAAACTCGTCGCCGACAAAAGCGTCGTCGGCATGGTCGGCCCCATGAACTCCGGCGTCGCCCAGTCCATGCAGGGCGTCTTCGCCAAGGCCGACCTCACCCAGATATCCCCCGCCAATACCAACCCCGCCCTCACCCAGGGCGACGACTGGGCCAAGGGCGAGAAGAAACGCCCCTTCGCCACCTACTTCCGCACCGCCACCACCGACATCATCCAAGGCCGCTTCGCCGCCCAGTACTTCTACAAGGACGCCAAGAAGAAAAAGGTCTTCGTCGTCGACGACAAACAGACCTACGGCGCCGGACTCGCCTCCATCTTCATCCAGGAATTCAAACGCCTCGGCGGCGAGATCGCCGGCACCGACCACCTCACCGTCAAGGAAACCGACTTCACCGCCATCGCCAACAAGATCAAGACCTCCGGAGCCGACTCCGTCTACTTCGGCGGCCAGTTCCCCGAAGGCGGACTCCTCTCCGACCAGGTCAAAAAAGCCGGAGCCCACATCCCCCTCATGGGCGGCGACGGAATCTACAACCCCGGCTTCATCACCGCCTCCGGCGAGAACAACGACGGCGACCTCGGCACCTCCGTCGGCTACCCCGTCGAACAACTCGACTCCGCAAAAGCCTTCGTCACCCACTACAACTCCGCCGGCTACAAAGACCCCTACGCCACCTACGGCGGATACTCCTACGACGCCGCCTGGGCCATCATCCAGGCCGTCAAGAAAACCGTCGAGGACAACAACGGCAAACTCCCCGCGGAACCCCGAGCCAAAATCCTCGACGCCGTGGGCAAGGTCTCCTTCGACGGCGTCACCGGAAAGGTCTCCTTCGACCAGTACGGCGACACCACCAACAAACAGCTCACCGTCTACCAGGTGACCGACGGCGCATGGAAGTCCGTCAAGAGCGCCACCTTCCAGGACTGACCACAGCCACCCCGCAGCACCCACCCGCACCCGCGCGAACCGGCCGGCCACACGCCCTCGCGCGGGCCCCCACCACACCCCAACGGGGAGGAACGCGGTGCACGAACTGCCGCAAACGCTGGTCAGCGGACTCGCCCTCGGCGCCCTCTACGGCCTCATCGCCATCGGGTACACCATGGTCTACGGCATCGTCCAGCTCATCAACTTCGCCCACGGCGAGATCGTCATGATCGGAGGCTTCGGCGCCCTCACCGTCCGCCTCTGGCTCCCCGACTCCGTCCCCCTCACCGCCGCCCTCCCCCTCATGCTCCTCGGCGGCGCCATCGCCTCCGTCGCCGTCGCCACCGCCGCCGAACGCTTCGCCTACCGCCCCCTGCGCGGCGCCCCCCGCCTCGCCCCGCTCATCACCGCCATCGGCCTGTCCATCGCCCTCCAGCAAATCATCTGGGCCTTCTACCCCGACGCCAAGAAATCCCGCGGCTTCCCCCAGTTCCACGGCGACGCCTTCGCCCTCACCGGCGGCATCCACCTCCAACGCGACGACCTCTTCGTCCTCGCCGCCGCCCCCCTGTGCATGCTCGCCCTCGGCCTCTTCGTCGCCAAAAGCCGCACCGGCCGCGCCATGCAGGCCACCGCCCAGGACCCCGACACCGCACGCCTCATGGGCATCAACACCGACCGCATCATCGTCATCGCCTTCGCCATCGGCGGCGCCTTCGCCGCCGTCGCCGCCGTCGCCCAGGGCCTGCGCGCCGGACAGATCAACTTCGAGATGGGCTTCATCCTCGGCCTGAAGGCCTTCACCGCCGCCGTCCTCGGCGGCATCGGCAACATCTACGGCGCCATGCTCGGCGGAGTCGTCCTCGGCATCGCCGAAGCCGCCTCCACCACCTACATCCAGCACATCCCCGGAATGCAGCAACTCGGCGGCGGAGGCTGGAAGGACGTCTGGGCCTTCGTCCTCCTCATCGTCGTCCTCCTCGTCAGGCCACAAGGACTGCTCGGCGAACGCGTAGCGGATCGGGCGTGAGACCCATGAACCGGAAGAACCCACCCACCGGCACGACCCCCGGCACCCCCGACGACGACCCGCACCCCTACGACACCGCCCGCACCGCCCGCACCTTTGGCAGCAGGGGCATCCCCCGCATCCCCCTGCCCCCCGCCACCGCCCGCGTCACCGTCATCGGCGGCGCCGCCCTCACCCTCGCCTCCACCTTCCTCCCCTGGACCTGGACCCACGCCTTCCCCGGCAACCTCACCGTCACCGGCTACCCCGGCGGACTCCAAGTCCTCACCCTCACCGGCGCCATCCTCACCATCGCCCACACCCTCGCCGCCTCAGGCACCCCCGGCCTCCGCCGGCTCAGCCCCACCCGCAGCCACACCGCCACCCGCCACCTCGCCCTCGGCACCCTCGCCACCACCTGGTACACCCTCATCACCATCGCCGTACAACTCGGCGGCATCGTCAACCTCGAACCCGGCGGCTACCTCGCGGGAGCGGCCTCCCTCATCACCCTCCTCGGCGCCCACGCCCTGCCCACCGGCCAGGCCACCCCACCACCGCCGGCCAAGCCCCTGCCCCCCTGGGCCGAAATACTCATCATCGCCGCCGCCTTCGGCACCGGCCTCTACGTCCTCACCTACGGCATCGGCACCGCCTACGGAGAACTCTTCACCGGCTTCCTGCTCCTCACCGGCTTCACCACCGCCGCCCTCGCCAAAGCCGGACTCATCACCCGCCTCTCCCAGCTCACGGCGAAACACCGGCGCATCACCATCACCGCCGCCTTCACCGCCGCCGCCCTCTTCCCCCTCACCCAGGACACCGACGAATACACCCTCATCGCCGTCAACATCCTGATCTTCTCCACCGTCGCCCTCGGCCTCAACGTCGTCGTCGGCCTCGCCGGCCTCCTCGACCTCGGCTACGTCGCCTTCCTCGGCGTCGGCGCCTACACCGCCGCCCTCGTCTCCGGCTCCACCGCCTCCACCCTCCACATCCACTTCCCCTTCTGGGCCGCCGCCCTCACCGGCGCCGCCGCCTCCCTCGTCTTCGGCGTCCTCATCGGCGCCCCCACCCTCCGCCTGCGCGGCGACTACCTCGCCATCGTCACCCTCGGCTTCGGAGAGATCTTCCGCATCGCCGTAGGCAACCTCAACGGCGAATCCGGCCCCTCAGTCACCAACGGCCCCAACGGAATACCCAACATCCCCAACCTCAACATCCTCGGCTACAACTTCGGCGACACCCACACCCTCGGCAGCCTCACCCTCAACCCCTTCGCCAACTACTACCTCCTCATGCTCCTCGTCACCCTCCTCGTCATCCTCGTCTTCAGCCGCGCCGGAAACTCCCGCATCGGCCGCGCCTGGATCGCCATCCGCGAGGACGAAACCGCCGCCACCGCCATGGGCATCAACGGATTCCGCGTCAAACTCATCGCCTTCGCCCTCGGCGCCACCCTCGCCGGACTCGCCGGCACCGTCCAGGCCCACGTCTCCACCACCGTCGTACCCGAGCAATACGTCTTCGCCGGCCCCGTACCCCCCAACTCCGCCTTCCTCCTCGCCGCCGTCATCCTCGGCGGCATGGGCACCATCACCGGCCCCCTCCTCGGCGCCGCCCTCCTCTACCTCATCCCCGCCAAACTCCAGTTCCTCCACGACTACCAACTCCTCGCCTTCGGCGCCGCCCTCATCCTCCTCATGCGCTTCCGCCCCGAAGGAATCATCCCCAACCGACGACAACAGCTCGAATTCCACGAACCACCCGCCACGGCCGGCCCCACACCCCTCACCAAGGCGGAGGCATAACCACCATGACCACCACCGCCACCGCCCCCGACACCCCCAACGCCCCCGACGACACACCCGTCCTCACCGCCACCGGCGTCACCATGCGCTTCGGCGGACTCACCGCCGTACGAGCCGTCGACCTCACCGTCAACCCAGGCCAAATCGTCGGCCTCATCGGCCCCAACGGCGCCGGCAAAACCACCTTCTTCAACTGCCTCACCGGCCTCTACGTACCCACCGAAGGCACCGTCACCTACCGCGGCACCCACCTACCCCCCAAACCCCACCTCGTCACCCAGGCAGGCATCGCCCGCACCTTCCAGAACATCCGCCTCTTCGCCAACATGACCGTCCTCGAAAACGTCCTCGTCGGCCGCCACACCCGCACCAAAGAAGGCCTCTTCTCCGCCCTCCTCCGCGGCCCCGCCTTCCGCCGCGCCGAAAAAAACTCCGAAGAACGCGCCATGGAACTCCTCCAGTTCACCGGCCTCGCCCCCAAACGCGACCACCTCGCCCGCAACCTCCCCTACGGCGAACAACGCAAGCTCGAAATCGCCCGAGCCCTCGCCAGCGACCCCGGACTCCTCCTCCTCGACGAACCCACCGCCGGAATGAACCCCCAGGAAACCCGCACCACCGAACAACTCGTCTTCGCCATCCGCGACCAAGGCATCGCCGTCCTCGTCATCGAGCACGACATGCGCTTCATCTTCAACCTCTGCGACCACGTCGCCGTCCTCGTCCAGGGCGAAAAACTCCTCGAAGGAACACCCCGAACCGTCCAGAGCGACGACCGCGTCATCGCCGCCTACCTCGGCACACCCTTCGAAGGAGCACCCGGCGCCGAAGAAGCCGCCGAAGTCGAAGCCGCCGAAGCCCACGCAGCAGAGGACACCGACCGATGACCGCCCTCCTCGAAGTCGAAAACCTCCGCGTCGCCTACGGAAAAATCGAAGCCGTCAAAGGAATCACCTTCACCGTCGAAGCCGGCGAAATCGTCACCCTCATCGGCACCAACGGCGCCGGAAAAACCACCACCCTCCGCACCCTCTCCGGCCTCCACACCCCCACCACCGGCACCATCCGCTTCAACGGCCACCCCATCACCGGCACCCCCGCCCACCACATCGTCGCCCTCGGCCTCGCCCACTCCCCCGAAGGCCGCCACATCTTCCCCCGCCTCACCATCACCGAAAACCTCCAACTCGGCGCCTACCTCCGCAAGGACACCACCGGCATCACCCACGACATCCACCGCGCCTACGAGCTCTTCCCCATCCTCGGCGAACGCGCCAAACAACCCGCCGGAACCCTCTCCGGCGGCGAACAACAAATGCTCGCCATGGGCCGCGCCCTCATGTCCCGCCCCAAACTCCTCATGCTCGACGAACCCTCCATGGGCCTCTCACCGATCATGATGCGAAAAATCACCGACACCATCACCGAACTCAAAACCACCGGAACCACCATCCTGCTCGTCGAACAGAACGCCCAAGCCGCCCTCTCCCTCGCCGACCGCGCCCACGTCATGGAAACCGGCAAAATCGTCCTCTCCGGAACCGGCACCGACCTCCTCCACGACGAATCCGTCCGCAAGGCCTACCTCGGCGAAGACTGAGGGCATGCAAAAGGGCCCGCATCCAACCGGACACGGGCCCCTCAAACAACCAAACGATCAGAACCGCTACTGATCCTTCGCGGCCTTCTTCTCCTTGGCATCCTCGATGACAGCCTCCGCCACCTGCTGCATCGACAAACGACGATCCATCGACGTCTTCTGAATCCACCGGAACGCCGCCGGCTCCGTCAGCCCGTACTGCGTCTGCAGAATGCTCTTCGCCCGGTCCACCAGCTTCCGCGTCTCCAGCCGCTGCGAAAGATCCGCGACCTCCCGCTCCAACGCCTTCAGCTGCGTGAACCGCGACACCGCCATCTCGATCGCCGGAACGACATCGCTCTTGCTGAACGGCTTCACCAGGTAGGCCATGGCCCCCGCGTCCCGCGCCCGCTCCACGAGATCACGCTGCGAGAACGCCGTCAGCATCAACACCGGCGCGATCGACTCCGCACCGATCCGCTCGGCCGCGGAGATCCCGTCCAGCACCGGCATCTTCACATCCAGGATCACCAGGTCGGGACGGTGCTCCCGCGCCAGCGCGACCGCGGTCTCGCCGTCGCCCGCCTCGCCCACGACGGAGTAGCCCTCTTCCTCGAGCATCTCCTTGAGGTCGAGGCGGATCAGAGCCTCGTCCTCGGCGATCACGACGCGCGTGACGTTCGGAGGGGTGTGCTGCGGCTCGTCGTCGACAGGCGGCTGGGGCTCGGCGGCGCTCACGGGTCTCCTCGCTCAGGGCAGGTGGTGCCATACGAGCGTACCTAGCACCTGCCCACAACACGCACGCGGTATGGTGTCTCGAGCAGCACGCCCGGTTGGTGGAACTGGTCAGACACGCGAGTCTCAAACACTCGTGCCCTTTGGGCATGTGGGTTCGAATCCCACACCGGGCACCCAACATCCACAAAGCGGATTTTTCCCATCGCGTGAATCTTCACGAATCCGCCGCACCGTGAACAAGTAATCACGCACAGTGATGCCATGCAGTTTCACGGTTCCGAGGTGCGCCAGCGGGCGCTGGACCTCATCGCCTCAGGTGTCACCAACGCCGAAGTCTCCCGACGACTGGCTGTGCCGCCGGGCACTGTCAGCTACTGGCTCCATATGGACAGATCCAAGCGCGGCGAATGTCCAGGCGCCCACCAGACGAGTTGTCCTCGGTGCACCGGTCGTGAGCTCGACGAGGCCGCCTATTCGTACCTGCTCGGTCTGTACCTGGGCGACGGACACATCGTCCAGTACTCCCAGCACCGGGTGCCCAGCCTGATGATCACCTGTGGTGACGTATGGCCCGGACTCATGGACGCGTGCCACGCCGCGATGCAAGCGGTCTTCCCCGACAACTCCGTCTGCCGGGTCCGCAAGATCGGCTGCCACAACGTGAAGGTCTACTCGAAGCACCTGTGGTGCATGTTCCCCCAACACGGCCCAGGCAGGAAGCACGAGCGGCGGATCGAGCTCGAGCCCTGGCAGCAGCAGATCGTGGACGCACATCCTTGGGAGTTCATCCGCGGACTTGTCCACTCCGACGGCTGCCGCATCACCAACTGGACCGTCCGCCTTGTCGGTGGCGAACGCAAGCGCTACGAGTACCCGCGCTACTTCTTCACCAACAAGTCGGACGACATCCGAAAGCTCTACTGCGACACCCTCGACAAGGTCGGGGTCGAGTGGAAGGTGACCCGGCGCGGCAGCGATCCGTACAACATCTCCGTAGCCCGCAAAGCCTCCGTCGCCCTCATGGACACCCACATAGGCCCGAAGTACTGATCACCCCTACTTCGGCGAGTCGTCCTCCCCGATGTGGTGCACCCGCACCAGGTTCGTCGTCCCCGGGGTGCCCGGCGGGGAGCCGGCCGTGATGATGACCATGTCGCCCTTGCGGCAGCGGCCGATCCGCAGCAGGTACTCGTCGACCTGCTCGACCATCTCGTCGGTCGTCTGCACCATCGGCCCGAGGAACGTCTCCACCCCCCAGGTCAGGTTGAGCTGTGACCGGGTCGCCGGCTCGGGGGTGAAGGCCAGCAGCGGGATGGGCGACCGGTAACGCGACAGCCTCCGTACCGTGTCACCGGATTGAGTGAACGCCACAAGGAACTTGGCGCCGAGGAAGTCGCCCATCTCGGCGGCGGCGCGGGCCACGGAGCCGCCTTGGGTGCGGGGCTTGCTGCGTTCGGTCAGCGGAGGGAGGCCCTTGGCGAGGACGTCTTCCTCGGCGGCCTCGACGATGCGGCCCATGGTCTTGACGGTCTCGATGGGGTATTTGCCGACGCTGGTCTCGCCGCTGAGCATGACGGCGTCGGTGCCGTCGATGACGGCGTTGGCGACGTCGGAGGCCTCGGCGCGGGTGGGGCGGGAGGCGTCGATCATGGAGTCGAGCATCTGGGTGGCGACGATTACCGGCTTGGCGTTGCGCTTGGCGAGCTTGATCGCTCGCTTCTGAACGATCGGGACCTTTTCGAGGGGCATTTCGACGCCGAGGTCGCCGCGGGCGACCATGATGCCGTCGAAGGCGGCGATGATGTCGTCGAGGTTCTGTACGGCCTGGGGCTTTTCGATCTTGGCGATGACGGGGAGGCGGCGGCCTTCTTCGTCCATGACGCGGTGGACGTCGTGGATGTCGTGTCCGGTGCGGACGAAGGAGAGGGCGATGATGTCAGCGCCGGTGGTGAGGGCCCAGCGGAGGTCGTCGATGTCCTTTTCGGAGAGGGCGGGGACGGAGACGGCGACTCCGGGGAGGTTGAGTCCCTTGTGGTCGGAGATCATGCCGCCTTCGATGACGATGGTCTTGACCCGGGGGCCGCGGACCTCGATGACTTCGAGGGTGACGCGGCCGTCGTCGACGAGGATGCGTTCGCCTTGGGTGACGTCGCCGGCGAGGCCTTCGTAGGTGGTGCCGCAGTGGTGGCGGTCGCCTTCGACGCCTTCTTCGACGGTGATGGTGAACTCGTCGCCGCGTTCAAGGAGTACGGGGCCTTCGCGGAAGCGGCCGAGGCGGATCTTCGGGCCCTGAAGGTCGGCGAGGATGCCGATGTTGCGGCCTGTTTCGTCGGCCGCTTTGCGGACGCGTTGGTATCGCGCTTCGTGTTCGGCGTAGGTGCCGTGGCTGAGGTTGAAGCGGGCGACGTCCATTCCGGCTTCGACGAGGGCCTTGATCTGCTCGTACGAGTCGGTGGCCGGCCCCAGGGTGCAGACGATTTTCGCTCGGCGCATGGCACGACCTTATGACCTACTCATGGGTAGAGAATTGTCCTGCCGCATCTGACCAACGACCTTTTAGTGAAAGCTTGTTGACACCTTGTGAAACGTGCAGGGGGGCGCTCCGATGAGCGCCCCCAGGGGGTGCCTCAGGGCCTCAGGGGTGCTTCACAGGGTCGGGCGCGTCATCGTAAACCGGGCGTTGACGTGGGCGTAGAGGGTCTGTCGCTGGGGTTCGAGGTCGAGGGTGGGGGCCGGTTCGGGGGCGGCTCCGGCGAAGCCGGAGCCGCCGGCGCGGGGTCGGCCGGCGGCGGCGGGTCGGGCGGGGAGGCCCATGGGGGTGGGGTTTTCGGCTCCGGTGTCGGCTAGTTCGACGACGGCGGTGAGTTGGGCTCCGAGTGCGGCGGCGTATTCGCGGGCGCGTTGGACGGCTTCGTGGACGGCTTGGCGGCGGGCTTCGCCGTGGGCGGGTGAGTCGGGGCGGAGGCTCCACCAGGGGCCGTCGACGCGGGTGAGTTCGAGTTCGGCGAGGCGGGTGGCGAGTTCGCCGAGTGCGGTGAAGTCGATGAGGGTGGCGGTGACGCGGACGCGGCCGTGGTAGGCGCGTATGCGTTCGTGGCGGCCTTTTTCGGCGAGTTGGGGGGTGATGGTGAAGGTGCCGGTTTCGATTTTTTCGACGGCTTCGCCGTAGGACTTGAGGAGGTCGAGGACGTGGTTGTTGCGGCGGGTGAGGTCGCCGAGGGCGGTGCGGCGGTCGGTGCCGCGGGCGCTGACGGTGATGCCGAGGTGGGCGATTTCGGGGTCGACTTCGAGGCGGGCTTCGCCGCGGACTGCGATGCGGGGGGTGTCGGGGGTTCCGTAGGGGAGGTGGGGGTTCTCGGTTGGGGTGGTGGGGTGTTGGGGTGTGGTCATGGGGTTCAGCGTCCCAGGTGGTGACGGGATCGCAACCTTGTGAGGGTGTCGGTGGGGGTGGGGGCTGGGCCAGAATCTACGCGCGTTGGTTCTGGATATGAATGGGGAGAACAGAACATATGCCGCTCAATCGTAGGAATTTCCTGGGGCGTACGGCCGTGACGGGTGCGGGTGTGGCCCTTGCGGGTGCGGTGGGGACGGTGCCGGCCGAGGCGGAGTCCGCGGGGCGCCGGAAGAAGCGGTACGCGTTCACCGTGATGGGGACGACGGACCTGCATGGGAACGTCTTCAACTGGGACTACTTCACGGATGCCGAGTTCGACGACAAGGCGCACAACGATGTGGGTCTGGCGAAGATCTCGACGCTGGTGAGCCAGGTGCGGTCGGAGAAGGGTCGCCGGAACACGCTGTTGATCGACGCGGGTGACACGATTCAGGGCACTCAGCTGTCGTACTACTACGCGAAGGTCGACCCGATCACGGGTGCGAACGGTCCGGTGCATCCGATGGCGCAGGCCATGAACGCGATCGGGTATGACGCGGCGGCGTTGGGCAATCACGAGTTCAATTACGGTATTCCGACGCTGCGGAAGTTCGAGGAGCAGTGTGATTTCCCGTTGCTGGGGGCGAACGCGCTGGATGCGAAGACGTTGCGTCCGGCGTTCCGGCCTTATGTGATCAAGAAGGTGTGTACGCCGTTCGGTCGTGATGTGCGGGTGGCGATTCTGGGTCTGACCAATCCGGGGATCGCGATCTGGGACAAGGCGAATGTGCAGGGGAAGATGGTTTTCCCGGGGCTTGAGGAGCAGGCAGCGAAGTGGGTGCCGAAGCTGCGTTCGCTGGGTGCGGATGTGGTGATCGTGTCGGCGCATTCGGGTTCGAGTGGGATGTCGTCGTACGGTGATCAGCTTCCGTATGTGGAGAACGCGGCGGCGCTGGTGGCCGAGCAGGTGCCGGGGATCGACGCGATTCTGGTGGGGCATGCGCATACGGAGATTCCCGAGTACCGGGTGGCGAACAAGAAGACGGGCAAGCAGGTGGTGTTGTCCGAGCCGCTGAAGTGGGGGCAGCGGCTGACGTTGTTCGACTTCTCCGTGGTGTGGGAGCACGGTGCCTGGCAGGTGGAGTCGGTGGGCGCGAAGGTGCTGAACTCCAACACGGCGGCCGAGGACCGGAGGATCACGCGTCTGCTGGGTGACGAGCACCGGAAGGTGGTGGCGTATGTCAACCAGGTGATCGGTACGTCGACGGCGGCGATGAGCGCGGCGGAGGCCGCGTACAAGGACACGCCGGTGATCGATTTCATCAACCATGTGCAGGTCGAGACGGTGAAGGCGGCGCTGGCGGGTACGGCGTACGGGAAGCTGCCGGTGCTGTCGCAGGCGTCGTGCTTCTCGCGTACGGCCGCGGTTCCGGCGGGGAAGGTGTCGATCCGCCAGGTGGCGGGGCTGTATCCGTTCGAGAACACGCTGGAGGCGCGGCTGTTGACGGGTGCGCAGCTGCGGGAGTATCTGGAGTTCTCGGCGCGGTATTACGTGCGGACGGCGGCCGGTGTGCCGGTGGATCCGGCGAAGCTGACGAATGCCGAGTCGATTCCGGATTACAACTATGACGTGGTGAGCGGCCTGTCGTACGAGATCGACATTGCGAAGGCGCCGGGGTCGCGGATCGTGAATCTTTCGTTCGGCGGGAAGCCGCTCGAGGACTCCGCCGAATTCGTCCTGGCGGTGAACAACTATCGGGCGAGCGGTGGCGGTAATTTCCCGCATGTGGCGCGCGCCAAGCAGTTGTGGGCGAATTCGGAGGAGATTCGTAACACCATCATCGGCTGGGTTAAGGCCAAGGGGTCGATCGATGTGGCCGGCTTCGCGTCAGTGGACTGGAAGCTGACGCGGGATGGTGTGCCGGTTTTCTGAGGTGTGGTGGTTCTGGAGTCGTGGTTGTGGCCGCGGCTCCAGGCCGAAGGTGGTGAAGGCGGTGCGCTGGGGCTGGGGGTAGGTGGTCTTGCCGGTGATGGCGTTGAGGATGACGGTGCTGCGCCAGGCGGCGAGGCCTAGGTCGGGGGTGCCGACGCCGTGGGTGTGGGTTTCGGCGTTCTGGACGTGGACGGCGCCCTTGACGGAGGGGTCGAGGACGAGTCGGTGGTGTTCGTCGATGCGGGGGCGGCCGTTGGAGTCGCGGCGGATGTAGGGGTCGAGGGCGGCGAGGAGGGTGTCGACGCGGCGTTCGCGGTAGCCGGTGGCGAGGACGACGGCGTCGGTGGTGAGGCGGGAGCGGGTGCCTTGCTGGGTGTGTTCGAGGTGGAGTTCGACGCGGGTGGCGCCGACGCGTCCGGCGGTGCGGACGAAGACTCCTGGGGTGAGGACGGTGTCGGGCCATCCGCTGTCGAGGCTTCGGCGGTAGAGCTCGTCGTGGATGTCGGCGATGGTTTTGGCGTCGATGCCCTGGTGGAGTTGCCATTGCTGGGGCAGGACCTGGTCGCGTACGGGTTCGGGGAGGGTGCGGAAGTAGTGGGTGTAGTCGGGGGTGAAGTGTTCGAGGCCGAGTTTGCTGTATTCCATGGGGGCGAAGGCGGGGCTGCGGGCGAGCCAGTGGAGTTTTTCGCGGCCTGTGGGGCGGTGGCGCAGGAGGTCGAGGAAGACTTCGGCGCCTGATTGTCCTGAGCCGATGACGGTGATGTGTTCGGCGTCGAGGAGTTTGGCGCGGTTGTCGAGGTAGTCGGCGGAGTGGATGACGGGGACGCCGGGGGCTTCGGCGAGGGGGCGCAGGGGTTCGGGGATGTAGGGGGCGGTGCCGACGCCGAGGACGAGGTTGCGGGTGTAGGCGCGGCCGAGGGCGTCGGCTTCGCCTTCGGGGTCGAGTTGGGTGTAGTCGATTTCGAAGAGGACGCGTTCGGGGTTCCAGCGGACGGCGTCGATGTGGTGGTTGAAGTGGAGTCCGGTGAGGTTTTCGCTGACCCAGCGGCAGTAGGCGTCGTATTCGGCGCGGTGGATGTGGTGGCGCTCGGAGAAGTAGAAGGGGAAGAGGCGTTCGCGGGTTTTGAGGTAGTTGAGGAAGGTCCAGGGGCTGGTGGGGTCGGCGAGGGTGACGAGGTCGGCGAGGTAGGGGACTTGGAGGGTGGTGCCGTCGATGAGGAGGCCGGGGTGCCATTGGAAGGCGGGGTTCTGGTCGTAGAAGGCGGTGCGGAGGTCGTCGAGGGGGTGGGCGAGGGCGGCGAGGGAGAGGTTGAAGGGGCCGATGCCGATGCCGACGAGGTCGAGGGGTTGGTCGGGGGCTGAGGCTGGGGGCTGGGGGGTGGTCATCGGGTGGTGTGGCCTTCCACGAGTTTCAGCAGGTGTCGGAGGTCGTCGGGGGTGGTGTGGGGGTTGAGGAGGGTGGCTTTGAGCCAGAGGCCTTCGGGGGTGGTGGCGCGGCCGAGGACGGCGTGGCCGGTGTGCAGGAGGCGTCTTCTGGTGCGGGCGGTGGTGTGGTGGTCGGCGCCGGTGGGGCGGAAGAGCACGGTGCTGATGGTGGGGCGGGAGTGGAGTTCGAGTGCGGGGTGGGCGTCGATGAGGTCGGCGAGGTGGTGGGCGGTGGCGCAGACGCGTTCGACGAGGTCGGCGATGCCGCGGCGGCCGAGGGCGCGGAGGGTGACCGCGATCTTGAGGATGTCGGGTCGGCGGGTGGTGCGCAGTGAGCGGTGGAGGAGGTCGGGGAGGCCGGCGTCGGTGTCGTCGGGGGCGTTGAGGTAGTCGGCCTGGTGGGCCAGGGGGTGGAGGGCGGCGGGGTCGGGGACGGCGAGGAGGCCTGCGGCGATGGGCTGCCAGCCGAGTTTGTGCAGGTCGAGGGTGATGGTGTGGGCGCGTTCGAGGCCGGTGAGGGCGGTCTTGAGGGTGTGGCTGAACAGCAGGGGTCCGCCGTAGGCGGCGTCGATGTGGAGGCGGGCCCGGTGGGCGTCGCAGAGGTCGGCGATGGGGGGGATGGGGTCGATGCGGCCGGTGTCGGTGGTGCCGGCGGTGGCGACGACGAGGTGGGGTGCGCCGGGGGCGGCGGTGGGGTCGGTGAGGGCGGTGTGGAGGTCGTGGGGGTTGAGGGTGCCGGTGGGGGTGGGGAGGGTGTGGGGGGCGGGGAGGCCGAGGAGCCAGGCGGAGCGGTGGACGCTGTGGTGGGCGTTGGCGCCGCAGATGATGCGCAGGGGCCGGTCGGGGGTGGTGGTGCGGGCGGCTTCGCGGGCGAGGAGGAGGGCGAGCTGGTTCGATTCGGTGCCGCCAGTGGTGACGAGGGCGTCGGGGTGGGGGTGGTCGGGGTAGGCGAGGGCGGCGAGGGCCTGGGTGGTGAGGGCTTCGAGGGCGGTGGCGGAGGGGGCCTGGTCCCAGGAGTCGAGGGAGGGGTTCAGGGCGCCGGCGGCGAGGTCGGCGGCGGCGGCCAGGGCGAGGGGCGGGCCGTGGAGGTGGGCGGCGCAGTGGGGGTCGGCGGGGTCGGCGGCGCCTTCGGCGAGGGCTTGGACGAGGGTGTGGAGGGCTTCGTCGGGGCCGGTGCCGTGTTCGGGGAGGGCGGGGGTGGCGGCTGCTCGTATGCGGGCGGCGACGGCTTCGGGGCCGCCGGCGGGGAGGGGGCCGCCGCGGGCGGTGGCGCCGCGGGCGAGGGCGCGCAGGGTGGTGTCGAGGAGGGGGCGCAGGGCGCGGGTGCCTTGGGTGCCGCCGGCGAGTGCTGTCGCGGGGGTGTGTCGGGCGGTGGGCGGCGCGGGCATGAGGAAGGCCTCTTTGATCGAGTCTGATCGAGTTGATATGTCGTGTTGATCTGTCGCGAGCGGTTTTACGAGCGGTCTTGATCGGTTCGGGTGCTGCTTCCGGTCCGTTACGGGCCTGGGGCGCGGCCCGTGAGGGGGTCCGGGCCGGGGCGGACGGCTCAAGCTACCGGCTGTATACGCTGCGTGACCCCGAGTGGGGGAGGTTTCGCCCGATGGTGGTACGGGCCCGGCATGCGTTGGCTGTAGAGGGCCGGCATGGCCTTGTGGCGGGGGTGAGTTGGGTCGCCGGGTGGGGTGCGGGTCTCCGGCGGGGCGGCGCTTCAAGGTAATGTGCACACCATGGCCATGACTTTTGCTATCGACGTGGGGCCGCTGAAGCCCGAGCCCGCGCCGCTCGTTCTCGGGCTGGTGCTCTTCTTCCTCGTTTTCGCCGTGATGGCGAAGGTGATCCTGCCCCGGATCAACAAGGTGCTCGTCGAGCGTGAGAAGGCCACCGACGGTGCCTTCGAGGACGCGGAGGAGACGCGCGTCGAGGCGGAGCGGGTGCACGCCGAGTACCAGGCGCTGCTGGCCGAGGCCCGGCACGAGGCCGCGCGCCTGCGCCAGGAGTCGCTCGAGCAGGGCACGGCGATCATCGCCGAGCTGCGTGCCGAGGGCCAGCGTCAGCGCGAGGACATCATCTCCGCGGGTCACGCGGTGATCGACGCCGAGCGCGCGGTCGCCGAGGCCGAGCTGCGCGAGCAGGTCGGTGCGCTGGCGACGGAGCTGGCGGGCCGGATCGTCGGCGAGTCGATGGCCGACTACGCCCGCGAGAGCGGCGTCGTCGACCGCTTCCTTGAGGAGCTGCGCGCGGCCCAGCCGTCCGACGCGGCCACCAAGCGCGACTGACCCACCGGCTGACAACCGGCGAAGCCAAGGCCCAGGCGCCCGCACCCCACGAGGGGTGCGGGCGCCTTGTCGTTCCCGCGAGAGGCCCCGGGCGTCCCGGAGCCCGGGCCCCAGAAACCCCAGGACCCCGGACTCCGGGCCTCCGGGCTCCGGGCCTCCGGGCTCCGGGCCTCCGGGACTCCGGGACTCCGGGCCCGCCTACGCCGTGGGCGCCGCCGTCACGGCCAGGGCGCGGCGCAGGTCGTCGAGCTGGTCGGCGATCCTGCGGCGCAGTGCGGGGGTGGGGTCGGCCTCGCGCAGGCAGGCCTCGCCCTGGCGCAGGGTCTCCTCGTCCACCAGGGTGCGCGGGAAGCCGGGGCCGCCGGCGGCGGAGGCCAGGGCGGGGCCCCGGCGGGCGGCGACGGCGACGGCCGCGGGGAAGTAGCGGTCGCGGTAGGGGCGTACGAGCTCGGTCTGCTCCGCCTGCCAGAAGCCCTGGGCGGTGGCGGTGAACAGGTAGTTGGACAGCTCGTCGCCGCCGTACATCGCTTCCCAGGCGGCGGCCTTGGCGGCCGGGTCGGGGAGGGCCGCACGGCAGCGGGCCGCGCCCTCCTGGCCGGTCGCGCTGGGGTCGCGGGCCAGTTCGGCGTCGATCTCGGCGGGGGTGACGGCGCCGAGGACGGCGAGGCGGGCGAGGACGCGCCAGCGCAGTTCGGGGTCGAGGGCCGGGCCGCCGGGGGCGGTGCCCGCGGTCAGCCAGTCCCGGAGGTCGCCGGGGGTGGTGGCGCTGTCGATCAGGGTGCGTACGGCGGTCAGGCGCAGGCCCGTGCCGTCGGCGCCGGGGTGGCGGCCGAGCAGGTCGTGGCAGAGGGCGGTGAGGGTGGCCAGGGCGTGGGGGCGGTCGGCGGGGGCGGTGTAGCGGTCGGCGATCTCGCCGCGGGCGAAGGACAGGACGCCTTGGGCGATGGCGACGTCGGTCTCGTGGGGCAGGTGGGCGCGGGCGGCGTCGAGGTAGGCGCCGTGGGGCAGCTCGCCGTCGCGGACCATGTCGCGGGCGGCGTTCCACAGCACGGCCCGGCTGAGCGGGTCGGGCAGGGCGGACAGGGAGCCGAGGGCGGTGGTCCAGGAGTGGGGGTCGAGGCGGACCTTGGTGTAGGAGGTGTCGCCGTCGTTGACCAGGATCAGCGCGGGGCGGGGGCCGGTGAGGTCGAGGGTGTGGGTGCCGCCGCCGGCCGGGAGGTCGGTGGTGAGGCGGTCGCGGGCCACGAGGGTGGTCGTGTCGCCGGGTGCGTGGTCGTAGAGCCCGATGGTGAGGCGGTGGGGGCGGGTGCCGTCGTGGTGGAGGTCCAGCCGCCACTGTCCGGGGGCGGGGGCGGGGGCGGTGACGTGCGGGGTGAGGGTGTCGACGCCGGTGGTGCGCAGCCAGCTCGCGGCCCAGGCGTGGACGTCGCGGTCGGAGTGGCGGGCGAGGGAGTCGATGAAGTCGGCGAGGGTGGCGTTGCCGAAGCGGTGGCGGGCGAAGTGGTCGTTGATGCCGGCGAGGAAGTCCTTCTCGCCGAGCCAGGTCACGAGCTGGCGCAGGGCGGAGGCGCCCTTGGCGTAGGAGATGCCGTCGAAGTTGAGCAGGGCGGAGGCGGTGTCGGTGACGTCCTCGGGGGTGGGGGCCACGGGGTGGGTGGAGGGCCGCTGGTCGGCGTCGTAGCCCCAGCTCTTGCGGGAGACGGCGAACTCGGTCCAGGCGCCGGTGAAGCGGGTGGCGTCGGCGAGGACGTGGTAGCCCATGTACTCGGCGAAGGACTCGTTGAGCCAGATGTCGTCCCACCACCGGAGGGTGACGAGGTCGCCGAACCACATGTGGGCCATCTCGTGGGCGATGACCACGCCGCGGGTCTGGCGTTCGGTGGCGGTGACGGCGGAGCGGAAGACGAATTCGTCGCGGAAGGTGACCAGGCCCGGGTTCTCCATGGCGCCGGCGTTGAACTCGGGGACGAACGCCTGGTCGTAGGAGTCGAAGGGGTAGGGCTCGTCGAAGAGTTCGTGGAAGCGGTCGAAGCAGCGCCGGGTGATGTCGAGGATCTCGTCGGCGTCGGCGTCCAGGTGGGGGGCGAGGGAGCGGCGGCAGTGCAGGGCGAAGGGGATCCCGGCGTGCTCGGTGCGCACGCTGTGCCAGGGGCCGGCGGCGAAGGCGACGAAGTAGGTGCTGAGCGGCTTGGTGGTGGCCAGGCGCCAGCGGCCCTGCCCGGGCGGCCCTATGCGGGTGGCGACGCCGTTGCCGAGGACGGTCCACTCGGGGGGCGCGGTGACGGTGGCGTCGTAGAGGGCCTTGAGGTCGGGCTGGTCGAAGGCGGCGAAGACGCGCTGGACGTCGTCGATGAACGTCTGGGTGTAGAGGTAGGTCTCGCCGTCGGCGGGGTCGGTGAAGCGGTGCATGCCCTCGCCGGTGCGCGAGTAGCGCATGTCGGCTTCGACGCGCAGTTCGTGCTCGCCGGCGGCGAGGGTGAGCGCGAGGCGGTTGTCGTCGAGCGCGGCGGGGTCGAGGGGGGTGCCGTCGAGGTGTGCGCTGTGCAGGGTGGCGGGTTTGAGCTCGACGAAGGTGGTGCCCGCCGTGCGGGCGGTGAAGTGGATGACGGTGGTGGAGCCGAAGTGCTCGTCGCCGCGGGTGAGGTCGAGGTCGATCTCGTAGCGGTGAACGTCGAGGAGGCGGGCTCGGGTCTGCGCTTCGTCGCGCGTCAGTACAGGCATGGGGTCATGCTGCCGCACCCGTCCTGAGGGGGGCCGGTGATTTTTCGCCCGGGCGGGCGGGGCCCGGTGTTCCGGGGCCCGCCCGCCCGTCAGGCGCGGACGGCCGTCAGGCACGGCGGCCGTCAGGCGCGGGCGATCGCCAGGTCGCGCAGCCGGGCGATCGTCAGGCGCGGGCGATCGTCTCGTGGTGGCGGATGACCTCGGCGATGATGAAGTTCAGGAACTTCTCCGCGAACGCCGGGTCGAGCTTGGCGTTCTCCGCCAGCTCGCGCAGCCGGGCGATCTGGCGGGCCTCGCGGGCCGGGTCCGCCGGGGGCAGCTTGTGGGCGGCCTTGAGGTGACCGACCTGCTGGGTGCATTTGAAGCGCTCGGCGAGCATGTGGATCACCGCGGCGTCGATGTTGTCGATGCTGTCGCGCAGGCGGCCCAGCTCGGCGCTCGCGGACGCGTCGCCGAGGCTGCGTACGGGCTCGTCTTTGGCACTGTTGTTCATGTCCACCCACCGAGCCTATGCGGAAGGACGGGATTCGATGACCGGAGGGTGCTCCGGATCGGGGATCTCGTTGCTCCACCCGCCGGGTACGGCCCTGCCGCAGCGCTGGCGGAAGCGCACGGGTGCGGTGCCCACGCGGCGGGTGAAGAGCCGGCTGAAGTAGGCGGGGTCGTCGTAGCCGACGCGCCGGGCGACGGCGGCGACGGGCAGCTCGGTGGCGGCCAGGAGCTCCTTGGCGCGGCCCAGGCGGATGCCGAGCAGGTAGTCCTTCGGACTGCAGCCGGCGCCGCGCCGTACGGCCGAGCGCAGCTCGGCCGGGGTCATGCCGTGCCGGGCGGCGTGCTGGGTGACGGACAGGGGCAGGAAGGCGTCGCGGGCCAGGGCGCGCAGCACGGGATCGGTGGCGCCGGGGGCGTCTGCCGTGTCGGTGCGGGCGCGGCGCAGGGCGACGAGCAGTTCGTGGACGGCGGCGGCGGTCTCGACCTCCAGGAGGGGGTTGCCGCGCCGGGCGGCGCGGGCGATGCGCCCGACGGCGGCGCGGGCGGCGGTGGTGTCGGCCAGCGGCACGACGGGGTGGCCGGATCCGATGTAGCCGAGCTCGGTGTAGGCGGCGACGGCGGAGCCGGCGAAGTCGACGAAGCTCTCGTCCCAGCCGGCGCCGGGCCCGGCGCCGTAGTGGTGGGGTACGCCGGGGACGAGCCAGATGAGGGCGGGCGCGGTGACGGGGTGGGTGCGGCCGTCGGGGGTGCGGTACCAGCCGCCGCCGGCGGCGATGACGACGGCGACGTGGTGGTCCAGGACGCGGGGCCCGACGGGGGGCAGCGCGCCGTGCTGCAGGCCCACGCCGAGGCAGACCAGGCCGAGCCGGTGGTGGACCGGTCCGGGGGTGAAGTACCGCATCCAGGAGTGGTACACGCGCCCGATGCCTCCCGTAGCTCCGGTGGCCGTCCCCGTCTTCCGTCTTGCGTCTTCTGTCTTCTGTCTTCCGTCCAATCAGCCCCGATCTTTGTCCATGGCCCCCGCCCCCGCCAGAGGGCGAGGATGGTGTGCGGCCGAGGTGCGCGGGCGGCGAGGGACGAGGCGGGGGACGTGCCGGAATTCGTGGTGGGGGACGACGCCTTCCTGCTCGGCGGGCGGCCGGTGCGGCTGCTGTCCGGGGCGCTGCACTACTTCCGGGTGCACGAGGGGCTGTGGCGGCACCGGCTGGGGATGCTGCGGGCGATGGGCCTCGACTGCGTGGAGACGTATGTGCCGTGGAACCGGCACGAGCCGTCTCCGGGGCGGGCGCGGGACGTCGGGGAGCTGGGGCGGTTCCTGGACGCGGCGCGGGAGGCGGGGCTGTACGCGATCGTGCGCCCGGGTCCGTACATCTGCGCGGAGTGGGACAACGGCGGGCTGCCCGCGTGGCTGACCGGGCGGCTGGGGGCACGCGTGCGTACCCGCGACGAGGAGTACGTGCGGGCCGCGGAGCGGTGGCTGGCTCTGGTGGCGGAGCAGGTGGTGGGGCGGCAGGTGGACCGGGGCGGGCCGGTGGTGCTCGTCCAGGTGGAGAACGAGTACGGATCGTATGGCAGCGACCGGGTTTATCTGCGGCGTCTCGTAGAACGGCTGCGGGCGCTGGGGGTGACCGTTCCGCTGATCACCTCGGACGGTCCGGAGGAGCACATGCTGTCGGGCGGTACGGTGCCGGGGGCGCTGGCCACGGTGAACTTCGGGTCGGGGGCGCGGGAGGCTTTCGCGGCGCTGCGGCGCCATCAGGAGCGCGGGCCGCTGATGTGCACGGAGTTCTGGTGCGGCTGGTTCACGCACTGGGGCGGCCAGGAGGCGGCCCGGGACGCGCGGGAGGCGGCCGGGGTGCTCGAGGAGATCCTGGGCCTCGGTGCGTCGGTGAACATCTACATGGCGCACGGCGGCTCGAACTTCGGCGGCTGGGCGGGGGCCAACCGTGCCGGTGACGATTTCCGGGGCGGGCTGCGGCCGATGGTCACCTCCTACGACTACGACGCCCCCATCGACGAGTTCGGGCGGGCGACGGAGAAGTTCCGGGCGTTCCGGCGGGTGCTGTCGCGGTACGCGGACGGGCCGCTGCCCGCCGTGCCGTCGGCGCCGCCAGTGCTGCGCGCGCCGGTCGTGGCGCACCCGGCGGGGTGGGCGCCGCTGGGCGAGGTGATGGACGTGCTCGGCGGGCCGGAGGAGCGGGGGCCGGTGCCGCCGTCCTTCGAGGACCTGGGCGTCGACCGGGGGGTGGTCCGCTACCGCTTCACGGTGCCGGGGCCGCGCCGGGCATATCCGCTGTGGGTGGCGGGGCTGCGGGATGTGGCGGTGGTGTCCGTGGACGGGGTGCGGGTGGCCGTGCTCGACGACGCGCGCGACCCGGCGCCGGTCGGCGAGGTGGCGGGGCCGGCCGAGGTGGAGCTGTGGGTGGAGTCGCTCGGCCGGGTCAACTACGGGCCGCGCCTGGGCGAGCCCAAGGGCGTCACGGGCGGGCTGCTGCACGAGCGGCAGTACGTGCACGAGGTGGCGGCGCGCGGGCTGCGCCTGGACGCCCTGGAGGAGCCGGGGGCGGTGGAGGCGGTGGGGTGGCGGTCGGCCGGGGCGGCGGGCGGGGAGCCGGGCCTGTACCGGGCCTCGTGCGCGGTGGCCGGTGCGGGTGACGCCGTGCTGGAGCTGCCGGGCTGGGTGCGGGGCTTCGTGTGGGTCAACGGCTTCTGCCTGGGCCGCTACTGGGACCGGGGGCCGCAGCGGGCGCTGTACGTTCCGGGGCCGGTGTTGCGGGAGGGGGACAACGAGCTGCTGGTGCTGGAGTGCGAGGGGGCGGGCGGGCCGGTGCTCCGGCTGAGCCCCGCCGCATGAGCGCGAGCCCTGGGGCGTGGGGCGGTGGGGCGTGGGCCGGTGGGCCCTCGGTCCGGGTGGTACTCCCGTCCCGCTGGTCACCGGCCGATGACGGTGACCAACGGGACGGAACCCCGTGAATGTTTATTGCCCGACTATCTGCACGATGAAGCCGTCCAGAGCGAACTCAGCGGTCCCGTTTTCCCCGGTCTTCCGCAGCCCCACCCACGCCTCACCCGTAGCGGGCGCCGTGAACTCGTAGGAGTACGTCGTGGGCTCCACGGCGACCGGCAGGGGCGTACGCGACAGCTCGCGCGCCCCGGGCTCATCGACGGCCGTCACCCAGGCGTACTGCCCCGCCAGCTCGTTCTCGTAGCGGAAGCTCACGCGGTGGCGGCGGCCGGGCTCGAAGCGGACGGTGTGCGGGACGGTGCGGTAGACCAGGCCCGGGTTCTCGCCGCGCGACTTCAGGGACTGGGTGCCGTCGATGACGTCGTCGACGGCCTTGCCGTTCCAGCCGCGCTGGGTGTAGGGCGCGTGGCGGCGCGCGATGTGGGTGCGCGGGTCGGTGCTGCCGCCCGCGTCGCCCTTGACGAAGGGCCCCCAGCCCTGGGGCACGTTCTCGAAGTCCTCGAAGACCAGGGCCCCTTCGGCCCTCGCCCGCCGGCCGGGCACGATGCGGACGGCGTCGAACCTGACGCGGGCGTCGCCCGCCGCCGCCGTCAGCGACAGCGTCACCGGTCCGCCGCCGGGCGGCACGGTGAACCAGGTGAACAGCCGCTGGAAGCGGGTGCCGTGCTTGCGGTCGGCGGCGACGTGATTGACGGCGGTGGAGGTGTCGGTCCAGTTGACCGCCGTGAGGCCGTCGCCGGTACGGACCTCGAGCGCGGCCCGGCGCCGCTCCCCCGCCGTGGCGCCGACCTCGACCTGCACGGACGCCGCGTACGTGCCGGGCGCGAGCCGTTTCAGCCGCTGGCCGACGGCGGTCGCCGGGCCGGGGCCCATGACCAGCTCCCCGTCGCCGAGGGGGCTCGTCTCGACGGTGGCGTGGCCGGTGACGCGCCAGGCGTCGAGCGTTCCGGAGTGGAAGGCGGGGTCGCGCAGGGGGGTGCCTTCGCCCCAGCCGGGGTCGGCCGGCGGGCGGCCGCGCCGGCGGGTGAGGACGTAGGGCGTGCCGGGCCGGGCGGTGACGGTGATTCTGCCCCTGCGTACGGGCAGTTCGGCGGTGTCGGCGCGGCCCTGGTCGGTGAGGCGGTGGAGGAAGACGGTCCGCTGCCGGGACCAGCCGCGGGGCAGGGTCCAGGTGGTGGTGCCGCCGTCGGGGTTGTAGTGGTAGAGCCGGGCGGGGTCGGTGGCGCGCCGGGGCTCCCAGGGCAGGAGGTAGGCGCGGCCGGCGAGGACCGTACGCCCGTCGGTGGTGACGCGGCGGGTGCCGTCGGCGTCGCGGACGCGGGTCGTGATCACGGCCGGCGACGCGGAGCCGCCCCCTGTGGACCGGGATCCCGCCTCGGTCGCCAGGGTGATCTCGTGGTCGTCCCAGGTGCGGATGGCGAAGCCCTGCAGGTATTTGGCGGGCAGGTTCTCCTCCCAGATCCGCCGGGTGAAGTCGTGCCAGTCGGTCTTGCCGCGCCAGCCCTCGAAGCTGCCCGTTCTGGCGGTGCCGAGGAGGGGCCATTTGTCGGCGAAGACGTCCTTCTGGTGGTGGCGGAGGAAGCGGATGAGCCGGGAGTTGATGCCGCGCGAGGTGTCGGGCCCGTAGTCGGTCTCGGTGGCCCAGTGGGACCAGAGGCTGGAGCGCTCCAGGCCGTGCCCCCATTCGCTGGTGATCTGCCAGCCCTGCTCGCGCAGCAGGCGTTGGAGGGCGTCGGAGTTCCAGCCCGACTCGCGGAAGACGTCGATGTAGAGGGTGGTCAGGGCGGGGTCGGTCTCCTCGCGCAGTCGGCGGAAGCGGCGGGCGATGTCGCCGGAGACCAGATCGCGGCGCGGGTCGATGCGGTAGGCCTGGTCGAGCCAGTCCCACTGCCGGTCGTTCTTGTCGACGAGGGTCTCGGAGAAGGCGTTGGCGACCGGGTACGACTCGGTGGTGTTGACGTGGACGGCGAAGTCGCTGTTCCACCGCTTTCCGGCGCGCAGCAGGGTGTTCAGGTCCGCCAGGCCGCCCGCGCGCTCGTTGTAGTTGCCGCCGTAGTCGGGGTGCGCGGAGTCGTGCCCCTCGGACTGGTACCCCTTGAGCAGCGTGAACTGCCGCAGTCCGTCGGTGGAGAGGTGGACGCGTTTGACGGCGTCGAGGGTGGCGAGGAAGGGATTGGTCGCCTGGCTGGCGAAGTTGAACGGGATGTGGGGGACGACGCGCAGGTGCTGCTCGTCGGCGCCGGGCGGGTTCACCATGATGTCCCGCATCGCGATGGCCGCGTCCTGCCAGTCGACGGTGCCGTCGCCGTTGCGGTCCCGGGTGACGATGACGCTCGCGCAGGGCAGCGGGTCGGTGGTGTGCGCGCCCGCCGCACGGTGGGTCCACTGCCCGCAGGTGAGCTGGGCCTTGGTGTAGCCGTCGCGCCTGAGGGTCTGGCGCCACAGGCGGCCGTTCTCCCATGCCGTGGACCGGTCGGGCCGGTCGTGGACGGTGTTGGTCTCGACGGCCGCGGCGAGCCGGTCCGTGCTGACGACGGCGTACGCGCATCCGATGGGCGAGGCGTCGGGTGGCGGCGGGGTGGGGGTGAGGCGTACGAGCGTGTCGCCGCTCTTCGCCGCGTCCAGCTGGATGCGGGCCGCGAGCAGGGCCGCGCCGGGCTGGGTGCTGCGCACGCTCAGCAGGGCCAGGCCCGGGACGGCGAGGGTTCCCACGGGCAGGGCGGGGGTGTCGGCGAGGCGGGTGACCCGCCAGTCGACGCGCCATCCCTCGACGCGGATCTCCACGTCGATCCGGGTGCCGCCGGCCAGGGCGAGGACGTAGGCGGCGCGGTCGCCGGCCGGGGAGAGGGCGTGGGTGACCCGGGGGGTGTGCTCGGCGCCGTCGACGAGCAGGGAGGTGACGGCGTCCTCCTGGCCGTGCAGCACGGCGCCGGTGGCGCGGTCGGTGTAGGACAGGACGCGGGGGAAGGAGGTGTCGACGCGGACGTCGAGCTCGGCGGAGCGCAGGACGGCCTCGGTGCCGTGCGCTGCCGCCTCGGCCGTGCCGAGGCCGAGTCCGGCCAGGGCGGTGGTGACGACGACGGCCCGTCGGCTGGGGCCGTGGGGGCGCGGTTGGTCTGCGGTCACCGCCTCACCGTGGGGCTGCGGGGCCTGGGGTGACCATGGACAAACCGGGGGCGGTATTGGACTGATGTTGCGGGCGCGCGGGCTCAGGCGCCCTTGTCCAGCTCTCCCCTGACCACCTGGAGGGTGCCGTCGTGCCTCTTGCCGGTGTAGAAGAACGTCACATGGCGCTCGGCCCCCGCGGTGAGGGTGATCCGCCCCCTGGGGACGCACCGTCCGGACCTGATCTCCTCCCCCAGCGTGATCGTCCTGCGGTCGTCACCGACTTCCTGCAGCACGAGCACCCCCTTGCACAGCAGCCCGGGAGCCGTGTACTCGATGCCGCCGGCCTCGCCTCCCGGCCCGGCCTCGGTGATCGACACGGCGGCCGCATAGACGGACGGCCGCACGCCCTCCTCGGTGACGTCGCCCCGCCACTGCCCGAGGAACGCGTCCGGCACGCCGCCGTCGTGCCGGGCCGAGGAGCGGTCGGACGCGTCGGACGAGAAGGACGGCAGCCCGTACTTGGTGATCAGCGCGGCCAGCAGCGCGCCCACCGCCGTGATGACCGCCGCCCACAGGGCGTAGCTGCGATCGCTTCGGGAATGCGGTGCGGGCATGCGGGCCACCTAGGGGATGAGCTGCGGAGAGTCGGCGGATTCACATCGTGCAGCCTCGCGCGCGCCCCGGAGCCGGGTTTCCCGCAATCCATGATTTTTTCGATTGGCCCGTCGAACGACCGGCCGTCGACGACGTCGAACGCGGCCAGGTCCTCGCCGCCCCCGGCACGGCCACGGCCCACAGCGCGGTAGGCGGGTCACGCCAAGGTCTTGCCCACCATGAGCACCTTGATCGCCATGTGCCTGCCGTCGATCTCGTACGTCGCCCGGTAGTCACCGACACGCAGACGTCGCAGCCCACCGTTGCCGAGCTTGCTGCTCGCAGCCGGCTCGGGATCCCCGGCGAGCGCGTTGACCGCCCGGACCAGCGGTCTGACCTTGTCGCCGTCGCGAGCCTTCAGACGGTGCAGGCCGGCGGTCGCCTCTTTCTCCCAGATCACGGTATACGTCACGAGGCATCCGCCAGCATGGCTTCCACCTCGGCCATGGTGTAGGTGGGGCCATCCGCGGCGCGTGCGCGGAGTGATACGGCGAGGTCGGCGAAGTCGATGGCCGCCTCTCTGGCCGCCTCGTCGCGAGCGTTGTCGGCCAGGGCCTGTGTCCACCAGTGATCGAGGAACACGTCGAACGCGGCACCGTCGACCAAGGTGCCCAGCTCCGCGTAGAAGTCGGCTCTATGGTCGAGCCGGAGAGCCGCGCCGATCGCATCGACGGTCCTGGCGGGCTCCGGCCCGCTGTAGCCGCTCTCCTGACGCGCCTGGTCGCAGACAGCCGCCCAATCAGCCGGTTCGGTCACATTCGCACCTCCGTCGTCGTAGCGCCATCATGCCAGCCGGGCACCGCCGCCGATGGGCCTGTCGCGAAGACTCTCTCCCCCGTGGCGACGGCCTGGCCCGGCAGACGCAGCGCCCCGTAGTCCACGAACCGCCGGACCCCGCAGGCGCGGCAGGTGGCGATCCCGTGCGTGACGCCCCACCCGCCCTCGGGGTGGGGGCACGTTCGCGTCCGCGTCGCCATCATTCGTGCGCCGCCCACTGGTGCAGGCCCATCGCCGTGGTCCACTGCGCGGCGCCGTCGCGGTCGCCGACGCGCGATGCCGCGTAGTACGCGGACTTGATGCGCGAGCACTCCTCGCAGCGTTGCCCTTGCCGGGTGGCCCCGGAGGGGCGGAGGTCGTGGGGTTCCGCGTGCCACTCGATGCCGCCGCCGGGTGGGCGCAGCTGGTAGCGGGACCACTGGCGGTCCATGACCTCGCCTACGCGCTTGCGCGCGGCGTCCCAGACGAGTTCGCCGAGGGCGGGGGTGTAGGCGGTGGCTTCGCCCGCGCGTTCGGGGGTATGGGGCATGGGGCAACCTCTGCGGTCGTGTCGCCCGCGGGGAGCGACTTTCACTGTGCGCAACTCGAGAGTTGCGCCCCGCGCATAGGCTCAGGAAGAGGAAAGAGGTTTCCAACAGCACTGGAAACACCGGGGGTTGAACACATGACCGAACCTTCACGCGCCAGCGAGCCCCAGGACGGACCGGCCTATTTCGGCCTCGAGGTCAGGTACGCCCGCGAACACGCGGGTAAAACCCAGAAAGACCTCGCGGAAGCGACGCTGTACCAAGTGCCCTACGTCAGCAAGGTCGAGAACGGCAAGCAGCTCGGCAGCGAGAGCTTCGCGGCGGCGTGCGACCGGTTCTTCCGCACGTCCGGCTACTTCAGCCGCCTACGGGACCGCATCTGCGAGCGCGGCCATCCGGCATGGTTCGTGCCCTACCTGAAGCTGGAACGGGAAGCCGCGACGATCTGCGACTACTCCAACGCGTTCATCATGGGCATTCTGCAGACACCGGAGTACGCGGAGGCCGTCTTCCGCGCCGCGCACCCTCGCGAGACGGCCGAGGACATCAAGCGGCGCGTCGAGGCGCGCCTGCAGCGGCGCCAGGTCATGGAGGCACCCAATCCCCCGCTGCTGTGGGTCATCCTGCACGAGTCGATCCTGCGGACAGTCGTGGGCAGCACCGACGTCATGCGCGGGCAGCTCCGGCATCTCCTGAACGCGGCCGAGTCGCCGCACGTCGTGCTCCAGGTGCTTCCGTTCAGGGCGGGAGCACCGACCTCGCACCTGCCGTTTATCGTGCTGACTCAGCATGACGGGCAGCAGGTTCTCTACGTGGAGAGTCCGCAGATCGGCGGGCAGGTGCACGACTCCGCGACGGACGTCGCTGAGGCGCGGGCGGCATACGACCGGCTTCGCGCCTCGGCATTGTCAGCGGACGACTCACTGGCCCTCATTCGTGAAGTGATGGAGGCGTACGTTCCATGAGAAGCACCCCCGACATATGTCGGGCCGTCTGGACCAAGTCGAGCCACAGTGGTGGGGATGGCGGCAACTGCCTGGAGTTCGCCCCGCACCATCCCACCGGCATCGTCCCGGTCCGTGACAGCAAGGACACCACCCGCCCCCCGCTCATATTCCAGGCGCCGGCCTGGTCCGCCTTCATCGCGTCCGTGAAGCGGACCGCACTCACATAGGCCCCTGCGGCATCATCTATTCATGATCGCCACCATGCAGTGCACCGTCATCGACTGTCCCGACCCGCTCGCCCTGGCGAACTTCTACGCGGCCGTCCTGGGGTGGGAGGTCGAGGCCGACGAGAGCGACCCCTCCTGGGTGTGGCTGAACGCGCCCGGCAAGAGCCAGCGGCTCGCCTTCCAGGGCGTCCAGGGCGAGTACCACCCGCCCCGCTGGCCCGAGCCGGCGCACCCGCAGCAGTTCCACCTGGACTTCGACGTCGACGACGTCGAGCGTGCCCAGCGCGAGGTCGTCGCGCTGGGTGCCACGTTCCTGTACGACAGCGGCGGTAGCCCGTCCGGCTTCCGGGTGTTCTCGGACCCGGCGGGGCACCCCTTCTGCCTCTGCTACGGACAGCAGGGCCAGGACTAGGGCTAGGACCCGCTACAGCCCGGCCGCCACCGCGCGCAGCGCCTCGCCCGCGCCGCCGACGACCGGCGCGCCGTGCCCGAAGCAGGCGACGTCGACGTCCGAGAGCGACGCCTGGCGGCGGAAGGCGGCGATGACGCCCGCCCGGTCGACATTGAAGACGCCCGGCATCAGCTGCTCGACATTGGCGATGGTGTCGCCGGTGAAGAGCACGCCGGAGGCCGGCAGGTGCAGCGCGATGCTGCCTGCGGTGTGCCCGGGGACGTGGACGACGCGGGCCTCCTCGCCCCAGTCGAGGGTGTCGCCCTCCCCCAGCTCACGGTCGACCGGGCAGGGCGCCGGCGGCGGGGCGTCGGTGAGGCCCGCCTGGACGGACTCCCACAGCGGCACCTCCCAGTCCTCCAGTACCGGCGGCGGCTCGGGAGCCTCGCCACGGATCACGGCCGCGTCGGCCGCGCCCGCCAGGACGCGCGCGCCCGTGGCCGCCGCCAGGGCCGCGGCGGAACCGGTGTGATCCAGGTGGGAGTGGGTCAGCACGATGTCCCGGAGCTCCTCGGGGCGCGCGCCCAGGCCGGCGAGGGCGTCGAGGACCGGTTCGGCATGGCCCGGGAGCCCGGCGTCGACCATCGCCCAGCCGTGGGCGCCCGGCAGGCGCAGCACGTAGGCCTGTCCGACGGGGAACTGCAGCATCCATATGTCCGGCGTCACTTCGACGGTCCGCATCGTTGTCATGCCCGTCACGCTAATGATCAAGAAGGCGCCGCCCCAAGCCTTTGCGCCGTGCGCGGATTGAGCCGCCGGCGAACCGGATCCGGGAACTGCCGGGCTCCCGCTCAGCCCCGCCGCTCGCGGTCCACGGGGAACAGCGCCGTCACCTGCCACCCGCCCTCCGGCACGGGTCCGGCGTGCAGCCGGCCGCCCAGTGCCTTGGCCCGTTCGGCGAGGCCGACCAGGCCGAAGCCGCCGCCGCGCGCCTGCTCGGAGAGGCCGGCGGCCCGCTTGCCGTCGTCCGCGATGCGCAGCTCCACCCCGTCGGGGACGCCGCGCACGCCGATGCGTACGGCGGTGGCGTCCGCCGCGTGCTTGCGGATGTTGGTGAGGGACTCGCGGACGACGCGGTGGACGCCCGCCGCGACCTCGCCGGGCAGCCAGCTCTCCATGCCCTTCTCGATGTAGAGGGCGACGGGCGGGCCGGTGCGCGTGAACTCCTCGGTCAGCTCGCGGACCTCGGGCAGCCCGGCGACCGGTTCGGTCTCCGCCTCGCCCTCGCGCAGGATGCCCACCAGGCGGCGCATGGCGCCCAGGGCCTGGCTGGCGGAGGTCTCGATGCGCTCGAGGGTGTCGGCGGCGGCGGGGCCCTCCAGGGCGGTGAAGCGGGCGGCGCGGGCCTGGACGACGATGCCGGTGACATGGTGGGCGACGAGGTCGTGGAGCTCGCGGGCGAGTTCGAGGCGCTCGGCGGTGCGTACGGCCGCCATGTCGCGGACGCGCTGCGCGTCGTGGCCGCGCAGGATCAGGGAGTACGCGCCGACGACGGCGGTCAGGACGACGAAGAGGGCGGTGAAGCCGCCGGGGTTGAGGTCGCGTACGGGCGCGGCGACGGCGGCGATGGCGAGCATGGGGCCCAGGACGCGGGCGACGCGGGCCGGGGAACGGGAGACGATCTCGGTGAGGAGGACGAGCAGGGCGACGTCCTCGCCGACGCCCCAGACGACGGTGGGGTGCTGTCCGGTCATCAGGATGAGCGAGGCGGTCCAGGAGACGGCGACGGCGACGCTCGCGCGGACGGTCAGCGGGATCCAGCTCCAGGGCAGGGCGCACAGGCAGACGGCGACGCCGGAGGCGAGGACGACGGCGTGCGGCTGGCTGGGCTGGCGGGCGAGGGAGAAGCCCTCGAAGCCGACGAGGAAGAGCAGGGCGGCCCCGAGGGCGGCCTTGCCGCAGCCCGCCCGCCGGGGGGAGCGGGCGGTCCGCAGGACCCACGGGTTCACGTGCGGGCCCGGTTCCCGTGCCCCGCGTAAACATTCGCGTGCCGCTCGTGGCCGTTCACGTGCCGCTCGTGGCCAGTCCGCTCTCCCAGGCCCAGGCGGCGATCTCGACGCGGTTGCGGGCGTCGAGCTTGAGCTGCACGTTGGCCAGGTGGGTCTTGACCGTGGACAGGGAGACGAACAGTTCGGAGGCGATCTCGGCGTTGGTGGCGCCGCGCGCCAGGCAGCGGACGACGTCGGCCTCGCGGTCGGTGAGCGGTTCGGCGGGCTGCTTGACGGCGGGCGAGGCGGAGCCGGTGCCGGTGGCGGCCATGTCGCGCAGCAGCCGGACGGTGATGGCGGGCGAGATGAGGGAGTCGCCGACGGCGGCGGCGTGCACGGCCTCGACGAGCATGGCGGGGCTGGCGTCCTTGAGCAGGAAGCCGGAGGCGCCGTTGCGCAGCGCGGTGTGGACGTACTCGTCGAGGTCGAAGGTGGTGACGATGACGATGCGGGGGCGCGGGCCGCGCTCGGGGTGGGCGGCGGAGAGCTCGGAGAGCCGCCGGGTGACCTCGAGGCCGTCCAGCTTGGGCATGCGGATGTCGAGGAGGAGGACGTCGGGCCGGTGGC
The DNA here is from genome assembly GCF_040932295.1 of Streptomyces sp. C36. Taxonomy (NCBI): domain Bacteria; kingdom Bacillati; phylum Actinomycetota; class Actinomycetes; order Kitasatosporales; family Streptomycetaceae; genus Streptomyces; species Streptomyces sp. C36. The sequence goes on along the minus strand of NZ_JBFQGI010000002.1, from coordinate 796,232 downwards.
GCTCGACGGCCTCCAGGGCGGCCTCGCCGTCGACGACGTCGGCGACGACGTCGATGTCGGACTGGCTCTCCAGGATCATCCGGAAGCCGGTGCGGACCATCTCCTGGTCGTCCGCGATGACCACGGTGATCGCCATAACTGTGCCCTCGTTCCTCACACGCCGTATGCCGGGGCGTCTTCCATGTCACCGGGGGCGTCCGCGCGCCGCAACCGCAGGCACTCCGCGGGCGCTCCGGCGGGCGCCCGGCCGGTCAGCCCTCGGTGCGTCCGTTGCGGCGCAGCGCCACGCGCACGCCGTACGCGCCGCCGCCGACGGCCAGCAGGGCCACCCCGCCGGCGAGGGCGGGGGTGACGGCGTCGCCGACGTCGTGGCTGGCCTTGATGACCTGGCCGGCCTCCACGACGCGCTTGACGGGGTTGCCGGAGGTGTCGTGGGGCGGGCGGTGCGCGGCCGGCGCGGTCTGCGGTGTGCCCTGCGGGGAGACGGCGGGCGGGGTGGCGGGGGCCACGACGGCGGCGGTGGCGGGGCCGCCGCTCGTGGCGCCGGTGACGGCCTGGTGGCCGGTGGTCGTGGCGGAGGCCTCGGGGGTGTGGCGCAGGGTGCCGGAGGCGAAGTCGTAGTAGTGCGTCAGGCGGCTGCCGTCGAGCTGGGCGCGCAGGGTGGGGCGGGTGCCCCCGCCGTCGATGATGCGCAGGTGGAGCCGGTCGAGGTCGGCGGAGGGGCGGGCGGCGTCGATGGTGCTCCGGCGCGTGCCGTGGGTGGTGACGGTGACGCTGGTGCCGCCGCTGCCGGTGGTGAGGCTGGCGCGGCTGCCGTCGGGGAGCAGGACCTGGCGCACGGTGGTGGTCCTGGGGCGGGCGTCGTGGTCGGGCTTGTCCACCGCGAACGCACTGGCCGTCGGGTACACCACGGCCGCGACGGCGGCGGTGAGGACGGCGGTGGCGGCGAGGCGGGACTTGACGGACACGGAGAGTGCCTTTCCGTAACGGACGGCTCGGACTGCGGCCGCCGGTCGTTCGGTGGCACTCCCCTTACGTTACGGACGTTTACGCGCCCCACACCTCGACTGTCCGACCATTGTCGTCTCGGCCGAAAGGATGACGGACCCCCCTCCGTGTCATACCGGAGACCGGTCCGGGCCCTGAGGAACCGGTCTCCGGAGACGCCGGGGAGGACACGCCGGGCCCGTACCGGGCTGGGCCGTCCGGGTCAGCGGACGGCCGGGCCCGCCGGTACGGGCCGGTCGTCGGGCCCGGCCGTGAGGGGACTCAGCCGGTGAGGGGACTCAGCCGCCGAGGCTCGCCGCGGCGGACTTGATGGCGGAGGCGAAGGTGCTCACCTCGGTGTAGACGCCGGGGTAGCCGGGCCGGGCGCAGCCGGTGCCCCAGCTGACGATGCCGACCTGGATCCAGGCGCCGGCGTCGTCCTTGCGGAACATGGGTCCGCCGGAGTCGCCCTGGCAGGTGTCGACGCCGCCCTTCTCGAGGAAGCCGGCGCATATCTCCTCGGCGGGGGTGAGGCTGTCGCCGTAGGCGCCCGCGCAGGCCTGGTCGTCGACGTAGGGGACGTCGGCCTTGAGCAGGAGACGTTGCTGGCTGCCTCCTTCGCGGTCGGCGCCCCAGCCGGCGACGGTGAAGGTGCCCTGGTTGTAGGCGGTGGTGTCGGCGGTCTTGAGGGTGGGGAGGCCGATGGGCTTGGCGAGTTTGATCAGCGCCCAGTCCTTCCCGGTGCCGGTGTAGCCGGGGGCCTGCAGGACGCGGGTGGACTTGACCTTGATCGCCTGGGAGGACTGCAGGTCGACGACGCCCGCGGTGGCGGTGATGGAGGTGTTGGCGCCGCTGCCGTTCACGCAGTGGGCGGCGGTGAGGACGATCTGCTGGGTGTAGAGGGCGCCGCCGCAGCCCATGGACAGCCGCACCATCCAGGGGAACTCGCCCTGTGCGGCCGGAACGCCGCCGACCACGCCGGGCCCGGGGCGCGGGTCGGGGTCGCGGTCCTGGGCGGCCTGGGCGGTGCCGGGCTGGAGGCTGAGGGCGGCGAGGGCGACCGCGCCGGCGGCAAGGATTCTCTTGAGCACGATGAGGTGATTGCGCAACGTGCTTCCTTCCGTGGGAGGTTGTGCGCATCGCGTGGTGGGGGTTGTAGAGCTCATGACAACGATGCGCGCTGTGATTATCGAACCGGTTGGCACGCGCACCTAGCGGGGTTTTCGGCCAGTCGGGACGCGCCCGCGGGCCGGGGACCGGGGCGGTCTTGCCGCCCGCCCTACAGTGGAAGGGCAGCGGCAACCGCACGGGGGTGGTCACGCGTGGGCGGCTCGGTCCCGGACGTCGCGATCCAGCACGGATTCCCGCACGTGGACACGGTGCGGGCGGCGATCACCGCGCTCTACAAGCGGCTCTCCTACGACGGCGTGCGCTCCTTCGCGGCCAGCATGCCGCCGGCCGACGTGGCCTTCTCCGACCACGAAGACCCGTATCTGGGCGTGCAGCGCATCGCCGGCGAGATGGTCCGGCACCTGAGGCTGCCGGACGCCCGCATGATCGTCAGCTTCCGCGACATGCGGCACGCGGGCAGCGTCGAACTCGCCGCCGGGCCCGAGTACTTCATCGAGCTCAACTCCCGCTTCAAGACCCACCGCAAGGACATCGGCGCCGCGCTCTCGCACGAGGTCATGCACGTCTACCTGCACCGGCTGGGCCTGGAGTTCCCCGGCACCCGGGACAACGAGATCCTCACCGACACGGCGGCCGCCTACCTGGGCGCGGGATGGCTGCTGCTGGACGCCTACCGCGAGTCGTCGGTGACGACGCAGAAGCTGGGCTATCTGACGCCCGAGGAGTTCGGGTACGTGCTGGCCAAGCGGGCCGAGGCCTTCGGCGAGGACCCCTCACCGTGGTTCACCAGCGCGCAGGCGTACGACGCGTACGCACGGGGGCGCGAGCACGCCCGGCGGGACGGGCGCCGGCCCCCGCTGGCCGCCGCCGGCCGCCTGGGCCGGCACCGCTACGCCCGGGACCGCCGCACGCGGACCGCCTCGGCGGAGGCCGGCTACGCCTTCGAGGGCTCCGACCCGCTGCGGGTCAGCTTCCCCTGCCCCACGTGCCACCAGCGCATCCGGGTGCCGGTGCGCGGGCGGCTGCGGGCGCGCTGCGCGCTGTGCCGCACGGAGCTGGAGTGCGACACCTAAGCGCTCCGCTGGCAGTGCGTTCGCGTTCGTCCGCGCGCCGGTGGGGGCCGGTCAGGACGTGCCCCACCACTTGCGCAGCACCTTCTCGGCGGGCTTGCCGTGCGGCGTGTACGCCAGCCGCTTCGCGGTCTCGCCGCTGTCGGGCCAGTCGTCCCACATCCACCAGCACACTCCCGCCCACCACGGCTTGCCCTCGAAGGCGGCGAGCAGGGCCTCGTAGGCGGCCGCCTGTTCGGCGTCGCCGTCGCGCCTGCTGACGGTCCAGGAGTAGGGGGCGGTGGTGGAGCCGCGCTGGCTGACGTAGCCGGCCTCGGTGAAGAGGATCTTGCGGTGCTGCCGCTCGGAGAACGCGGCGAGCTCCTCCGCGATCGGCTGCCAGGCCCGGCGCAGCCGGGCCGGGTCGCTGGTGGCCTTGTCGGCCAGGGGCCAGTAGGCGTCGACGCCGATGACGTCGAGGTCCTTCCAGAAGGCGACCTTGCGGTACTCGTCGTAGTTGGCGGCGTAGGTCAACGGGCCCTTGTAACGCTCGCGCACGGCCGCGATGGCGTGGCCCCAGCGCTCGCCGTCCTCGGAGGTCCCGGCGAGCTCGGTGCCGACGGAGAACTGCTCGACGCCGGTGGTGCGGGAGAGGTCGGCGTAGTGGGTGATGAAGCGCTCGTACGCGCGGAACCAGGCGTCGCGGTCGCGTGGCCTGATCTCGGCGCGGTCCCCGCCCTTGGTGAGGTCGACGTGCGGCTTGAGCATGACCTTCAGGCCCGCGTCGTGCGCGAGGCCGATGATGTGGCGCAGACTGTCGTCGCCGGCCGTCTCCCCCGTGACGCGCATGGCCGCGTCGGTGACGCGGTCCTGGTACCAGGTGGGGGTGAAGGTCACCCACCGGGCGCCGGTGGCGGCGATCTGCCGGAGATACGTTTCGGCCTGGGGGCTGCCGTAGTCGTCGGTGTTCCACGAGGGCAGCGTCATGCCCCGCATTCCGCTCACCTTCCTGCTGTCGGGCCGGGTGCGGTCGGGGGACGGCCCGGGGTCGTCGCCGTCACCGGAGGAGGAGCATCCGGCGACGAAGAGGGCGGCCGCCGCCGCCAGCACGGCGGCCGCCCTCTTCATCGCGTTCACTGCGCCAGGGCCGTGGGGCCGACGAAGGTGTAGCCGAGGGCCTTGATGCCCTCGATCGTCTGCTTCAGCGGCTCCACCGGGTAGTACGGGTGGTAGAAGAAGCTCGCCACGCCGTCCCGCACGGCCAGGTTGGCCTTGGCCGAGTTGACCAGGTCCGCGGGCAGCCGGGCCGGGTGGTTGTTGTAGGGCTCGGGCTCGTAGTTGCCGATGTTCTCGGGAAGCACGGTCGTACCGTAGACGTCCTTCACCGAGTACGGGAAGAACTGGCCGATGTAGCGGGCGGGGTTCACCGTTCCGCCGCTCAGGGTTCCCGCGAAGTACAGCGAACGCTCAAGCCGCGCCGTGTAGTTCTGTCCGAAGACCTTGTAGTCGGTGGCGGACGCCGCGTAGTGCGGGGTAGTCCACAGCGTGGGCTTGGGCAGGCCCGCCAGCGTGAACCCGTTCAGCGCCGCCGTCACCCGCGTCTGCGCCCAGATCGTGGAGTCCTCGGCCACCGGCCCGTCGTAGATCACGTTGTCGGCGGCGTCGACGTGGGCGCGGAAGAACTCGAAGTCGTCGCCCGTGGCCCCGGTGTAGGGGTTGGCGACCTTGGCGTACTGGTGGGTGTAGCCGTGGTTCATCAGCACCGCGCCGCGCTGGAGCATGTACTTCAGCGCCGAGACGACCTGCGGGGCCTGGGCCAGTGTGACGGTTTCGGCCACACCGTTGTTGTACGCGCCCTTGGGGTCGGTGTAGGTCGGGATGACGTTGATCCCGTAGGGGATCTTCTGCGCGTAGAGGTAGTCGGCGATGGCCCGCAGCTGGGCCGGGTCCGCCTTGGGGCTGACATCCTCGAGCCGGACGAACGCCCGGTGGCGCTCGGTGGTCGCGGGGGCCAGGGAGTCGAAGAGGAGGTCCTCGAAGACGATGACGCGGTCGGACTCGGAGACGTAGGTGAAGGGGATCTCACCGACGTAGGTGAGGTTGCCCGACCGGATCGCCCACGGGCTGGTGGCACCGCTGTTGGCGTCCTTGGCCTGGGCGAGCTCGGTGATGTCCGGGTAGTCCGGGCCGTCGACGACGGCCGGGTGCAGCACGCCGCCGTCGAAGCCGGCGGGGATCTTCCGGGTCAGCGTCTGGTTCTTGTACGTGACCTGGTTGATGTTGCCGACGCTGCCGCCGGTCTCGAAGTACGAGTTGGTGGGATCCCAGCCGTACTTCTTCTTGAAGTTCTCGACGCCGACGGCGTTGGCCATGCCCCAGATGTTGTCGCCGACCCAGTTGACGGGCTTGGTGGTCTTCAGCGCGTCCTGGTAGAAGGCGGCGGGGATGGCGTCCGGGATCGAGCCGCCGTAGTAGGTCGAGCCGACGTAGACGGTGGAGGTGTACTGCTCCACCATGCCCGCGGTGTAGGCGGAGACCGGCTTGGCGGTGACGGTGCCGAAGTGGCCGGCCAGGTTGGCGATCGCCATGGCGTAGAGCTCGCCGAGGTGGCCGTAGGGGCCGGTGGTGTCGTAGAGGACCAGGGCCGAGGTGCCGGGTGCGGCGGCGAGCGTCTGTGCGGCGGTGACCGTGGCCTTCGGGGCGGGTGCCGGGGTGACGGTGAGAGTGCCGGCGCGACGTTTGCGGTCGTTCGCCAGGCGGGCGTTGACCCACGACTTCAGGTCGCTGGTGCTCGCCCCGGACAGCGACGCGGACCCCACCCCCTGGAGCCCGTGCGCCGGGCCGGGCCTGCCGGGGTCCTGGGCTATCGCGGCCTCGGCGCCGGTGGAAAGCGTGAAGCCGCCCAGCAGGGCGGCGACGACGGCGAGGACGACGGAAATCCGGGACGCACCCGTTCTCCCGCGCAAATGTTTCATTGTGTTTCCCCCTGATTGGCGATCTGCCACCGGGCCCTGACCCAAAGGCGTCAGAGCCCGACAGTTGGCTGATTCTTGTGGCCCCCGAGAAGGGTGTCAATAGACAACTACGGTCCCGTCCGGGCAATTACGAACAATCGAATTGGTGCAGACCAGAAATCACACGCGTCACACACCCGTCGTGAACAGGCACAACAATCGACAGGCAGACAGAAGTAAGTGTTCCGTTTCAACAACTCTCACCACAGACCCCTAAACCCCCTCCACGGTCTGATACTTTCCCTGCGCACGCCTCAAGCCGAGGCGGAATCCGGGGGGAACTCATGTACGGAAAACCCGCTCTGGGGACAGTCCTGCCCTTGGCAGGGCTGACGGCTGCCCCAGAAGTTCTGCCGGGCATACCCTTTGCCAGGGGACTGCAGGAAGCGGCCGGAGCAGGTTTTCTGCTCTACTGCGCGATAGCCGCCGCACTTCTTTCGGTGAAATTCTGGTTCGCACTGCGGAACTCCGGCGGCCGTCCATGATCACCGAAGCGATGCTGTGGTCGAGCATCGCCATCATCGTGATGGCCGGCTGCTACAACTCCACTCTCTTCGTCCTGTCGAGACGACGGATACGCCACGCCCGGGGGCCGCGCGCCGAACGTCTCTACGTCTTTCTCCTCGCCTGCCTGAACGAGGAGAAGGTGCTCGCGGAAAGCCTGGCCCGCATCACCTCACTGCCGGCCGGCAACTTCATGGCCCTGGTCATCGACGACGCGTCCGACGACCGTACGGCCGAGATCGCGCGGTTCGCCGCCCATTCCTCGTCGAACAGGGTGCGGCTGCTCCAGCGGCACCTGCCGAACGCCCGCAAGGGCAAGGGCGCCGCCCTCAACGCCGGCATCCGTCACCTCCGCGAATCCGGCCTCCTGCGGGAGCACGACCCCGCCGACGTCATCGTCTGTGTCGTGGACGCCGACGGCCGCCTCGACCCCCACGTGGTGCAGGCGGTCGACCCCTACTTCGACGACCCGCGCACCGGCGCCACCCAGATCGGCGTGCGGATGTACAACCGGCACAAGGGGATGCTCGCCCGGCTCCAGGACATGGAGTTCGTCATCTACGGCGACATCTTCCAGTCCGCCCGGCGCTACTTCGGCAGCGTCGGCATGGGCGGCAACGGCCAGTTCATGCGCCTGTCCGCCCTGGACAGCCTCATGGACGAGAGCGGCAGGGGCCCCTGGAGCGACTCCCTGACGGAGGACCTCGACCTCGGGGTGCGCCTGATCGCCCGCGGCTGGACCAACCACCACTGCACCACCGCCGCCGTCTCCCAGCAGGCCGTCCTCGACGTCAAGCGCCTGGTGCGCCAGCGCTCGCGCTGGTTCCAGGGCCATCTGCAGTCGGCCGGACTGGTCCCGCTGATCCTGCGCGAGGTGCCCACCCGGGCCGCGGTGGACCTGCTCTACCACCTCTCCAGCCCGGTCCTGATCCTGCTCACCTCACTGCTGCCGCTGTCCTTCCTCGTGGCCACCGGCGGCACCGTCGTCGGCTCGGTGCAGGCGGGACACCCGCTGTTCTCACCGATGTGGATCATCGGCCCGTACGTCCTGTCGTTCACCGCGGCGTACGCCTACGGCTGGGTCTACTCCCGGCGCGAGCGAGGGCTCGGGCTCGTGCGGTCGGTTCTGCTCTCGCACGTCTTCGTCTTCTACGGCTACATCTGGTTCGCCGCCGGATGGTGGGGGCTGTGGCGGATGCTCACGGGCAAGCAGACCTGGCTCAAGACCGCGCGCACCTGAGACCCGGCCGCTCCGCCACCTTCACGCAACGGCACGACATTCCCCGAGGGAGACCCATGTCCCCGAACGTCATCACCACGCCCGTACGCGCCATGCTCGTCCTGGGCACCCGCCCCGAGGCCATCAAACTCGCGCCCGTGGCCCGCGCGATGGCCGCCTCTCCGCTCTTCGAACCCATCGTCGTCAGCACCGGCCAGCACCGCGAGATGCTCCAGCAGATGCTGGAACTCCTGCGGGTCCCCGCGAGCGTCGAGCTCGACGTGATGCGCGACCGCCAGGAGCTGTCCAAGCTGACGGCCCGGCTGGTGGACGGGCTCGGCGACGTCGTCCGCGCCGAGCGCCCCGACGTCGTCATCGTCCAGGGCGACACCACCACCGCCCTCACCGGCGCCCTCGCCGCGTTCTACGAGCACATCCCCGTCGCCCACGTCGAGGCCGGGCTGCGCACCGGAGTCCTGGACAACCCCTTCCCCGAGGAGCTCAACCGCCGCCTCATCGGCCGCACGGCACGCTGGCACTTCGCCCCCACCTCGCGCGCCGCCGGGCACCTGAAGGCCGAGGGCGTGCCGGACGCCGAGGTCTTCGTCACCGGCAACACCGTCATCGACAACCTGCTGTGGGTCCTCCAGGAGGGCACCGGCCGCGACCACTTCCGCACCGGTCTGCGGCGCGTCCTGGTCACCCTGCACCGCCGGGAGAACCAGGGCGACAAGATGCGCGCCATGGGCACAGCGCTGCGCCGCCTGGCGGACCGCGGCGACGTGGAGATCGTGCTGCCGCTCCACAAGAGCCCGGCCGTGCGCGAGGCCCTGCTGCCCGAACTGACCGGCCACGCCCACATCCACGTCGTCGAGCCGCTGGACTACGTGGACTTCTCCGCCACCCTCGCCGGCTGCGACCTGGTGATGACCGATTCGGGCGGCATCCAGGAGGAGGCGCCGAGCCTGGGCAAGCCGGCCCTGGTGCTGCGGACGACCACCGAGCGGCCCGAGGCCGTCGAGGCGGGCGCGGCACGGCTGGTGGGCACCGAGCCGCAGGTCATCCTCGACGCGGCCATGCACCTGCTGGACGACGCCGCGGCGTACGAGCGGATGGCGAAGGCCGGCAACCCCTTCGGCGACGGGCACGCCACGGACCGCATCGTGGCGCAGCTCGCCGAGGACTTCGGCGCCGACGCCGACGCGACGCCCGCACCCCGCCCGCTGGTCGTGACCCAGCCCGACGGTCCGGGGTCATACTCGACGGCATGACGAGAGTTCACCGGCTCCTCGCCCTCGCACTGCTCGCGGCCGCCGTGGTGGCGGGACTGGTCTTCGCGGTGAGCGCCATCTGGGAGGACAGCGGGGAGCCGGAGCGCCCGTGGGCCGAGGGATCGGTCCACGGGCCGTGGCGGTCGGTGTTCGACGGGCACGGCGAGAACGTCGGCCGCCATGACGGCCTGGCCCTCTCCCCCAAGCCCGCCACGCGGGCGGAGGAGACCCACGCCGGCCTGATCGTCTCCACCCGGCAGTACGGGGACGTGGACTTCCACGCCCGGATGCGCACGATCGCCCAGCTGCGCACCCCCAAGCCCAATCCCTGGGAGGTGCCGTGGCTGGTGTGGGCGTACACCGACCCGGAGCACTTCTACTACATCACCCTCAAGCCGAACGGCTGGGAGCTGGGCAAGCGCGATCCCGCCTATCCCGGTGGCCAGCGGTTCCTGGCGACCGGGGCCCAGCACTTCCCGCTCGGCAAGTCGTCGGACGTCCGGGTCGTCCAGTGGGGCGCCAAAGTGGAGGTGAGCGTCGACGGCCGGGGGCTGGTGGCCTACGAGGACCGGGAGCGCCCGTACCTCAAGGGGAACGTGGGGGTGTACTCGGAGGACGCGCGGGTGGTGTTCAGCGACGTCTCGGCCCGTCCGCTGGAGTGACGGGCGGAGTGACGGACGGCCGGAGTGGCGGGCGGCGCGTGGCGGCGCCCGCCTCGGGTCGGGGTTGAGGCGGGCGCCGTGTTTAGGGGGCGTCGGACCGTCAGACGGTGAGCGCCCGGTCCGTCGGCCGGACCGGGGCCGGCAGGGTGCTGGTCCCGGTGAGGTGGCGGTCCACGCCGCGGGCGGCGGAGCGGCCCTCGGCGATGGCCCACACGATGAGGGACTGGCCGCGGCCGGCGTCGCCGGCGACGAACACGCCGGGGACGTTGGTGGCGTAGTCGGCGTCGCGGGCGATGTTGCCGCGCTCGTCCAGCTCGAGGCCGAACTGCTCGACGAGACCGTTCTGCCGGTCGGTGCCGGTGAAACCCATCGCGAGGGTGACGAGCTGGGCCGGGATGCGACGCTCGGTGCCCGGCTTCTGCGTCAGCTTGCCCTCGACGAACTCGACCTCGACCAGGTGCAGCCACTGGACGTTGCCGTCCTCGTCGCCCTCGAAGTGGGTGGTGGAGACGGAGTAGACCCGCTCGCCGCCCTCCTCGTGGGCCGAGGTGACCTTGTAGAGCATGGGGAAGGTGGGCCAGGGCTGGCCCGCGTTCCGCTGCTCCCCCGGCCTGGGCATGATCTCCAGCTGGGTGACGGAGGCCGCGCCCTGGCGGTGGGCGGTGCCGACGCAGTCGGCGCCGGTGTCGCCACCGCCGATGACGACGACGTGCTTGCCCTCGGCGGTGATCGGGGAGACCGTCAGGTCGCCCTCCTGCACCTTGTTGGCCAGCGGCAGGTACTCCATGGCGAAGTGGATGCCCGCCAGGTCGCGGCCGGGGACGGGCAGGTCGCGGGAGGTGGTGGCGCCGGCGGCGATGACGACGGCGTCGTAGCGCTTGCGCAGCTTGGCGGCGTCGATGTCGCGGCCGATCTCCACCTCGGTGCGGAACTTGGTGCCCTCCGCGCGCATCTGCTCGATGCGGCGGTTGATGTGCCGCTTCTCCATCTTGAACTCGGGGATGCCGTAGCGCAGCAGTCCGCCGATGCGGTCGGCGCGCTCGTAGACGGCGACCGTGTGGCCGGCCCGGGTCAGCTGCTGGGCGGCGGCGAGGCCGGCGGGGCCGGAGCCGATGACGGCGACGGTCTTGCCGGAGAGCCGCTCGGGCGGCTGCGGGGTGACGTCGCCGGTGTCCCAGGCCTTGTCGATGATGGTGACTTCGACGTTCTTGATGGTGACGGGCTGCTGGTTGATGCCGAGCACGCACGCGGACTCGCAGGGCGCGGGGCACAGGCGGCCGGTGAACTCGGGGAAGTTGTTGGTGGCGTGCAGCCGCTCGGACGCGGCGCTCCAGTCCTCGCGATAGGCGTAGTCGTTCCACTCGGGGATGAGGTTCCCGAGCGGACAGCCGTTGTGGCAGAACGGGATGCCGCAGTCCATGCAGCGGCTCGCCTGCTTGCTGATGACCGGCAGGAGGGAGCCGGGGACGTAGACCTCGTTCCAGTCGCGGACGCGCTCCTCGACGGGACGGGTGCGGGCGACCTCGCGGTCGGTGGTCAGAAAGCCCTTCGGGTCAGCCATGGGTCGCCGCCTCCATCATCTTCTCGTGGGTCTCGGTCTCGGTGAGACCGGCTCGCTCGGCGGCGTCCTTGGCGGCGAGCACTGCCTTGTACGTGGCGGGCATGACCTTGCGGAAGCGGGTCACGGCCGTGTCCCAGTCGGCGAGGAGGGCCGCCGCGACGGTGGAGGCGGTCTCCTCGTGGTGGCGGCGCACCACGTCGTGCAGCCACTGCCGGTCGGCGTCGTCGAGGGTGTCGACGGCGGCGGCCAGCTCCTTGTTGACGTTGTCGGGGTCGAGGTCGACGACGTAGGCGACGCCGCCGGACATGCCGGCCGCGAAGTTGCGGCCGGTGGGGCCGAGGACGACGGCCCGGCCGCCGGTCATGTACTCGCAGCCGTGGTCGCCGACGCCCTCGGAGACGACGGTGGCGCCGGAGTTGCGGACGCAGAAGCGTTCGCCGACGATGCCGCGCAGGTAGAGCTCGCCGCCGGTGGCGCCGTAGGCGAGGGTGTTGCCGGCGATGGTGGAGTACTCGGCGAGGTGGTCGGCGCCGCGGTCGGGGCGGACGACGATCCGGCCGCCGGAGAGGCCCTTGCCGACGTAGTCGTTGGCGTCGCCCTCCAGGCGCAGGGTGACGCCGCGCGGCAGGAAGGCGCCGAAGGACTGGCCGGCGGAGCCGGTGAAGGTGATGTCGATGGTGTCGTCGGGCAGGCCGGCGCCGCCGTACCGCTTGGTCACCTCGTGGCCCAGCATGGTGCCGACGGTGCGGTTGATGTTGCGGATGGGCAGCTGGGCGCGGACGGGCTGGGGGGCCTCGTCGCCGACGGTGTCGAGGGCGTCGGCGGCGAGCTTGATCAGCTGGTTGTCGAGCGCCTTGGCCAGGCCGTGGTCCTGTGCGGTGGTGCGGTGGCGGACGGCGCCCGCGGGCAGGTCCGGCACGTGCAGCAGGGGCTCGAGGTCCAGGCCCTGGGCCTTCCAGTGGCCGACGGCCCGGCCGGTGTCGAGGAGTTCGGCCTGGCCGACGGCCTCCTCGAGGGTGCGGAAGCCCAGCTCGGCGAGGATCTCGCGGACCTCCTCGGCGATGAACTCGAAGAAGTTGACGACGAATTCGGCCTTGCCGGAGAACCGCTCGCGCAGGACGGGGTTCTGGGTGGCGATGCCCACGGGGCAGGTGTCGAGGTGGCAGACGCGCATCATGACGCAGCCGGAGACGACGAGAGGGGCGGTGGCGAAGCCGAACTCCTCGGCGCCGAGGAGGGCGGCGATGATCACGTCGCGGCCGGTCTTGAGCTGGCCGTCGGTCTGCACGACGATGCGGTCGCGCAGCCCGTTGAGCAGCAGGGTCTGCTGGGTCTCGGCGAGGCCGAGCTCCCAGGGGCCGCCCGCGTGCTTGAGGCTCGTCAGCGGGGAGGCGCCGGTGCCGCCGTCGTGGCCGGAGATCAGGACGACGTCGGCGTGGGCCTTGGAGACGCCCGCCGCGACCGTGCCGACGCCGACCTCGGAGACCAGCTTCACATGGATGCGGGCCGCGGGGTTGGCGTTCTTGAGGTCGTGGATGAGCTGGGCGAGGTCCTCGATGGAGTAGATGTCGTGGTGCGGGGGCGGCGAGATCAGGCCGACGCCGGGGGTGGAGTGCCGGGTCTTCGCGACCCAGGGGTAGACCTTGTGGCCCGGCAGCTGGCCGCCCTCGCCGGGCTTGGCGCCCTGGGCCATCTTGATCTGGATGTCGTCGGAGTTGACGAGGTATTCGCTGGTGACGCCGAAGCGGCCGGAGGCCACCTGCTTGATGCTGGAGCGGCGCGCGGGGTCGTAGAGGCGCTCGGGGTCCTCGCCGCCCTCACCGGTGTTGGACTTGGCGCCCAGCCGGTTCATGGCGATGGCGAGGGTCTCGTGGGCCTCCTGGGAGATGGACCCGTAGGACATGGCGCCGGTGGAGAAGCGCTTGACGATGGCGGCGACCGGCTCGACCTCCTCGAGCGGGACGGAGGGGCGGTCGCTCTTGAAGGAGAACAGGCCGCGCAGCGTCATCAGCCGCTCGGACTGCTCGTTCACGCGCTGCGTGTACTGCTTGAAGATGTCGTAGCGGCGGGCACGGGTGGAGTGCTGGAGCCGGAAGACGGTGTCGGGGTCGAAGAGGTGCGGCTCGCCCTCGCGCCGCCACTGGTACTCGCCGCCGATGTCGAGGCGGCGGTGGGTGGCCGCGATGCCGGTGGCGGGGTAGGCCTTGGCGTGGCGGGCGGCGACCTCCTTGGCGACGACGTCCAGGCCGGCGCCGCCGATCTTGGTGGCGGTGCCGTGGAAGTAGGTGTCGACGAAGCCCTCGTCCAGGCCGACGGCCTCGAAGACCTGGGCGCCGCGGTAGGAGGCGACGGTGGAGATGCCCATCTTGGACATCACCTTGAGCACGCCCTTGCCGAGCGCCTTGATGAGGTTGCGGATGGCGTCCTCGGGGGCGGTGTCCGGCAGGAACGTGCCCGCGCGGACCAGGTCCTCGACGGACTCCATGGCCAGGTACGGGTTCACCGCCGCCGCGCCGTAACCGATGAGCAGCGCGACGTGGTGGACCTCGCGGACGTCGCCGGCCTCGACCAGCAGGCCCACCTGGGTGCGCTGCTTGGTGCGGATGAGGTGGTGGTGGATCGCGGAGGTCAGCAGCAGCGACGGGACGGGGGCGTGCTCGGCGTCGGAGTGCCGGTCGGAGAGCACGATGAGGCGGGCGCCGTCGGCGATGGCGGCGTCGGCCTCGGCGCACATCGCCTTCAGGCGGGCGGCGAGCGCCTCGCCGCCGCCGGAGACGCGGTAGAGGCCGGAGAGGGTGGCGGCCTTCAGGCCGGGCAGGTCGCCGTCGGCGTTGATGTGGATGAGCTTGGCGAGCTCGTCGTTGTCGATGACGGGGAACGGCAGGGTGACGCTGCGGCAGGACGCGGCGGTGGGGTCGAGCAGGTTGCGCTGCGGACCGAGGGAGGAGATCAGCGAGGTGACGAGCTCCTCGCGGATGGCGTCCAGCGGCGGGTTGGTGACCTGCGCGAAGAGCTGGGTGAAGTAGTCGAACAGCAGCCGCGGCCGCTCGGACAGCGCGGCGATCGGCGAGTCGGTGCCCATGGAACCGATCGGCTCGGCGCCGGAGGCGGCCATGGGCGCCAGGATGACGCGCAGCTCCTCCTCGGTGTAGCCGAAGGTCTGCTGGCGGCGGGTGACCGAGGCGTGGGTGTGCACGATGTGCTCGCGCTCGGGGAGGTCGGCGAGGTCGATCAGACCGGCCTCCAGCCACTCCTGGTAGGGCTGTTCGGCGGCGAGGGCGGCCTTGATCTCGTCGTCCTCGATGATGCGGTGGCCCTCGGTGTCGACGAGGAACATCCGGCCGGGCTGCAGGCGGCCCTTGCGGACGACCTTGGCGGGGTCGATGTCCAGGACGCCGACCTCGGAGGAGAGCACGACCAGGCCGTCGTCGGTGACCCAGTAGCGGCCGGGGCGCAGGCCGTTGCGGTCGAGGACGGCGCCGACGAGGGTGCCGTCGGTGAAGGTGACGCAGGCCGGGCCGTCCCAGGGCTCCATCAGGGTGGAGTGGTACTGGTAGAAGGCGCGCCGGGCCGGGTCCATGGAGGCGTGGTTCTCCCAGGCCTCGGGAATCATCATCAGCACGCTGTGCGGCAGCGAGCGCCCGCCGAGGTGGAGGAGCTCGAGGACCTCGTCGAAGGAGGCGGAGTCGGAGGCGTCGGGGGTGCAGACCGGGAAGAGGCGGTCGATGTTCCCGTCGGCGTTCCCGCCGGCGCCGAACAGCTCGCTCGCCAGCTGGGATTCGCGGGCGCGCATCCAGTTGCGGTTGCCCTTGACCGTGTTGATCTCGCCGTTGTGGGCGACGAAGCGGTACGGGTGGGCGAGCGGCCAGCTCGGGAACGTGTTGGTGGAGAACCGCGAGTGGACCAGCGCGATGGCGGTGGCGCAGCGGCGGTCGGAGAGGTCCGGGAAGAACGGCTCGAGCTGCCCGGTGGTGAGCATGCCCTTGTAGACGATGGTGCGGGCGGACAGGGAGGGGAAGTACGTGTCCGCCTCGCGCTCGGCGCGCTTGCGCAGGACGAACGCCTTGCGGTCGAGGGCGAGCCCCGAGGCCTCGCCGGCGGCGTCCGCGACGAACAGCTGCCGGAAGACGGGCATGGTGGCGCGGGCGCCGGCGCCCAGCAGGTCGGGGGCGACGGGGACGTCGCGCCAGCCGAGGACGGCGAGGCCCTCCGCCGCGGCGATCGTCTCGATCCGCGAGACGGCGGCGGCCGCCTCCTGGTCGTCCGCCGGGAGGAAGCCGATGCCGACGGCGTACGCGCCGGCCTCGGGGAGGGCGAAGCCGACGCTCTCGCGCAGGAAGGCGTCGGGGATCTGCAGCAGGATGCCCGCGCCGTCGCCGGAGTCGGGGTCCGAGCCGGTGGCGCCCCGGTGCTCCATGTTGCGCAGGACGGTGAGCGCCTGTTCCACGAGCTCGTGGCTCGCCTCGCCGGTGAGAGTCGCGACAAAGCCGACGCCACAGGCGTCATGCTCGTTGCGCGGGTCGTACATCCCCTGCGGGGCGGGGTGGGATGCGTGGCGCATCGGCGCTCCCGTCGTCGTTTGGCAGTCATGTCAGAGGCATGTGCCGAGGGACGACGCTGGCCCTCCGCTGAAAAGTTCGTGCAGATTACATGATGGGTGGCTTCTCGAAAAGTGGAAGCCTCGGTCCATCATCTGGACACCCGGATGCGGAGCGGAGCGCCTGGAGGCCTTGGGATCACCAGGCCCGGTCGCGCCGAAGAATTGCGCAAGGGGGCGGCGTTGCCCGCTGCGCTACCGGATTGTGCCCTGTGGGCGAGGAGCTGAAACCGCGAAGAAATCTGCACGTTATGCGGTTGCCCGCATAAGCATCACCCGACAGCGGTGCCGAAGGCAATACCGAGGAGGTAAGTCACACCCGCCGCCGACCCGCCGAGCAGCAGCTGACGCAGCCCGCTGAACCACCACGACCGGGCCGTCACCCGCGCCACGACGGCGCCGCAGGCGAAGAGGCCGAGCAGCGCCAGCAGCACGGCGGGCCACAGCTGGGTGGCGCCCAGCAGGTAGGGCAGCAGGGGCAGCAGCGCGCCCAGCGCGAAGGAGCCGAACGAGGACGCGGCGGCGACCGTCGGCGAGGGCAGGTCGGAAGGGTCGATGCCGAGCTCCTCGCGGGCGTGGATCTCCAGCGCCTGCTCGGGGTCCTTCGACAGCTGCCGCGCGACCTCGCGGGCCAGCTTCGGCTCGACGCCGCGCGACTCGTAGAGCGCGGCGAGCTCCTCCAGCTCGTCGGCCGGGTGCTTGCGCAGCTCGCGCCGCTCCACGTCCAGCTCGGCCTGCACCAGCTCGCGCTGGGAGGCCACCGAGGTGTACTCGCCGGCGGCCATCGAGAACGCGCCCGCCGCCAGGCCCGCCAGGCCGGCGATCACGATCGCGTCGGAGGACGCCGACCCGCCGGCGACACCCGTCATCAGGGCCACGTTGGACACCAGCCCGTCCATGGCGCCGAACACGGCGGGTCGCAGCCAGCCGCCGTTCACATCGCGGTGCGTGTGGTTGTCACGGTGGGCGATATGCGTCTCCGCGGCCGTGTCGAGGACAGCCATTGCTCCGGGTGCTCCCTTCCCCAGGGGCACGGGCCCACGGCCCCCGCCCCTCTTGTGTCGCTTACGGGTCGAAGGTACGCGCGTTCGAGGATGATCCGCTAGCAAGGCAGGCCGTACTAACCTCGCTGACCTGCGGATTTTTAGCGGCGAGACGACGAAAAGCCCCCACGGCACAGGCCGTGGGGGCTGGGGCGACGCGCCGCGCGCGTCAGGGCTTCTTCGGACCGGCGGGCTTGGGGGCGGCGGCGTCCGGGGAACCCTTGGCGTCCTTGGCGGGCTCCTTGACGTCCTTGGCGCCCTTGACCGGCTTCCTGGCGGGCTCCTTGACGGACCCCTTGCCGTCCTTCGCTCCGCCGTCGACGGCGGCCGCGTCCTCGGCGGCGCCCGGCTCCACGACCGTCTCGCGGCCCGGCACCTTCTTCGCCGAGATCACCATGTAGGCCACCGCCGCGAGGAAGACCAGGATCGACGTCCAGCCGTTCAGGCGCAGGCCCAGCACGTGGTGGGCCTCGTCGACACGCAGGTACTCGGTCCAGAAGCGCCCGACGGTGTAGGCGGCCACGTACAGGGCGAAGGCCCGGCCGTGCCCGAGCTTGAACCGCCGGTCCGCGAAGATCACCAGCGCCGCGACGGCCAGGCACCACAGGGACTCGTAGAGGAACGTCGGGTGGTACGTGCCCGCGACGCGCCCGATGGCCGGGTCGGCGTCGATCTTCAGCGCCCAGGGCAGGTCCGTGGGCTTGCCGTACAGCTCCTGGTTGAACCAGTTGCCCCAGCGCCCGATGGCCTGGGCGACGGCGATGCCGGGCGCGATGGCGTCCGCGTACGCCGGCAGCGGGATCCCCCGCCGGCGGCAGCCGATCCACGCGCCGACCGCGCCCAGCGCGATGGCGCCCCAGATGCCGAGGCCGCCCTCCCAGACCTTGAAGGCGTTCACCCAGTTCCGGCCCGGGCCGAAGTACAGCTCGTAGTCGGTGATCACGTGGTAGAGACGCCCGCCGACCAGGCCGAAGGGCACCGCCCACACGGCGATGTCGGCCACCGTCCCGGCCCGGCCGCCCCGCGCGATCCAGCGTCGGTTGCCGAGCCAGACGGCGGCGAAGACACCGATGATGATGCAGAAGGCGTAGCCGCGCAGCGGGACCGGCCCGAGGTGGATCACGCCGGTCGAGGGGCTGGGAATGTATGCGAGTTCCATGGCAGGTAAGAACCTACCTCGTGGCGGCGCCAAGTCCCAGGGCGGCCTTTTCGGCCCGTGACCCGCGGTAGCCCCCGCCTCACGGACGGGCGGGCGGAGGCGGGGGCCTCGGCGTCGACGACGGGGGCCGCGGTGCCCCCGTCGACGGCCTCGGGGCCCCGGCTCAGCCCTTCTGCGCCTCCGCGACCATCTCGCGGAACTTCTGCGGGGTGAGCGGAGTGGTCGGGCCGTAGATGCTCTTGCCGTTCAGCAGGACGGTGGGGGTGCCCTGGAGGCCCGAGGTGCTGAAGGTGTTCTGGGACTTCTGGACCCAGCTGTTGTGGGTGCCGTCCTCGACGCACCGCTTGAACGCCGGGCTGTTCAGGCCGACCTTGTCCGCCAGCTCCAGCAGGCGGTCCTTCTTGCCGAAGGCGTCGTCGGTCTCCGGCGGCTGGTTCTTGTACAGCTCGTCGTGGTACGCGGTGAACTTCCCGGCGTCCTGGGCGCACGCCGCCGCGTTGGCGGCGTGCAGCGAGCCGGTGCCGGGGATGTTCTTGTCGATCAGCGTGACCAGGTGGTACTCGGACTTCAACTGGCCCTTCGCCTCCAGGTCGTGGACCGTGTCGCGGTAGCCGTTCTCGAACAGGGCGCAGGCGGGGCAGCGGAAGTCCTCGTAGACGGCGAGGGTGGCCTTGGCCTCGGGCTTGCCCACGGGGATGGCCAGGTTGTCCTTGCCCATGGCGCCCTGGGGGGCGACCAGCGGGCCGGAGGTCTGCTGCTTGTTGTCCTTGCCGCCGCCGGAAGAGGCCACCAGGGCGGCGACCCCGGCGCCCGCGCCGAGGACGACGATCACCGCGACACCCGCGATCAGGGCCCTCTTGCGTTTGACGCGGGACTGCTCCCGCTCGCGCTGTTCCTGCAGCCGCTCGCGGGCGCTGCGCTTTCCGTCGCTGTTCTTCTGGCTCACATCCCCCTACAACGAACCGGGGGCGCGCCGTGCGCGCCCCCGGCCGTCGTTTCCTCCCAAAGGGTTACGCGCGCTTGCGTACGCCCTCCGCCAGTTCACCCGCGAGGGTACGGACCGCCGCCAGGCCCGACTCCAGGTCGGGGGCGTCCAGCAGCCGTTTGACGAAGGCGGAGCCGACGATCACGCCGTCCGCGAACTGGGCCACCTCGGCCGCCTGTTCGGGGTTGGAGACGCCGAGGCCGACGCAGACGGGCAGGTCGGTGACGGCCCGGGTGCGGCGGACCAGTTCCTGGGCCTCCTGGCCGACGGACTCCCGGGTGCCGGTGACGCCCATCAGGGACGCGGCGTAGACGAAGCCGCTGCCCGCCGCGGTGATCTTGGCCAGGCGCTCGTCGCGGCTGCTGGGCGCGACGACGAACACCGTGGCCAGGCCGTGCTGTTCGGCGGCCTTGCGCCAGACCTCGGACTCCTCGACCGGCAGGTCGGGCAGGATGCAGCCCGCTCCCCCGGCGGCCGCGAGGTCGGCGGCGAACCGCTCGGCGCCGTAGCGGTCGACGGGGTTCCAGTAGGTCATGCACAGCACGGGCGCGCCGGTGATCTCGTGCGCTTCCTTCACCGTGCGGATGACGTCGGCGATCCTGATGCCGCCGCGCAGGGCGATGTCGTCGGCGGTCTGGATGACCGGCCCGTCCAGGACCGGGTCGCTGTGCGGCAGGCCGATCTCGACGACGTCGCAGCCGCCGTCGAGCATGGCGGTGACCGCCCGCACGCCGTCCGCCACGGTCGGGAAGCCGGCCGGGAGGTAGCCCACGAGCGCGGCGCGGTTCTCGGCCTTGGCCGCGGCCAGGACGGAGCTCAGGAGTTCGATGTTGCCCGCCATCACTTCGCCCCCGCCGTGTCGTTGTCGTACAGCCCGAAGTAACGCGCCGCCGTGTCCATGTCCTTGTCGCCGCGCCCGGAGAGGTTGACCAGGATCAGCCCGTCCGGGCCGAGCTCGCGGCCGAGCTCCAGGGCGCCGGCCAGCGCGTGGGCGCTCTCGATGGCCGGGATGATGCCCTCGGTGCGCGAGAGCAGGCGCAGCGCCTGCATGGCGTCGTCGTCGGTGACGGCGCGGTACTCGGCACGGCCGGTGTCCTTGAGATAGGAGTGCTCGGGGCCGATGCCGGGGTAGTCCAGGCCGGCGGAGATGGAGTACGGCTCGGTGATCTGGCCGTCCTCGTCCTGCAGGACGTAGCTACGGGAGCCGTGCAGGATGCCGGGGGTGCCCTGGGTGAGGGTCGCGGCGTGCTCGCCGGTCTCGACGCCGTGGCCGCCCGGCTCGCAGCCGATCAGGCGCACGCCCTCGTCGGGGAGGAAGGCGTGGAAGAGGCCGATGGCGTTGGAGCCGCCGCCGACGCAGGCCACGGCGGCGTCCGGCAGGCGGCCGGCGCGCTCGAGGATCTGGCGGCGGGCCTCGACGCCGATGACCCGGTGGAAGTCGCGGACCAGGGCCGGGAAGGGGTGGGGGCCGGCGACCGTGCCGAAGAGGTAGTGGGTGCGGTCGACGTTGGCGACCCAGTCGCGGAAGGCCTCGTTGATGGCGTCCTTGAGGGTGCGGCTGCCGGACTTCACGGCGACGACCTCGGCGCCGAGCATCCTCATCCGGGCGACGTTGAGGGCCTGCCGCTGGGTGTCGACCTCGCCCATGTAGATGGTGCACTCGAGGCCGAAGAGGGCGCAGGCCGTCGCGGTCGCCACGCCGTGCTGGCCAGCGCCGGTCTCGGCGATGACGCGGGTCTTGCCCATGCGCTTGGTGAGCAGGGCCTGGCCCAGCACGTTGTTGATCTTGTGGGAGCCGGTGTGGTTGAGGTCCTCGCGCTTGAGGAACACCCGGGCGCCGCCCGCGTGTTCGGCGAAGCGCCGCACCTCGGTGAGGGCGCTGGGGCGCCCGGTGTAGTTGACCATCAGGTCGTTGAGCTCGGCGGCGAAGGCGGGGTCGGCCTTGGCCTTCTCGTACTCGGCGGCGACCTCGTCGACGGCGGCGACGAGGGCCTCGGGGATGAACTTGCCGCCGAACGCGCCGAAGTAGCCGGAGGCGTTCGGCACCTGGCCTTCGGGGTCGGGCACGAAGAATTCGCTGGGCATGCCTGATCTCCTCAAGGAGAAAAGTGGGATGACGGTGTGACTGAGCGAGCGATCGGCTCAGCTACGCCATCGGCGCCCGTTGACCTGCCCCGGCTCACAGCCGATGTGGTACCTCACCCGGCGGCCGCGGACGCGGCGCGCGGGCGCGCGGCAGCCCCGGGGGCGGCAGCCCCGGGCCAGGCGCGCGTAGGCGTTCCCGGCCGCGGGCACGCCGACGGGGGCCGGGCGGCGGCCCGGTCCCGTGCGGCGGGTGCGGCCGGCGGCCATCGGGGGTGTCAGCCCCGTCCGTGCCGCAGGGCCGGGTGGGCGCCCGCGGCGACCAGGTCGGCCACGGCGCCCTTCGGGTCGCGGCCGGTGACCAGGGACTCGCCGACCAGGACGGCGTCGGCGCCGTCGTTGGCGTAGGCGATCAGGTCGTGCGGGCCGCGCACGCCGGACTCGGCGATCTTGATGATGCCGTCCGGGATCTCGGGGGCCACACGGGCGAAGGTGTCCCGGTCCACCTCGAGGGTCTTGAGGTTGCGGGCGTTGACGCCGATGATGCGGGCGCCGGCGGCCACCGCGCGCTGGACCTCCTCCTCGTCGTGCACCTCGACCAGCGGGGTCAGCCCGATGGACTCGGCCCGCTCGATGAGGGAGACCAGGGCCTCCTGCTCCAGCGCGGCCACGATCAGCAGCACCAGGTCGGCGCCGTAGGCGCGGGCCTCCCACAGCTGGTAGGCGGTGACGATGAAGTCCTTGCGCAGGATCGGGATGTCGACCTTGGCGCGGACGGCCTCGAGGTCGGCGAGCGAGCCGCCGAAGCGGCGCTGCTCGGTCAGCACGCTGATGACGGCCGCGCCGCCCGCCTCGTAGTCGGCGGCGAGCCCGGCGGGGTCGGCGATCGCGGCGAGCGCGCCCTTGGACGGGCTGGAGCGCTTGACCTCGCAGATCACGCTGACGTTCTCGCCGCGCAGGGCGGCCGCCCCGTCCCTGGCCTGCGGGGCCTTCGCCGCGCGCTCCTTGAGCTCGTCGAGGCTGACGCGCGCCTGCCGCTCCGCGAGGTCGGCACGGACTCCGTCGATGATCTCGTCGAGCACACTCACGCGAGCGGCCCCCTTCCGGACTCGGATGGTCTGGGCTGGTGCGGTGCGATATCACCTCACCAGGCATCTGCGATGGTACTTGCCGGAGGGCGAAGGTTTCGCATCCGGTTGACGCCGGTCTCGCCGGGCGGACCCCCGAATGGACGCCCGGCGGGAGCCTCCGGCGCCGCTCAGGGCGCGAGCGCCGACCCGAACGGCAGGTTCCGCAGGAGCGTGAAGACGAGCACGACGCCGCCCAGCGCCCACCAGTGCCGGGCCCTCGGGGCGAGCGGCATGCCCCCGCCCGGGCCGATGGCCCTGGCGAGCCACAGCGCCCACAGCACGGCGAAGGCCGCGTAGCCGACGACGGCCAGGGCGTTGGCACCGAGCGCGCCCGCCAGGTCCCCGTGAGCCAGCGCGTGCAGGCCACGCAGGCCGCCGCAGGCCGGGCAGTACAGCCCCGTCCAGCGCAGCAGGGGGCAGGCGGGGTAGTGGCCGGGCCGGTTGGGGTCCACGGCGGCGACCCCGGCGACGGCCGCGCCGATGCCTGCGGCCACGCCCAGGGGCGCGGCCAGGCGGTGGGCCAGGGGCCCGCGTGCGGAGGCGCTCACCCTGCCGAGTGTCCGCCGGAAAACGCGAAGGCGCAGCTCAGGGCCCGTCTTCTGGCGTCCGTACGGGCCCGGGCCGCGCCATGGCGAGGCAGGCGGGAGGTCAGGCCTTCTGTCCCTGGGCCTTCACGCCGCCCTTGGGAACCATGCCCATGCCCATGGAGCGCATGATGCCGCCGACGACGCCGCCGAGGGCCACCACGACCATGCCGGCCCAGAAGCCGACGGGCTTGGCCGCCACGACGAACGCACCGGAGATGCAGAAGCCGATGAAGGCGATGGTGACACCGGTCCAGGCCGCAGGGGTGTGGCCGTGGTCGCTAGCCGACATGAGTTGACTCCTCGTTGCTGTATCGCGCCCGCGGGCGCAGAGATCGCTCGGGGACATTGTCCCCGACGCCCCGGGCCGCCGTGCGCCGGGGTTGGCGTGTCACGCCGCCGCCTTCAGCGGCCGGCTTCGCCGGTGGGGTCCTCGCCGCGGTCGAGGGCCTTCCACAGCTCCTCGGGGCGGTCGGGGTCGACGGCGGCACGCGGACGGCGCGGGCGGGGGGTGCCGTCGCGCTCGTAGCGGCCGGACATGGTGGGCCAGCGGCGTCCGTAGCGCACGGCGAGCAGTCCGGCGAGGAACAGCAGCGCGCCGCCGGCGACGGCCACCCACGGCCAGGCGGTGTGGGTGACGTCGCCGATGGTGGCCTGGGTGTTGCCGGCGACCTTGGCGGCCTTCTCCTCCAGCGCGCCGGTGTCGTCCGCGCCCACGAGCGCGGCCGCCACGGTGCCGGCGCCGCTGAGGGCGAGCAGCACCGCCACCACCAGACGTCCCGCGCCGCGCACCGCGAAGACGGCGACGAGCGCGGCCAGGCCCACCACGGCCAGCGCGCCCGGCAGGGCGGTGACGTCCTGGCCGCTGGCCTGCTCGGCCAGGGTGCCCTGGGCGGCGGGGGCGCTGCCCTCGGACCAGGTGCGGCCGCCCGACAGCAGGACGAGCGCGGCGCCGGCGGCGCCGAGGAGGAGGGCGGCGCCCACGCTGCGCCGTCCGCCGCGCGGCGCGTCAGGGGCGGTGGTGGGGTGGGATGCGGCTACGGTCACGGTTTCTACTATCGCTGGTCCTTGCGGGTGGTGCGGGAGCGGGGTGCGGCCCGCTACAGCCGGTTCGCCGTGTGGACGGCCCGTAGGACGGCCGCGGCCTTGTTGCGGCACTCGGCGTCCTCGGCCGCCGGGTCGGAGTCGGCGACGACGCCCGCGCCGGCCTGGACGTAGGCGGTGCCGTCGCGCAGCAGCGCGGTGCGGATGGCGATGGCGGTGTCGGAGTCCCCGGCGAAGTCGAGGTAGCCGACGCAGCCGCCGTACAGGCCGCGCGGCGTGGGCTCGAGCTCCTCGATGATCTGCATGGCGCGCGGCTTGGGCGCGCCGGACAGGGTGCCGGCGGGGAAGCAGGCGGTGAGCACGTCGAAGGCGGTGCGGCCCTCGGCGAGCCGGCCGGTCACCGTCGAGACGATGTGCATCACATGGCTGTAGCGCTCGATCGACATGAAGTCGACGACCTCGACGCTGCCGGGCTCGCAGACCCGGCCGAGGTCGTTGCGGCCGAGGTCGACGAGCATCAGGTGCTCGGCGCGTTCCTTGGGGTCGGCCAGCAGTTCCTCGGCGAGGGCCGCGTCGGCCTGCGGTGTGGCGCCGCGCGGGCGGGTGCCGGCGATGGGGTGCACCATCGCGTGCCCGTCCTCGACCTTGACCAGCGCCTCGGGGCTGGAGCCGACGACGTCGAAGCCGTCGAAGCGGAAGAGGTACATGTACGGGCTCGGGTTCGTCGCCCGCAGCACGCGGTAGACGTCCAGCGCGGAGGCCGTGCAGGGCGTCTCGAACCGCTGCGAGGGCACCACCTGGAAGGCCTCGCCGGCGCGGATGCGCTCCTTGACCTCCTCGACGGCCGCCATGTAGTCGGCGCCGCCCCAGCGGGCGGTGTACTCCGGCAGCTCGGAGGGCGGCAGGACGGTGGGGTCGGAGGGGACCGGGCGGCGCAGGTCGGCGGCCATCGCGTCGAGCCGGGCGACGGCGTCGGCGTAGGCCTCGTCGACCCCGGTCGCCAGGTCGTTGTGGTTGATCGCGTTGGCGATCAGCAGGACCGTGCCGTTCCAGTGGTCGAGGACGGCGAGGTCCGAGGTGAGCAGCATGGTGAGCTCGGGCAGGTCCAGGGCGTGCGGGCCGGGGCCGCCGGGGTGCTTGCCGATCCGCTCCAGGCGGCGGACGATGTCGTAGCCCAGATAGCCCACCATGCCGCCGGTGAAGGGCGGCATTCCGGCACCCTCTATGAGGTCGCGCGGGGTGTGCAGGGCCTCCACGGTGGCCCGCAGGGCGGCGAGGGGGTCGCCGTCGGTGGGGACGCCGACGGGCGGGGTGCCGAGCCAGTGGGTGCGCCCGTCGCGCACGGTGAGGGTGGCGGCGCTGCGCACGCCGACGAAGGAGTAGCGCGACCAGGTGCGGCCGTTCTCCGCGGACTCCAGCAGGAAGGTGCCGGGGCGCTCGGCCGCCAGCTTGCGGTAGAGGCCCACGGGCGTGTCGCCGTCGGCGAGGAAGCGCCGGGTGACGGGGATGACCCGGCGGTCCTGGGCCAGCGTGCGGAAGGTGTCCGCGTCGGGGGTGACGTCCCCGGGGGAGACAGTTGCGGTGGTGGCAGCCATGGCAGCGGAGCCTACTGGGCGAGCGGGAGCGAGTCGGCGTCGAAACAGGTGCGCGTGCCGGTGTGGCAGGCCGGGCCGGTCTGGTCGACCTTCACCAGGATGGTGTCCGCGTCGCAGTCCAGGGCCACCGACTTCACGTGCTGGACGTGGCCGGAGGTGTCGCCCTTGACCCAGTACTCCTGGCGGCTGCGGCTCCAGTAGGTGCAGCGTCCGGTGGTCAGGGTGCGGTGGAGCGCCTCGTCGTCCATCCAGCCCAGCATGAGCACCTCGCCGGTGTCGTACTGCTGGGCGATGGCGGGGACCAGGCCGTCGGCGTCGCGCTTGAGGCGGGCGGCGACGGCGGGGTCGAGGGCGGAGGAGGGGCGGGCGTTGCCGGTCATGTGCTCCATTGTGCCCGCGCCGCGGCGAGGCGTTCGCCGTCGGCCGTGCCGGGCGGGGCGCGGCGGCATGGCCGGGCGGGAGGGCCGGTCGTAGGGTGACGCCATGTCAACTCATGCCCAACGCGAACGTCTGCTCCTCGCCGACCTGTTGGAGATGGTGGGCCCCGAGGCCCCGACGCTCTGCGGCGGCTGGCGCGCCCGTGATCTCGCCGCGCACGTGGTGGTGCGCGAGCGGCGCTCCGACGCGGCCGCCGGCATCGTGTTCAAGCCGCTGGCCGCCCGCCTGGAGCGGGTGCAGGCGGAGTTCGCCGCCAAGCCCTTCTCGGAGCTCGTCCAGCTCATCCGCACCGGGCCGCCGCGCCTGTCGCCGTACGCCCTCAAGCCGGTGGACGAGGCGGCGAACACCGTCGAGTTCTACGTCCACACCGAGGACCTGCGCCGCGCCCAGCCGGAGTGGACGCCGCGCGAGCCGGACTCCGTCTTCGCGGACGCGCTGTGGAGCCGGCTGGAGCGCACGGCCCGGCTCCTCGGCCGCCGCTCGCCCGTGGGGCTGGTGCTCAGACGCCCCGACGGGCGCACGGCCGTCGCCCACCGGGGCGCGCCGGTCGTCACCGTCACCGGGGAGCCCGGCGAGCTGGTCCTCTTCGGCTTCGGCCGCCAGGGCGTGGCCCGGGTCAAGACGGAGGGCGACGAGGACGCGCTCGCGAAGCTACGGGAGGCGAAACTGGGTATCTAATGGGCTCGGGGGCCGCATCGGACACTCACACCCGACGCATGGAAGAAGGCTCCGACCATGGCTTTCCCTAACAGATCCGGCTACGGCGACTCCTCGTACGGGTCCTCGTACGGAGGGCCGCACGGGCCCTCGTACGGCTCCTCGTACGCGTCCTCGGCACGGACCGGCGTCTCCCTGGGGCTCCTGCTGCTGCGCCTGATGCTCGGGCTCATCATGATGGGCCACGGCACGCAGAAGCTCTTCGGCTGGTTCGGCGGGCCCGGGCTCGACGGGACGGCGAAATTCTTCACCCTGTCGGGCTACCCGGCGGGTAAAGCCATGGCCGTGGTGGCCGGGCTCAGCGAGACGCTGGGCGGGGCGGGGCTGTTCCTGGGGCTCCTCACACCGCTCGCCGCGGCGGCGGTCCTGGGCACCATGATCAACGCGCTGGGCGTGACGTGGGGGGCCTTCTTCCTGCCCCAGGGCGTGGAATTCACCCTTCTGATCGCCGTCGGGGCCACGGCGCTGGCCCTGACCGGGCCCGGGGACTACGCGGTGGACCGCTTCCTGCCGGTGCTGCGGACGAACCGGCTGGCGTACGGGGTGGCCGCGATCGCGCTGGCGGTGGTGTTGGGAGCCGTGTTCCTGCTGATCCGGGACTGAGGAGCCGCAGCCGGAGGGGCCGGAGGGGCCGCGTGACGCGGCGCCTCCGGCCCTCGGCCGGACTCAGCGGACCGACTCAGCGGACCGGGTGCCCCGCGTCCCCCAGCGCGCCCTTGACGTCCGCGATCCGCAGGTCGCCGAAGTGGAAGACCGAGGCGGCCAGCACCGCGTCCGCGCCGGCCTCGACCGCCGGGGCGAAGTGCTCCAGGCGGCCGGCGCCGCCGCTGGCGATGACCGGGACCACGACGTGCTTGCGCACGGCCCGGATCATCTCGGTGTCGTAGCCGTCCTTGGTGCCGTCCGCGTCCATGGAGTTCAGCAGGATCTCCCCGGCGCCGAGCTCGGCGGCCCGGTGCGCCCACTCGACGGCGTCGAGGCCGGTGCCCCGGCGGCCGCCGTGGGTGGTGACCTCGAAGGAGCCGGAGGGGGTGCGCCGCGCGTCGACCGACAGGACCAGGACCTGCCGGCCGAAGCGCTCGGCGATCTCGCGGATCAGCTCGGGCCGCTCGATCGCGGCGGTGTTGACGCCGACCTTGTCGGCGCCGGCCCGCAGCAGCTTGTCGACGTCCTCGGCGGTGCGCACGCCGCCGCCGACGGTGAGGGGGATGAAGACCTCCTCGGCCGTGCGGCGCACCACGTCGTACGTCGTCTCGCGGTTGCCGGAGGAGGCGGTGATGTCGAGGAACGTGAGCTCGTCGGCGCCCTCCCGTCCGTAGACGCGGGCCATTTCGACGGGGTCGCCCGCGTCGCGCAGGTTCTGGAAGTTGACGCCCTTGACGACCCGGCCGTTGTCCACGTCCAGGCAGGGGATGACTCGCACGGCGAGGGTCACGCCGGTTCTCCTCTGAAAGCTTCTACTTCTACTTCGACCAGGACGCGCGAGTCGACGAAGCCGGAGACCACCACCAGGGTGGCGGCCGGCCGGACGCCCTCGAAGAGCTCCTTGTGGGCCCGGCCGACGGCGTCGACGTCGCGCGCGTGGGTGAGATACATGCGGGTGCGGACGACGGACTCGGCGCCGAGGCCGAAGCTCTTCAGCGCCTCGAGCGCGTTGCCGAACGCCACCAGCGTCTGCTCGTACGGGTCTCCCTCGCCGTGGAGGACTCCCCTGACCAGGGGCATCGTCCCGGCCACGAGGACCCGGTCCCCGGCCGCCACGGCACGTGCGAATCCGATCGACTCTTCCCAGGGGCTGTCAGTCTGCACGCGCTGCGGGGCCGGGGTCTGACTCATACGGACACTGCCTCCAGAGCCTCTTCCAAGGTGAACGCCTTGGCGTAGAGGGCCTTGCCGATGATGGCGCCTTCGACCCCCTGAGGTACCAGGGTGGCGAGCGCACGCAGATCGTCAAGGGAGGAGACGCCGCCGGAGGCGACGACCGGCTTGTCGGTGGCCGCGCAGACGTTCTTCAGCAGCTCCAGGTTGGGGCCCTGGAGGGTGCCGTCCTTGGCGATGTCGGTGACGACGTAGCGGGCGCAGCCCTCGGAGTCGAGGCGGGCGAGGGTCTCGTAGAGGTCGCCGCCGTCGCGGGTCCAGCCGCGGCCGCTCAGGGTGGTGCCCCGCACGTCCAGGCCGACGGCGATGCGGTCGCCGTGCTCGGCGATGACCTTGGCGACCCATTCGGGGGTCTCCAGGGCGGCGGTGCCGAGGTTGACGCGGGTGCAGCCGGTGGCGAGGGCGGCGGCCAGCGAGGCGTCGTCGCGGATGCCGCCGGACAGCTCGACCTTGATGTCCATCGAACGGACGACCTCGGCGACCTGGGCGCGGTTGTCGCCGGTGCCGAAGGCGGCGTCCAGGTCGACCAGGTGCAGCCACTCGGCGCCGGAGCGCTGCCAGGCCTGGGCGGCGGTCATCGGGTCGCCGTAGGAGGTCTCGGAGCCGGACTCGCCGTGGACGAGACGGACGGCCTGACCGTCCCGGACGTCGACGGCGGGCAGGAGTTCAAGCTTCGGCATCACAGCGTCTCGATCCAGTTGGTCAGCAGCCGGGCTCCGGCGTCGCCGGACTTCTCGGGGTGGAACTGGGTGGCCCACAGCGGCCCGTTCTCCACGGCGGCCACGAACGGCTCGCCGTGCCGGGCCCAGGTGACCTTGGGGGCGCGGATGTTGGCGTTGCCGACCTCCAGCGTCCACTCGCGCACCGCGTAGGAGTGCACGAAGTAGTAGCGGGTGTCCGCGTCCAGGCCCGCGAAGAGCTGGGAGTCCTCGGCCGGGGCGACGGTGTTCCAGCCCATGTGCGGCACGACGTCGGCCTTGAGCGGCTCGACCACGCCGGGCCACTCGTCGAGGCCCTCGGTCTCCACGCCGTGCTCGATGCCGCGTTCGAAGAGGATCTGCATGCCGACGCAGATGCCCATGACGGGACGGCCGCCGGAGAGCCGGCGCCCGATGACCCAGTCGCCGCGCGCGGCGCGCAGCCCCCGCATGCAGGCGTCGAAGGCGCCGACGCCGGGGACGAGCAGCCCGTCGGCGTTCATGGCCTTGTCGTAGTCGCGAGTGATCTCGACGTCCGCGCCGACGTGGGCCAGGGCCCGCTCGGCGGAACGGACGTTGCCGAAGCCGTAGTCGAAGACGACGACCTTCTTGGCGGGGGAACTCATGACCACAGCCCTTCGATACGCATCACACCGGCGGTCAGGCACATCGCCGCACCGATCCCCAGCAGTGTGATCACGCTCTTGGGCATGCCCTGCTTGAGGAAGGAGACGACGCCGCCGATCAGGAACAGCCCGACAACGATCAGAACAGTCGACAGGCCTGTCACAGCATCTTTCCGTTCGCTTCTCCGCCCGCGCGGCGCACAGGCGCGGGTATCACGGTTGTCTGCGGGCCGGCGGCCGCGCGTGCGTCGCTCACAGCGCACCCTTCGTGGACGGGATGATTCCCTCGGCGCGCGGGTCGCGCTCGCTGGCGTAGCGCAGGGCCCGGGCGAGGGCCTTGAACTGGCACTCGACGATGTGGTGGGCGTTGCGCCCGTACGGGACGTGGACGTGCAGCGCGATCTGCGCCTGCGCGACGAAGGACTCCAGGATGTGCCGGGTCATCGTCGTGTCGTACGCGCCGATCATCGGTGCCATGTTCTCGGGCTCGGTGTGCACCAGGTACGGCCGGCCGGAGAGGTCCACGGTGACCTGGGCGAGGGACTCGTCCAGGGGCACGGTGCAGTTGCCGAAGCGGTAGATGCCCACCTTGTCGCCGAGGGCCTGCCGGAAGGCGGCGCCGAGCGCGAGCGCGGTGTCCTCGATGGTGTGGTGGGTGTCGATGTGCAGGTCGCCGTCGGTCTTGACGGTGAGGTCGAAGAGGCCGTGGCGGCCGAGCTGGTCGAGCATGTGGTCGTAGAAACCGACCCCCGTCGACACGTCGACCTGCCCGGTGCCGTCGAGGTCTATCTCGACCAGGACGGATGTCTCCTTCGTGGTGCGCTCGACGCGCCCGACGCGGCTCATGAGTGGTTCTCCTTGCGAATGGCACGTACCGCGTCCAGGAACGCGTCGTTCTCCTGCGGGGTGCCCGCGGTGACCCGCAGCCACCCCGGCACGCCGTTGTCCCGTACCAGGACGCCCTGGTCGAGGATGGCCTGCCAGGCGGCGTGGCTGTCCTCGAAGCGGCCGAACTGCACGAAGTTGGCGTCCGAGTCGGTCACCTCGCAGCCCATGGCGCGCAGCTCGGTGACGATGCGGTCGCGCTCGGCCTTGAGCTGCTCGACGTAGCCGAGCAGCGTGTCGGTGTGCTCCAGGGCCGCGAGCGCGGTGGCCTGGGTGACGGCCGACAGGTGGTACGGCAGCCGGACGAGCTGGACGGCGTCGACCACGGCCGGGGCGGCGGCCAGGTAGCCCAGGCGCAGCCCGGCGGCGCCGAACGCCTTGGACATGGTGCGGGAGACGACGAGGTGGGGCCGGCCCTCGATGAGCGGCAGCAGCGAGGGGCGGTGGCTGAACTCGCCGTAGGCCTCGTCGACGACGAGCATCGAGGGCTTCGCCGCCTGCGCGGCCTCGTACAGCCGCAGGACCGTCTCCTCGTCGACCGCCGTGCCCGTGGGGTTGTTGGGCGAGCAGACGAAGACGACGTCGGGGCGGTGCTCGGCGATGGCGGCCACGGCCGCGTCGACGTCGATGGTGAAGTCCTCGCGGCGCGGGCCGGAGATCCAGCCGGTGCCGGTGCCGCGCGAGATCAGCGCGTGCATCGAGTACGAGGGCTCGAAGCCGATCGCGGTGCGGCCGGGCCCGCCGAAGGTCTGCAGCAGCTGCTGGAGGACCTCGTTGGAGCCGTTGGCGGCCCAGACCCCGGCCGCGGTGACCTCGTGGCCCGTGGTGCGGGTGAGGTAGGCGGCGAGTGCGGTGCGCAGCTCGACCGCGTCCCGGTCGGGGTAGCGGTTGAGGTGCCGGGCGGCCTCGGCGACGCGCTCGGCGATGCGGGCGACGAGGGCGTCGGGCAGGGGGTAGGGGTTCTCGTTGGTGTTCAGGCGTACGGGCACGTCGAGCTGGGGGGCGCCGTACGGGGACTGGCCGCGCAGTTCGTCCCGGATGGGGAGGTCGTCCCAGGGGGACGAGGGGGTGTTGTCCGTCACTTGCCGTCCGGAACCTTCCAGTCGAACCTCGCCTTGACCGCCGCGCCGTGGGCGGGCAGGTCTTCGGCCTCGGCCAGCGTCACCACGTGCCCGGCGACCTCGGCCAGCGCCTCGCGGGTGTAGTCCACGACGTGGATGCCGCGCAGGAAGGACTGCACCGACAGCCCGGAGGAGTGGCAGGCGCAGCCGCCGGTGGGCAGCACGTGGTTGGAGCCGGCGGCGTAGTCGCCGAGCGAGACGGGGGCGTACGGGCCGACGAAGATCGCGCCGGCGTTGCGCACCCGGGCGGCGACCTGGGCGGCGTTCTCGGTCTGGATCTCCAGGTGCTCGGCGGCGTAGGCGTCGACGACCGCGAGGCCCTGCTCGATGCCGTCGACCAGCACGATGCCGGACTGGCGGCCGCCGAGGGCGGGCACGATCCGGTCCTCGACGTGCTTGGTGGCCGCCACCTGCGCCTCGAGTTCCTTCTCGACGGCGTCGGCGAGCTCCTCGGAGTCGGTGACGAGCACCGAGGCGGCCAGCGGGTCGTGCTCGGCCTGGCTGATCAGGTCGGCGGCGACGTGCACCGGGTCGGCGGTGTGGTCGGCGAGGACGGCGATCTCGGTCGGGCCGGCCTCGGCGTCGATCCCGATGCGGCCCTTGAGCAGGCGCTTGGCCGCGGCGACCCAGATGTTGCCGGGGCCGGTGACCATGTTGGCGGCGCGGCACTCGTCGGTGCCGTAGGCGAACATGGCGACGGCCTGGGCGCCGCCGGCCGCGTACACCTCGTCGACGCCCAGCAGCGCGCAGGCGGCCAGGATCGTGGGGTGCGGCAGGCCGTCGAAGTCCGCCTGGGGCGGGGAGGCGACGGCCATGGAGCCCACGCCGGCCTCCTGGGCCGGGACGACGTTCATGATCACGGACGAGGGGTAGACGGACCGGCCGCCCGGCACGTACAGCCCGACGCGCTCGACGGGCACCCAGCGCTCGGTGACCGTGCCGCCGGGGACGACCTGGACGGTCGTGTCGGTGCGGCGCTGCTCGCGGTGGACGAGGCGGGCGCGCCGGATGGACTCCTCCAGGGCCGCGCGCACGGCGGGGTCGAGCTCCTCGAGGGCGCGAGTGAGCGCCTCGGCGGGCACCCGCACCCGCTCGATGCGCACACCGTCGAAGCGTTCCGCGTAGTCGATCAGGGCCGCGGTGCCGCGATGATGCACGTCGTCGCAGATGGGCCGCACCTTCTCCAGGGCGGCCTCGACGTCGAGCTCGGCACGGGGCAGCAGATCGCGGTCGATGCCGTTCGCAGGGAAGGCGTCGCCGCGCAGATCGATTCGGGAGATCACATGGCCAATTGTCTCAGACCCGTCCCGGCACACGGCTCCCCGTACCACTCAGTGATACGGGGCCAAAGTGTTGATCTTTTTCTGACCGAGGCCGGACAATCGGCCCTCACCAGGGGTGTTCGAACAGTCACCCGAGGGGAATGGGGCCCCTGACGGGGCGTCACAGGGGAAGGGAGGGACCAGCGTGACCGATCCACACGACGGCGGGCCGCCCGCGGACCTCGAGCTGACCGCCGTCGAGCGGGACATGTGGGAGGCGTTCCGCAACGGCACCACGCACGACTTACGCACCTCCAGCCCCGAGCAGAACGATCCCTCCGCCCCCTACACCTGGGGCGCCGACCGCAGCGTGCGCGCCCGCGTGGTCGCCCTGCTGCTCCTGAACGGCCCCTCCGCCCGCCCCGGCCGGGTGGCCGCGCTCAAGCTCAACGGCGTGCAGATCACCGGCACCCTCGACCTGTCCGGCGGCACCGTCGTGCCCTACGTCGAGCTGCACAACTGCCGCTTCGAGCAGCAGCTGCTCCTGCCCGAGAGCACCTTCACCACCCTGCGCCTGGTCGGCTGCGCCATCCCCCGGGTCGAGGCCGCGCGCATCCGCACCGACGGCGACCTCCACCTGCCGCGCTGCGTCGTCCAGCACGGCATACGGCTGACCGACGCCCACATCGGCACGGACCTGCTGCTCAACCAGCTGGTGGTGCGGCGCGACCGGCGAGGGGTGTCCATAGCCGCGGACGGGATGACGGTCGGGCAGGACCTGCAGGCCGAGATGATGCGCTCGCACGGCGAGCTGAGCATGCGCGGCGCCACCATCGGGGCCTCGCTGAGCCTGCGCGGCTCCACCCTCAACAACCCCTACGGGCGCCGCGCCCTCAACGCCCCCCAGCTGACCGTCGAACGCACCCTCTACCTCACCTCCGCGGGCCTGGGCGGCTCCCGCTTCGCGGGCGGCGCCACTCCCCCGTACGGCATCTCCACCACCCCCGCCCCCGACCGCGGCCCCCGGCTGCGGCGCTTCGAGTGCCTGGGCGGGGCCCGGCTGGACGACGGGCGGTTCGGGGACGCGGTGGACCTCAGTCAGGCCCGGTTCGTGATGGAGGCGGACCAGGAGCTGTCGCTGCGCCGCGTCCAGACGCCCGAGCTGCGCTTCCTCGGCGAGCGGCAGGAGCGCGGGCGGGTGGTGCTGTCGGGGGCGCGGGTGGTCAACCTGGTCGACCGCTACGACAGCTGGCCGGGCCCGGGAGGCCTGGTGATGGCCGGCTTCACCTACGAGAACCTGATACCGCTGGGCTCCTTCCCGCTGGCCCGCCGCCTGGACTGGGTGGCCGCGGCCACGCCCGAGTACGCCCCGGAGCCCTACGAGCGGCTGGCGGGCGCCCTGCGCTCCAGCGGCGAGGACGCCGACGCCCGGGCGGTGCTGCTCGCCAAGCAGCGCCGCCGGCGCGAGACGCTGCCGCCGGCCGGGAAGGCGTGGGGCTATCTGCAGGACTGGACGGTGGCCTACGGCTACCGTCCGGGGCGGGCGGCGGTGTGGATGGCGGTGCTGTGGGCGCTGGGAGGCTTCTACTTCTCCTACCGCCCGGTGCCGCCCCTCAAGGAGGGCGAGGGCCCCGCCTGGAACCCCGAGCTGTACACCCTGGACCTGCTGCTGCCCGTCATCGACCTGGGCCAGGGCGCCGCCTGGCGCCCCACCGGCGGCCAGCAGTGGGCGGTGGCCGTCCTCACCCTCCTCGGCTGGATCCTCGCCACGACGGTGGCGGCGGGAGCCTCCCGCCTGCTGCGCCGGCAGTGAAATCCCCGGCCCGTCCGTCCGCACGGCCATTAGGCTTACCCGCCGTGACCACCGCGCGCCTTCCGATCTTCCCGCTGAACTCGGTGCTGTTCCCCGGCCTCGTGCTGCCGCTGAACGTCTTCGAGCAGCGGTACCGCACGATGATGCGCGAACTGGCGCAGCTCCCCGAGGACGCGCCGCGCCGCTTCGGCGTGGTCGCCATCCGCGACGGGCACGAGGTGGCGCCCAGCGCCCCGGGCCTGCCCGACGACGCCCGCCCGGAGCCCGGCCCGGCCTCCGGTTTCGGCCCCGACCCGCTGCGGTCGTTCCACACCGTGGGCTGCGTCGCCGACGCGGCCACGATCCGGCGGCGCGAGAACGGCACGTACGAGGTCCTGGCCACCGGCACCACGCGCTTCCGGCTGCTGTCGGTGGACGCCTCGGGCCCGTATCTGACGGGTGAGGTGGAGGAGATCGAGGAGCGGCAGGGCGACGAGGCCGGCGCCCTCGCCGCCGGCGTCGTCCGGGCGTTCCGGGCGTACCAGAAGCGGCTGGCCGGGGCGAGCGAGACGTCGCTGGCCCGGCAGGCGGAGCTGCCCGGCGAGCCGCGGGTGCTGTCCTACCTCGTGGCCGCGGCCGCGGTGCTGGACACCCCGGCCAAGCAGCGCCTGCTGCAGGCGCCCGACACGGCGTCCCGGCTGACGGAGGAGCTGCGGCTGCTGCGGGCCGAGACCGCGGTGATAAGCAAGCTGCCGTCGCTGCCGGCCGTCGATCTGACCCGGCGCCCGACCAGCCCCAACTAGGCATCAGCCCCAACTGGACGGAGGACGATCGTCGTGGCAAGGAAGTCCAGCGGGAACGGGACGAAGGCGGGTGCGGGCGCGACGCCCGCGATCGTCGCCCTCGAGCGGGCGGGCACGGCCTTCTCCGTGCACTCCTACGAGCACGACCCGGCCGTCGCCTCCTTCGGCGAGGAGGCGGCGCGGGCCCTGGGCGTGGAACCGGGCCGGGTCTTCAAGACGCTCGTGGCCGACGTGGACGGCGCGCTGACCGTGGCCGTCGTGCCGGTGTCCGGCTCGCTGGACCTCAAGGCGCTGGCGGCGGCGGTCGGCGGCAAGCGGGCGGCGATGGCCGACCCGGCGGCCGCCGAGCGCGTGACGGGGTACGTCCGGGGCGGGATCTCCCCGCTGGGTCAGCGCAGGCGCCTGCGGACCGCGCTGGACGCCTCCGCGCGCTCCCACGCCACGATCTGTGTCTCGGCGGGCCGACGGGGCCTGGAGGTCGAGCTCTCCCCCGCCGACCTGGCGCTTCTGACGGGCGCGGTGATCGCCCCGATCGCCCGCGGCTGAGCCGTGGCCCGTGCGGGGTCTGGACGGCGAGGGCGCCCTCCGCTACGACCGAGGGGCGGGCCGCCGCGTGGGCGGCCGCGCACAGGGAGGGACGCCCATGTCGAAGCGCACCCGCAAACGCCGCTGGCGCCTGAAGAAGGGCCGCGCCAACCACGGCCGCCGGCCGGCCTAGGGCACGCCCTAGGGGGTGTCCGATGGGTCGGTGCGGGCCCTGCGGTGTCCGGTGCTGGGGGCACCTCCCAGCGGTAGCTGGGGGAGCATCGCAAGGCGGAGTATCTGCCTCGGACTGGGCGTCCTTGGCTGATGCGACAACGCAGCGAGGTGCCGTGCCGGGCGCCGCAGGGCCCGTGCTGACCCATCGGACACCCCCTAGCGCCGGGTCAGTTCTGCTCCTCCGCGTCCTGCGCGGGCGGGGTTCCGGGCCGGGACCAGTGGAGTTCCGGCCCGGCCTCGGGCTCGGGGTCGCGGGGGCCGAAGAGGGCCGTCAGGCCCAGGTGGACGGCCATGGCCGCCAGCGGCCAGGCCAGCAGCATGCCCTTGGCGGCGAGCTTGATCGGCGCGTCGAAGACCACGCCCTGGCCCACGGCGCGGGCGTGCCCGGCCACGTCGGCCGTCGGGCCGAGCCAGACGCCCAGCCGCCAGCCGATCAGCGAGGCCAGCAGCGAACCCGCCGCGAGGCCCGCCACGATCGCGATGCCGCCCTTGCGGTAGCAGAGGAAGACCACGGCCGCGCCGACCGCGCCGAACACCAGGCCCAGCAGGCCGAACCAGCCGTCCGCGCCGACGGCCTGCTCGCCCTCGGTGTTGCTGAGGTAGACGGCCTTGCCGTCGGAGATCAGGGGCACCCTCGGCGCCAGCCACAGCCACAGCAGCCCCAGCAGTACGCCGCAGAGCGTCACGAACGCCAGGATCACCGCGCCCTGCCGCAGCTCCGTACGGGTCTCCTCGGACAGGCCGGGCGCGCTGTCCGCGGCCTCGTCCCCGGTCTGCTGCGGAAGATCCGGGCCGGAGCCGGGTCCGGGCTCGGAGGGGGAGTTGCCGTGCGGCGTCAGCGGTGCGGTCACCCCGCCATCGTGCCAGGTGGACGCGGACGCCCCGGAGCCAGGACGGTCGCTGCGGCGCGTCACCGCACGGCCGCCCGGCGGTAGGCCCACGTCGCCGCCGCCAGCGACACCACGCCGACGGCCGCGCACACCCCGAGGTCGGCCGCCGTCCGCAGCCAGTCGGGGTGCGCGTCGAAGCTCCGCGCCAGCGCCTCCACGCCGTAGGTGGAGGGCAGCAGGTCGCGCGCGTAGGCGACCGGCGCCGGCATGTGCTGGGCCGGCAGCACGCCCAGCAGCAGCGCCGCCGACATGCCCAGCTGGCCGCACAGCGTCGCCAGCTCCTGGCGCGGGGCGAGCAGGCCGAGGGCGGCGCCGAGCCCGGCGAGGGCCGCGCCGGCCAGCGGGATCACCGCGACCAGCACCCACAGGTGCGTCATCGGCAGCCCGAACAGCACGCTGCCCACCACCGCCGTGACGGCCGTGCCGGGCGCGGTGAACGACGCGTACGCCCCGGCCGCCCCCAGCACGACGGCCGCCGGCGGCACCGGCAGCGTGGCGTAGTGGTCCAGGCCGCCGCTGGCCCGCAGCTGGCCGAAGTACTGGGCCAGGAGGTTCAGCGCGACGAACGCCACCACCAGGACGCTGGACCCGGCCACCACGGCACGCGCCTCGGCCCCGCCGTCGACGACGCCGCGCATCAGGATCATGATGCCGACGGACTGGAACGTGGCCACGAACAGCAGCGGGATCCGCGCCACGCGGGCGCGCGAGAGCTGCGCGCGGTAGACCGCCGCCAGCGCGGGCAGCAGCCGTGCCCTGGGCGCGAGCGGGGCGGCGCCGCCGTCCTCGGACCACGGCCGGGGGGCGGACGCGGCGGGCGCCTTCCCCGACACCGCTTCGGCGGATACAGCAGTCACGCGGCACAGCTCCTGTTCGGTCCGGTCGGGACGGCCCTCACCCCTTCATCAGCCCCTTCTCGCGGCCGCCCAGGGCGAGGTAGACGTCCTCCAGGCTGGGCGTGGCGAGCGTGAAGTCGTCGAGCGCGGCGAAGGCGGGGCCGCCGGTCACGGCGGCGACGGCGGCGCGCGCCTCGGCGGGGCCGAGCCGCAGCGACCAGCGGCGGCCGGTCTCCTGGGCGGACTCGCGCAGGGCGGCGACCTCGGGAACGTCGAGCGGCGGGGCGTCCCGCCAGACGAGGTCGACCCGTACGTCGTCGCCGACGAGCTCCTTGAGGCCGGCCGGGGTGTCGCAGGCGATGATCCGGCCGCGCTCGAGCACCGCGACGCGGTCCAGCACGGTCTCGGCCTCGATGACGTTGTGGGTGACCAGCAGCACCGTGGCCCCGCGCTCGGCGCGCCGCCGGTCGACGGCGGCCCACACGGCGCGGCGGGCCACCGGGTCCATGCCGGTGGTCGGCTCGTCCAGCACCAGCAGCGGGCGGTCGCCGACCAGGGCGGCGGCGAAGCAGGCGAGGCGGCGCTGGCCGCCGGAGAGCTTCTTCAGCGGCCGTCCGGCGAGCGGGGTCAGGCCCAGCTCGTCGAGGACGGCGTCGCGCTCGGCGCGGGCCGTGCGCAGGTCCAGGCCGCGCAGCCGGCCGGTGGTCTCGGCGGCGAGGGCGACGGTCAGCTCGTCGAGCGCGGTGGACTCCTGGCCCAGGTAGCCGACGAGGCGGGAGGCGCGCTCGGGATGGCGGACCAAGTCGTGGCCGAGAAGCTCGACGCGGCCCTCGTCGGGGCGCAGCAGGCCGGTGAGCTGGCGTACGAGCGTGGTCTTGCCGGCGCCGTTGGGGCCGAGCAGGCCGAAGATCTCGCCGCGCCGGACGTCGAGGTCGATGCCGTCGCTGGCCCGCACAGGGGCCGCGGCGGGTTCCCCGCGCCGGGAGCGCGCGGGGGGATAGGTCTTGACGAGCCCGCGCACGGTACACACCGTCTCGCCCGCGGTATGCCGCGAGGAGCCGCCCCGCTCCGCCGTTTTCGTGCCCGTTCTCACGAGCTATGAGGGTACGCGCCCCGCCCCCCGCTGCTCGCCTCGGGGGCGGGATTCGGCGCGGCAGGAACAACCGGGCGAGAACGACGGGGACACCGTGCGCGCGGCGGGTCAGTCCGCGGCCGGCGCGTGCTCGGCCGCCGTACGGGTGTCGATCTCGCGCCAGAAGCCCGCCCGGATCGCGTACCGGTCGTGCTCGTCGATCTGGTCGTCCTTGTGGGCGAGGAGGCCGAAGCGGGCCGCGTAGCGCAGGAGCTCGCCGTCGATGCGGTGGGGGATGCGGGGGTACTCGGTGGAGAGGTGCTGGAGGTGGACGGCGTCGGTGAGGCGCTCGGCCCAGCGGCGGGCGAAGACCTGGCCGACCTCGAAGGGGTCGCCGCCGACGGTGGTGATGTCCTCCTCGCGGTCGGCCCAGCGCTGCTCGGCGCTGGTGAGCTGGGCCAGCATCGGCAGGGAGGCGGTTTCGGGAGGCTCCCCGAGGCCGTTGCCGGCGCCGCGTTCGACCCAGCCCTTGTCCGAGGACCAGCGCAGGGTCGCGTTCGGCGTGCCGGGGGGCGTGCCGCCGTTCTGCGCGGCGGCGGTGGCCGGGGTGGGCCGGTCGGGGCCCGGTCCCCGGCCCAGTCCGGCGAGGTCCTTGGGGGTGGGCACGCCGCGGACGGCGGGCGCGGTGTCGGCGCCGTCGCCGTTCACGCACGGCACGGGGGCCGGGGCGGGCCGTGCGGTGCCGTTGTGCCCGGCCTCGGTCCGGGCCTCCGCCGTGTGACCGGCGGCCGCGGCGGCGGCCGCGGCCGTCTCCGGCAGCGGGGCGGCGAGGATGGCGGCGATCTCGGGCCGGGGCGCGGGGGGCGGGGCGCACACGCCGGTGAGCTCCTTGGCCCGTACCGCGCGGGTGATCCATGTGCGGTCCAGGACGCGCCGCTCGTCGGCCTCGGCGACGAGGTCCTCGGACTGGTTGTAGTCGCCGTCGGCGGCCTGCACGGCCCACAGGTGGACGGCGACGCCGTGTTCCTTGGCGGACATCAGCCCCGGCAGCAGGTCGCCGTCGCCGGTGACCAGGACGATGTCGGAGCAGGCGCGGTTGCGGGCGAGCTCGGTGAGCTCGGCGTGCATGGCGGCGTCGACGCCCTTCTGCGCCCAGCGGCCGTCGCTGCGGGTGAGGGCGCCCAGCCGGACGGTGACGCGGGACATCACCCGCAGCCGCCGGTGCTCGGGCTGGGGGACGCGGTCGGGGGCGCCGTCGAACCAGTAGATGCGCAGCAACGGGCGCTGGGTGTCGGCTTCGGCGCGTTCGCGCAGTCCCTGGATGAGGGTTGCGTGGTCGACGGTGATACGGGACCGGGCGGGTTCCCCGGCCAGCAGGCTCGCGGCGGCGCCCAGCAAATACCCGGCGTCCACCAGGACGACGCAGCGGTCCACGTTCCACCCTCTTTTCCCGGGTTTCCCCTGATTCCAGAAGTGCGGTCGCCCCCCGGCACAGGCGTGCCCCGGTTCCGTTGGCTTTCCAAGGAGTCTGCCCGACCGGGCGGGGGTTATCAGTCCGAACTGGATCTTCGGCGTGGCGGATACGGGCTGCGGCCGATAAGTACCCCTGTCACCTACGGTAATTACCCGAAATGCACGTTTGGCCGGTGCGTGCGAGGGTGGTCGCCGGGGGGAGTCACCCCGATGCGGAGGCGCAGCAGCATGGCGAAGAACAAGAAGCAGGACCGGAGCCAGCAGAAGTCGAGCGCGGCCGAGCGCGGCACTCAGCAGGCCAAGAGCTCGTCCATGGAGTCCCAGGGACAGGAGCGAGCCACTCGGGTCACCCCCGCGGACGTCGCGCACAAGGGCCGCCAGAAGCGCTTCGGCCACAACTGACCGGCGCTTGGATGCGCTTGAGGGGCGCACCCGCTCACAGCGGGTGCGCCCCTCGCGCATGATCAGCGGTCTCCCGGGCGGGCTCAGCCCGCCAGGCAGGACGGCCCGAGCAGCTGCTTCAGGTCACCGAAGAGCGCCGGGTCGGGCGTCACGCGGTGCCGGTCCAGGCGGAGCACGGTGGTCTTGCGGGCCCCCTGGAGCTTGATCCGCACCTCGGTCGAGCCCCGGTGGTGGCTGAGGACCTGGCCGAGCCGCTCGACCAGCGGCGGGGTGACCTTCACCGTGGGAATGGAGATGATCACCGGTGCGTTGGTGCCGGCGTTGGACAGGTCGGGGACCATCAGCTCCATGGCGACCAGGCGCGGGATGTCCTCGCGCTTGTCCAGGCGCCCCTTGACGAAGACGACGGCGTCCTCGACGAGCTGGGTGGAGACCAGCTGGTAGGTGGCGGGGAAGAACATGCAGTCGATGGAGCCGGCCAGGTCCTCGACGGTGGCGATGGCCCAGGCGTTGCCCTGCTTGGTCATCTTGCGCTGCAGGCCGGAGATGATGCCGCCGATGGTCACGATCGCGCCGTCGGCGTGCTCACCGCCGGTGAGCTGGGAGATCGAGGCGTCGGCCTTGTCGTTGAGGACGTGCTCGATGCCGAAGAGCGGGTGGTCGGAGACGTAGAGGCCGAGCATCTCGCGCTCCTGGGCGAGCAGGTAGGACTTCTCCCACTCGAGGTCGGAGAACTCCACGTCCAGCCCGAAGCCGGGGCCCTCGTCGGCGCTCTCGTCGCCCATGCCGCCGAAGAGGTCGAACTGTCCCTCGGCCTCCTTGCGCTTGACCTGCACCACGTTGTCGATCATCGGTTCGTAGTGCGCGGTGAGGCCCTTGCGGGTGTGCCCCATGGTGTCGAAGGCGCCGGCCTTGATCAGCGATTCGACGGTGCGCTTGTTGCAGACGACGGCCTCGACCTTGTCGAGGAAGTCGGGGAAGGAGGTGTACTTCCCCTTGGACTTGCGGCAGCGGATGATCGAGTCCACGACGTTGGCGCCGACGTTGCGCACGGCGGTCAGGCCGAAGAGGATCACGTCGTCGCCCTGGGCGGCGAAGTTGGCCTCGGACTCGTTGACGTTCGGCGGGAGCACCTTGATGCCCATGCGACGGCACTCGTTGAGGTAGGTCGCCGACTTGTCCTTG
Organism: Streptomyces sp. C36; assembly: GCF_040932295.1. NCBI lineage: Bacteria > Bacillati > Actinomycetota > Actinomycetes > Kitasatosporales > Streptomycetaceae > Streptomyces > Streptomyces sp. C36. The sequence goes on along the minus strand of NZ_JBFQGI010000002.1, from coordinate 753,778 downwards.
TCGTCCTTGACGGACGTCAGCAGGGCGGCCATGTACTCGGCGGGGTGGTTGGCCTTGAGGTAGGCGGTCCAGTACGAGACCAGGCCGTACGCGGCGGAGTGGGCCTTGTTGAAGGCGTAGCCGGCGAAGGGGACCAGGACGTCCCACAGGGCCTGGATGGCCTCGTCGCTGTAGTTGTTCTTCCGGGCGCCGCTCTGGAAGATCGTGAAGTTCTTCGCCAGCTCCTCGGGCTTCTTCTTGCCCATGACGCGGCGGAGGATGTCGGCCTCGCCGAGCGAGTACCCGGCGATGATCTGGGCGGCCTTCTGGACCTGCTCCTGGTAGACGATCAGGCCGTAGGTGACGGCCAGGACCTCCTCGAGGGGCTTCTCCAGCTCCGGGTGGATCGGGGTGATCTCCTGCTGCTTGTTCTTGCGCAGGGCGTAGTTCGTGTGCGAGTTCATGCCCATCGGGCCCGGCCGGTACAGGGCGGACACGGCGGAGATGTCTTCGAAGTTGTCGGGCTTCATCAGGCGCAGCAGGGACCGCATGGGCCCGCCGTCGAACTGGAAGACGCCGAGGGTGTCGCCGCGCTGGAGCAGCTCGAAGGTCGTGGGGTCGTCGAGCGGGAGGGCCAGGAGGTCGATGTCGATCCCCTTGTTGGCCTTCACCATCTTGACGGCGTCGTCCATGATCGTGAGGTTGCGCAGGCCGAGGAAGTCCATCTTCAGCAGGCCGAGCGACTCACAGCTCGGATAGTCCCACTGTGTGATGGTCACACCGTCGGAGTGGCGCACCCAGACGGGGACGTGGTCGGTGATCGTCTCGCTGGACATGATCACGCCGGCCGCGTGCACACCCATCTGCCGGACCAGGCCCTCGACACCCATCGCGGTGTCGATGACCTTCTTCACGTCCGGCTCGTTCTCGTACATCCCCCGGATCTCGCCGGCCTCGCTGTAGCGCGGGTGCTTGGGGTCGGTGATGCCGGAGAGCGGGATGCCCTTGCCGAGGACGTCGGCGGGCATCGCCTTGGTGAGGCGGTCGCCCATCGCGTAGGGGTAGCCCAGGACGCGAGCGGAGTCCTTGATGGCGTTCTTGGCCTTGATGGTGCCGTAGGTGCCGATCATGGCGACCTTGTCGGCGCCGTACTTCTCGGTGACGTACCGGATCACCTCGGCGCGCCGGCGCTCGTCGAAGTCGATGTCGACATCGGGCATGGAGATGCGCTCGGGGTTCAGGAACCGCTCGAAGATCAGGCCGTGCGGGATCGGGTCGAGGTCGGTGATGCCCATGGCGTACGCGACGATCGAGCCGGCCGCGGAGCCACGGCCGGGGCCGACGGCGATGCCCTGGTTCTTGGCCCACATGATGAAGTCGGCGACCACGAGGAAGTAGCCCGGGAAGCCCATCGAGATGATGGTGTCCATCTCGTACTCGACCTGCTTCATGCGGTCCTCGGGGATGCCGCCGGGGAAGCGGCGGTGCATGCCCCGCATGGTCTCCTCGCGGAACCAGGTGACCTCGGTGTAGCCGTCGGGGATGTCGAACTTGGGCATCAGGTTCCGGAACTGGAACATGCCCTCGGTGTCGACCTGGTCGGCGACCAGCTGGGTGTTGGCGCATCCCTGCTGCCAGGCGTCCGAGGAGTCGATGGCGTACATCTCGTCCGTGGACTTGAGGTAGTAGCCGGAGCCGTCGAAGCGGAAGCGGTCGGGGTCGGAGAGGTTCTTGCCGGTCTGGATGCACAGCAGCGCGTCGTGGGCGGTGGCCTCGTGCGCGTAGGTGTAGTGCGAGTCGTTGGTGACCAGCGGCGGGATGCCGAGCTTCTTGCCGATCTCCAGGAGTCCGTCGCGGACCCGGCGCTCGATCTCGATGCCGTGGTCCATCAGCTCGAGGAAGTACCGGTCCTTGCCGAAGATGTCCTGGTACTCGGAGGCGGACTTCAGGGCCTCGTCGAACTGGCCGAGGCGCAGCCGGGTCTGCAGCTCGCCGGAGGGGCAGCCGGTGGAGGCGATGAGCCCCTCGGACCACTGGCTGATGGTCTCCTTGTCCATCCGGGGCCACTTGGTCAGCCAGCCCTCGGCGTAGGCGTCGGAGGACAGCCGGAAGAGGTTGTGCAGACCGGTGGCGTTGGCCGCCCAGATCGTCTTGTGGGTGTAACCACCGGAGCCGGAGACGTCGTCGCGCTTCTGGTGCGGCTGGCCCCACTGGATCCTGCGCTTGTTGCGCCGGGACTCGGGGGCGACGTACGCCTCGATGCCGATGATCGGAGTGATCCCGGCCTTCTGGGCGGAGTGGAAGAAGTCGTACGCGCCGTGGAGGTTGCCGTGGTCGGACATGGCGATGTGTGTCATGCCCATCTCATTGCAGGCATTGAACATGTCCTTCAGCCGCGCGGCACCGTCCAGCAGCGAGTACTGGGTGTGGACGTGCAGGTGCGTGAACGGCGTCTTGGCCACGGTGGAGGACCTCCGGGGGGCAGCGGGACGGAACGGGGCAGTTTTGAAGGTTACCGGCCCCCACCGACAGTCGCGGGCACACGCCGGTAGCCTCGGCCGTTGAGGACGACAGCACATCTGTCCGCCCCATGACCTTCACCAGGAGGACCCACCGATGGCGACCGAGCACGACCGGGCCACGCAGCGCGGCGAGGAGATCCTCGCCGTTTTCGACACCGCCTTCGGTGAGCTGCTCGCGGCCGACCCGGCCGCCTTCCGGGTCAAGTTCCGGAAGATGGCCGCCTCGGCCTTCGCCTTCTACCGCGGCACGGCCTGCCTCTTCTACTCCGACCTGGACCACGAGCGCGACGCCGGCCCGTACCTGGACGACCGCACCAGCCGGGTGTGGATCCACGGCGACCTGCACGCCGAGAACTTCGGCACGTACATGGACGCCAACGGCCGCCTGGTCTTCAACGTCAACGACTTCGACGAGGCCTACGTCGGCCCCTTCACCTGGGACCTCAAGCGCTTCGCCGCCTCCCTGGCCCTGCTGGGGTACACCAAGGCGCTCAGCGACGAGAAGATCTCCGAGCTGGTGCGGATCTACGCCGCCGCCTACCGCGAGCGCGTCCACGCCCTGGCCACCGGCGCCAAGGATCACGAGCTGCCGCCGTTCACGCTCGACACCGCCGACGGCCCGCTGCTGGACGCCCTGCGCGAGGCCCGCTCGATGACCCGCTTCGGGCTGCTGGCCTCGATGACGGAGATCAGGGACTTCGACCGGCGCTTCCTGGCCGACGACGGCGCGATCGAGCTCGACGCCGCCACCCGCTACAAGATCCTCGCCGCCTTCGACGGCTACCTGGAGACCCTCCCCGGCTCCAGCCTGGCCCGTCCCGACTCCTACCGCGTCAAGGACGTCGTCGGCCGCCGGGGCGTCGGCATCGGCAGCGCCGGCCTGCCCTCGTACAACATCCTCCTCGAGGGCAACAGCGACGCCCTGGAGAACGACGTCGTCATCTACATGAAGCAGGCGCAGACCCCCGCGGTCTCCCGGCACATCACCGACCCCGAGGTGCGCGGCTACTTCCAGCACGAGGGCCACCGCACGGTGATCTCCCAGCGCGCCCTGCAGGCCCACGCCGACCCGTGGCTGGGCTGGACGGAGATCCAGGAGGGGGGCAGGCGCTACGGGCAGCTGGTCGCCGAGATCTCGCCGTACGCCGTCGACCTGGACTGGTCCGACATCGACGACCCGGCGGAGATCGCCACCGTCGTCGCCGACCTGGGCCGCGCCACCGCCACCATGCACGCCGCCGCCGACGACCAGAGCGGCCACTCGCTGGTGCCGTTCTCCACCGAGCGCGCCATCGACGCCGTCATCGCCGCCGACGAGGAGGGCTTCGCCGAGCTGCTGGTCGACTTCGCCCACACCTACGGCGCCCGGGCCCGCGCGGACCACCAGATCTTCGTGGACCTCTTCCGCAACGGCAGGATCCCCGGGCTTTAGCCACGGCTTTACGCACGGCATGGCACACTCGGCCCTCATGGACATATCGGCGGCACGGTTGCGGGCACTGCGCGCGGCGCTGTTCACAGCGCTGTGCGTGCTGCTGTCCGCGGCCTCCCACGTGCTGCTGTCCGGCCGGGCGCTGCCCGTGGCGGCCGTCACCGGGGCGGGGGCGGGCGTCTTCGCGCTGGCCTACGCCCTGGCCGGCCGCGAGCGCGGCTACGGGCGCATCGCCGCCCTCCTCGTCCCGCTGCAGCTGGCGGTCGGCGCGCTCTTCGCCGCCGGCCAGGACACCTGCTACGGCCGCCCCGGCCACCCCGCCCCCGGCGCGCTGACCTGGCTGTGCAACGGCAGCATGGGCACCCCGCTGGCCCGCTGGGCCGACCCGGGCGCCGCCCCCTGGCTGCTGCTCGCCGGGCACGTCGCCCTCGGCCTGCTGGCCGCCGCCTGGCTGCGGCGCGGCGAGGCGGCCCTCGGCCGGCTGCTGCGCGCGGCGGCCGCGGCCGCCTTCCGGCCGCTGCGGATGGCCACCACCACCGCCGCGGGCGTGCGGCCGCGGCGCCGCCCCCTGCCGCGCCCCGCGCGCGACGGCCGGCCGGCCCGGCTCCTGCCGCTGCTCGTCCACTCCGTCGTGCGCCGCGGTCCGCCGGCCGGGCACGCCCTCGCCGCCTGAGGGCCCCGGACACCGACAGCACCGTACGGACGCACCACGGAGACATCACCACCATGAGCAAGCGCAACACCTGGGAGAACAAGCAGAGCGCCCGCGAGCGGCTGCGCGCCGAGCGCGAGCAGCAGGCGAAGCGGGACAAGACCCGCCGCCAGCTGATCGTCGGCGGCGCCATCGTCGGCGTGCTCGCGATAGCCGGCGGCATCGGCTACGCCGCGACCCAGCTGGGCGGCGCCAGCTCCAAGAGCACCAACGCCGCCTGGAAGGCCGCCGCCGACCAGACCCTGGTCAAGCCCGCCAACACCGGCGGCGACAAGGGCACCGAGATCGTGATCGGCAAGAAGGACGCCAAGCACACCCTGGACGTCTTCCAGGACATGCGCTGCCCGGTCTGCTCGGTCTTCGAGCAGAACGTCGGCGACACGATCGACAAGGACATCAAGGACGGCAAGTACAAGGTCTCGTACCACGTCGGCACCTTCCTCGACCGCAACCCCGCGATCGCCGGCACCGGTTCGAAGAACGCCCTCAGCGCGCTGGGCGCGGCGCTCAACGTCAGCCCCGAGGCGTTCAGCGCGTACAACAAGGCGCTCTACTCCAAGGCGAACCACCCCGAGGAGACCAAGGACGACTTCGCCGACGACGCGGTCCTGCTGAAGGTCGCCCAGCAGGTGCCGGCGCTCAAGGGCAACGCCGCCTTCGAGAAGGACGTCAAGGACGGCACCTTCGACAAGTGGGCGCTGGAGATGTCCGACTCCTTCGACAAGGTCAAGGACGTCACCGGCACGCCGACGCTCAAGCTCGACGGCAAGAAGGTCACCTACGAGAGCGAGCAGGGCAAGGGCGTTCCGATGACCCCCGAGCAGTTCGGCTCGGCCGTCGGCGAGCAGCTGAAGTAGCCCTGGAGGGACGGGCGGCCGTCCCCTCGACCGATGCCGAATCTTGACACGACACCCGACAGGGGCCGTGGCACACTCGGCGTCATGGAGGGGACGGGAGTTCGGTTCAGGGCGGTACGCGCCGCGCTGTTCACGGCGTTGTGCGTCACCCTGTCCGCCACCTCCCACGTCCTGCTCTCCCACGCGCCGCTGCCGGCGGCCACGGTCGCCGGGCTGTCAGCGGCGTTCTTCACGATCGCCTACGCGCTGGCCGGCCGCGAGCGCGGCTACGGATCGATAGCCGCGCTGCTGGTCCCGCTGGAGCTGGCGGCGGACACCGTGTTCACCACCGGCCAGCACGCCTGCTACGGCCAGGCCGGTGGCCCGGTGGCGGGCCCGCTGCACTCGATGGGCGTCGACCTGGTCTGCCGCGGCGGCGAGTTCGGCACCCCGCTGGCGGCGGGCCAGGCCGCCGCGAACTCCGCCACCCCCTGGCTGCTGCTCGCCGCGCACGTCGCCGTCGGGCTGCTGGCCGCCGCCTGGCTGCGCCGCGGCGAGGTGGCGCTGGCCCGGCTGGTGCGCGCGGTGGCCGCCGTCGCCTTCCGGCCACTGCTGCCGGCCCTGGCCGCGCTCACGCCGTCCGCCCCGGCCGGCGCCCGCCCGCGGCCCGTGCGCGACACGCTCGCCGCGCGCACCCTCCCCCTCCTCGTGCACTCCGTCGTACGGCGGGGACCGCCGCTGTGCCCGGCATCCGCCTGAGCACGGCACCGCACCACCTTCGGTCCCATCACCCGTACGCCCACGGAGGGTTCACGTCATGAGCACCCGCAACAACCCGCAGAACAAGGCCGCCGCCCGCGAGCGGCTGCGCGCCGAGCGCGAGCGCCAGGCCAAGAAGGACAAGGCGCGCCGGAAGATCCTGGTGGGGGTGGGCGTCGTCGCCGTCCTGGCGATCGCCGCCGGCGTCGGCGTGGTCGTCACCAACGCCACCAGCGGCGGCAAGAACAACAAGGTCACCAGCGAGGACTGGGTCTCCGCGGCCAAGAAGGCGGAGTTCAAGGCGCCCGCCAACACCTCCGGGGACAAGGGCACCACGGTCGTCATCGGCAAGCAGGACGCCAAGAACACCCTCGAGGTCTTCGAGGACATGCGCTGCCCGATCTGCTCCGGCTTCGAGCAGAACGTCGGCGAGGTGGTCCTCAAGGACGTCAAGGACGGCAAGTACAAGGCGCAGTACCGGATCGGCACCTTCCTGGACCGCAACCCGATGATCAAGGGTTCGGGCTCGAAGAACGCGCTCAGCGCGCTGGGCGCCGCGCTGAACGTCAGCCCGGAGGCCTTCCTGGAGTACAAGAAGGCGCTGTTCGCGCAGAAGAACCACCCCGACGAGCGGGACGACGCCTTCTCCGACGACGGCAAGCTGCTCGACGTCGCCGCGCAGGTCCCGGCGCTCAAGGGCAACGCCGCCTTCGAGAAGGACGTCAAGGACGGCACCTACGACAAGTGGGCGCTGGCCGTCTCCGACTCCTTCGACACGTTCGTCGGCCCGGACAAGGAGATCAAGGGCACCCCGGGCCTGAAGCTCAACGGCAAGGTGCTGGGCGACGAGCGGGGTCAGGCCCCGCAGGCGCCGGACATGTTCAAGACCCTGGTGGAGCAGAACCTGAAGAAGTAACAATGAGCGACGGGTGGGCGAACTCTTGGTAACGCGCCCACCCGAGGCCTTACCGGCGGTTGTGACCGGCCGGTAAGGTGACGGCCCGTGACATCCCACGACATATCACGGCGCACTGCCGTCACGGCCGTCGCCGCCACCGCGACCGCCGCCCTGCTCCCGGCGGCCTCCGCCCGGGCGGCCGTCGCCGCCACCGACTCCCCCGCGGGAACCTCCACCGCCCCCGCCTTCGCGCACGGCGTGGCCTCCGGCGACCCGCTGCCCGACGGCGTCCTGCTGTGGACCCGGGTCACCCCCGAGCCCGACGCCGTCCCCGGCTCCGGCCGCGGCCCGGCCGTCGACGTCGCCTGGCAGGTCGCCGAGGACGACGGGTTCACCCGCGTCGTCGCGCAGGGCACGGTCTCCGCGACCGCCGCCACCGACCACACCGTCAAGGCGGACGTGCGCGGACTGCGCCCGGCCACCGGCTACTTCTTCCGCTTCACCTGCGGCGGCGTCAGCTCCCCCACCGCCCGCACCCGCACGGCCCCCGCCCACGACGCGGCCGTACCCGGCATCCGCTTCGGCGTGGTCTCCTGCGCCAACTGGGAGTCCGGCCACTTCTCGGCCTACCGTCACCTCGCCGCCCGCCGCGACCTGGACGCGATCTTCCACCTCGGCGACTACATCTACGAGTACGGCACCGGGCAGTACCCGGCGCCCAAGTACGTCGTCCGGCCGCACGCGCCCGCCCACGAGATCGTCACCCTCGCCGACTACCGCACCCGGCACGGGCGTTACAAGACCGACCCCGACCTGCAGGCGCTCCACCACGCGCACCCGGTCGTGGCCATCTGGGACGACCACGAGTTCGCCAACGACGCCTGGACGGGCGGCGCGGAGAACCACACCCCGGGCACCGAGGGCGACTGGGCCGCGCGCGTCGCGGCCGCCAAGAAGGCGTACTTCGAGTGGATGCCCGTACGCCCCTCCGTCGAGGGCACCACCTACCGGCGGCTGCGCTTCGGCAAGCTCGCCGACCTCCACCTGCTGGACCTGAGATCCTTCCGCTCGCAGCAGGTCAAGCCCGGCAGCGGCAAGGTCGACGACCCCGAGCGCACCATCACCGGCCGTGCCCAGCTGGACTGGCTCAAGGAGGGGCTGGCGTCCTCGGACACCGCCTGGCGCCTCGTCGGCAACCCGGTGATGATCTCCCCGGTCGCCTTCGGCGCCCTGCCCGCCCACCTCCTGGAGCCGCTGGCGAAGCTTCTGGGGCTGCCCTCGGGCGGCGTGACCATCAACTCCGACCAGTGGGACGGCTACACCGACGACCGGCGGGAGCTGATAGCCCACCTGAACGACCGCGGCATCTCCAACACCGTCTTCCTGACCGGCGACATCCACATGGCGTGGGCCAACGACGTGCCGACGAAGGCCGCGACCTACCCGCTGTCCTCCTCGGCCGCCACGGAGTTCGTGGTGACCTCGGTGTCCTCGGACAACCTCGACGACCTCCTGCACGTGGCGCCGCACACGGTCTCCCTGGCCGCGGCCACGGCCCTCAAGGCCGCCAACCGGCACGTGAAGTGGCTCGACATGGACTCGCACGGCTACGGCGTCCTCGACGTGACCGCCGAGCAGGCGCAGATGGACTACTACGTGCTCTCCGACAAGGCGGACCCGGCGGCCACGGCCTCCTGGGCCCGCTCCTACCGGACCCGTTCCAAGACCCAGCGCGTGGAGCGGGCCGACGCACCCGTGCGCTAGCTAGGACACGCGCTCGGAACGGCCGGCGCCGATGTCCTCGAGGAAGCCGAGCGCCACCCGCCAGGTGGCCTCGGCGGCCTCGGCGTCGTAGTCCGGCAGCTCCGGATCGGTGAACAGGTGGCCCGCACCGTGGTAGCGGTGCACCTCCACGTCCGCACCGGCCCGGCCCATCCGCAGGTACCAGGCGTTGAGCCAGTCGTGCGGCTCGAACGGGTCGGGGTCGGCGACGTGCAGCTGCACGGGCAGCTCGTCCACGGCCGTGTCCTCGGCGATGTCCGAGGTGCCGTGCAGGAGCAGCAGGCCGCGCGCCTTGTCGTCGTTCAGCGCCAGGTTCTGCGCGATCGAGCCGCCGAGCGAGAACCCGGCGTAGACCACGCCCCGCTCCGACAGCGGCGCGGCGGCGACCACGGCGCGGCGCAGCAGCTCCTCGTGGCCGATCTCGTCCTTGACGGCCATGCCGTCCTCGACGGTCTCCGCCGTCCGGCCCTCGTAGAGGTCGGGCACGTGCACCTCGTGCCCGGCGGCGCGCAGGCGGTCGGCGGCGGCGTGGACCGCGGGCCGCAGCCCGTAGGCCGAATGAAACAGGACGATCGTGGTAGGGGACGCCACTGGAGGTCACTTCCTTACAGCTGTGGGAGCACCGCCCAGCGTCAGCTGGGGGAGCGTCCTCCCATCGTGCCAGCTAGGTTCGGAAGGAGCGGAGGTGCCCATGGAGCACATACTGCGCCCCCTGGCGGTCGTCGGCGCGGCGGTGCTGATCACGCTGCTGGCGGGCTGGGTCGCGGACCAGGTGGTCCGGCGGATCGGGGCGCGCCATCCGGAGACGCCGCTGTGGGGGCTGCTGGGCCGCTGCCGGGTGCCGGTGCGGCTGGTGCTGTGCGCGGCGCTGCTGCGGGCCGGCTACCCCTGGGCGGATCTGTCCCCCTGGTACGCGGCGGCCGTGGGGCAGGTGCTGACCCTGATACTCATCGGGGCCTGCGCCTGGCTGACCGTCCGGGTGGCCACGGCGGTGGTCGAATCCACCTACGCGCGCTACGCCGCCGGCGCCCAGGACCCGGCGCGGGTGCGGCGGGTGCGGACACAGGTCACGCTGATCCAGCGGGTGGTGACGGCCGCGGTGACGGTCGTCGCGGTGGGCGCCATGCTGCTGACCTTCCCGGCCATGCGGACGGCGGGGGCGTCCCTGCTGGCCTCGGCCGGGGTCATCGGCATCGTCGCCGGTATCGCCGCCCAGTCGACGCTGGGCAATCTCTTCGCCGGCCTGCAGATCGCCTTCGGCGACATGGTGCGCATCGGCGACACGGTCGTCGTCGAAGGGCAGTGGGGCACCGTCGAGGAGATCACGCTCACCTATCTGGTGGTGCGCACCTGGGACGAGCGCCGCCTGACCATGCCGGTGTCGTACTTCACCAGCAAACCGTTCGAGAACTGGTCGCGCGGCGACCCCCGGATGACGGGCACCGTCTTCTTCCACCTCGACCACGCCGCCCCCGTCGACCTGATGCGCGAACACCTGCACGACGTGCTCAAGGCGTCCCTCGAGTGGGACGAGCGGGCCTGGAACCTGGTGGTCACGGACACCACGCCCACCTCGATCGAGGTCCGGGCGCTGCTGACGGCCCGCAACGCCGACGACATCTGGGCCCTGCGCTGTGTGGTGCGCGAGGAGCTGATCTCCTGGCTGCGCCGCGAGCACCCCTACGCGCTGCCGCGGATCGCCACCGCGCCCGCGCCCGGCCCGGCCCGGGCGCCCGCCCGCGAGCAGGCCCCGCCGTCCTCCGGCGACATGGGGCCGGGCCCGGGGACGACGTGAGAGGGACGGCGTAGGAGGGACGGCGTGAGAAGGACGGCGTAAGGGCCTCGGCCGGGGGTCCGCCGCTCAGATGCCGCGCAGCGTGCGGTCGTCCAGGTGCCGCAGCACCCTGTCGACCACTTCGGGGTCCATTCCCGGCTCGCTGCGTGCCGCCAGCACCTCGTGCCGGGCCGCCGACAGCAGCTGCCCCTGCACCCGGTGGAGCGTCCGCAGCCGCTCCACGCGCTGCTCGTGGGCGTCGCGGCGCTCCTCGTCGACCATGTCGGGGCTGATGCGGGCGCCCATGTCGTAGGCGCGCCGGCCGAGCATCTCCATCATGTCCTCGGGGAGGTCCTCGTCCTCGACGATCTCCAGCAGGCGGTGCCGGGCCGCCTTCGCCGCCCGGGCGGCCAGCTGCCGCTCCAGTTCCCGGCTCACGTCGGTGTCCGCGCGCACCCCCAGCAGCCGGACCAGCCAGGGCAGGGTCAGGCCCTGGACGACGAGGGTGGCGATGATGACGGCGAACGCGATGAAGAGGATCTCGTCACGGGCCGGGAAGGGGCTCTTGTCCGCCATGGTGAGGGGGATGGCCAGGGCCAGCGCCACGGTGGCCACGCCGCGCATCCCCGACCACCACGTCACCACCGTCTCGCGCCAGCTCAGCAGAACCTCCTCCTCGGTGTCCCGGCGCTTGTGCAGCTTCTTGGTCAGCCACGCGGCGGGCAGCAGCCACAGCAGCCGTACGCCCACCACCACGGCCACGATGGCGCCGCCGATGCCCAGCATCTCGCCCCAGCGGCCGGAGGCGGTGCTGATGGCGTTGTGCAGCTCCAGGCCGACGAGGCCGAAGGCCGCGCCGGTGACGAGGGTGTCGACGACCTCCCAGAAGGTGTGGCCGGCCAGCCGGCCGAGGACGTCGTCGGGGTCGTGGGCGTACTCGGCCAGGAAGAGGGCGGTGGTGAGGACCGCGAGGACGCCGGAGCCCTTGAGCTCCTCGGCCAGGACGTAGGAGACGAACGGCACCAGCAGGGTGAGGCCGATCTGGAGGGTGGCGTCCCCGAGGACGTCCATCAGCCGTTTGGCCAGCCAGCCGAGCCCGAGGCCGACGGCGACGGCCACCACGGCGGACAGCACCAGCTCGGCGAGCGCGCTCGGCAGCGAGAAGTGGCCGCTGACGGCGGCCGCGATGGCCACGTGGTAGAGCACGATGGCCGTGACGTCGTTGAAGAGCCCCTCGCCCTCCAGGATGGAGACCAGGCGGCGCGGCAGTCCGAGGGAGCCCGCGACGGCGGTGGCGGCGACCGGGTCCGGCGGGGCCACGAGCGCGCCCAGCGCCACGGCGGCGGGCAGCGAGAGCCCGGGCACGATCGCGTCGGCGACGGCCGCGACGGCGGCGGTGGTGACGAAGACGAGCGCGACCGCCAGCAGGAAGATCGGCCGCTTGTTGGCCGCGAACTGCCGCCACGAGGTGCGCTGGGCGGTGGCGTAGAGCAGGGGCGGCAGCACCAGCGGGAGGATGAACTCCGGCGGGATGTCCACGTTGGGCACGAACGGCAGCAGGGCGAGGACGATCCCGCCGATCGTCATCAGGACCGGGGAGGGCACCCCCAGCCGGTCCCCCAGCGGAACCGTGACCAGCGCCCCCAGCAGCAGGACGAACAGCAGGGCGAGCTGGTCCACGGATTACCCCCGGGCCGGGTCGGTGCGGTGGAACTGGCTTTCAAGCCTGCCGCACCGGCCCGGAGGCCGCCTTACGAGCTCTCGGCGCGCACCGTGTCCAGGGCGTGCTGCAGGTCCTCGGGGTAGGCGCTCTCGAACTCCACCCAGCGCCCGTCCTCGGGGTGCTCGAAGCCGAGCCGCATCGCGTGCAGCCACTGGCGGGTGAGCTTCAGCCGCTTGGCGAGCGTGGGGTCGGCGCCGTAGGTGAGGTCGCCGACGCACGGGTGACGGTGGGCGGACATGTGCACGCGGATCTGGTGCGTGCGGCCGGTCTCCAGCTTGATGTCCAGCAGGCTCGCGGCCCGGAACGCCTCGATGAGGTCGTAGTGGGTCACCGACGGCTTGCCCTCGGCGACGACCGCCCACTTGTAGTCGTGGTTGGGGTGGCGGCCGATGGGGGCGTCGATCGTGCCGCTCATCGGGTCCGGGTGGCCCTGGACCAGCGCGTGGTAGCGCTTGTCGACCGTGCGCTCGCGGAACTGCTGCTTGAGCAGGGTGTAGGCGCGCTCGGACTTGGCGACGACCATCAGGCCGGAGGTGCCGACGTCCAGGCGGTGCACGATGCCCTGACGCTCGGCGGCGCCCGAGGTGGAGATGCGGTAGCCCGCGGCGGCGAGCCCGCCGATCACGGTGGGGCCCGTCCAGCCGGGGCTGGGGTGGGCGGCCACGCCGACGGGCTTGACGATCACGACGATGTCGTCGTCGTCATGGACGATCTCCATGCCCTCGACGGGCTCGGCGACGATCTGCACCGGCGCGGGCGGCGCGGGGAGCTCGACCTCGAGCCAGGCCCCGCCGGTGACCCGGTCGGACTTCCCGGCCTCGGCCCCGTCGAGCTGGACCTTGCCCGAGGCCGCGAGCTCGGCGGCCTTGGTGCGGGAAAAACCGAACATACGGGCGATCGCGGCGTCGACGCGCTCGCCCTCCAGGCCGTCGGGAACGGGAAGGGCGCGGATCTCGGGAATGGTGCTCACCCGTCGAGTATGACGGACGGCCGCGACGGGCCCGTACGCGCGGGCCCGCCGCAGCCGTCCGGCCGGGCCTTCAGTCCTTGTGGACGGTGCCGTCCGGGTCCAGGCCCCGGAAGGAGAGGATCACGATCAGGAAGCCGCCGCAGACGATCGCGGAGTCGGCCAGATTGAAGACCGCGAAGTGCGGGGTGGCGATGAAGTCCACGACCCCGCCCTCGAGGCCGCCGGGCGAGCGGAAGAGCCGGTCGGTGAGGTTGCCGAGCGCCCCGCCCAGCAGCAGACCCAGGGCGATCGCCCAGGGCAGGCTGTAGAGCTTGCGGGCGATCCGGGCGATCACCACGATGACCGCGCTGGCGATCACCGTGAAGACGATCGTCATCGCCTCGCCGATACCGAAGGCGGCACCACGGTTGCGGATCACGTCGAGCTGCAGCAACGTGCCGATCACCTGGACCGGGTCGTGGTGCTCCAGCTGGGCCACGACGAACAGCTTGCTGCCGAGGTCGAGGAGGTAGGCGAAGGCGGCCACCGCGAGCAGCACCGCGATGCGTCGCCTGCCCCTGGGCTCGTTCTTCTCGCCCACCGCCGTCGCCCCGTTCGCCCCGGCCGGGCCGGTGGTCCCGGTCGTTCCGGTGGGCCGTCCGGCCTGTTCCGCCTCAGTCACGTGAGTCCCTGATGTCGTCCCTGCTGACTGAGGACGAGGGTACGGCACGCGATGGCGGGCGGGTCAGCGCCGTTCCTGCCGCTGCTTGCACTCCACGCACAGCGTGGCCCGGGGAAATGCCTGCATACGGGCCTTGCCGATCGCTTTGCCGCAGTTCTCGCAGAGGCCGTACGTACCGGCGTCCAGCCGCTCCAGCGCCCGCTCGGCCTGCAGCAGCATCTCCCGGGCGTTCGCGGCGAGCGCCAGCTCGTGCTCGCGGGTGATGTTCTTGGTGCCGGTGTCCGCCTGGTCGTCCCCGGCGCCGTCCCCCGAGTCGCGCATCAGGCCGCTGATCGCCTCCTCGGAGTGGGCGATCTCGCCGCGCAGCCGCAGCACGTCGCTCTGCAGCTCGTCGCGCGCCTCGCTCACCTCGGCCGGCGACCAGGGCTCCTCCCCCGGCCGTACGGCGAGCTCACCGGCCCCGGCGGCGGCCGTACGGGCCCCCGGAACCTTCTTCGCGCCCCGCGCCTGACCCATGGTCTTCTTCGCAGCCACCGTGCTGGCTCCCGTCTCCTCAGCGGGCACCGCCGTCGCGGCCGGTGCGGACCCCTCGGCCGTGACGGCCGTGTGCGACGCCGCGGCCCCTCGGGCCACGGCCTTCTTCCCCGGCGCGGATTCCTCCGCACCGGCCGGAGCGACCCCACTGGCGGGCGCATGCTTCCGCTTCGCCATGGCCCCCTTACCGGCGGCCGCGGGCTTCGTCACCGTGGCAGTCTTCCCCGCCGCGGCGGTCTTTTTCGCCGGTACGGACTTTTTGGCCGACGCGCCTTTCGCCTTGCCGGCGGATGCGCCCTTCCCGGGCGGCGCGGCGGCGTCCACCGCCGCCGCGCCGGCGGCTGCCGGCTTCTTCGCCGACGCCGCCCGGGCGGGCGCGGAGCCGCCCGCCACCTGCGTCTTCTTGGCCCCGGCCTTCTTCGCCGACGCCGCCGTGCCGGCGGATGCCGCCTTCCCGGCCGCCGACGCGGCCGAGGCGGTGGCCTTCTTCGCCGACGATGCCTTCTTCGCGGACGACGCCTCCTTGGCCACGGCGGCCTTGGTGGCCGGCGCGGTGGCCTTCTTGGCGGACGCGGGCTTCCTGGCGGAGGACGTCTCCTCGGCCACGGCCTTGTTCGCCGAGGCGGTGGCCTTCTTCGCCGAGGCGGCTGCCTTCTTCGCCGGCGCGGCCTTCTTGGCGGACGACGTCTTCTTGGCGGACGACGTCTTCGCGGTCCTGCCGGACGCAGTCCCCTTGGCCGAGGCCGTCTTCCCGGCTTTCCCCGCGCCAGCGGAATTCGGCTTCTGCGCCATCGCCGCGATCCCTTCACATTTTATGATCTTGCGCGCGAATCGTGCGGGAACGATAAATCGGCCGAGCGCACGCGGCAACGGGGCTCGCCGGTCTCCCGCCGTGTGCCCCGCCTCCGGCCCTCAAAATCGGTCTGCCGTGCGTCGTCGGGCCCCTTACACTGGGCGGAGCGAGAGGCGTGGATGGGACCAGTAGCGCCGCACGCAGCCATGAGCGATCCGGGGACGGTGCGAGCCCGGTGGCGTGCGCGGCAGCGAAGATCAGCCCGGAGCCGCCGGAAGAACACCCCGGACAGGGGTCAGTAGAACCGGCATCGCGGCCCTAATGAGGGGGCCGGAGGCGCGAGCGGCGTCTACGGCCAAGGAGGGTGGTACCGCGGGAAGCGCCCGGCACGGCGCGCTCTCGTCCCTCCGACGGACAGCGCAATGACGTTCCGCCGGAGGAAGCCGATGACGCAGTACCGCCAGGTACCCGCACAGGTCGACCTGCCCGCCCTCGAGCACGCCGTGCTCGAGTTCTGGCGCGAGAGCAAGACCTTCGCCCGCACCCTCGACCAGTCCGAGGGCCGCCCCGAGTGGGTGTTCTACGAGGGCCCGCCGACCGCCAACGGCATGCCGGGCGCCCACCACATCGAGGCCCGCGTCTTCAAGGACGTCTTCCCCCGCTTCCGCACCATGCAGGGCTACCACGTGGGCCGGAAGGCCGGCTGGGACTGCCACGGTCTGCCGGTCGAGCTGGCCGTCGAGAAGGAGCTCGGCTTCTCCGGCAAGCAGGACATCGAGAAGTACGGCATCGCCGAGTTCAACGCGAAGTGCCGCGAGTCCGTCACCCGCCACACGGACGCGTTCGCCGAGCTCACCACCCGCATGGGCTATTGGGTCGACCTGGACGACGCCTACCGGACCATGGATCCGGAGTACGTCCAGTCCGTCTGGTGGTCGCTGAAGGAGATCTTCAACAAGGGCCTGCTGGTCCAGGACCACCGCGTGGCCCCCTGGTGCCCCCGCTGCGGCACCGGCCTCTCCGACCACGAGCTGGCGCAGGGCTACGAGACGGTCGTCGACCCGTCCGTCTTCGTCCGCTTCCCGCTGACCTCCGGCCCGCTGGCCGGCGAGGCCTCGCTGCTGGTGTGGACGACCACCCCGTGGACGCTGGTCTCCAACGTGGCCGCCGCCGCGCACCCCGACGTCACCTACGTCGTGGCCACCGACGGCACCGAGAAGCTGGTCGTCGCCGAGCCGCTGCTGGAGAAGGCGCTCGGCGAGGGCTGGACCGCCACCGGCCGGTCCTTCACCGGCCGCGAGATGGAGCGCTGGGCCTACCGCCGCCCGTTCGACCTGGTCGAGCTGGAGAACGCCAACTACGTCGTCAACGCCGAGTACGTCACCACCGAGGACGGCACCGGTCTGGTCCACCAGGCCCCGGCCTTCGGTGAGGACGACCTCAAGACCTGCCGCGCCTACGGCCTGCCCGTGATCAACCCGGTCCGCCCGGACGGCACCTTCGAGGAGGGTGTCGGTCTGGTCGGCGGCCAGTTCTTCAAGAAGGCCGACGAGAAGCTCGTCGCCGACCTCTCCGAGCGCGGCCTGCTCTTCAAGCACGTGGCCTACGAGCACAGCTACCCCCACTGCTGGCGCTGCCACACCGCGCTCCTCTACTACGCCCAGCCGTCCTGGTACATCCGCACCACCGCGGTCAAGGACCGGCTGCTCGAGGAGAACGAGAAGACCAACTGGTTCCCCGAGTCGGTCAAGCACGGCCGCTTCGGCGACTGGCTGAACAACAACATCGACTGGGCGCTCTCCCGCAACCGCTACTGGGGCACCCCGCTGCCCATCTGGCGCTGCGAGGAGAACCACCTCACCTGCGTCGGCTCGCTGGCCGAGCTCACCGAGCTGACCGGCACCGACCAGAGCGGCCTCGACCCGCACCGCCCGTACATCGACGACGTCACCTTCACCTGCACCACCGAGGGCTGCTCGCACACGGCCGTCCGGGTGCCGGAGGTCATCGACGCCTGGTACGACTCGGGCTCGATGCCGTTCGCCCAGTGGGGCTACCCGTACAAGAACAAGGAGCTCTTCGAGCAGCGCTACCCCGCGCAGTTCATCTCCGAGGCCATCGACCAGACCCGTGGCTGGTTCTACACCCTGATGGCCGTCGGCACGCTCGTCTTCGACAAGTCGTCGTACGAGAACGTCGTCTGCCTGGGCCACATCCTCGCCGAGGACGGCCGGAAGATGTCCAAGCACCTGGGCAACATCCTCCAGCCGATCCCCCTGATGGACCAGCACGGCGCCGACGCCGTCCGCTGGTTCATGGCCGCCGGCGGCTCCCCCTGGGCCGCGCGCCGCGTCGGTCACGGCACGATCCAGGAGGTCGTCCGCAAGACGCTCCTCACCTACTGGAACACGGTCGCCTTCCAGGCCCTGTACGCCCGTACGTCCGGCTGGGCGCCGTCCGCGTCCGACCCGGCGCCGGCCGACCGGCCGCTGATCGACCGCTGGCTGCTCAGCGAGCTGAACGCGCTGACCGACCAGGTCACCCAGGCCATGGAGGCCTACGACACCCAGCGCGCGGGCAAGCTGCTGTCGGCCTTCGTGGACGACCTGTCCAACTGGTACGTGCGCCGCTCGCGCCGCCGGTTCTGGCAGGGCGACGCGGCCGCGCTGCGGACGCTGCACGAGGTCGTCGAGACCGTCACGCGGCTGATGGCGCCGCTGGTGCCGTTCATCACCGAGCGGGTGTGGCAGGACCTGATCGTCCCGGTCGACCCGCAGGCCCCGGAGTCGGTCCACCTCTCCACCTGGCCGAAGGCCGACACCGCGCTGATCGACCCCACGCTGTCCCAGCAGATGCTGCTGGTCCGCCGCCTGGTCGAGCTGGGCCGCGCCACGCGCGCCGAGTCCGGCGTCAAGACGCGCCAGCCGCTCTCCCGCGCGCTGGTCGCGGCGGCCGGCTTCGAGGCGCTCGGCGAGGAGCTGCGCGCGCAGATCGCCGAGGAGCTGAACGTCTCCTCGCTCGCCTCCCTCGCTGATTCCTCCGCTGGTGCAGCGGGCGGCGGCTCGCTGGTCGACACCACGGCCAAGGCGAACTTCCGTGCCCTGGGCAAGCGGTTCGGCAAGGGCGTCCAGGCGGTGGCCAAGGCCGTCGCCGCGGCCGACGCGGCCGCGCTGTCGCTGGCGCTGCGCGAGGGGAACGCCTCCGTCGAGGTCGACGGCGAGACGGTCGCCCTCGCCCCGGACGAGGTGATCATCACCGAGACGCCGCGCGAGGGCTGGTCGGTGGCCTCCGACTCGGGTGCCACCGTGGCGCTCGACCTGGAGATCACCCCGGAGCTGCGGCGCGCGGGCCTGGCCCGTGACGCGATCCGCCTGATCCAGGAGGCCCGCAAGAACAGCGGCCTGGACGTGGCCGACCGGATCGCCCTGCGGTGGAGCTCCGCCGACGAGGAGACGGTGACCGCTCTGACCGAGCACACCGGCCTCATCTCGGACGAGGTCCTCGCCACGGACTTCGCGTCCGGCGACGCGGACGACTCCTACGGTGAGCCGTTCGCCGACGAGGGCCTCGGACTGACGTTCCGCCTCCGTAAGGCGTAAGCAGACGGGTGAAGCCCCCCGGCGCCGAGGCGCCGGGGGGCTTTCCCCTGCACGGGGATGCCTCGCGGGTTCCGTGCATCCGGGACATGGGCGCACAAATGGGCCGGGCCCCTGGGATCACCCAGGGGCCCGGCCCATTGATGCCGACGACTACGCGGCCGTCAGTTGTCGTCCTCGTCGATCAGGAAGCCGCGCATCGGCGACGGTGCCTGCATCGGCTGCGGACCCTGCGGTCGCACGGGTGCCATCGGCTGGGTCATCGCCGGCGACATCTGCTGCTGGCCGCCGTACGACGGGGCACCCGTCGACGGACCGCCGTGACCGCCCATGGTCTGGTTGCCACCCATGGAGTGGCCGCCCATGCCCGCACCGGCCGAGGCCATCGACCCGCTCATGGAGGGGGCCGGCGGCAGCGACGCCGCCGCGGGGGTGCGCGGCGGGGCCAGCGAGTCGTCCGCCTGGTTCTCCAGCTGACGCAGCTGGCTCTCCAGGTAGGACTTCAGGCGCGTGCGGTACTCGCGCTCGAAGCCGCGCAGGTCCTCGACCTTGCGCTCCAGCGTGGCGCGGGCGGACTCCAGGGAGCCCATCGCGACGCGGTGCTTCTCCTGCGCGTCCCGCTCCAGGGCGTCCGCCTTGGCACGGGCGTCCCGCTCCAGGCCCTCGGCGCGGCTGCGAGCCTCGCCGACGATCTTGTTGGCCTCGGAACGGGCCTCCGCGATCGCCTGGTCGGCCGTCTGCTGCGCGAGCGAGAGGACACGGGCCGCACTGTCGCCGCCCGGACCGCCCTGGCCCGGCTGCGGCAGCTGCGGGGCGCCGCCCATGGGGCCGTTCTGCTGCATGGGGTTCTGCCCCATCGGACCGTTCTGCTGCATGGGGTTCTGCCCCATGGGTCCGTTCTGTCCCATAGGTCCGCCCATGGGGCCGCCCATCGGACCGTTCTGTCCCATCGGGCCGGGTCCGTGGGGGCCCTGGGGACCGTGGCCGTGGCCGCCGGGGCCGGCCGGCAGCTGCGGGGCACCGCCCGGAAGCTGCGGCGGGCCGCCCATCTGCTGCTGGTTCGGCGGCACCGGCTGCGGGCCCGATATGGCGGCGGGCACCGGAGCGCCGGGTCGCTGGTCCTGCGGCTCGGGCTTGCGCATGGCCTGCTGCTGGTTCTGCGCGGCGGCACGCGTGGCGGCGGCCAGCTTGGCGCGCAGGTCCTCGTTCTCCCGGAGCAGGCGGGTCAGTTCGGCCTCGACCTCGTCGAGGAAGGCATCGACCTCGTCCTCGTCATAGCCTTCTCGGAGGCGGACGGTCGTGAACTGCTTGTTCCGCACGTCCTCGGGGCTCAGCGGCATCTCTTCTTCACCTCAACGTAGTCGTCGGCAATCGGCAAGACCGTATCGTTCACAGCCGCGTTCACAGCCGGCTCACGACGGTGATCAGGATGTAGACGATGATCATCAGTACGAAGAAGGACAGGTCGAGCGCTACGCCCCCGAGACGCAGCGGCGGGATGACCCGCCGCAGAAGCTTGAGTGGCGGATCGGTGACAGTGTAGGTGGCCTCCAGGAGGACCACCATCGCCTTACCGGGTTGCCATGAGCGGGCGAACTGGAAGACGTAATCCATCACCAGTCGGAAGATCAGCACGATCAGGAAGCAGTACAGCGCGATGTAGATCACCTGCTGTGCGATGCCCATCTCGCGCTTCCCTCTCCCCTTGCTCGTACTCGGCCTGACCGGCCGTTGTCCGGATTGCCCGGTGTTGCGTCTCAGCTCTGGTTGAAGAACCCACCCTCTGCGATGCGGGCCTTGTCCTCCGCCGTGACATCGACGTTAGCAGGAGACAGCAGGAACACCTTCTGTGTCACCCGCTCGATGCTCCCGTGCAGACCGAAGACGAGACCGGCGGCGAAGTCGACGAGTCGCTTCGCGTCGGTGTCGTCCATCTCCGTGAGATTCATGATCACCGGGGTGCCTTCGCGGAAGTGTTCCCCGATGGTACGGGCCTCGTTGTAGGTCCGGGGGTGCAATGTCGTGATGCGGTAGGGCTCCCGCTCGGACACAACCTTGGGCATGATCACCGGTGCGTTCTTCTCCAGAGAGTGGCGTTCGGGTGTGATGGACGACACGGGGGCGATTCGGGCGGGTCGTCCCGTTTCCGCTACGAGCGGAGCGGGTTCACGCTGCGCGGGCGGCTGGGCGACTCGAACCGGTTCGTCCGATTGCGTCTGTTGTGCTTGGTGTGCTTGGTGCTGTCGGCGCCGATCCGGCTCCGGCTCGGGCTCGAACTCGTCATCGGGGTCGAACCCCGGGCCGTCGTACCCATCGTCCTCCACGAGGCCGAGGTAGACCGCCATCTTGCGCATCGCGCCGGCCATTCTCTGCGTCCTCCGCTCTGTGGTGGATCGGCTCCTCAACGGCGCCCGGATCCACGTGGTCCGCCCACCTTTTGACGGGAATGACCATATTTTCTGCTGTGGTCCGACTTCTTGGCGACGTTACCCGAGCCGGGGTCGGACTCCGAGTACCGCTGAGCCGACACGTACATGTGTCGCACCGGCCGCCACCGCGTCCTCGAGATCCGCGCTCATCCCTGCTGACACCATGTTCGCAGCCGGATGAGCCGCGCGCAGGTGCGTTGAGATTTCCATCAGCCGGTCGAATGCGGCCCGTGGCCTGCCCGCGTACGGGCCGACCAGCGGAGCGACCGTCATGAGTCCGGCGGGCCGGAGCCCTTCCGCCTTGGCGATCACGTCGGCCAGCTCGAGGACTCCGTCGGGAGCGACGCCGCCCCGCTCGCCGCGGCCTCCCGACTCGGCGTCCAGCGCCACCTGGATCAGGCAGCCGAGCTCCTGTTCGACGCGCCCCGCCTTGACGGCCGCCGCCGACAGTGCCGTCACCAGTCTGTTCCGGTCGATGGAGTGCACCAGACCGGCGTAATTCACCACCGACCGGACCTTGTTCGTCTGCAACTGACCGACGAAGTGCCAGGTAAGGGGCAGATCCGAGCACTCGGCCGCCTTGGGGGCGGCGTCCTGGTCGCGGTTCTCGGCGACCTGACGCACCCCCAGCTCGGCGAGGAGCCGCACGTCGCTCGCGGGGTAGGTCTTGGTGACCACGATGAGGGTGACCTCGTCGCGCTGCCGGCCCGCCGCCGCGCACGCCGCGGAGATACGTTCCTCCACACGGGCGAGGTTGTCCGCCAATTGGGTTCTACGGTCCGTCACAGGTCAGCCGTCCAGCCAGACGTAACTCGCGAGCCGGCCGGTGGTGCGCTCGCGCCGGTAGGAGAAGTGGTCCGCCGACTCCAGCGTGCAGACGCCGGACCCGCCGGCGACGGCGACGCCCAGTCGGCCGAGCTGGGCGCGGACCCCTGCCGCGATGTCGAGGGCGGGGGTGCCCCGACGGGTGGTGGCCCAGGACTCCGGCACCGCCTCGGCGACCTCGGCGCGCATGGCCTCGGGCACCTCGTAGCACAGTCCGCAGACGGAGGGGCCGATGTGGGCGAGGATCCGGTCCGGCTCGGCGCCGAGCCGGAGCATCTCCCCGACCACCGCCGGGACGACCCCGGCCAGCAGGCCCGGGCGTCCGGCGTGCGCGGCGCCCGCGACCCCGGCGACCGGGTCGGCCAGCAGGACCGGGGTGCAGTCCGCGGTGAGCACCGCCAGGGCCAGGCCCCGACGGGCCGTCACCAGGGCGTCGACCGCCGGAATCTCACCGTTTGCCCCCTCTTGCCAGGGGCCGTCCACCACCGCCACGTCCTTGCCGTGCACCTGGTTCATCCAGACGACGGAGGCCGGGTCGATGCCGAGCGCCCGGGCGGCCAGGGCGCGGTTGGTCCGTACCGCCGCGGGGTCGTCGCCGACCGCGCCGCCGAGGTTGAGCTCCGCATACGGAGCGGCGCTCACTCCGCCCCACCGGTCGGTGAAGGCGAAGTGGGCGCCGCTCGCGTGTGCCACGTCCGGGGCGCCCCGCCGGAGCGGGGCCGAGTTCCCTATCACGGGGATCGCTTCGGGCTGTGTCACGTCGTGCCGTGTCACTTCAAGAAGTCGGGAACGTCCAGTTCCTCGGCGGTCGAGTCCTGGTACGGACGGGCCGGCGGGACCTGGGGGGAGGCGACCGGGGGCGGCGGGACCTCGGCGACCGGGGCCGGGTCGGACACCGGCTCCTCGGTGCGCGGGGTCACGTTGCCCAGCCCGCCGAACGACGGGCGCGAGGGCTCCTGCGAGGTGACGGCCGGACGGCTGGCGGCCGTGGCGGCCGAGCCGCCGTCCTCACGGCCGGAGCCGTAGGAGGACGAACCGCCGAGGACCTTGTCGCGGCTGCCCTTGGCCGGCGGCTGACCGCCGTCGAAGCCCGCCGCGATGACCGTGACCCGGACCTCGTCGCCCAGCGCGTCGTCGATGACGGCACCGAAGATGATGTTGGCCTCGGGGTGGGCGGCCTCGCTGACCAGCTGCGCCGCCTCATTGATCTCGAAGAGACCGAGGTCGGAGCCGCCGGAGATGGAGAGCAGCACACCGCGGGCGCCGTCGATGGACGCCTCCAGCAGCGGCGAGGAGATCGCCATCTCGGCCGCGGCCACAGCGCGGTCGTCGCCGCGGGCCGAGCCGATGCCCATGAGGGCCGAGCCCGCCTCGGACATCACGGACTTGACGTCGGCGAAGTCGAGGTTGATCAGGCCGGGGGTGGTGATGAGGTCGGTGATGCCCTGGACACCGGACAGCAGGACCTGGTCGGCCGACTTGAACGCGTCGAGCACGCTCACCTGGCGGTCCGAGATGGACAGCAGTCGGTCGTTGGGGATGACGATGAGGGTGTCGACCTCGTCGCGGAGGCTGGCGATGCCGTCCTCGGCCTGGTTCGCGCGACGCCGGCCCTCGAAGGTGAACGGTCGGGTGACCACACCGATCGTCAGGGCGCCCAGCGAGCGGGCGATGTTGGCGACGACGGGCGCGCCGCCGGTGCCGGTGCCGCCGCCCTCGCCGGCGGTGACGAAGACCATGTCGGCCCCCTTGAGGACCTCCTCGATCTCCTCGCGGTGGTCCTCGGCCGCCTTGCGGCCGACATCGGGGTTCGCGCCGGCGCCGAGGCCGCGGGTGAGCTCACGACCGACGTCGAGTTTCACGTCGGCGTCGCTCATCAGCAGGGCCTGTGCATCGGTGTTGATCGCGATGAACTCGACGCCCTTGAGACCGACCTCGATCATCCGGTTGATGGCGTTGACGCCACCGCCGCCGATGCCGACGACCTTGATGACTGCGAGGTAGTTCTGCGGTGCTGCCACGTCGAAGGCCTCTCGCCTCGAGTTACGTATGCCTGGGGGCGGTTCTCAATGCCGACCCGAACCCTAACGTTGAAGTTTAGGGTTACCGGTGTCACTGTTCCGTGGGTTCTCTGAAGCAGGACACTAAGTCGACAAGCGGCGCGGCTTCAACGAACACGCCGAACCTCCCGTTTTTCTTTTCACCCTATGTGATCACCCATAGCCGTAGCCAACCAGGGTGCTGGCCGATCCGGAACGGCGTCAACTCCCGGACACCGCCGGGGCGCCCGGAGCGCTCACGTCGAACCGTTTCGCGCCCCCGGCCGCCCTGAGCAGGGCGGCGAGCGTACGGCCCTTCTCCTCGCCCCGTTCGGAGCTGCCCCAGATGACGGCCCGACCCCCCGTCAGCTCCACCGTGATGGCGTCGTAGGAGCGTACGCGCACGGCCAGGGTGTCCTTGCGGGCCGAGCCGGGCAGGGAGGTCAGGACGTGGACGGCGGCTCCTTCGAGCCGGGCGGTGCCGAACCGCCGGGCGCTGGGCGAGTCGTCCGGGACGTCCATCACCAGCCGGGGGACGCCCCGCAGAGGATGATCGACTGTGGCGAACCGCACGCCGGCGCCGTCGATTTCGATGAACTTCCCGCCTCTTTCGAGGAGGGCTTTGGGCTGGCGTTCTGTCACTTTCAGACCGATTCCGTGCGGCCACGACCGGACGACGTCCACCGCGCCGATCCGCCGCAGCCGGGTGCGCAGCCGCTCGCCGATGGCGTCGGTGTCCACGGAGACCAGGGGGTCGCCGAGCGGCACCTTGGCGACCTCACGGATCTCACCGGCCGTCAGCACGGAGTTCCCGCTGACGTCCACGTGGGTGACACGCAGCCAGGTGGAGCCGTAGAGCGCCCACCAGGCGCCCGCGCCCACCATGACGGCGAGCGCCCCCCACAGCAGGAGCGTGCGCCGCCTGGGCGGGCGCCCAAGGGGCCGGGAGCCGCCCGGGCGCCCCGCGCGGGGGCCGCCGCCCGGACGGCGTGGGCGGGACGGCGGGAGCGCGGTCCGGGACGACTTCGACGTCTTGGACGATCGGGACGATTTCGACTTCGCGTTCTTCTCGCCACCGCGCCGGGCGGTCGTCGGTCCGGCCACGCTCCCAGCCTCCTGCCTCTACCGGCGTCAGCCCGCTCTGCGTGCGGCGATCGCCTCGTACACCATGCCGACCAGCAGCTCGTCGGCGTCCCGGCGGCCGAACTCGGCGGCGGCCCGGGACATGTCGTACAGCCGGTGCGGGTTGGAGAGCACCGGAACCACGCTGTTCTGCACCCATTCGGGGCTCAGCTCGGCGTCGTCGACCAGGAGGCCGCCGCCCGCCTTGACCACCGGCTGGGCGTTGAGCCGCTGCTCGCCGTTGCCGATCGGCAGCGGGACGTAGGCCGCCGGCAGGCCGACGGCGGACAGCTCGGCGACGGTCATCGCGCCCGCGCGGCAGAGCATCATGTCGGCCGCGGCGTACGCGAGATCCATCCGGTCTACATACGATACCGGGATGTAAGGCGGCATTCCGGGCATGTTGTCCGCGTGCGGCAGGTCGTTCTTCGGACCGACCGCGTGCAGGATCTGGATGCCGGAGCGCTGCAGCAGCGGCGCGACCGTCTGGACGACCTCGTTCAGCCGACGGGCACCCTGCGAGCCACCGGAGACCAGCAGCGTCGGCAGGTTGGGGTCGAGCCCGAAGTACGCCCGCGCCTCGGGGCGGACGGCCGCCCGGTCCAGGGTGGCGATGGTGCGGCGCAGCGGGATGCCCACGTAGCGGGCGTTGCGCAGCTTGCTGTCCGGGGTGCTCACCGCCACGGACGCGGCGTAGCGCGAGCCGATCTTGTTGGCCAGGCCGGGGCGGGCGTTGGCCTCGTGGACGATGATCGGCACACCGAGCCGCTTGGCGGCCAGGTAGCCGGGCAGCGCCACATAGCCGCCGAAGCCGACGACGCAGTCGGCCTGGGTGCGCTCCAGGATCTGCTCGGCCGCCTTGATGGTGCCGCGCAGCCGCCCAGGGACGGTGATCAGCTCCGGGGTGGGCTTGCGGGGCAGCGGCACGGCCGGAATCAGGCCCAGCTCATAGCCCCGCTCGGGCACGAGCCGGGTCTCCAGGCCCCGCTCCGTGCCGAGCGCCGTGATCCCCACGGTCGGGTCCTGCCTGCGCAGGGCGTCCGCGAGGGCGAGCGCGGGCTCGATGTGGCCGGCGGTCCCCCCGCCGGCGAGTACGACATGCACCGAAATTCACCGCTCTCCGGACGGTCGCTTCTTGACGCGCCGTCTCATCGTCTTCCATCTCACCCCAGGCTGCCGCATGGCCAGTGCCGCCCGCGCACCGGGTTCGTCGCGCGCGAAGGCGATCAGGAGCCCGATGGCGAACATGGTCGGCAGCAGGGCGGACCCTCCGTAGGAGAACAGCGGGAGCGGGACACCGGCGATCGGCAGCAGGCCGAGCACCGCACCGATGTTGACCACGGCCTGGGCCGTGATCCAGGTGGTCACACCTCCCGCGGCGTACCTCACGAAGGGGTCCTCCGTGCGTCCGGCCACGCGGATACCCGCATAGCCTAGAGCCGCGAACAGGGCGAGGACCGACAGCGTCCCCGCCAGGCCCAGTTCCTCGCCGGTGATGGCGAAGATGAAGTCGGTGTGGGGTTCGGGGAGTTCGCCCCATTTCTCCACACTGGCGCCCAGGCCGGCGCCGAACAGGCCGCCGTTGGCCAGGGCGTAGATCCCGTGCACGGCCTGCCAGCACTGGTCGTTGGCACCCGGGTCCGTGGCCCCGATGCACTCCAGGCGGGACATGCGGTTGGCGCTGGTCTTGATGAAGAGTACGGCCAGGGCGGCGGTGACGCCGAACACCCCGGCGAAGAGCCGGGTGGGGGCGCCGGCGATCCACAGCAGGCCGAGCAGCACCGTGGTCAGCACGACGGTGGTGCCCATGTCGCCGCCGAGCATGATCAGGCCGAGCAGCAGGAAGGTCACCGGCACCAGCGGCACCAGCAGGTGCTTCCACTGCCCCAGCAGCTTCTTGGACTGCTTGCGGGCCAGCAGGTCGGCGCCCCACAGCACCAGCGCCAGCTTGGCGAACTCGCTGGGCTGGAGCTGGAAGGGGCCGCCGAGGGAGATCCAGTTGGTGTTGCCGTTGATCGTCTCGCCGATGCCGGGCATCTGGACCAGGCACAGCAGGAAGACCGAGACCGCCAGCAGCGGGTAGGCCAGCGCGCGCAGCAGCCGGACGGGCGTCCGGGCGGCCGCCAGCAGCAGGACGGCGCCGATGGCGGCGGCCAGCAGCTGCTTGCGGAAGAAGTAGCTGGGCGCCAGGCCGTTCTGCAGCGCCTTGATCTGGGAGGCCGAGTAGACCATCACCAGGCCCAGCACGATGATCAGCAGGGAGCCGCCGAGGACCAGGTAGTACGCGGTCAGCGGCCGGTCCCAGGCGCGCCGGGCACGGGCGTGCAGCCCCCGCAGGCCGCGCGGGCCGCCACGGGGCGGCCGACCGGGCATACGGCCGCCGGCGAAGCCGCGGCCCGCCGGGCGGGGTGCCCGTGCGGGCCGGGAGCGGGCCACCGGGCCCCGCAGGGCCGTCAGCCCCAGGCGTCGTGCGATGGGCGGCGTCACGATGTCGTCCGCGTGCATCCGGGTTTCCCCTTCGCTGGTCTCCCGCGCCGGGCCGACGGGCCGGTCGGCCCCCCGGCGCGGGGACCGGCGGCTACTCGGCCGCGGTGCGGCCGGCGGCCAGGGCGCGTACCGCCTCGGCGAAGGCCTCGCCGCGCTTGTTGTAGTTGGTGAACATGTCCATCGAGGCGCACGCCGGGGCCATCAGCACGGTGTCCCCGGGACGGGCGAGCCGCGCCGCCTCCTGCACCGCCGCGGCCATCGCCCCAGTGTCGGTCCGCTCGAGGTCCACCACCGGCACATCCGGGGCGTGTCGCGCCAGCGCTTCCCTGATCAGCGCCCGGTCGGCCCCGATCAGGACGGCGCCGCGCAGCCGCGGCGCGGAGGCGGTGACCAGCTCGTCGAACGTCGCACCCTTGGCCAGGCCGCCGGCGATCCACACGATCGACCCGTAGGCGGCCAGCGAGGCCTGGGCGGCGTGGGTGTTGGTGGCCTTGGAGTCGTCCACGTAGGCGACGCCGTCGACGTCGGCGACGTGGGCGATGCGGTGGGCGTCGGGCCTGAACGCCCGCAGCCCGTCGCGCACGGCCGCGGCCTCCACGCCGAAGGCCCGGGCGAGGGCGGCGGCGGCGAGGGCGTTGGCGATGTTGTGGGGAGCCGGGGGCGTGATGTCGGAGACCTCGGCGAGCTCCTGCGCCTGCTGGTGGCGGTTCTCCACGAAGGCCCGGTCGACGAGCAGGCCGTCGACCACGCCGAGCATGGACGGGCCGGGGGCGCCGAGGGTGAAGCCGATGGCCCGGCAGCCCTCCTCGACGTCGGCCTCGCGGACCAGGTGCTCGGTGCGCGGGTCCTCGACGTTGTAGACGCAGGCGACCGTGTTGCCCTCGTAGATCCGGCCCTTGTCGGCGGCGTAGGCCCGCATGGAGCCGTGCCAGTCGAGGTGGTCGGGCGCGAGGTTGAGCACGGCGGCGGAGTGGGCGCGCAGCGAGGGCGCCCAGTGCAGCTGGTAGCTGGAGAGCTCGACGGCGAGCACGTCGTACTCCTGCTCGCCGAGCACCACGTCGATGATCGGCGTGCCGATGTTGCCGACGGCGGCGGTGCGCAGGCCGGCGGCCTCCAGGATGGAGGCCAGCATCTGCACGGTGGTGGTCTTGCCGTTGGTGCCGGTGACCGCCAGCCAGGGCGCGGACTTGTCGTCGCGCAGCAGCCAGGCGATCTCGACATCGCCGACCACGTCGACGCCCGCCTCGGCGGCGGCCGCGAAGAGCGGGCTCTCCGGCTTCCAGCCGGGCGAGGTGACGACGAGTTCGGTGCCCTCGGGCAGGGTGTGGGCGTCGTCGAGGCGGACCGCGATCCCCTGCTCCTGGAGGGTCGCCGCGCGCTCGCGCAGCGCCTCGCTGTCGCCGCCGTCGACGACGGTCACCCGCGCGCCGAGGCCGGCCAGGGCGCGGGCGGCGCTGATGCCGCTCACGCCGAGGCCGGCGACGGTGATGTGCTTGCCGTTCCAGCTCTGGGAGCTCACTTGATGGCCAACCATCCGGCGTAGAAGATTCCGAGTCCGACGGCCACGCACAGACCCTGGATGATCCAGAAGCGGACCACCACAAGGACCTCGCTCCACCCCTTGAGTTCGAAGTGGTGCTGCAGCGGGGCCATCCGGAAGACGCGCTTCCCGGTGAGGCGGAAGGAACCGACCTGGATCACCACGGACATGGTGATCAGGACGAACAGGCCGCCCAGCAGCGCGAGCAGCAGCTCGGTGCGGGAGCAGATGGCCAGGCCCGCGAGGGCGCCGCCGAGGGCGAGCGAGCCGGTGTCACCCATGAAGATCTTGGCGGGCGAGGTGTTCCACCACAGGAAGCCGAAGCAGGAGCCCATCAGGGCCGAGGCGACGACGGCGAGGTCGAGCGGGTCGCGTACCTCGTAGCAGGAGGCGCCGGCGGTCAGCGGGTTGCCGCAGGACTGGCCGTGCTGCCAGGTGCCGATGAAGACGTACGCGCCGAAGACCATCACCGAGGCGCCGGTGGCCAGGCCGTCGAGGCCGTCGGTGAGGTTCACGCCGTTCGACATCGCGAGGATCATGAACAGCGCCCAGATCACGAAGATCACCGGGCCGACGGTCCAGCCGAAGTCCTGGGTGAAGGACAGCCGCGTGGAGGCCGGGGTCTGGCCCCGGGTGTCGGCGAACTGCAGCGCGAGCACCGCGAAGGCGATGCCGACGATCAGCTGACCGGCCATCTTGGCCTTGGCGCGCAGGCCCAGGCTCCGCTGCTTGACGATCTTGATGTAGTCGTCGAGGAAGCCGACCAGGCCCATACCGGCGGTCAGGAACAGCACCAGCAGACCCGACGTCGTCGGCTCCCTGCTGGTGATCACCTTCGTCACGGCGTACGCGATGAGCGTCGCCAGGATGAAGGCGATGCCGCCCATGGTGGGCGTGCCCTTCTTGCCGGCGTGGCCGCGCGGGCCGTCGTCACGGATGAACTGGCCGTAGCCCTTGCGGGCAAGGAACTTGATCAGCAGCGGGGTGCCGATGAGGGTCAGGAACAGACCGATGACACCCGCGAAGAGGATCTGGTTCATCAGCCGGCGACCTCACCGTCGACGGCGAGCAGCTGCTCGGCCACCCGCTCCAGCCCCACCGACCTGGACGCCTTCACCAGTACGACGTCTCCCGGGCGCAGCTCGCTGCGCAACAGGTCGACCGCCGCCTGCGCGTCGGACACGTGCACCGACTCCTCACCCCACGAACCCTCGTTATAGGCGCCCATCCGCAGCCAGGCCGCTTCCCTGCCCCCGACTGCCACGAGCTTGCTGACGTTGAGCCGGACGGCGAGCCGCCCGACAGCGTCGTGCTCGGCGAGTGACTCCCCGCCCAGCTCGGCCATCTGACCGAGTACTGCCCACGTACGTCCGCCCCTAGCCCGTGCGGCTTCGCCCATCGCGACCAGCGCGCGCAGCGCCGCTCGCATGGAGTCGGGGTTCGCGTTGTAGGCGTCGTTGACGATCGTCACGCCGTCCGCGCGCTCGGTGACCTCCATGCGCCAGCGCGAGAGCTGGCCCGCGGCGGAGAGCGCCGAGGCGATCTCCTGGACGGGCATGCCCAGCTCATGGGCGACGGCGGCCGCGGCGAGCGCGTTCGACACGTGGTGCTCACCGTACAGCCGCATGGTCACGTCGGCGCACCCGGTGGGTGTGTGCAGCGTGAAGGAGGGCATTCCGGCGCCGTCCAGGCGGACGTTCTCCGCGCGGACGTCGGCGTCGGCGGCCTCGCCGAACAGGACCGTACGGGCCTTGGTCCGCCCGCTCATGGCCCGCACCAGCGGGTCGTCGGCGTTGAGCACGGCGACGCCGCCCTCGGCCTCGGTGGGCAGCGCCTCGGCCAGCTCGCCCTTGGCCAGGGCGATCTGCTCGCGGCCGCCGAACTCGCCGATGTGGGCGGTGCCGACGTTGAGGACCACGCCGATGCGCGGCGGGGTGAGCTCGGTGAGGTAGCGGATGTGGCCGATGCCGCGGGCGCCCATCTCCAGGACGAGGTGCCGGGTGTCCTCGGTGGCGCGCAGCGCGGTCAGCGGCAGGCCGATCTCATTGTTGAGGGATCCGGGCGGCCACACGGTGGCGCCGATGCGCTCCAGCAGCTGCGCGATCAGGTCCTTGGTGCTGGTCTTGCCGGCCGAGCCGGTCAGCGCGACGACCGTGGTGCCGAGCCGCTCGACGACGGCGCGGGCCAGGGCGCCCAGCGCCCGCTCGACGTCGTCGACGACGATGGCGGGAACGCCCACGGGGCGGGCGGCCAGCACGGCCGTCGCGCCCGCGGCGACCGCGCGCTCGGCGAAGTCGTGGCCGTCGACGTGTTCGCCGGTGAAGGCGGCGAACAGGCTGCCGGGCCGCACCTCACGGGAGTCGATCACGACGGGTCCGGTGACCCGGGCGGCCGGGTCCGGTATGTCGTGCTGCTGCCCGCCGACGATGGCGGTGATCTCGGCGAGGGACAGGGCGATCACCGAAGGTCACCTCCTGCCGCTGGGGAGGGCTGCCGGGGGGAGGGTTGTGCGCGCATGGCGGTCTGTCATCCCTGGTCGTTCCGGTGCTTGGACGGCACACGCAGCCGCTCGGCCTCGATGGCCTCGCGCAGCACCTGGCGGTCGTCGAAGGGGCGTACCACTCCGGCGATGTCCTGGCCCTGCTCGTGGCCCTTGCCCAGGACCAGGACGGTGTCGCCGGGCTCGGCGCGGGCGACGGCGGCGGCGATGGCGGCGGCACGCTCCTCCAGCAGGAGGACCGTGCCGCGCTCGGCGGCGGGCACCTCGGCGGCGCCCGCGAGCATGGTGGCGAGGATCGCGAGCGGGTCCTCGGAGCGGGGGTTGTCGGAGGTCAGTACGGCCGTGTCGGCGCCGCGGGCCAGCGCGGCACCCATGGGGGCGCGCTTGGTGGTGTCGCGGTCGCCGCCGCAGCCGAG
The DNA here is from genome assembly GCF_040932295.1 of Streptomyces sp. C36. NCBI lineage: Bacteria > Bacillati > Actinomycetota > Actinomycetes > Kitasatosporales > Streptomycetaceae > Streptomyces > Streptomyces sp. C36. Next base: position 721,449 of record NZ_JBFQGI010000002.1, on the reverse strand, counting down.
GACGGCGTGGATGCGGCCCGTGCCGACCGCGCGCAGGGCGCGGAGAACCGATTCGACGGCGTCCGTCTTGTGGGCGTAGTCGACCACCGCCAGGTAGGGCTGGCCGGCGTCGACGCGCTCGAGCCGGCCGGGCACGCCGGGGACGGCCGCGACGCCGTCGGCGGCGGCCTGCGGGTCGGCGCCCGCGGCGACCAGGGCGACGATGGCGGCGAGCGCGTTGGCCACGTTGAAGGGGCCGGCGAGCGGCGCCCTGGCGGTCGCGGACCGGCCCTCGGGGCCCAGCACCGTGAAGGTCGAGTCGAACGGGCCGATCTCCACGTCCACCGCGCGCCAGTCGGCGTCCTCGCGGCCCTCGGCGGAGAAGGTGATCACCGGGACCTCGGACTCGCCGCGGGCCAGCCGGCGGCCGTACTCGTCGTCGGCGTTCACCACGCCCAGGCGGCTGCGCTCCTTGGTGAACAGCTCCGCCTTCGCGGCGAAGTAGTCCTCCATGCCCGAGTGGAACTCCATGTGCTCGGGGCTGAGGTTGTTGAAGACGGCGACGTCGAAGACGCAGCCGTCGACGCGGCCGAGCCGCAGGGCGTGGCTGGAGACCTCCATGGCGACCGAGCGCACGCCGCGCTCGCGCATCACGGCGAACAGCGCCTGCAGGTCCGTGGCCTCGGGGGTGGTGCGCTCCGACTTGATCCGCTCGTCGCCGATGCGGGACTCCACCGTGCCGATCAGGCCCGTGGGCCCGGCCAGGGCCCGCAGGCCGCCCTCGATGAGGTAGGCGGTGGTGGTCTTGCCGGAGGTGCCGGTGATGCCGATCTGGAGCAGCTCGCCGCCGGGCCGGCCGTAGATCGTGGCGGCCAGGGCGCCCATCCGGCCGCGCGGGTCGTCCACGCTCAGGACGGGCAGCCCGGTGGCGGCGGCGCGCTCGGCGCCCGCCGGATCGGTGAGCACGGCGGCGGCGCCGCGCTCCGCGGCCTGGGCCGCGAAGTCGGCGCCGTGGAAGCGGGCGCCCGGCAGGGCGGCGTAGACGTCGCCGGGGCGGACGGCCCGCGAGTCGTGGGTGATGCCGGTGACTCGGACCTCGGGCGCGCCCTGGGGCGCGGGGATGCCCAGCTGACCGGCCAGCTCCGTGAGGGGCACGGGACCGACGCGGGTGGGGCGGGGCGCTCCCGGGTGCGCGGCGGGGGCGTCCTGGGAGGTGGTGTGGGACTGATCAGCGTGGGGCACGGCGGTGAGCGTACCGGGCGTACCCGCCTCGTCGCGAAGCGAGGGGCCCGCCGGGCCGCGGTTCCCCGGATCGGGAGTGATCGTCGTCACGGCGGACCCGGCTCACTCGTAGCTCACCGGCAGCCGGGGCGGCTGCGAGCCCGACGGCGGCACCTGGAGCGTCTTCAGGGCGAACTCCATGACCTGCTTGAAGACCGGTCCGCAGATCTGGCCGCCGAAGTAGCTGCCCCGAGTGGGGTTCTGGATGGCGCAGTAGACCGTGATCCGGGGCTGGTCGGCGGGGGCGAAACCGGCGAAGGAGGCGGTGTAGCCGTGGTAGCGGCCGGTCTGCGGGTCCACCCGGTTGGAGGTGCCGGTCTTGCCGGCCACCCGGTAGCCCGGGATCTTCGCCTTGGTGCCGGTGCCCTCCTGGTCGTCGACGACCGACTCCAGCATCTCGGTGAGCTGCCGGGCGGTCTTCTGGCTGATCACCCGGGTGCGCGGCGGGGCGGGCGCGGCGGCGAAGTGGCCGTCGGGGCCCTTGGTGCCGCGCACCAGCGAGGGCTGTACGCGCTCGCCGCCGGCGGCGATGGTGGAGTAGACGGACGCGGCCTGGACGGCGTTGAGGGACAGGCCCTGGCCGAAGGGGATGGTGTACGGCCGCGAGGACTTCCACTCCTGCGGCTTGGCGAGGATGCCCGGGGTCTCGCCGGGGAAGCCGAGGCCGCTGGGGCGGCCGATGCCGAACTTCCGCAGGTAGGTGTAGAGGACCTCGTTGGCCTGCCGGCGGCTCTTGCCGAGCTGCTCGCTGGCCAGGATCGTGCCGATGTTGCTGGACTTGGCGAGCACGCCGTTGAGGGTGAGGTGCCAGGTGGGGTGGTCGACGTCGTCGGCGAACGAGCGGTCGGCGCGCGGCAGCCGGTTGGGCACCTCGACGCGGGTGGAGGGCGTGGCCACGCCCTCCTCGAGGACGGCGGCCATGGTCATGACCTTGCTGACGCTGCCGGGCTCGTAGGCGTCCTGGAGGGCGAAGTTGCCCATGGCGGAGCCGTCGGCCCGGGCGAGCTCGTTGGGGTTGTAGCCGGGGGCGTTGGCCATGGAGAGGATCTCGCCGCTGCGGGTGTCCTGGACGACGACGTAGCCGCGGTCGGCGCCGGACTCCTCCACCTGGCGGGCGATGGCGTTCTGCGCGGCCCACTGGATGTCGCGGTCGATGGTCAGCTCGACGTCGGAGCCGGGCACCGCGGCCTGTTCCTTGACGTCCCCGGTGGGCACCTGGCGGCCGCCGGACTGGGCGTAGACGCGCTTGCCCTCCTTGCCCGCCAGCTGCTTGTTCAGCTGGGCCTCCAGGCCGCCGCCGCCCTGGCCGTCGGCGCTGACGAAGCCCAGCAGCCCGGCGGCGAGCTCGCCGTTGGGGTAGACGCGCTTGCTGTGGGACTCGCGGTTGACGCCCGCGAGGACGTTCGCCCCCTGCTTGCGGGCCGCCTTGTCGGCCTGGGCCTTCTTCAGCTCGGTGATCTTCTTCCAGACCTGGGGGGTCTGCCGGCGGGCGAGCACCACGTACTTCGACTTGGGGTTCGCGGTGAGCTTCTGCTCCAGCGTCTCGACCGGCTCCCGCAGCACCGGGGAGAGCAGCTCGGCGGCCTGCCGGGCGGCCCCCTGGGCCTTGATCCGCTCGGGGGTGAGCAGGTCGGGGGCGGCGGTGATGTCGTACGCGTCGACCGTGGTCGCCAGGTCGATGCCGGACCGGTCGGTGATGGCGCCGCGCTCGGCGGCCAGGGTGACGGGGATGTAGCGGTTGAGGTTGGCGCGGGCCGCGTAGGCGTCGGCGTCGACGGCCTGCACCTGCAGCAGCCGGACGGTGAAGACCAGCAGGACCAGGGTGAGGCCCACGCCGATCAGGCGCAGCCGGGGCCGGGGGCTGCCGAGCCTGAGGGCCTGCGCCCCCGGGCGGGGGCGTACGGGCCGCGCGACGGGGCGCGCGGGCCCCGGTACCGGGCGGCGGGGCTGCCTGGGCGCCGTCACGACCTCACCTACCTGACCTGTTCGGGGTGCCCGGCCGCGGGGACCGGGGGGAGGGCCGGGACGGGGGGCGCCGGAGCGCGGGTGGCGGCGGGGCCCGCGGGGGCCGGGGGTCCTACGGCCGCCGGGGGGACGGGCACGGGCGGGACGGCGGCGGACGGCGGGGCGGCCGGCGAGGGGGCCACGACGGCCGGCGGGTCGGCCGGGGCGGGCGCGGCGGCGGGCGCGGCCTCCGGGGCGCGCGGCGGCTCGGCGGGGGCGACGTAGGAGGCCGCGTCGGCCGAGGGGTCCGAGCCGGCGGGGGCGGGGACGCCGCTGACGGTGCCGTCGGGGTTGAGGAAGGCGGGGCTGCCGCCGGGGATCATGCCCAGGTCGCGGGCGCGGCGCTCGAGCGCGTCGGGGGCGGCGAGCCGGTCGACGTCCTGCTGCAGCGCCTGCTGCTCGTCGGTCAGCTCCGTGGTCTTGCGCTGCAGCCTGCTGAGCTCGAAGGACCCCTGGTTGAGGGAGGAGTTCAGCAGCAGCAGCGAGATCAGCCCGGAGCTCAGCAGCACCACGACCAGCAGGACGAAGGGGGTGCGGCGGGCGCCCACGGCCCCGGCGGGAAGCAGCCGGGCGAGCCGGCTGCCCCGGCGGGCGGCCGGGGTCACAAGATGTCCTCGCGGATGCGTTCGGCGCCGCGCAGGCGGGCCGGGGCGGCTCGCCTGTTCTCGGCGATCTCCTCCTCGGTGGGCAGCTCGGCGCCGCGCGTGAGCAGCTTCAGCCGGGGCTGGTAGCGCTCGGGCACGACCGGCAGCCCGGGCGGGGCCGTGGTGGCGGCGCCGGCCGCGAAGACGCCCTTGACGATGCGGTCCTCGAGCGACTGGTACGACAGGACGGCGATCCGGCCGCCGACCGCCAGGGCCGCGACCGCGGCGGGGATGGCCGCCTCCACGGAGGCCAGCTCCGCGTTGACCTCGATGCGCAGGGCCTGGAAGGTGCGCTTGGCGGGGTTGCCGCCGGTGCGCTTGGCGGCCTGCGGCAGGGCGTCGCGGATCAGCTCGACGAGCCGGGCGCTGTTGCTGAAGGGCTCCTTCTCGCGCTCGCGGACGACGGCCGAGACGATCCGCTTGGCCTGCTTCTCCTCGCCGTAGGCGCGCAGGATGCGCACCAGCTCGCCCGGCGGGTAGGTGTTGAGGACCTCGGCGGCGCTGATGCCGGTGGTCTGGTCCATGCGCATGTCCAGCGGCGCGTCCTGGGCGTAGGCGAAGCCGCGGTCGGCCTCGTCGAGCTGCATGGAGGACACGCCGAGGTCGAAGAGGACGCCCTGCACGCTCGGGATGCCGAGCCGCTCGAGCACCTCGGGCAGCTCGTGGTAGACCGCCCGCACCAGCGTGGCGCGCTCGCCGAACGGGGCGAGCCGCTCGCCGGCGAGCTTCAGGGCGGTGGGGTCGCGGTCGAGGGCGACGAGCCGGACCTCGGGGAACGCCTTGAGCAGCGCCTCGCTGTGCCCGCCGGCGCCCAGCGTGCAGTCGACGACGACGGCGCCGGGCTCGGTGAGAGCGGGAGCGAGCATGTCCAGGCAGCGCTGGAGCATGACGGGGACGTGTCGCGCGTTGCTGCTCATGCGCCCTTCTGAGAGTCCGGGGAGGCAGGCCCCGCGCGCGCCGACGCACGCACCACCGGGTCCCCGCCCGCTCGAAGGGGAAGCGGCCGCTTCGGCACCGGGAAGACGGGGCCGGGCGACCGGGAGCGGGAGGAGGCCGAGAGGCACGTACGCACCGCGCGCACATGGGTTTTTCTTCGGTTCCAAGGGGAGCGTCACGCCTCCCACTTCGCGCCACTTTAGTCCACTCGTCCCCTCGGTCAACCAACCGCCAGGCGCGTCACTCCGCGCGTGCGCCGCGGCCGGTCGGCGACTACCTTCATCCCTATGCCGATATCCGCGCCCCAGCCGCAAAAGCCCAGCTCCGACGCCGAGCGCGCCGAACCCACGGTTACCGACCATCTGGTGGACGCCAACGCGAAGTACGCCTCCTCCTTCCGCGACCCGGGCATGGACGCCCGGCCGGTGCTCAAGGTCGCGATCGTGGCCTGTATGGACGCCCGCCTGGACCTCCACGCGGCGCTCGGCCTGGAGCTGGGCGACTGCCACACCATCCGCAACGCGGGCGGTGTGGTCACCGACGACATCATCCGCTCGCTCACCATCAGCCAGCGCGCCCTGGGCACCCGCTCGGTCGTGCTGATCCACCACACCGGCTGCGGCCTGCTGAACCTCACCGAGGACTTCCGGCACGAGATCGAGGCTGAGGTCGGCCAGCGGCCGGCCTGGGCGGTCGAGGCGTTCAAGGACCTCGACCAGGACGTGCGCCAGTCCATGCAGCGCGTGCGGACGTCTCCCTTCCTGCCGTACCGCGACGACGTGCGCGGCTTCGTCTTCGACGTCACCACCGGCCGGCTGCGCGAGATCGAACCCCGGCCCTGAGCCCGGGGGGGGCACCGTCGCGGCGGCCGGAATCCCCGGCCGGGTCGCGAGTTATCCACAGGCGGTGACGGGAACCGCCGTGGACGGACAGAATGCGTAGGACGCCGCCTCCGTGATCGCGGGCGCGGCGTCCACGCTGGGAGGGGGGCGGTCCGTGACCCGTCGGATCATGCCCCGGTATTGGCCGAGGAGGGCCGGGTGACGACCTATGACGAGCGAGCGAGCCTCAGCGATCTGACCACGACCGCGGACCGCGTCCGCAGGTCGGTGGAGGGTGTGATCGAGGGCAAGCCGGAGGTCGTACGGCTGTCGCTGACCGTGCTGCTCGCCGAGGGCCACCTGCTGATCGAGGACGTGCCCGGGGTCGGCAAGACGATGCTCGCCAAGGCGCTGGCGCGGTCGTTGGACTGCTCGGTGCGGCGCATCCAGTTCACCCCGGACCTGCTGCCCTCGGACATCACCGGCGTGAGCGTCTACGACCAGCAGCGCCGCGACTTCGAGTTCAAGCCCGGCGCGATCTTCGCGCAGATCGTGATCGGCGACGAGATCAACCGCGCCTCGCCCAAGACCCAGTCGGCGCTGCTGGAGTCGATGGAGGAGCGCCAGGTCACCGTCGACGGGCACACCTACGAGCTGCCCGGCCCCTTCATGGTGGTCGCCACGCAGAACCCCGTGGAGATGGAGGGCACGTATCCGCTGCCCGAGGCGCAGCGCGACCGCTTCATGGCCCGGGTGTCGATGGGCTATCCCAGCCCGGAGGCCGAGCTGCGGATGCTGGACGCGCACGCCGGCTTCTCCCCGCTGGACGACCTGCAGCCGGTGGCCCACGCCCACGAGATCGTCAAGATGATCGACGCGGTGCGCTCGGTGCACGTCGCCGAGTCCGTGCGGCGGTACGCGGTCGACCTGGTCACCGCCACCCGTCACCACCCGGATCTCAGACTCGGCGCGTCGCCCCGCGCAACGCTGCACCTGGTGCGGGCGGCGAAGGCGGCCGCCGCGCTCGCGGGGCGCGACTTCGCCCTGCCCGACGACGTGCGCGCGCTGGCCGTCGCGGTGCTCGCGCACCGGCTGCTGCCCACCGCGCAGGCCCAGCTCAACCGACGCACGGCCGAGCTGATCGTCATGGACCTCCTGCAGCGCACGCCGCTGCCCGACCCGTTCGGCCAGCAGCCGCCGGGCGCCCGGCGGCTGTGATGTCCGCCGACGCCCCGCCCCGGCCTGGCCGGCTCCGGAATCTGGGGGCGGCGTTCGCCGGGCTGACCACCCGGGGCCGCTCCTTCCTGGCGGCCGGCGTCGCCGCGGCCGGGTGCGCCTACGTCCTGGGCCAGGAGGACCTGCTGCGCGTCGGGCTGTTACTGGCCGTGCTGCCCCTGGTGTGCGTGCTCGTCCTGCAGGCCGGCCGCCAGCGCGTCACGGGCAGCAGACGGCTGACGCCCGCGCGGGTGTCCGCCCTGGGCGAGGCCCGGGTGAGCCTGCGCCTGGACAACGTCTCGCGGCTGCCCACGGGCCTGCTGATGCTGCAGGACCGGGTGCCCTACGCCCTGGGCCCGCGCCCGCGCTTCGTGCTGGAGCGGATCGAGCCGGGCGGCCGGCGCGAGGTGTCCTACCGGGTCCGTTCCCCCCTGCGCGGCCGCTATCCGCTGGGCCCGCTGCAGCTGCGGCTGAGCGACCCCTTCGGGATGTGCGAGCTGAGCCGGAGCTTCAGCGCGTACGACGTGCTCACGGTCGTGCCGCGCGTCGACGCGCTGCCGCCCCTGCGGCTGGGCGGCGGGGCCCTGGGCCACGGCGACGGCAGCCTGCGCTCGCTCGCCCTGGCCGGCGAGGACGATGTCATTCCGCGTGAATACCGCCACGGCGACGACCTGCGCCGGGTGCACTGGCGCTCCACGGCCCGCCATGGCGAGCTGATGGTGCGCCGCGAGGAGCAGCCCCGGCGGGCGCACTGCACGGTGCTGCTGGACACCCGGGGCGTGGCCTACGAGGGCGCGGGCCCGGACTCGCCGTTCGAGTGGGCGGTGTCGGGGGCCGCGTCCGCCGCGCTGCACCTGCTGGAGCGCGGCTTCACGGTGCGGCTGCTGACCGACACCGGCGGCCTCCTGACGGGGCCCGGCGGCCCGGACGGGCACGCCGTACCGGCCGAGGCGGCCGGGCTGCTGCTGGACGCCCTGGCCGTGCTGGACCACTCCGAGGGGACGGACCTGTCCCCGGCGTACGACGCGCTGCGCGACGGCTCGGGCGAGGGGCTGCTCATCGCCTTCCTCGGCGAGCTGGACGAGCGGCAGGCGGCGGTGGCCGCCCGGATGCGGCCGCGCGGCGGTACGGCCGTCGCCTTCGTCCTGGACGCGGACGCGTGGGCGGGCCGCGGTGCGACGGCCGGGGCCGGCGCGGGGCTGCGGCTGCTGCGCGAGGCCGGGTGGACGGCGCTGGCCGTGGGCCCCGGCGTCACGCTGCCCGCCCTGTGGCGGCTGGCGGGCGCGCCGGGGGTCCGGGAGGACACGACCGCCGGAGGCGCGGCGGGCGGCAGGACGGGCACGGCGATGGGGGGCCGGACATGAACGGGCGGGTATGGCCGGCGGTGTGCGCCGCGCTGGCGACGCTCGGGGCGGCCTGCGCGATGCTGCCTCTGGTCGACCGGACCAGCTGGATCCTGCAGGCCGCGCTGCTGCTGACGGTCCAGAGCGCCGTCGGCGTGGTGGCGCGCCGGGTGCCGCTGGCCGCGCCCCTGACCATCGCGCTGCAGGCGGTGACCTCGCTGCTGCTGCTGACCGTGGTCTTCGCCCGCGGGCAGGCCGTCGCCGGGGTGCTCCCGGGACCGGACGTCCTCCAGCACTTCGACCATCTGCTGCGCGAGAGCCTGGACGACATCGGGCGGTACGCCATCCCGGCGCCGGCGACCGTGGCCCTCAGGCTGCTGCTGGTCGGCGGGGTGCTGCTGGTCGGCCTGGTCGTGGACGCGCTGGCGGTCACGTACGGCGGCGCGGCCCCGGCGGGCCTGCCGCTGCTCGCGCTGTACTCGATCGGCGCCGGGCTGGCCAAGGGCGGCTCGGAGTGGCTGTTGTTCCTGCCGGCCGCGGCCGGCTATCTCCTGATGCTCCTGGCCGAGGGCCGCGAGCGGCTCTCGCGCTGGGGTCGCGTCTTCGGCGGGCAGCCGCCCTCCGCGGACGGCCCGGCCGCGATCGGGGCGGGCCGCGGGCCGAGCCCCGTCCGCACGGGCCACCGCATCGGCGCGCTGGTGCTGGGCATCGCGCTGGTGGCGCCGGCGGCGCTGCCGTCGATCGGCGGCGGGCTGCTGCAGCCGCGCGGCCGGGGCGACGGACCCGGCGGCTCCGGCGGCACCATCTCGGCGGTCAATCCCCTGGTGTCGCTGCAGAACAGCCTCAACCAGCCGGAGAACCGCGAGGTCCTGCGCTATCGCGTCGCCCCCCAGGGGGGTCAGGATCTGTATCTGCGGATCGTCTCCCTCGACCGGTTCGACGGGGCGTCATGGCGGGCCTCGGAGCGGCGGATCACCAATGTGCCGATGCCGATGCTGCCGGCGCCCACCGGCCTGGCGCCGGAGGTGCGGGCGGACCCGGTCGGGATGTCCTTCGCGGCCGCCGACGGCTACGCCCAGAACTACCTGCCGATGCCCTATCCCGCCCAGAGCGTCGACAGGCTCACGGGCAAGTGGCGCTACGAGCCCGAAGGCCGCACCCTGGTCGGCGACCACGGCCAGACCACCCGGGGCCTGCGCTACGAGGTCGCCGTCCTGCGGGTGCAGCCGACGGCCGCGCAGCTCGCGGCCGCCCCGGCGCCTCCCGAGGCGCTGCTGCGCGAGTACACCCAGGTCCCGGGCAACGTGCCGGCGGTGGTGGCGCGGACCGCCCGCGAGGTGACCGCCGGGGCGGCCAACGCCTACGAGCAGGCGATCAGGCTCCAGGACTTCTTCGCCGTGGGCGGCGGCTTCCGCTACGACACCGAGGTGCGCTCGGGCAGCGGCCACGACGCCATAGCCCGCTTCCTCGAGGAGAAGCGCGGCTTCTGCGTCCACTTCTCCTTCTCCATGGCGGCCATGGCCCGGACGCTGGGCATTCCCGCCCGGGTGGCGGTCGGCTTCACGCCGGGCAGCCCGCAGGCGGACGGGTCGATGTCGGTGGGGTCGAAGGACGCGCACGCCTGGCCCGAGCTGTACTTCGAAGGCGCCGGGTGGACTCGGTTCGAGCCCACCCCGAGCCGGGGCACCCAGCCCGAGTACACGGTCGCCCAGGCGCCCACCGTGCCCGACCCCGGCGCCCCGGTGCCGGCGCCGAGCCGCCGGACCGTCCCGTCGGCGGCGCCCTCGGTGGACCCGGCGTGCCCGCCGGAGCAGAGGAAGCTCGCCGGCTGCCCCGGGCCCGCCTCCCGGGCGAGCGCCACGGAGGCCGGCGGGAGCACCTCCCCGCTCACGGTCGCGGGCTTCGCGCTGGCCTGCCTGGCGGCGCTGGCGCTGCCCCTGCTGCCGATGCTCTGGCGGATACGGGCCCGGGCCCGGCGGCTGGGCGGGGCGCGCTCCCCCGGCGAGCCGGCGGCCCGCACGCTGGCCGCCTGGCGCGAGCTGACCGACTCCGCCTGGGACTACGGCATTCCGCCCGACGACTCCCGCACCCCCAGGATGGCCGCCGACCGGATCGTGGTGGCGGCCCGCCTGGAGGGGCCCGCCGCCGAGGCCGCCGGGCGGGTGGCCACGGCGGTGGAGCGGACGCTGTACGCCCCCGGCCCGAGCCCGGCCGAAGGGCTGGTCGGCGACGTCGAGCTCGTACGGGCCGGCCTGCACGCCTCGGCCGCTCCCCGGGCCCGGCTGCGGGCCCGGCTGGCGCCGCGCAGCGCCGTCCGCGTCGTGCGGGCCGCCGCCCGCCGCCGGGCGGCGGCCGGCGCCGCGCTGCGTTCCGGGCCCGTGGGCCGGGCCTGGCGCCGGGGCGGGGCCGCGCTGCGCGGGATCGCCGCGGGGCTCAGGACCGGGCGACGGGGCTAAGGCGTCCCGCGCCCGCCGGGCGGGCGCGGGAACGGCGGCCCCGGGCAGTGGCGGGCGGGGCCGGAAGGCGACCGAAGGCGACCGGAAGTGACGGAAAAGCCCACGGGGGCCAGGATCGTGTCCTGGCCCCCGTGGGCTCGGTTCTCAAGGCTCGACTGCCGGGCTCAGTGGCCCTGTTCGTCGCGGCGGCGCTGCCAGCGCTGCTCGATCCGGTCCATCATTCCGCGTCGCCGGACGGCCTGCCGTCGCGGCATGCCCGGTCCGGCGTTCCGCTGCGCGCCGGGCCTGGGCGCCTTGCGCCACCCCGTCACCGCGAGCACGGCGCAGCTCAGCATGACGAGGAAGCCCACGACGCTGATCCAGATCCGCTGGGCGACCATTCCGGCCATGAGGAGCGCGATGCCCACCAGAAAACCCGCGACCGCCTGGTAGACCCGTCGCCGGGTGTACGTGCGCAGGCCGCTGCCCTCGAGCGCTGTCGCGAACTTGGGATCTTCGGCGTACAGCGCTCGCTCCATCTGCTCGAGCATGCGCTGCTCGTGCTCCGAGAGCGGCACGGAGTCCTCCTACTCGTCGGTCGCGGGGGGCGACCGGGTGCGACCCTTTCAGGATAGGCAGGGAATCGCCCCCGTGAAACCCGCCCCTCTGCGCCAATTCGGCCACCGGCCCCGGTGTGGCGATCGATGCCGTCGGGACGTACATTCCCTGCTCGCCGATCCGCCATGCCGGACGGTGTCCCCCGATCATACGGGGCGAACGGGCCGACGGGGCGGCCCGTGTGCGCCCGCGCGCGATCAGCCCCGCTCGGCCAGGACGTGCAGCTGAGTGGCCACGGAGTGGAAGGCGGGCAGCTCGGCCGCGGCGGCCTCGAGGCGCAGGAGCGCGTCCATGGCGCCGGGCTCGGCGTCGACGAGCACGCCGGGCACCAGGTCGGCGAAGACGCGCACGCCGTGCACCGCCGAGACCTCGAGCCCGGCGTCGGTGACCAGGCCGGAGAGCTGGTCGGCGGTGAACCGGCGGGCGAGGGCGTCGCCCGCTCCCCACTGGCCCGCGGGGTCGGTGAGCGCCCGGTGGGCCTCGGTGAAGTGCCCGGCCAGGGCGCGGGCGAGCACGGCGCCGCCGGTCCCGGCGGCGAGCAGGCTGAGGGTGCCGGCGGGGCGCAGCGCGGCGACGGCGTTGCGCACGCTCTCGGCGGGGTCCTCGACGTACTCCAGCACGCCGTGGCACAGCACGAGGTCGTAGCCGCCGCGCTCGGCGACGTCGAAGAGGCCGTGGGCGTCGCCCTGGACGCCGTGGACGAGGTCGGCGACGCCGGCCTCGGCGGCCCGGCGCTCGAGGGCGAAGAGGGCGTTGGGGCTGGGGTCGACGACGGTGACGCGGTGGCCGAGCCGGGCGAGGGGGACGGCGAACTTGCCGGAGCCGCCACCGGTGTCGAGGACCTCCAGGGCATCCCGGCCGGCGGCCTTGACCCGGCGGTCCAGGGCGTCCCGCAGGACCTCCCAGACCACGGCGGTACGGAGGGACGCCCGGGGGCGAAGGGGGTCTGACACGGCGGACGGCTCCTCGGCGGCGGCAGAACGGCTCTTCTCCGGCGACCTTCGCCGGCGGCCCCAGCCTAATGGGCTTTACCGGGGCGGGGTTGACGGGCGGGGCCCGGGGTCCGCCATACTTTTTGCACTGACCGGTCAGTGCAAGTTGTTGGAGGTCGCATGGACGACACCCCGCACGGAGCCGCGATCACAACCGAGGACTTCGGCCTCGAGGGCCCTCGCGGCTGGGTCTTCCGCGGCGTGGAGGTGAGAGCGGAGCCCGGCTCGCTCGTCGCCGTCACGGGCCCGTCCGGCTCGGGCCGCACCTGTCTTCTGCTCGCGCTGACCGGCCGCATGCGTCCTTCCTCGGGCACGGCCGCGGTCGCGGGCCTGCCGCTGCCCCGGAGGATGTCCGCCGTCCGCGCGCTGAGCGCGCTCGCGCACGTCCCCGGCGTCACCGAACTCGACCCCGCCCTGACCGTCGCCGAGCACCTGCGGGAACGGACCCTGCTGCGGCGGCGGTTCGGCGGCCCGCTGCTCGGCCCGCTCCGCCGGGGCGCCCGCGCGCGGGAGGAACGCGCGCACGCCGAGGCGGCGCTCGCCGCCGCCGGTCTCGAGGTGCCGGCCCTGCCCAGGGGCGCCGCCACGGCCGTCCGCGACCTCGGCCGGGTGGAGGCGCTGCGGCTCTCGCTCGCCCTCGCGCTCGTCGGCCGGCCGCGGCTGATCGCCGTGGACGACGCCGACCTCAAGCTCTCCCCCGCCGAACGCGAGGAGGTGTGGGCCCTGTTGCGCTCGCTCGCCGCCGCGGGCCCGACCGTGCTCGCGGTGTGCGGCGAACCTCCCGAGGGGGCGGTCGTCGTCCGGGCCCGTGACCACGAGAAGCACGCGAAGCACGAGAAGCGAGAGAAGCGAGAGAAAGGGGCCTCCGGTGCGCTCGCCGAAACTGGCCGCGCTTGAACTCAGGCGCTTCGGCAGGGGCCGTCTCCCCCGGGCCGCGCTCGTGGCGCTCCTGCTGCTGCCGCTGCTCTACGGCGCCCTGTACCTGTGGTCGTTCTGGGATCCCTACGGGCGCCTGGACAAGGTGCCCGTCGCCCTGGTCAACGCCGACCGTGGCACCACCGTGGACGGCCACCGGCTCACGGCAGGCGACTCGATCGCGGCGGGCCTGCGGGACAGCTCGTCGTTCCGGTGGCACGAGACGGGCGCGGACGAGGCCCGCGCGGGCGTCGAGCGGGGCAGGTACTACCTCTCGCTGACCATCCCCGCCGACTTCAGCGAGCGCCTCGCCTCCGCCTCCGGCGACTCCCCGGCGGCCGGCGCGCTCGAGGTCCGTACGAACGACGCCAACAACTACATCGTCGGGCAGATCTCCCGCACGGTCTTCTCCGAGGTCCGCGCGGCCGCGTCCCGCAAGGCCTCCCGCTCGTTCTACGACAAAATCTTCGTCTCCTTCTCCGAGCTCCACGGGAAGACCGGCGAGGCCGCGGAGGGCGCCGGCCGGCTGGAGGACGGCATCGACAAGGCGGGCAAGGGTGCCGGCGACCTCAAGGACGGGCTGAATCGGGCGAAACACGGCAGCGGCACCCTCGAGGACGGCGTCGGCGAACTCCACACCGGCGCGGGCACCCTCGATGCGGCGTCCCGCGAACTGACCACCGGCGCGGGAAAGGTCGCCGCGGGCACCCAGAAGCTGGCGGACAAGGTCAACGCCGCGGCCCGCGACGAAGGGGCCTTCGTCAAGGGGCACGCCAAGGAGATCGGCACGACCGCCCGCTTCGTGGCCGGGCAGGCGAAGCTGCTGCGCGAGCACCTGGACGACCTGCCGTCCGCCACCACCACCGCGGCGCTCGCCGAGGCCGCCCGCAAGAGCGCGGCCGCGCTGTCCGCGGCGTACGCCGGGCAGTGCCCGCCCCAGGGGGCCGCCGCGTACTGCCCCGAGCTGAAGAAGGCCGTCTTCGCCGCCCGCCAATCCGCGGCCGGCGCGGCGAAGCTGGACACGCTCGTACAGAACAGGAACGGCGAACTCGACCGGCTCCCCGGCGAGCTGGACTCCCTGCGCACCTACGCGCTGCGGCTCGCCAAGGAGGCCCCGGACCTGGCGCGGGACATCGACGGCGCGGTGCGCGACGTCAACACCCTCAACCAGGGCGCCCACAAGGTCGCCGACGGCGCCGGCCGGATCCACACCGGCGCGGGACAGCTGAACAGGGGCCTGGGAACCGCCGAGAAGGGCGCCACCGAGCTCGACGGCGGCATCGGGAAGCTGCGCGAGGGCGCGGGCACGCTCCGGAGCGGCATGGTGAAGCTGTCCGACGGCTCCTCCCGGCTCGCCGGAGGACTGCGCGACGGCGCCGCCCGGATACCCGACTACGGCAAGAAGGACCGCGACGCGCACACCGAGATGATGGCCGACCCCGTGCGGCTGGCCGGCGGGGCGCTGCACAAGGCGCCCAACTACGGCACCGGTTTCGCCCCGTATTTCATCCCGCTGTCGCTGTGGGTCGGCGCGATGGTCGCCTACATGCTGATCCCGCCCCTCAACCGGCGGGCCCTGGCGGCCGGTGCCGGCGCCTGGCGGATCGCCCTGGCGGGCTGGCTGCCGGTGGTCGCCGTGGGCGTGCTGCAGGCGGGCGCACTGCTGGCCGTCCTGCACTGGGGGCTGGGGCTGCGGACGGCCCACGCCACCGGCACGGTCGCCTTCCTCGCCCTGGTCACGGCGTGCTTCGCCGCCATCGTGCAGTGGCTGGGCGCCCGCTTCGGCCCGGCCGGCCGCATCCTCGTCCTCGCCCTGCTGATGCTCCAGCTGACCTCGGCCGGCGGCACCTATCCCGTTCAGACCAGCCCCGGCTTCTTCAACGCCGTCCACCCCTTCCTGCCGATGAGTTACGTAGTCGAGGGGCTGCGCCACCTGATCACCGGTGGCGGGCTCGCGCCGGTGTGGCGGGCGTGCGCGGTCCTGGCGGCGTTCACCGCCTGCGCCCTCGCGCTGACCGCCTGGTCCGCTCGCGGCAAGCAGGTGTGGTCCGTGAGCCGGCTGCACCCGGAGCTGAGTCTGTGAGCGCGGACACCGCGCGTACAGGGAGAATCACTCTCATGGACAGCAGCAGTACACGCCGCCGGAACACCCGGCGCAGACTCTTCGAGGCGGCGGTCACCCTCATCGCCGAGCAGGGCTTCTCCTCCACGACGGTGGACGAGATCGCCGAGCGCGCCGGAGTGGCGAAGGGCACGGTCTACTACAACTTCGCCAGCAAGACCGTGCTCTTCGAGGAGCTGCTGCGGCACGGCATCGAGCTGCTGACGGACTCCCTGCAGGCGGCCGCCGACGAGAGCGCCGAGCGCGGGGGCAGCCGGGTCGACGCGCTCGACGCGATGATCCGGGCCGGACTCGACTTCATCACGCGCTACCCGGCGCTCATGCAGCTCTACGTCGCCGAGCTGTGGCGCACCAACCGGGCCTGGCAGTCGACGCTGATGCAGGTCCGCTCCCGAGCGATAGCGGTGATCGAGTCGGTGCTGCGCGAGGCGGTCGCCGAGGGCGAGCTGAGCGATGAGATCGACGTGCCGCTGACGGCGTCCGCGCTGTTCGGGATGGTGCTGGTGGCGGCGCTGGACTGGCAGTCGTTCCAGCCGGAGCGGTCGATCGACGAGGTGCACTCGGCGCTGTCGCGGCTGCTGCAGGGGCGGGTGGGCGGCGGCCGCTGACCGGCGCGCGGACGGTGGGCGTCCGCCGTCCCGGTGCGGACCGATCCCCCTCGATCCGCACCGGGGCAGCGTTCCCCCGTAACTCCCCCAGAGCCCCCGTGGGGCTCCCGTTCCCCCCGTACGGCAGGGCCGCCGCGCCGTTCCGCCGCCCCGTGTCGGCGGTGCCGGCCCGGGCGTCCCTTCCGTGCCCCCTACTCTCCCCGGTGGGAGGGGTCCGGCCCATCCGCGCGCGTACTCATCCGTGCGCCTAGGTACGCGTACTCATCCCCTGAGCCCCCGGCACCGGGGCGGACGGGTGCGGGGCCGTGTTGCGGGCCGGGCCGCCGGGTGCCGATACAGTCGGCGCATGGCACGGATTGCGGTGATCGGCGCCGGGATGGGCGCGATGGCGGCCGCCGCCCGGCTGGCCGTCGCGGGCCACCGGGTGGCGGTGTACGAACAGGGACGAACGCACGGAGGCGGCGTCGGGCGGCTGGCACGGGACGGGTTCGTCTTCGACACCGGCCCCGGGCTGCTGCACCTTCCCGCCGTCTACCGCGACCTGTTCGTCAAGACCGGCAAGGAGTCGCTGGAGCAGTGCCTGGAGCTGGTCCAGGTGGATCCGGCGAGCCGGCACGTCTTCCCCGACGGCACCGACGTCTCGCTGCCCAACGCCTCGCGGGCCGGCGTCGTCGCCGCCCTGGACGCGGCGGTGGGCCCGGGCGCGGGCGAGCGCTGGAGCGATCTGGTCAACCGGGCGCGCGAGGTCTGGGACGCCACGCGGCGTCCGCTGCTGGAGGAGCCGCTGCGCGCGGAGACCGCCGGGGCCCTGGGCGGCGACCCGTACCCGGCGGTGCGCCGGCGCGGACTCTTCCGGCGGGCGGCGCCCGCCACCCTGGCGGCCGTGGCCGAGCGGGAGTTGAAGGACCCCCGCCTCGTCGCCCTGCTCGAGAGCCACGCCCTGGCGTACGGCCTCGACCCGCGCCGCGCCCCCGCGAGCGCGACCGTGCTGCCGTACATGGAGCAGACCTTCGGCAGCTGGTACGTGCGCGGCGGCCTGCGCGGGCTGGCGGACGCCCTGTACGAGCGGTGCCTGGCGCGACGCGTGGAGTTCTTCTTCGGCGCCGAGGTCGTGGGCCTGGTGGAGAAGGACGGCCGGGCGGCCGGGGTGCGGCTGGCCGACGGCGGCGTCGCCGAGGCCGACATGGTGGTGGCCGCGGTCGCGCCCGGCCGGCTGGCGGCCATCGCGCCGGGCGTGGAGGGGCGGCCGTCCGCGGCCCCCGTCGCGCCGGCCGGCAGGTTCGGTGTGTTCCTGGCGCTCTCCGGCGCCCGGCCGGAGGGCACCGCGCACCGCACGGTGGTCCACGCGGCCGGCCGCGGCGCCGAGCTGGACGCCGTCTTCGGCGAGCGCGGCGGGTCCGGTCACGGGCCGACGGTGACGGTGCTGCGGCCGGACGACCCCACCACGCGCCCGGGCGACGACCACGAGGCGGTGACGCTCACCGCGACGGTCGCCCCGCACGGCCGGGTGGACTGGTCGGCGCCCGGGGTGTCCGCCGACTTCGCCGAGCGGGTGATCCGGGCGGCCGAGGCCGCCGTGCCGGACCTGCGGAAGCGGCTGATGTGGCACGAGGTGCGCACGCCGGCCGACACCCGGGCGGCGACCGGGGCCGAGGGCGGGGGCGTGCCCGCGCCGGCCCTGGCCGGCGCGGAGGGGGCGTTCCTGCATCCGGGCAACGTCACCGGCCTGCCCGGCCTGTATCTGGCGGGCGGCTTCGCCCACCCCGGCGGCGGTCTGGCGCACGCGGGCATGTCCGGTGCGCTGGTCGCCGGGCTGATCGTGGACGGCGCCGACTGGCGCGGCTCGCAGTAGGCGGCCGCGCCGGGCGTCAGTAGCGGTAGTGCTGCTGCTCGTCGTAGCCGTGGCCGGGCGCCTGCTGCGGCGGGTACTGCTGCTGCCCGCCCTGGCCGGAGGGCGGGGTGTCGTTGTCGCGCTGCTGCGGCACCCAGACGCCGCCGGGCGGGGTGTCGAAGTCGTACTGCGGCGTGTACACCCCGGCGGCGGGGGTTCCGCCGCCGTACTGCTGCTGCTGTTGCTGCTGTTGCTGCTGCTGCGGGTACGGCTGCTGCTGCCCGTACACGTCGTACTGCTCGTAGGACTGCGGGCGGTTGCCGATGTACGGGTCGGAGTACGAGGCGTACTGCCCCTGGCCGTAGTCGTACTGGCCGGCGTAGCCGCCCTGGGCCGGGGCGCCGGAGGAGGCCTGGTCGCCGTAGCCGTCCGTGTGCCCGAAGACGTTGTCGTCGGCGCCGGCGGGGTCGTAGCCGGGGTGCGGCTGCTCGGCCGTGGGCTGCTGGGGCACGGCGGGCATGAGCTCGGTGGCGGCGGCGTCCAGGCCGGGGGCGGGCGGGGGCGCGTCGGGGCCGGAGGACGGGCCGGTGGCCTCGGGAGCGGCGGACGGTGCGGCGGGCGCGGGACGCTCGCCCTTGCGGCGGCGCCCGGACCCGGCCCGGCTCTCGGTCGCGGCTCTGCCCTTGCCCTTGCCCCTGCCCCTCGGCGCGCTCTTGCCCTTCGGCGCGCTCTCGGGGCCGCCGTCCTCCTCCTTGCGGCGCAGGGCCCAGCCCATCGAGAAGCCACGACGGAACGAGAGGGTCACGAAGGTCTGGCCGACGCCGAAGGCGAGGGCGCCCACGACGATGACCGCCACGGACGGTACGGCGACTCCGGCGACGACCCCGAGAAAGCCGACGAAGGCGAGGAGCCGCCAGCGCAACCGCGCCTTGTACTGCAGCAGCACCTCGCCGAGCAGCCAGAGCGCGACGATGCCGAACGCGATGTAGAGGACCGTCCAGCCCATTAACGCCCCTCTCGTGCGGCCGCCCGTCCGCCGGCCGACCGTGTCAGGACCGCTGGTGCAGCCCCAGGTTCTCGTAGATTTCCAACGTGGCCGTTGAGTGGTTCAGGGTAATGAAGTGCAACCCGGGGATCTCCTCGGCCATCAATCGGGCACACAGGTCCGTCGCGTACTCGATTCCGATCGAGCGTACAGCGGCCGCGTCGTCCTTCACCGCGAGGATCCGCTCCGCGAGGTCCGGCGGGAAGGCCGCGTTGCTGAGCTGCGCGAATCGTTCGATCTGGCGCACGTTGGTGACCGGCATGATTTCCGGAATGATCGGAGTTTGGCAACCCGCTGCCGCTACCCGATCGCGGAGCCGGAGATAGTCCTCGGGATAGAAGAACATCTGGGTGATGGCGAAATCGGCGCCCGCCCGGCATTTGTCGACGAAGTGACCGATGTCGGTCTCCCAGTCGGTGGAGCGCGGGTGCATCTCGGGGAAGGCCGCGACGCCCACGCAGAAGTCGCCCGACTCCTTGATGAGCCGCACCAGGTCCGCCGCGTAGCGCACGCCGTCCGGGTGACGCACCCACTCCCCCATGGGGTCGCCGGGCGGGTCGCCGCGCAGGGCGAGCATGTTACGGATGCCCACGTCGGCGTACTGGCCGATGATGTTGCGCAGCTCGGCCACGGAGTGGTCGACCGCCGTGAGGTGGGCCACCGGGGTCAGCGTGGTGTCGGTCGCGATGCGCTCCGTCGCCCGGACGGTGCCCTCACGGGAGGAGCCGCCGGCGCCGTAGGTGACCGAGACGAAGGTCGGTCCGACGGCCTCGATCCGGCGGATGGCGTTCCACAGCGTCCGCTCGCCCTTCGCCGTCCTCGGGGCGGCGAACTCGAAGGAGTACGACCGCTCGCCTGAGGCGAGCAGCTCCCGCACGGTGCGCGCGTGGTCTGTCCTGGTGGAGGCAGTGCCAAGGGCCATACCGGCAAGTTAACCAGCGGGTCCGTGGACCCCCCAACCGAATAGGCGAAATGTCCTGTTCGCCGGGCGACTGTCCACCGACCGTCCCACTCCTTGGACGCCGGGCGTCTCACGAGGAGCCGGACGGCCAGCCCTTACCCCTCGTGCGCGCGTATCCGCTTCGCCAGCCGTGCGGTGGCGGCCGCCGGGTCGTCGGCCTCGGTGATGGCGCGCACCACCACGATCCGCCGGGCACCGGCGGCGAGCACCTCGTCGACGTTGCCCTCGTCGATCCCGCCGATGGCGAACCAGGGCCGTACGGGCTCGAGCGCGGCGGCGTAGCGCACCAGGTCCAGGCCCGGGGCGTGGCGGCCGGGCTTGGTGGGGGTCGGCCAGCAGGGGCCGGTGCAGAAATAGTCCACGCCGGGCTCGGCGACGGCGGCGTCGACCTCGGCCTCGGCGTGCGTGGAGCGGCCGATCAGCACGTCCTCGCCGAGGATCGCGCGGGCGGCGGGCACCGGAAGGTCGCCCTGGCCCAGGTGGAGCACGTCGGAGCCGATGGCGTGCGCGACGTCGGCGCGGTCGTTGACCGCCAGGAGCCGGCCGTGACGGCGGGCGGCCTCGGCGAACACGGCGAGGTGCTCCAGCTCCTCGCCCGCCTCCATGCCCTTGTCGCGCAGCTGGACGATGTCCACTCCGGAGGAGAGCACCGCGTCGAGGAACTGCGGCAGGTCGCCCTGGCGCCTGCGCGCGTCGGTGCACAGGTACAGCCGGGCGTCGGCGAGCCGCTCGCGCGCGGTGACGGACATTCGGGTGTCTCCCCCCGGGTCGGCGGTGTACGGGCCGGGGCTGCCGGACCCGTACACCGGACGGTCTTTCTCTCTACCCCTCCGCGGTCGGAAGGCTCAGACGGCGAGCGCCTGGGCGCGGCGCTTCACCTCCGTGCCGCGATTCTCGCGCAGCGCCTGCGCGGGGGTGCCGGGCAGGGTCGGGTCGGGGGTGAAGAGCCACTCCAGCATCTCCTGGTCGCTGAAGCCGTCGTCCCGCAGCAGCGTCAAGGTCCCGGCCAGGCCCTTGACCACCTTGCCCTCGCCGATGAACTCGGCGGGCACCATGAGCACTCGGTTCTCGCCACGGCGCACGGCGATCAGCTGGCCTTCCTTGACCAGCTGCCGGACGCGCGTCACCTCGACATCGAGCATTTCGGCGATGTCGGGGAGGTTGAGCCAGGCGGGGACGAGAGCATCGATCTTTGCGTCAATCTCGGTCACAGGGACAAGCCTGCCATCCGCGACTGACAGTCGGTAGCCGGGTTGACCCGAGCCGGTCCCCGAACCGGCCCCGAGGTCACCCCACCGGCCCCTCAGAGCACTGCGGACTTCAGCGGCACGGACGCGTCGGCGGCCTTCGACCGGTCCAGCACCGCCCCCTGCTCGATGAGCTTGCGGCCCTGCGCCAGGTCGCGCGGGCGCCCCACGGCCAGCAGCGCCACCAGGACGCCCGCCCGCAGCCAGCACACCGTCCAGGCCGCGCCGGCCGGGTCGCCGCGCCGGACGAGCTCGTCGGCGCGCGCGTGGTGCCCGGCGTACTGCACGAACCGCCCGAACTGCTCGGACCAGAAGTACGGCACCGGGTCGTACACCGGCCCCTCGGCCGGGCCGTGGACGATGTTCCCGGCGACGGTCCGGGGGCCCTGCAGGGCGTTGTCCCAGTGGTGGACCAGCAGCCGCTCGCCGTAGCGGGCGGAGGGGAAGGAGGCGCAGTCGCCGACCGCGTAGACGTCCGGCAGCGAGGTGTGCAGCCGGTCGTCGGCGGCGATGGAGCGGTCCTCCGCGAGCTCGATGCCGGAACCGGCCAGCCAGGCCGTCGCGGGCCGCGCGCCGATGCCCACGACCACCGCGCCGGCCGGCAGGCGGGTGCCGTCGTCGAGGACGACCGCGCCCTCCTCCACCGCCGTCACCCGCGCGCCGGTCAGGAGGCGGGCTCCGCTGTGGGCGTACCACTCGGCCATGTGGCCGGCGACCTCGGGCGGCATGGCGTCCGCCAGCGGCCGGTCCGCGGCCTCGACCACGGTCACCCGGCAGCCCGCCTCGAGCGCGGCCGTCGCGAACTCGGCGCCGATCCAGCCGGCCCCGACCGCGACGACGTCGCGCTGCCCGGCGAGCACCGGGCGCAGTCCCTCGACGTCGTCGAGGGTTCGCAGCACGTGGACGCCGGGCACGCCCTCGCTGCCGGGCAGGGTGATGGGCTCGGCGCCGGTGGCGACGACCAGCACGTCGTAAGGCACCGGCCCCCGCGCGGTCTCCAGCACGTGGTCGTCCGCCCGCAGGCCGGTGGCCTCCCGGCCCAGCTCGAGGTCGATGCCGAGCGAGGCGAAATCGACCTCGAAGGCGGATCCCTCGGCCTTGCCCAGGAGCACGGCCTTGGACAGCGGGGGACGGTCGTAGGGCGGGTGGGGCTCGGCGCCCAGCAGGGAGATCGCGCCCTTCCAGCCCTGCTCGCGCAGGGCGACGGCGGTCTGCACCCCGGCCATGCCCGCGCCGACGATGACGACGCGCCGGTCACTGGAGGTGTTCGTCTGCTCGCTCACGCGATCAACTGTAGGACGGCGACCTGCGTCCGTCGGAGCAACCGGTGACGAGACCTCTGACACAGCGTCACGATGTTTGGGGGTCCGATCACCACGAACTACGCGTGGGCCGCCCTTCCGGCCCCTCCTCGGCGCGTACTACTGTGGCCGCTGCAAGCACTCGCGGGAGCCCGGACGCACCGGGCTGAGAGGGAGGCTGGACGGCCTCCGACCGTACGAACCTGATCCGGGTCATGCCGGCGAAGGGAGGGGCTGGAAGCCCATGCACGCGCGGCACACCCGTGACGTTCTGGTCATCGGCGGCGGCGTCATCGGCCTGGTCACGGCCTGGCGCGCCGCCCAGCGCGGTCTGCGCGTGGCGGTCGCCGACCCGGCGCCCGGCCAGGGCGCGGCCCAGGTGGCGGCCGGAATGCTGGCCGCCGTCACCGAACTGCACTACGGCGAGCAGACGCTGCTCGCCCTCAACCTCGCCTCCGCGCGGCGCTATCCGGCGTTCACGGCCGAGCTGGAGGAGGCCAGCGGCGTGGAGACCGGCTACCGCGCCTGCGGCACCCTCGCCGTCGCCCTCGACGCCGACGACCGGGCCCATCTGCGCGAGCTGCACGAGCTGCAGCTGCGCTCCGGGCTGGACGCGCAGTGGCTGTCGGGGCGCGAATGCCGCCGTCTGGAGCCGATGCTGGCGCCCGGCGTGCGCGGCGGGCTGCGGGTGGACGGCGACCACCAGACCGACCCCCGGCGCCTGTCCCGGGCGCTGCTGACTGCCTGTGAGCGGGCCGGGGTGGTCTTCCACCGCCACGAGGCCGTACGGGCGCTGCTGGCCGGCGGCCGCGCGGTGGGCGCCGAGCTCGCCGACGGCACCCTGCTGGCCGCCGGCCAGACCGTGCTGGCGGCGGGCAGCCTCAGCGGCCGCCTGGCGGGGCTGCCCGAGGACGTGCTGCCCCCGGTCCGCCCGGTCAAGGGCCAGGTCCTGCGGCTGCGCGTGCCGGACGCCTACCGGCCCTTCCTCTCCCGCACCGTACGGGCGGTGGTGCGCGGCTGTCCGGTGTACCTGGTGCCGCGCGAGAACGGCGAGCTGGTCGTCGGCGCCACCAGCGAGGAGCTCGGCTGGGACACCACCGTCACCGCCGGCGGCGTCTACGAGCTGCTGCGCGACGCCCACGAGCTCATGCCCGGCATCACCGAGCTGCCGCTGGTGGAGACCCGCGCGGGGCTGCGACCCGGCTCCCCCGACAACGCCCCGCTGCTCGGCCCCACCGCCCTGCCCGGGCTGCTCGCGGCCACCGGCCACTACCGCAACGGCGTGCTGCTCACCCCGGTCACCGGCGACGTGATGGCCGAGGTGCTGACCACCGGGCGGCTGCCCGAGGAGGCCCGCCCCTTCTCCCCCCGACGCTTCACCCACGCATTCCAGGAGCAGCCCGCATGACCGGCAGCGACGTCATCACCCACAGCATCAGCGTCAACGGCGAGCACCGCGACGTCCCCGCCGGGACGACCCTCGACGGGCTCGTGGCGAGTCTCACCACCGCGCACGGCGGAGTCGCCGCGGCGGTCAACGAGGCCGTCGTCCCCCGCGGCCAGTGGCCGCTCACCCCGCTCGCCGCCGGCGACCGGGTCGAGGTCCTCACCGCCGTCCAGGGAGGCTGATCAGCACAGATGGCCGACGACCTGCTCACCATCGCGGACACCCCCTTCACCTCCCGGCTGATCATGGGCACGGGCGGCGCCCCCAGCCTCGACGTGCTCGAGCGCGCCCTGATCGCCTCCGGCACCGAGCTGACCACGGTCGCCATGCGCCGCCTCGACGCGACCGTGCGCGGCTCCGTGCTGTCGGTCCTGGAGAAGCACGGCATCCGGGTGCTGCCGAACACCGCGGGCTGCTTCACCGCCGGCGAGGCGGTCCTCACCGCCCGGCTGGCCCGTGAGGCGCTCGGCACGGACTGGGTCAAGCTCGAGGTGATCGCCGACGAGCGCACCCTGCTGCCCGACCCGATCGAGCTGCTGGACGCCGCCGAGATCCTCGTCGACGACGGCTTCACCGTGCTGCCGTACACCAATGACGACCCGGTGCTGGCCCGCAAGCTCGAGGACGTGGGCTGCGCGGCGATCATGCCGCTGGGCGCGCCCATCGGCTCGGGCCTGGGCATCCGCAATCCGCACAACTTCCAGCTGATCACCGAGCGGGCCGAGGTGCCGGTGATCCTGGACGCCGGGGCGGGCACCGCCTCGGACGCGGCGCTCGCCATGGAGCTGGGCTGCGCCGCGGTGATGCTGGCCTCGGCCGTCACCCGGGCGCAGGAGCCGGTGCTGATGGCGGAGGCGATGCGGCACGCGGTGGAGGCCGGGCGGCTCGCACACCGTGCCGGGCGCATCCCGCGCCGCCACTTCGCGGAGGCGTCGTCGCCGGTGGACGGCATGGCGCGGCTCGACCCGGAGCGTCCGGCGTTCCGATGAGCTTCCGACCAGCCGTTCCTGTCACCGTTCGGCTATAGAACGAGCGAGCGGGGCGCACACCGTCCAGGTCGCGCCTCGCGACTCGTAGACTCGTGTGCCGTGGATACGACCCTGCCGGACCCCCTCGTCGATCACCTGCTCGACGGCCGTTACCGCGTCGAGGCGCGGGTCGCCGTGGGCGGCATGGCCACGGTCTACCGGGCCCTGGACACCCGGCTCGACCGGGTGCTCGCGCTCAAGGTGATGCACCCCTCGCTCGCCGCCGACCAGGCCTTCGTGGACCGTTTCATCCGCGAGGCCAGGTCCGTGGCCCGGCTCGACCACGCCAACGTGGTCAGCGTCTTCGACCAGGGGACCGACGGCCCGTACGTCTACCTGGCGATGGAGTACGTCGCCGGCTGCACCCTGCGCGACGTGCTGCGCGACCGCGGCGCCCTGCGCCCGCGCGCGGCGCTCGACATCGCCGAGCCGATCCTGGCCGCGCTGGGCGCGGCCCATGTGGCGGGGCTGGTGCACCGCGACATGAAGCCGGAGAACGTGCTGATCGGCGACGACGGCCGGGTCAAGGTCGCCGACTTCGGTCTCGTACGGGCGGTGGACACCAACACCACCGCCAGCACCGGCTCGGTGCTGGGCACGGTCTCCTACCTCGCCCCCGAGCAGATCGAGCACGGCACGGCCGACACCCGCGCCGACGTCTACGCCTGCGGCGTCGTCCTCTACGAGATGCTCACCGGAGCCAAGCCGCACAGCGGCGGCACCGCCGCCCAGATCCTCTACCAGCACCTTCACGAGGACGTGCCGCCGCCGTCCGCCGCCGTGCCCGGCCTGGAGCCGCGGCTGGACGCGCTGGTGGCCGCCTCCACCGCCCGGGACGCCGGGCGGCGCCCGGTCGACGCGGTCGAGCTGCTGGGCATGGTCCGCGAGGCCCGCGCCGCCCTGACCGACGAGCAGCTGGACGCGGAGCCGCCGGGCGCCGCTCCCGCCGCGGAATCCGTGGGCTCCGAGGACCGTACGAGCGTCATCCCGCGCGTGATCGTGCCCGCGCGGGGCGAGGACGAGCTCCACCACACCACCCGGCTGGAGCGCGTCCCGGCTCCCTCCACGCCGCCGGTCCAGGCCCCGCCGCCCGGGCCGCCCGGGCCGCGGGGAGCCGCGCGCCGGCTGCCGCCGCGCCGCTGGATCATCGCCGCGCTGGGCGCCCTGCTGGCCGTGCTGGCCGGCACCGGCGTCTGGTACATCAACTCCGGCCAGTTCACCTCCGTACCCGGCGTCCTGGACCTCACCCAGGCCGAGGCGGAGAAGAAGCTGGACGCGGCCGGGCTCGGGGTGCGCACCGACCAGGCCTTCAGCGACACCGTCGAGCGCGGGCACGTCGTCGCCACCGACCCCAAGCCGGGCGAGCGCATCCGCAACACCGGCAAGGTGAAGCTGACGGTCTCGCGCGGCCCGCAGAAGGCCGAGGTGCCCAACGTCGTCGGCATGACCCTGGACCAGGCGAAGAAGAAGATCGAGGGCCAGGGGCTGACGGTCGGCGAGATCAGCAAGCAGTTCAGCGACGAGACGCCCAAGGGCTCGGTGCTGGCCACCGACCCCAAGCCGGGCGTGGAGCGCAGGCCGGACTCGGCGGTGGCGCTCGTCGTCAGCCAGGGCCGGCAGATCAGCGTGCCGGACGTGACCGGGCTGTCCGCCGCGGCCGCCACCTCGGCGCTGCGCGACGCGGGCCTGGACGTCAAGGTCTCGGACGACCAGGTCTTCTCCGACCGGCCCCAGGGCTCCGTGGCGCAGCAGTCCCCCGCCAAGGGGGCGCAGGCCGCCGAGGGCGACGCCGTGACCGTCACCCTCTCCAAGGGCAAGGAGATGATCGCGGTCCCCGACGTCACCGGGAAGAGCGAGGCGGTGGCCCGGAAGGCCCTGACGGACGCGGGCTTCGGGGTGAAGGTGGAGCGGCCGTTCTTCTTCCCGAAGGACTCCGTCGAGAGCCAGTCGGTCCGGGGCGGCGAGCGGGCCGCCAAGGGGGACACCATCGTCATCCGTATGAAGAGCGGCATCTGAACAGGATCATGAACATCACCAGCTCCGGCCCCGACCTTCCGCCCGGCCCCGCCCGCAACCCCGTGGGCGGCCACATCCCGGTGGCCGGCGGCCTCGCCCGGGTGGGCCTGCCCTACGCCCGGGAGATGGGCGCCGAGGCCGTACAGGTCTTCGTCGCCAACCCGCGCGGCTGGGCGACCCCGGACGGCAACCCCCGGCAGGACGAGGAGTTCGGGGCGGCCTGCGCGGACGCGGGGATCCCCGTCTTCGTCCACGCCCCCTACCTGATCAACTTCGGCTCGCACACCGAGGCGACCGTCGATCGGTCCGTGGAGTCCCTGCGGCACTCGCTGCGCCGGGGCCGGGAGATCGGGGCGCGCGGCGTCGTGGTCCACACCGGTTCGGCGACCGGCGGCCGCCCCCGGCGCGAGGCCCTGGAGCAGGTCCACGAGCGGCTGCTGCCGCTGCTGGAGGAGCTCACCCACGACGACGACCCGCGGCTGCTGCTGGAGCCGACGGCCGGTCAGGGCGCGTCGCTGTGCTCCTGGGTGCACGACCTCGGGCCGTACTTCGACGCGCTGGAGCACCACCCCCGGCTCGGCGTCTGCCTGGACACCTGCCACGCCTTCGCTGCCGGGCACGACCTGGCGGGGCCCGGCGGGATGAAGCTGGCCCTCGACGAGCTGGTCGGCGTGGTGGGCGAGGGCCGGCTGGGGCTGATCCACGCCAACGACTCCAAGGACGTCGTCGGCGCGCACAAGGACCGGCACGAGAACATCGGATCCGGCCACATCGGCGCCGAGCCCTTCGCCGAGCTGTTCGCCCACGCGGCGACGGCCGGCGTGCCGCTGACGATCGAGACGCCCGGCGGCAAGGAGGGACACGCCGCGGACGTGGCGCGGCTGAAGGCACTGCGCGACGGCTGACGGGCCAGGGGGCGGGGAGCTTAGAGCTCCGGGCCCTCGCCGGGCTTCTCCTGGTAGGAGTAGCGCTGCTCGCTCCAGGGGTCGCCGATGTTGTGGTAGCCCCGCTCCTCCCAGAAGCCTCGCCGGTCGGCGGTCATGTACTCCACGCCGCGGACCCACTTGGGGCCCTTCCAGGCGTAGAGGTGCGGGACGACCAGGCGGACGGGGAAGCCGTGCTCGGCGGTGAGGAGCTCGCCGTCCTTGTGGGTGGCGAACATGGTCTTCTCGGCCGTGAAGTCGGCGAGCCGCAGGTTCGAGCTGAAGCCGTACTCGGCCCACACCATCACATGGGTGACCTCGGGTGCGGGCGGGGCCAGTTCGAGGATCGTACGGGTGGAGACCCCGCCCCATTCGGCGCCGAGCATGCTGTACTTCGTGACGCAGTGCAGGTCCGCGACCACCGTCGTGTACGGCAGCGCGGAGAACTCCTCGTGCGTCCAGCAGTGCTTGTCACCGCCCGCCGTGGCGCCGAAGACGCGGAACTCCCAGCGGTCCGGCTTGAACCTCGGCACCGGGCCGTAGTGGGTCACCGGCCATCCGCGCTGGAGCCGTTGCCCCGGGGGCAGCTGAAGATTCTCCCCTTTGCGGCTTTCGGTGTTCTTCGAGGGCCCCATGGCTCAATGGTGTCAGACCGTGGGGGGTGCTGATGACCGGGGGTTGCGTTATCTGGACAACTCCCACTAAGTGTGCACTTACTGGACGACCCCCCGGGGCGGTGCGAGGATGCGCGCAACCTGCCGTTCCGCTGGGAAGGAGCCTCTGCGATGCAGGGCGACCCCGAGGTCATCGAGTTCCTCAATGAACAGCTGACTGCCGAGCTGACCGCCATCAATCAGTACTTCCTGCACGCGAAGCTGCAGGAGCACCACGGCTGGACCAAGATCGCCTCACATACGCGCGCCGAGTCGTTCGACGAGATGCGGCACGCGGAGACCCTCACCGACCGGATCATCTTCCTGGAGGGGCTGCCCAACTACCAGCGGCTCTTCCACGTCCGGATCGGCCAGACGGTCACCGAGATGTTCCAGGCCGACCGGCAGGTCGAGGTCGAGGCCATCGACCGCCTGCGGCGCGGCGTGGAGGTCATGCGGGCCAAGGGCGACATCACCTCGGCCAACATCTTCGAGTCGATCCTCGCCGACGAGGAGGACCACATCGACTACCTGGACACCCAGCTGGAGCTGATCGAGAAGCTCGGCGAGCCGCTCTACCTCGCGCAGTTCATCGAGCAGGAGAACGGCGGGAGCGACTGACCCCGTCGACTCGGAGGCCGCCGGCTCAGGCGGCCGCGGCGGAGGCCGTCAGGAGCGCCTCGTCGGCGCCCAGCACGTCGGCCTCGCCCTGGTCGGTGAGCTCCCGGCGGGGGCAGGCGCCCCGGCCGAGCAGGGCCTGGATGCGGCGTACGCAGCCGCCGCAGTCGGTGCCGGCCTTGCAGGCGGACGCGATCTGCCGGGGCGTGCACGCACCCTTGTCCGCGTGCTCGCGCACCTGCCGCTCCGTAATGCCGAAGCACGAGCAGACGTACACGCGTCACCGCCTTGCGCCGGCCCGGGGGCCGAGTTGATCAATAAGGTTACCCTTACCTTACCCGCCCCGGCGGACGGCCACAACGCCGTGGGGCGCGGATCACAGATCCGCGCCCCACGGTCGTCACCGACGGTGATGAAAGGCCACCCCTACTGGTCGCGGTACATCTCGGCGACCAGGAAGGCCAGGTCCAGGGACTGGCTGCGGTTCAGGCGGGGGTCGCACGCCGTCTCGTAGCGCTGGTGGAGGTCGTCGACGAAGATCTCGTCGCCGCCGCCCACGCACTCGGTGACGTCGTCGCCGGTGAGCTCCACGTGGATGCCGCCCGGGTGGGTGCCCAGGCTCTTGTGGACCTCGAAGAAGCCCTTGACCTCGTCCAGGACGTCGTCGAAGCGACGGGTCTTGTGGCCGGAGGCGGCCTCGAAGGTGTTGCCGTGCATCGGGTCGCAGACCCAGACCACCTGGGCGCCGGACGCCGTGACCTTCTCCACCAGGGTGGGGAGCTTCTCGCGGATCTTGTCCGCGCCCATCCGGGTGATGAACGTCAGACGGCCGGGCTCGCGCTCGGGGTCGAGCCGCTCGATCAGCGTGAGGGCGTCCTCGGGCGTCGTGGTCGGCCCGAGCTTCACCCCGATCGGGTTACGGATCTTCGAGGCGAACTCGATGTGCGCCCCGTCCAGCTGCCGGGTGCGCTCACCGATCCAGACCATGTGGCCCGATACGTCGTAGAGGTGGCCGGTGCGCGAGTCGACACGGGTCAGCGCGGACTCGTAGTCGAGCACGAGCGCCTCGTGGGAGGCGTAGAACTCGACGGTCTTGAACTCCTCCGGGTCCACCCCGCAGGCGTTCATGAAGTTCATCGCCCGGTCGATCTCGCGCGCCAGCTGCTCGTAGCGCTGACCGGACGGCGAGGACTTCACGAAGTCCTGGTTCCAGGCGTGCACCTGGCGCAGGTCGGCGTAACCGCCGGTGGTGAAGGCACGCACCAGGTTCAGCGTCGAGGCCGAGGCCTGGTACATCCGCTTCAGTCGCTGCGGGTCCGGCGTACGGGCCTCGGGCGTGAAGGCGAAGCCGTTGACGGAGTCGCCGCGGTAGGTCGGCAGGGTCACGCCGTCGCGGGTCTCGGTCGGCTTCGAACGCGGCTTGCTGTACTGGCCGGCGATGCGGCCGACCTTCACGACGGGCACGGACCCGGCGTAGGTGAGCACCGCGCCCATCTGCAGCAGGGTCTTGAGCTTGTTGCGGATCTGGTCGGCGCCGACGGCGTCGAAGGCCTCCGCGCAGTCACCGCCCTGGAGCAGAAACGCCTCTCCTCGCGCGACGGCTCCCAGGCGCTGGCGCAACTGGTCGCACTCGCCGGCGAAGACGAGAGGCGGATAGGACTCGAGCTCGGCGATCACATCGCGCAGAGCCTCTTGGTCCGGCCAGTCAGGCTGCTGCGCCGCGGGCAGGGAGCGCCAGGTGTTGCCACCGGCGTGGATTTCAGCGTTCACGGTCACGCCCTCAACATTACGGGGTCGGCGAGGGCGTCCAGCGGCGGGACCGGACTGTGAGACGAATTCTGAGACAAATGCCGGACGACGCTCCGGGAGACCGCGGGACGCGCGGCCGGGTCGTCGGGTAGGGTGCGCCGCATGTACGTGCTCGCGAACCAGAAGCAGAACTGGTGGTGGACCGCTCCTCCGGCGGCCCACTGATCGCGCGTACTCCCGAACGATCCGCGAAGGCCGCCCCGAGGGGCGGCCTTCGGCGTTCTCCCGGACGCCGGCCCGGGGCCGTTCCTCCTCCCAGGAAGGAACAACCTCGTATGACCACCGGAGCCGCCGCCCTCCTCGCCCGGCTGACCGCCCCCGGCCACCCGCCCTTCGCCCTGCTGCACCGCCGCACCCCCGGCCTGCCCGGCGACACGGTCGAGCTGCTGCTCGGCCCCGTCACCGAGGCGGACCGGCTCGGCGACATCCCGCTGCCCACCGGGCCCGCGGCGCACGGCGGCCCCACGCACGACGCGCTGGCCCTCATCCCCTTCCGCCAGATCCGCGAGCGCGGCTTCGACGTGCGCGACGACGGCACCCCGCTGCTCGTCCTGCGCCCCGAGGAGACCCACGAGCTGCCGCTCGCCGAGGCCCTCGACGCCCTGCCCACGCACGACGTGCGGGTCGAGGGCGGCGCGTTCGACGTCGGCGACGAGGAGTACGCGCGCGTCGTCGAGCGCGTCATCGAGGACGAGATCGGCACCGGCGAGGGCGCCAACTTCGTCATCCGCCGCACGTTCGAGGGCGAGATCCCCGGCTTCGCCGCCGCCGACGCCCTCGCCCTCTTCCGCCGCCTGCTCGCCGGCGAGCGCGGCGCCTACTGGACGTACGTGGTGCACACCGGCGACCGCACCCTGGTGGGCGCCAGCCCCGAGGTGCACGTCCGGATGACCGGCGGCACGGTCGTGATGAACCCCATCAGCGGCACCTACCGCTACCCGGCCGGCGGCCCCACCGCCGAGGACCTGCTCGGCTTCCTCCACGACCGCAAGGAGGTCGAGGAGCTGTCCATGGTCGTGGACGAGGAGCTGAAGATGATGTGCACCGTCGGCGACATGGGCGGCGTGGTCGTCGGCCCCCGGCTGCGTGAGATGGCCCACCTCGCGCACACCGAGTACGAGCTGCGGGGACGCTCCTCGCTGGACGTGCGCGAGGTGCTCAAGGAGACCATGTTCGCGGCCACCGTCACCGGCTCGCCCGTCCAGAACGCCTGCCGGGTCATCCAGCGCCACGAGCCCCACGGCCGCGGCTACTACGCCGGCGCCCTCGCCCTCATCGGCCGCGACGCCGGCGGCGCGCAGACCCTGGACTCCCCCATCCTCATCCGCACCGCCGACATCGACCCTCGCGGCCGGCTGCGGGTGTCCGTCGGCGCCACGCTCGTGCGCCACTCCGACCCGCACGGCGAGGTCGCCGAGACCCACGCCAAGGCGGCGGGCGTCCTGGCCGCCCTCGGCGTCCGGCCGGCCGCCGTACGCCCGGCGGCCGCCCCGGCCGTACGGCTGGGCGACGACACCCGGGTACGGGCCGCGCTGGACGCCCGCCGGGCGGATCTGGCCCCGTTCTGGCTGCGGATGCGCACCGGCGCGCCCACCGCCGCGCTGACCGGCCACGCGCTGATCGTCGACGGCGAGGACACCTTCACGGCGATGCTCGCCCATCTGCTGCGCACCTCGGGGCTGACGGTGACCGTGCGCCGCTACGACGAGCCGGGCCTGCCCGAGGCCGCGCTGCGCCACGAGGGCCCGGTGGTGCTGGGCCCCGGCCCCGGCAACCCCTCGGACACGGCCGACCCCAAGATGCGGATGCTGCGCGAGCTGACCGCCGGACTGCTGCGGGCACACCACCACGGTCTGCTCGGCGTCTGCCTCGGGCACGAGCTGATCGCGGCGGAGCTGGGGCTGGAGATCGTGCGCAAGCACGTGCCCTTCCAGGGGGCGCAGGAGCGGATCGACTTCTTCGGGCGCGAGGAGACGGTGGGGTTCTACAACACCTTCACGGCGCGCTGCGACGAGGCCGTGGCCCAGGAGCTGGCGATGCACGGCATCGAGGTGAGCCGCGACGCGACGACCGGAGACGTCCACGCGGTGCGCGGGGGCACGTTCGGCGGCGTCCAGTTCCACCCGGAGTCGGTGCTGACGCTGAACGGGTCGGCGATCGTGGCGGAGCTGCTGGCCGCCGTCCTCGTCTGACCCGCCCGCCCGTCGCCCGGAACGCCGTCATGACGTTCCGGGCGGGTGGGCGCGGTCAGCCGAAGAAGACCTTCGCCTCCTCGTACAGCGCGGCCGGCACCGTCTTCAGCCGGGCGGTGGCCTCGGCCAGCGGGACACGGACGATGTCCGTACCCCGCAGCGCGACCATCGTCCCGAAGTGGCCGCCGTCCACGGCGGCCAGGGCGTGCAGCCCGAACCGCGTCGCCAGCCACCGGTCGAACGCGCTCGGCGTCCCGCCGCGCTGCACATGGCCCAGCACGGTCGTACGGGCCTCCTTGCCCGTACGTCGTTCGATCTCCTCGGCCAGCCACTCCCCCACGCCCGACAGCCGGACGTGTCCGAAGGAGTCCTGCCGGGAGGCGTTCTTGAGCACCAGGTCGCCGTCCACCGGCATCGCGCCCTCGGCCACCACCACGATCGGGGCGTAGCTGGCGCCGAAGCGCGAGGTGACCCAGCCGCAGACCTCGTCGACGTCGAAGCGCCGCTCGGGGACGAGGATGACGTTGGCGCCGCCGGCGAGGCCGGAGTGCAGGGCGATCCAGCCGGCGTGCCGGCCCATGACCTCGACCACGAGGACGCGCATATGGGACTCGGCCGTGGTGTGCAGGCGGTCGATGGCCTCGGTGGCGATGTTGACGGCGGTGTCGAAGCCGAAGGTGTAGTCGGTGGCGGACAGGTCGTTGTCGATGGTCTTGGGCACGCCGACGCAGCGGATGCCGTACTCGTCGTGGAGCCGGCAGGCGACGCCCAGGGTGTCCTCGCCGCCGATGGCGATCAGGGCGTCCACCTCGTGCTTGGCGAGGCTCTCCTTGATCCGGCGGACGCCGTCCGGTTCCTTGAACGGATTGGTCCGTGAGGAGCCGAGGATGGTGCCGCCGCGTGGCAGGATGCCGCGCACGGCGGGGATGCCGAGTTCGGCGACGGCGCCCGTGAGGGGCCCGCGCCAGCCGTCCTTGAAGCCGATGAAGTCGTGACCGTGGTCCTGGACGCCCTTGCGGACGACCGCACGGATGACCGCGTTGAGCCCGGGGCAGTCGCCGCCGCCGGTGAGCACTCCGATCCGCATGACAGACACCCTTCTTTCGCGCCGGTACGCACGCCCGGCCGCGGAAGGGGCGGTCAGGCGTCGTCGAGGCCTCGCTCTATCGCGTAGCGGACGAGCTCCACGCGGTTGTGCAGCTGGAGCTTGCCCAAGGTGTTCTGCACATGGTTCTGCACCGTGCGGTGGGAAATAACCAGGCGTTCCGCGATCTGCTTGTAGGACAGACCCTTGGCCACGAGGCGGAGCACCTCTGTCTCGCGGTCGGTGAGCCGCGGCGCCTTGGGCTCGTCGGGGGCGGCGGGGGCCGGGTCGGCGGCGAGCCGGCGGTACTCGCCGAGGACCAGCCCGGCCAGGCCCGGGGTGAAGACGGGGTCGCCGACGGCGGTGCGGCGCACGGCGTCCAGCAGCTCCTCGGTGCTGGCGGACTTGAGCAGGTAGCCGGTCGCGCCGGACTTGACCGCCTCCAGGACGTCCGCGTGCTCGCCGCTGGCGGAGAGCACCAGGACGCGCAGGGCGGGGCGCTCGGCGACCAGTTCCTTGCAGACGGCGGCGCCCGGCAGGCCGGGCAGGTTGAGGTCCAGCACGAGCACGTCGGGGGTGACGGCCCGGGCGCGGCGGACGGCCTGCGGGCCGTCGCCGGCGGTGGCCACCACGTCGTATCCGGCGGCCGCCAGGTCGCGGGCGACCGCGTCGCGCCACATCGGGTGGTCGTCGACCACCATCACCCTGACCTGCGCTGTCTCCGTGCTCATCGTGTGTCCTCGCTCCCCCGTCGGTCTTTCGGAACCCTCAGTTCGACCTCGGTGCCCTGTCCCGGCACCGAGACCAGCTCGGCCGTGCCGCCCAGGTCGCGCAGCCGGCCGCGGATGGACAGGGCGACGCCCATGCGGCCCTCCCGCTCCGCGTCGGCCAGCCGTCCCTCGGGGATGCCGGGGCCGTCGTCGCGAACGGTGACGATCACCTCGTCGGGTTCGTCCTCGAGCAGGATCCAGGCCTGGGCGTCCTGGCCCGCGTGCTTGGCGACGTTGTCCAGGGCGGCGCTGACGGCGGCCGCCAGCTCCGCCGCCGCTGCCGCCTCCAGCAGGACCGCGGTGCCGGGCGCGGAGAGGGTGACGGTCGCCCCGGCGTGCGGGGCGAGCAGGGCGCGGACGTCGCAGGGGCCGGCCGGCGGGGCCGGGGCGGGGCGCACGGCGGCCACCAGCTCGGCGTCCTCGGCGAGCTGCTCGGCGGACCGCTGCGGCGGCACGAGGCCGCCGGCGACCAGGGTGCGCAGCGCGATCTCCTGCTCGCCGGCCATCCTGCCCAGCTCGGCGGCCTCGCCGCCGAGGGCCGCGCCGCGGCGCTGGACCATGGCCAGCACCTGCAGGACGCTGTCGTGGATGTCGCGGGCCAGCCGCTCCCGCTCGCGGGTCGCCGCCTCGATCTGCAGGGCGCGGGCGAGCGTGCGCTCACTGGCGCGGGCGACCTCGACGATGTAGCCGACGGCGATGCTGGAGACCCACACCAGGACCACGTTGTGGACCGTGTCGCGGGCGGCGGCGCCGCGCTCGACGAGGTTGGCGACGGCCACGATCGTGGAGCCGACCGCCGCCCAGCGCCAGCCGCCCTTGATGGCCATGCCCAGGACGGCGCCGCCCGCCCAGATGGACGGGAGGGTGGCCGAGCCTGCGGCGATGCGCTCGCCGGTGTCGAGGACGGCGGTGAGAAGGATTCCGGCGATCGCGATGCTCAGATCGGCGATCAGGAACGACTTCGTGCAGCGCTCGGCCGAGGTGACGCGGTTCCAGGTCAGCAGCGTCCACAGGGTGAGTACGCCCATGTAGAGCGCCGCGCCGGCCGGATGTGCGTACTCCCGGTAGTTGAGGAGGAAGAGCGTGAGGGCGTAGCCGAGCGTCAGGAGGCGGTAGCCGGTCAGGGCGCGCCACAGCGGCAGCTCCACCGACATCCGTACGGGACGCGGGCGCCGCCCGGTGCGCTGTGTCATGAACCGACTCCCCCCGGCCGGGCGACCTTACGCCTCGGGCTTGTGCTCCGCCTTCTTTCCCGCCGTGTCGAGTCCGGCCGCTTTCGCCGCCTTCTCCTCCTCGGCCTGCCGCTTCGCCTCGTCCGCGATCTGCCGCTTGGCGGCGGTGGCGTAGATGTCGACGTACTCCTGGCCGGAGAGCTTCATGATCTCGTACATGACCTCGTCGGTCACCGAGCGGAGGATGAAGCGGTCGCCGTCCATGCCGTGGTAGCGGCTGAAGTCCAGCGGCTTCCCGATCCGGATGCCGGGCCGGATCATCTTCGGCAGCACCTTGCCCGGGGGCTGCACCTTCTCCGTGTCGATCATCGCCACGGGGATCACCGGTGCGCCGGTGGCCAGCGCCACCCGGGCGAGCCCGCCGGGCTTGCCGCGGTAGAGGCGGCCGTCGGGGGACCGGGTGCCCTCGGGGTAGATGCCGAAGAGCTCACCGCGCTCCAGCACCTCGATGCCGCTCTTGATGGCGGCCTCGCCGGCGCCCCGGGCGCCCGAGCGGTCGACGGGGAGCTGGCCGACGCCCTTGAAGAAGGCCGCCGTCAGCTTTCCCTTGACCCCGGGAGAGGTGAAGTACTCCTGCTTGGCGATAAACGTGATCTTGCGATCGAGCACCGCGGGCAGGAAGAAGGAGTCCGAGAAGGACAGGTGGTTGCTCGCCAGGATGGCGGGCCCCTCGGCCGGTACGTTCTCCAAGCCCTCCACCCACGGGCGGAAGGCAAGCTTCAGCGACCCTCCGATGGACAGCTTCATAGCGCCGTAGAACAACCGAGAACCTCCTGTGAGTGACGAGGAGACCTTAACCTGCCTACCCGCCGTGCGACGCTCCGCGTAGGCTGAGGCCCAGAGCCTTCCTTGTCCCGTTGTCTCGTTCCATCGATCGGAGATCCCGGTGCCGCTCCTGTCCGGTGCCGAGCCGTTCCGCCATGAGGGCGGAGAGGTCGGCGTCCTTGTGTGTCACGGCTTCACCGGTTCCCCGCAGTCCGTAAGGCCCTGGGCCGATTATCTCGCGGAGCGGGGGTTCACGGTCTCCCTGCCGCTCCTTCCCGGTCACGGCACCCGCTGGCAGGACATGGCGATCACGGGCTGGCAGGACTGGTACGCGGAGGTCGACCGCGAGCTGTGGCGGCTGCGGGAGACGTGCTCGCAGGTCTTCCTGTGCGGGCTGTCGATGGGTGGGGCACTGGCCCTGCGGCTGGCCGCCCGGCACGGCGCCGCCGTGTCCGGCCTCGTGCTGGTCAACCCCGCCAACAAGGTGCACGGCCTGGCCGCCAAGGCCCTGCCGGTGGTGCGCCACCTGGTCCCCACGACCAAGGGCATCGCCAGCGACATCGCCAGGCCGGGCGGCGTCGAGGTCGGCTACGACCGCGTGCCGCTGCACGCCGCGCACTCCTTCCGGCGCGGGCTGCGGCAGCTGGACGCCGAGCTGCCGCAGGTCACCCAGCCGCTGCTGCTGATGCACAGCCCCGAGGACCACGTCGTGCCCCCGGTCGACTCGGCGCGCATCCTGGCCCGTGTCTCCTCCCGCGACGTCACCGAGCGGCTGCTGGAGAACAGCTACCACGTGGCCACCCTGGACCACGACGCCCCGGCGATCTTCGAGCAGACGCATGCCTTCATCGAGCGCCTCTCCGTGGGCGCGCGCGGGGCGGCCACCCGTGGCTGAGCACGACGCGGACCGCGACCGCGACCGCGACGACAGCCGCGACCCGCTGGACGAGGACCGGGCGTGGGCGGAGCTGGTCGCGGCCTACGGCGAGCAGCCGGACCCGGACAAGGGGCGCTGGCCGGCCACGGGCGACGTCGAGGACGGCCCCGACGGCGGGACGCCGGCGGCGCCGAAGATCCCCGGGGCGGAGAAGCCGGCCGCCCCCGGCAGGCCCGGGAGCTTCATCGTCTACGCGCCGGGCGTCGGTCCCCGCGACTCGAGCACTCCGGATCCGGCGTCGGGTGACGCCGACGACGCTCGTGAGGAGCCGGACGAGGGCCACTTCGTGCCCCCGGAGCCGCCGCCGCTGCCGACCGGCGATGTGACGTCCCGCTTCGCGTGGATCGCGGTGCTCGGCGGCCCGCTGCTGCTGTTCGTCATGGTGCTGCTGCGGCAGGAGCTGACGTGGTGGCTCACCACGCTGGGCGTGGGGGGCTTCCTGGGGGGCTTCGCCACGCTGGTCCTGCGGATGAAGGACGGCGACGACGAGGGCGACGACGACCCGGGGCGCGGCGCCGTCGTGTGAACCGGGCCGGTGCGCCCGTCAGGCCGCCGGCACCCGCAGCGCCGCCAGCACCGGCAGATGGTCCGTGGCCGCCCGTAGATCCGCTTCCGTGACGCCGGGCAGGCCCATCGGCACCCCGCAGCCGAGCACCTCGACGCCCTTCGTGGCGAGGACGGCGTCGATGCGCTGAAGCGGGTCGCCCAGGCGCGTGGTGTGCTCGCGCCCCCACGGCCGGACGGCCCAGCCGTCCTGCAGATGCCCGGCCAGCAGGCCGAACGTACGGCCGTCGGGCCGGTCGTTGAGGTCGCCGGCGACGACGGCGTGCGGCACGTCCAGCGCCGCCAGCCGGTCCAGCAGCAGCTTCCCCTGGTCGTGACGCTCGTCGGCGTCGATGCTCAAGTGGCAGCTGACGACGCCGAGCCGGGCCCTGCCGAACCTCAGCACCGCGGTGGCCAGGCCCCGTTGGTGCAGCCGTGGCGTGCGGGGCAGCAGGATGTCCTCGGTGTGCTCGACATGCGCGCGCAGCGAGGTGAGGATCATCGGCCCCGAGGCGGTGCCGCCGCCGGTGGCGTACACCAGCTCCGAGGCGTGGGCCAGGCGCGCCGCGGCCTTGCGCCAGCGGAAGAAGCGCGGCGCCTCCTGGACGCAGACGACGTCGGGGGCACAGGCCCGGATGATCCGGGCCAGTGCCGCCTCGTCGTCGCGCAGGGAGCGGATGTTGTAGCTCAGCACGCGGACCACCGACGCGTCCGCTTCGGTCGAGGATTCCGGCAGGTCCGCGAGCATCGCCCCTCCGCTGGGGAATTCCGCTGGAGTATCGCTGGGATATCGCTGGGAAGTACGGCCCTTTCGGGTCAGCCCTGGCGGGCCAGGTCGGCGGCGCCCACGAGGCCCGCCTTGCCGCCCAGCTGGGCGGCCAGCACCTGGGCGTGCGGACGCCACTGGCCGCCGACCAGCCAGCGGCGGAAGGACTTGCGGATGGGGTCGAGGACCAGGTCGCCCTCGTCCGAGACACCGCCGCCGACGATGAACGCCGAGGGGTCGAAGAGCGAGGCCAGATCGGCCAGGCCCGCGCCGGCCCAGCGGGCGAGCTCGCGGAAGGAGTCGATGGCGACCGGGTCACCCTGGCGGGCGGCGTCGCTGATGTGCTTGCCCTCGATGCCCTCGGGGGTGCCGTCGCCCATGCCCAGCAGGATCTCGGCGTTCTCCGGGGTGGCCTGGGCGCGCTGGCGCGCGTAGCGGACGAGGGCGCGGCCGGAGGCGTACTGCTCCCAGCAGCCCTGGCTGCCGCAACCGCACAGCAGGCCGTCGGGGACGACCCGGATGTGGCCGAACTCGGCGGCCACGCCGAAGCGGCCGCGGCGCAGCTTGTTGCCGATGATGATGCCGCCGCCGAGGCCGGTGCCGAGCGTGATGCAGATGACGTCGTCGTGGCCCTTGCCGGCGCCGAAGCGGTACTCGCCCCAGGCGGCGGCGTTGGCGTCGTTCTCGACGACGACGGGGAGGCCGACGCGCTGCTCGACCTTGTCCTTGAGCGCCTCGTGCCGCCAGTTGATGTTCGGGGCGAACAGGACGGTGGCCCGCTTGTCGTCCACGTACCCGGCGGCACCGATGCCGACGGCCTCGACCTCGAAGCCCTCGCTGACCGTGCGCACCGCGTCCGCGATGGCGTCGATGACCCCCTCCGGGGTGTCGGGTGTCGGCACCTTGCACGTCGCGAGGATCGAGCCCTCTTCGTCGACCACGCCGGCCGCGATCTTCGTGCCGCCGATGTCGACGCCGATGGTGAGTCCCATGTATCCCTCAGCTTTTCGCTCGAACCCCGCCGCGCCCCACCGTACCGGAGGAGGAGATCAGTCGAGGTCGATGCGTTCGCTTCCGCCATCCGGCCCAGGGCCCTCGCGCCCCTCGCGCGGCTCGCGCGCCGGTTCGTCGCGCGTCCAGCGCGCCTCCTGGCGGTGGACGGCCGCGCGGTAGGCGGCCAGCAGTTCGGTGCCGGCGGAGGCGAGGTGGTCGAAGACCTCGGGGTTGCGCTCGATGACCGGCTCCACGGCGGCCTTGGCCTGGGAGATGATCTGCTGCACCGCGCCCTGGGCGGCCTGGGCGGCCGGCGGCAGCTCGAAGGCGGCGACCTTCTCGGCGACGGCGTCGACGAGCTTGCGCAGCTCCTCGGCGGCGCTGCCCGGCGCGTATCCCTGCCCGGACGCCCGGCGGCGGCGGGCGTTCTCGGCGGCGAGGTCCTCGGCGCAGGCCCGCTCCCACGCGTCGGGGTCGGGCGCCGGGCCGGGGCCGGGGCGCTCGGTGGATTCGCTCATGACGGACTCCTGCGGGCTGGATTTTCCTTCGACGTTACCCGACCGCGGTAGCGGCGTTCAGGGAGTCCTTGGCCAGAGGTCGGGGTCTGGCAGGAAGCGGACGCACAGGGCCCCGTCGCGCAGCCCGGCGCCGGCGACGCCGCAGCGGCGCAGGGCGGAGGGCAGGGGCAGGACCCGGCGGAAGGGGCCGACGCCGACGACCAGTTCGTCGCCCCGGCGGACCAGGCCGAGGCCGTCGCGGTCCGCTCCGGGCAGCGGAAGGCGCCAGATCAGCATGCCGTCGTCGGCCAGGCGGTCCTCGACGGTCCAGGGGTCGCCGCCGGGGCCGACGGCCTCGGTGGGGGCGGCGCCCGCGGCGAGCGCCGCCAGGTCGGCCGTCCCGCGCGGGGCGCGGCCCAGGTGCGGCAGGTCGCGCACGGTGACGCCGTCGGCGAGGAACTCCTCGCACAGCGCCTGGTGGGCGGTGCGCTGCTCGTCGGCGAGTGCGGCCAGCCACGGGTCGGCGGAGCCGGTGGGCAGCAGGCGGTTGGCCACCAGTGAATCGATACGGCAGCCCTGCAGGGCGAGCCCGGCACGGGCGGTGCGCAGCACGTCGTTGCCGAGTGGGCCGGGCTCGGCGACCAGCCGCACGGTGGTGCCGTCGGCCTCTATGACGCGTCGCACGGCGGCGAGCTCCCGCTGCCAGCGCTCGACGGTCTCGTACACCTTCTGGGTGGGCATCGGCACCCCGGCCAGCTGGGCGAGCATGGGGCGCAGCGCGCGGGCGGCCTGGCGCTCGGGGGGCAGCAGGCGGCGCAGGTAGCGGTCGAGCTGTTCGGGGAGGGCGAGCAGCCGGACGGTCTCGTGCGCGGGCGGCATGTCGACGACGAGCAGGTCCCAGGCGCCGGCGTCGGCGTGGGCGGCGCGCAGGGCGGCGAGGGCGGCCAGCTGTTCGGCGCCGGGGAGCTCGGTGAGCTCCTCGGGGTCGAGGGGGGCGGCGCCCAGGAGGTCGAAGAGCGAGGTGCCGCGGTCCTGCAGGTCGCCGGCCAGGGCGCGGAAGTGCTCGCCGGTGCCCACGCGGGCGGCCCACAGCCCGGGCGCCGCCTGGACGGGCGGCGCCCACGGCGTCCTCTCGTCGCCGCCCTCGGCCGGCAGGACGGTGCCGAGCACCGCGTCGGGCGCGGGGCCGCGGTCGCAGGTGAGCAGCAGCGTGCGGCGCCCGGCGCGGGCGGCGGCCAGCGCCGTGGCCGCCGCCACGGTGGTGCGGCCCGCGCCGCCGGGACCGGTGACGAGGACCGTACGCAAGGTGGAGCCTCCGGCGTGGTGTCAGGAACTGCGGTGGTGCGCTGACTGCGGTGGTGCGCTGGGCCCGGGCGAGGCCCGGGCGGTCGGGTGCCCGGAGCCGGGGGGCGCCGGGCGGGCGGTCAGGACGCCAGGCCGCTCTCGACGCGCTTCTTGAGCCCGTCCAGGGCGCGGTCGATGATGACCTTCTCGGCCTTGCGCTTGATCATTCCGAGCATCGGGATCTTGACGTCGACGGTGAGCTGGTAGGTCACCTCGGTGTGCTTGCCGCCCGCCACCGGGGCCAGGCTGTACGACCCGTCGAGCTGGCGCAGCATCTGCGACTTGTGCAGGGACCACGCGACGACGTTCTCGCCGGGCCAGCTGTAGTTCAGCGTGTGGTCGTCCTTGATGGCGCCGGCGTCGAGGACCAGGCGCACCTTGGCGGCGCGCCCCTGCTCGTCCTTCTCGAGCACCTCGGCCTGCTTGACCTCCCCCGTCCACTCCGGGTAGCGGTCGAAGTCGGCGATCACCGCCATCACCTGGGCCGGCGTCGCCTCGATCGTGATGCTCGAGCTGGTGTGTTCCGCCATCTGCGTGGCTCCTCCGTACCGGTGCGCGGCCTCGATTGTCTGCCGGTGAAGGCTACCTCGCGCTGCGCGTCACCACTCCAGCACCCAGGGTGTTCCGTTCGAGGCGAAGTGCCCGACGTTGACGCACTCGGTCGCGCCGACGCGCATCCGGCGCGCGAGCGGCTGGTGGACGTGACCGAAGAGCGCGTATTTGGGGCGGGTCGCGCGGATGGTCTCCAGCAGGGCCGAGCTGCCGCGTTCGAAGCGGCGGGCGACGGTGTCGTAGCAGAGCTCGGGCACGTCGGGCGGGATGTGCGAGCACAGCACGTCGACCTCGCCGAGGGCGGCGAGCTTGGCGGCGTAGCTCTCGTCGTCGACCTCGTAGGGGGTGCGCATGGGCGAGCGCAGACCGCCGCCGACGAAGCCGAAGACCAGACCGCCGATCTCCACCCGCTCGCCGTCGAGGACGGTGGTGCCCGGCCGGGCGTACTCGGGCCACAGGGGCGGGATGTCCACGTTGCCGTAGGTGGCGTAGGTGGGGGTGGGGAAGGCCGCGAAGAGCTCCGCGTACTGCTTGCGGACGGCGGCCTCGACGGCGGTCTTGCGGTCGACGCCGTCCCACAGCGTGCGGGAGAGCGCGCGGGCCTCCTCGAAGCGACGGGCGGTGCGCAGCTCGACGATGCGGTCGGCGGCCTCGACGCCGAAGAGCTCGGGGAAGATGCCGCGCGAGTGGTCGGCGTAGTCGAGGAAGAGGACCAGGTCCCCCAGGCAGACCAGGGCGTCGGCACCCTCTCCCGCCCGCGCCAGACCCTCGGCGTTGCCGTGTACGTCGCTGACCACATGGACTCGCATACCGATCACACTAGGCGCTGCGCACGGGCCGCAGGAAGGGCCGCGACCTGCGGTTACTTCCGGGTCACCGTGCCGAGCGGCTAGGGTGCCGGGAGCGGGCCCGTGGCATGTGACGCATGGAACATCTGGGCGCACCCCTCTATTCGAATTCCGTACTGATGGGTAACGTCCGGGCAGTCCTACACCCCTGCCTGATCATGGACCGCAGCCGACGCAGCGCCCCTCGAC
The DNA here is from genome assembly GCF_040932295.1 of Streptomyces sp. C36. NCBI lineage: Bacteria > Bacillati > Actinomycetota > Actinomycetes > Kitasatosporales > Streptomycetaceae > Streptomyces > Streptomyces sp. C36. Next base: position 677,945 of record NZ_JBFQGI010000002.1, on the reverse strand, counting down.
GACGCGGCGGCGCCGGCGCCCGACGAGGAGCAGCAGTCTTGCGCGAGTTCAGCCTTCCGGCCCTTTACGAGGTCCCGGCCGACGGAAACCTGACGGATCTCATCCGCCGGAACGCCGCTCTGCACCCCGATGTCGCGGTCATAGGGCGCAAGGTCGACGGGCAGTGGCAGGACGTCACCGCGACCGCCTTCCTGGCGGAGGTCCGCGCCGTCGCCAAGGGCCTGATGGCCTCCGGCATCAAGCCGGGCGACCGGATCGGCCTGCTGTCGCGCACCCGCTACGAGTGGGCGCTGATGGACTTCGCCATCTGGAGCGCGGGCGGCGTCACCGTGCCCATCTACGAGACCAGCTCGCCGGAGCAGATCCAGTGGATCCTCGGCGACTCCGGCGCCGTGGCCTGCCTGACCGAGACCCCCGCGCACGAGGCGTCGGTGGAGTCCGTACGCGACCGGCTCCCCGAGCTGGCCAACATCTGGCAGATCGAGCGCGGCGCCGTCGAGCGGCTGCGGGCCGCCGGCGAGTCGCTGACCGACGAGTCGGTGGACGAGCGCAGCGCGCTGGCCACCGCGGACTCCCCCGCGACCATCGTCTACACCTCGGGCACCACGGGCCGCCCCAAGGGCTGTGTGCTGAGCCACCGCAACTTCTTCGCGGAGTGCGGCAACGCCGTCGAGCGGCTCAAGCCCCTGTTCACCACCGGCGAGCACTCCGTCCTGCTGTTCCTGCCCGCCGCGCACGTCTTCGGCCGCCTCGTCGAGGTCGCCGCGATGCTGGCGCCGATCCGCCTGGGCATGGTCAGCGACATCCGCAACCTCACCGACGACCTGCAGAGCTTCCGGCCGTCGCTGATCCTGGGCGTGCCCCGCGTCTTCGAGAAGGTCTACAACGGCGCCCGCGCCAAGGCGCAGGCCGACGGCAAGGGCAAGATCTTCGACCGGGCGGCGGACACCGCCATCGCCTACAGCCGCGCGCTGGACACCTCCGCCGGCCCCTCCTTCGGCCTGAAGATCAAGCACAAGGTCTTCGACAAGCTGGTCTACGGCAAGCTGCGCGCGGTGCTGGGCGGCAAGGCCACCCACGCGATCTCCGGCGGTGCCCCGCTCGGCGAGCGGCTCGGCCACTTCTACCGGGGCATCGGCTTCACCGTCCTCGAGGGCTACGGGCTCACCGAGTCCTGCGCGGCGACCGCCTTCAACCCCTGGGACAAGCCGAAGATCGGCACGGTGGGCCAGCCGCTGCCGGGCTCGGTGGTGCGCATCGCCGACGACGGCGAGGTGCTGCTGCACGGCGAGCACCTGTTCTCCGGCTACTGGAACAACGAGGCGGCCACCGCCGAGGCCATGTCGGACGGCTGGTTCCACACCGGCGACGTGGGCACCCTCGACGAGGAGGGCTACCTCAGCATCACCGGCCGCAAGAAGGAGATCATCGTCACGGCCGGCGGCAAGAACGTCGCCCCCGCCGTGATCGAGGACCGCATCCGGGCACACGCGCTGGTCGCCGAGTGCATGGTGGTCGGCGACGGCCGGCCGTTCGTGGCCGCGCTGGTGACCCTGGACGAGGACTTCCTGCCGCGCTGGCTGGAGCAGCACGACAAGCCGGCCGGGCTGACGGCCGCCGAACTGGCCGACGACCCGGACCTGCTGGCGGACGTTCAGAAGGCCGTGGACGACGGCAACGCCGCGGTCTCCAAGGCCGAGTCGGTGCGCAAGTTCCGTATCCTGCCGGCCCAGTTCACCGAGGCCTCCGGCCATGTGACGCCGTCGCTCAAGCTCAAGCGGAACGTCGTCGCGAAGGACTTCGCGGACGAGATCGAGGCGATCTACCGCGGCTGACGCCGGCTCATGAACACAGAAGGGTAAGGGGCTCGCGCCATGGCGCGAGCCCCTTACCCTTCACCCCTGCCGTCGCGTCACCGCGTCACAGCAGTTCCTTCAGGCGTTCCGCCAGCAGGTCCCAGCGCCAGCGCTCCTCGACCCACTCCCGGCCCCGCTCGCCCATCCGGCGGCGCAGCTCGGCGTCCCCGAGCAGCGTGACGATCCGGTCGGCGGCGTCCTCGGGGGAGCCGCCGCGCACCACATAGCCCGTCTCGCCGTCGAGGACGGCGTCCGGCGCCCCGCCGGAGTCGCCGGCCACCACGGGCAGCCCGGTCGCCGAGGCCTCGAGGTAGACGATGCCGAGCCCCTCGACGTCCAGCCCGCCCCGGCGGGTGCGGCAGGGCATGGCGAAGACGTCGCCGGCGCCGTAGTGGGCAGGGAGCTCCTCCCAGGGCACGGCCCCGGTGAAGCGGACGGCGTGCGCCACGTCGGTGTCGGCGGCGAGCCGGCGCAGGTCCTTCTCGTACGGGCCGCCGCCCACGACCAGCAGCACCGCCTCCGGCTCGGCCGCGAGGACGCGCGGCATGGCCCGGATCAGGGTGTCCTGGCCCTTGCGCGGGACGAGCCGGGAGACGCACACGACGACGGGGCGGTCGGTGAGGCCGAGCCGGGCGCGGACCTCGTCGCCGCCGGAGCCGGGGTGGAAGGTCTTCTCGTCCACGCCGGGCGGCAGTTGGATCATCCGGGCGGCCGCCTCGTCCGTCAGGGCGGCGGCGATCCGCGAGCGTGTGTACTCGCCCAGATAGGTGATCGTGTCGGTGCCCTCGCCGATCCGCCGCAGCAGCTGCCGGGAGGCGGGCAGCTGGGCCCAGCCGGCCTCGTGGCCGTGGGTGGTGGCGACCAGCCGGCGGGCGCCCGCCCGGCGCAGCGCGGGCGCCATCAGCCCCAGGGGCGCGGCGGCCCCGAACCACACCGAGGTGCAGCCGTGCTCGCGCAGCAGCGTGGCCGCGCGCCGGGTCACCCGGGGGGTGGGCAGCAGCATGGTCGTACGGTCGCGCACCACCGGGAACGGCTGTTCGGCGTCGAACCGGGCCGTGGCCTCGACGCCTTCGCGGCCGTGCTTCCAGGTGGAGGCGTAGACGACGATGCTCGCCGGGTCCAGGCGCAGCGCCATGTTGTGCAGGAAGGCCTGGATGCCGCCGGGGCGGGGCGGGAAGTCATTGGTGACGATGAGGGTCTTGTGCATCGCCGCCGACAGTACCGGGTGCGATCGGGCGGCAACCGGGCCGCTTCCCGCCACGTCCGTCGCGCGCGGGGGCACTTCCCCGGCATCATTCCCTCCAGTGACCGAACGTGTACGGCGCGTGGTGGTGGCGCCGACCCGAAGGGACGAGGTGGACGATGGTGGCGGGCACGAGTCTGCGGCTCTCGATCGTGGTGTGGGCCGTCACCCGGGCCGTTCTGATGATGTGCGTGTTCCGGGTGTGGGACATGCCGGGCTCGGACGTCTCCGTCGACATCGAGGTGATCTACCAGGGCTGGTACGGCGTCCTGCGCACCGGCATCTTCCCGTACGACGACGTCACCTGGCAGTACCCCCCGGCCGCCGCGCTGGCCGTGCTCGCCCCGGGGCTGCTGCCCTTCCTCGACTACGCCCCGGCCTTCTTCGCCCTGTGCCTGCTGGCCGACGCCGCGATCACCGGCATGCTGCTCTACGCCGTGCGCGACGGCCGGCGCGGACCGCTGGGGGTGTGGGTCTGGGTGGTGGGGGTGCCGCTGCTGGGCCCGATCGTCTACGCCCGCTACGACGTGATGGTCACGGCGGTGGCCGTGGCGGCCCTGCTGGCCGCCGCCCGGCGCACCCGGCTGTCGGGCGCGCTGACCGGCTTCGGGGCGCTGCTGAAGGTCTGGCCCCTGCTGCTGCTCATCGGCACCCCGCGCGGCCCGCGCACCCGCTCGACGTGGGGCGCGGCGCTGGCCACCGCGGGGATCCTGGCCATGTTCTTCGCGGCGGCGATGCCGGGGGCACTGGCCTTCCTCACCTTCCAGCGCGACCGGGGCACGGAGGTGGAGTCCCTGGGATCGCTGGTCTTCCATCTGGCCCGGCACGCCGGCTGGCACGGCAAGGCGCGGCTGAACTACGGCTCGGTGGAGTTCCTCGGCCGGCACGTCCACGCGGTCAGCGCGCTGGCGCTGGGGCTGAGCGTGCTGGCCTTCGCCTGGCTGCTGCTGTGGCGGATGCGGGCCCGCCACTTCACCGCGACGACCCCCTACGACGCCGCGTTCGCCGCGGTGCTGCTGTTCACCACGACCAGCCGGGTGATCAGCCCGCAGTACATGATCTGGCTGATCGGCCTGGCGGCGGTGTGCGTCACGATGCGGACGCCGCGCCAGTGGCTGCCGGTGCTGCTGGTGCTGCTGGCGGCGCCGCTGACGCAGCTGGAGTTCCCGATCTGGTTCGCGCACGTCATCGCCAGCGACAAGCTGGGGGTGGCGACGCTGACGCTGCGCAACGGGCTGCTGGTGGCGGCGACGGTGATCTCCTGCAGGCGGCTGTGGCAGGAGACGGTGACCGCGCCCCGGACGGTGGAGGAGGAGCCGGAGCCACCCGCCGAGCGCCAGTCGGCCCTGGTGCCGGGCTAGGGGTGTCCGATGGCCTCAAACGCCGACCGGGCTGAATAGCCCGGCCGGCGTTTGAGGCCTTACGGGAAGGGGCGGGGTGGGGGACATCAAAAGGCCCTCGCCACGTACTCCCGCCACCGCGCGGTAAACGCTTCCGCATCCGTTCCCAGGACCTCCCGCAGCGCCGCCTCCACCGCACCGGCCCGCTGCTTGCGCTCCCCCACCTTCCGGTAGAAGGCGACGAGCCGGTCCTCGCCCCAGCCCTCGGCGATCATCCGGCAGGCCAGCCAGCCCTCCTCGTACGCCCGCGCCAGCCGGCCCGCCTCCCCGGCGAAGCCGAAGTCCGCGTCCTCCGGGAGGGTCTGGGGCGCACGGCCCGCCGCGACGGCGTTCGCCAGCTCGGGGGCGGCCTGGCGGGGGGTCCGGCCGGTGGTCCGGTAGGCCGCCCAGTCGGCGAAGCCCTCGGAGAGCCACAGCGGGGTGGCCGGGGAGGTCGCGGCGCGGGTGGCGACATGGGCGGTCTCATGGGTGAGCACGATCCGGCGGCCGAAGTCGCCGAGCACGCCGTACGCCTCGGGGTTGACGATGACGCGGTCGGCGGGCGCGGCGCCCGCGCCGCCGCCCTCGCCGGTGGTCACGGCGGCGATGCCCCGGTACTGGGAGGCGGGCGAGCCCAGCAGCGCCGCCATCCGGTCCAGCGACGCCGGCATCTCGACCACCACGCGGCGGGCCCAGCCGCCGTGCCAGGCCGACTCGACGGCGGGCACGGCCCGGTCGGCGAGGGCGGCGAGCACGCGCATCCGCTCCTGGTCCTGGCCGACCGCCAGCACCAGGCTGCTGCGGCCGCGTACCACCGTGACCGCGCCCTGCTCCCACAACTGCCCGCCGCCCTGACGGGACTCCTGCCCGGCCACGAACCAGCGGCCATCGCGCCGCACGAGGGTCAGCCGCACCGGGGCGGTGACCGGCGCCGTGTCGTATCCGGCGAGCCGGTAGCGCAGCTCCGTCTCGGCCACCACCCGCCCGCCCGTGCCCCGGGTGCGGACCAGCCGGTACTCCCAGGAGGCCAGCGGCACGGCGCCGAGGTTGGCGAAGACCTGCCGGCGCTCGTCGCGGTAGCCGCGGGCGGCCGGGTCGACGGCAGCCAGGTAGGCGTGCTCGTCGCGGTCGCGCACGGCCCGCCCCCACCGGTCCAGCAGCCGCTGGACGGACCGGTCGCCGGTGTCGGCGCGGTCCGCGGCGCCGGTGTCGCCGCAGCCGGTGAGGGGCTGCAGGGCGAGCAGCGCCGCGAGGCAGCACACCGCCCGCCGTCCGCTCCACCGCCTGCCCGTCACGCCCGCATCGTACGAGCCGGGCGGGCCCGGCCCCGGGTCAGGGCACGCTCAGGGCCGGGTGACGGAGGAGATCGGCATCATGTCGGCGGGGTCGTAGCGCACCCGCGCGCCGGGATAGGGGGCGTGCACCACCTGCCCGTTGCCCACGTACATGCCCACGTGGCTGGCGTCGTCGCGGTAGATCACCAGGTCGCCGGGGCGCGCCTCGGCGAGCGAGACCCGGCGTCCGGCGTGCCGCTGGGCCTGCGAGGTGCGCGGCAGGCCCACCCCGGCCCGCCCGTACGCCCACTGCATCAGCCCCGAGCAGTCGAAGGCGCCCGGCCCCGTCGCGCCCCACGCGTAGGGCGAGCCGACCGCCTGGCGCACGGCCATGGCGGCGGCGTAGCCCCGGCCGGAGACGGTGGCGGGCTGCTCCGGCAGGGCGGGAGCCCGGTACGGGCCGCCGGAGCGCTCGCCCGAGCGCGAGGAGCGGGCGTACTCGGCCCGGTCGGAGGGGGGCAGGGTGTTCAGCAGCCTGCGCGCGGCGGCGAGCTTCCCCTCGACCTCGCGCTTGTGCCGCTCGACGGCCTTGCGGCTGTCCTCCAGCTCGGCGAGGGTGCGGGCGGCCTCCTGCCGCTCCTGGCGCAGGGTGCGCTGCGCGACCATCAGGGCCCGCAGCTGTTCGGCCTGCCGGCCGGTGATGCGGTCGAGGGTGGCGGCCTTGTCGAGGTAGCCGTCGGGATCGGAGGACAGCAGCAGTTCCAGGGCGGGGTCGACGGCGCCGTTGCGGTACTGGGCGGTGGCGATCATGCCGAGGTCGCCGCGCATCCGGTTGACCTTCTCCTGGCCGCGGGCGACCCGGCCGGCGGCCCGCTCCACCCGCTCGCGCAGGGAGTGGGCGCGTTCACCGGCGGCGTTGAACTTCTCGGTGGCCCGCTCGGCCTGCTCGTAGAGCCGGTCGAGCTGTGCCTTCACCGTCCCGGAGGCCTTGCCCTCGTCGGTGGTGTCGCCGGGCCGGGCGGTGGCCGGGGCCGCCGAGAGGGCGGCCGCGGCGGTGGCCACGGCGGCCGAGAGGACCGAGACCCGGACGCTCTGGGTGAGACCGGACTGCACGAGACGGCGATGGGACGCCACGGGGGGCCGCACTTCCTTCCACGGTGTGCGGACCCTGCCGCCCGGTGGGGCGGACGACGGGCGGGCGCCGCGCGCCAGACAGTAGCGGCGCGGTCACCTTCCGTTCAAAGACCCGCCCAAGGGCAAAAGGGACACCCGGCCCAAGGCGCAGGTCACCGGCGGGGCGCGCGACCGGCAGGCGGAGCCGGGATTCGCCCGGACGGGTGGTGTGGCGGGCCTTTGGGGCGGGGAGCGGGGATCAGGTGCGGGCGAGGCGCTTGAGCAGCAGGGCCGAGGCCACCGGGCGCGCCCCCACCTTGGCGACGCCGTCCGCCACCTCGCGGTCGGTGGAGACGACCACGACCGGGCGGCCGGGCGGCTCGGCACGTACCAGCTGGCGGATCAGCTCGTCGGCCGTCACGCCGGGCTTGCTGAAGAGCACCCGCACCCCGCGCGGCGGCGCCAGCAGCACCGGCGCCGCGAGCTCGGCGCCGTCGAAGACGCAGGTCACCTCGGCGCCGGTCTGCGCGGCCAGCATCGCCAGCCCGCCCAGCAGCCGCAGCCGCTGCTTGTCCAGCGGCATCGTCGGGTAGCCGGTCTTGGTGACGTTGTAGCCGTCGACGACCAGGTGGGCCTGAGGCAGCGCCAGCAGCTGGTCCAGCAGCGCCGGGTCGGTCTCGGACAGGGCGCGGGTGGCGATGTCCTTGGGCGTCATCGTGCCCGGCTGCACCGCGTCCACGGTGTCCGCCGGGTGCACCGAGGCGGGCGGCAGCGCCAGCTCGCGCCGCAGGCCCTGGGCGGCGTCCAGCACCGTGTCCAGCAGCAGCCGCAGCCGCATGTCCTCCACGCTGCGCCCCTCGCGCACGGCCCGGCGGCTCGCCTCCAGAGCGGCCTCGGCCTCCGCGAGCCGGGCCTTGACGCGCCGCAGTTCGCCCGAGGCCGTGGCCTTCTCGGCGGCGGTCTCCGCGCGCGCGGCCTCCAGCTCCGCCTGCGCCCTGCGCAGCGCGGCCTCGCCGCGGCGTATGTCGCTGACCGCGCTGCGCAGCTTGCGCTGCAGCGATTCGGTCTCCTTGCGGGCGGCCTCCAGCTCGGCGCGGACGCGCTCGGTCTCGGCGCGCGCCTCGTCCCGGGCCTCGGCCAGCATGCCGCGCAGCCGCCGCAGTTCGCGCTGGGCCTCCTCGTCGGCCCGTTCGGCGGTGGCCCGCTGGGCCTCCTCGCCGGCCGCCGTGACCAGCTTGACCCAGCCGGCCGGGCGCAGCACGAAGGCCATGGCCGCCACGTCCTCGGGATCCGCGGCCGCGGGCGGAGCGCCGGCGTCGAGCGCCCGGACCAGCTCCGAGTCGCTCTCGCGCAGCCGTGCGGAGATCCGCTGCCGGAAGGCGGTGTCGGTCTCGACCGCGGCCGCCATGGCGTTCCCGGCGAACTTGGCGCGGCGCGTGGGGGTGAAGCGGGCGTACTGTCGCAGCTGGGCGGGGAGTTCGGTGACGGTCAGGCCGCCGAACGCCTCGGCGACCAGGTTGACGACCCGTCGCCGGATCCCTTCGGGCAGCGGCCGGTCGAGCACCTCGCTGACGCCGTCGTCGGCCCCGCCGGCGTCACCGGCCGCCTCCACGCCGTCTGTGTGCTCCGCCACCGCTTCATCGCTCCCGTTCTTCTGATACGCAACGCCCGGTCCACCCTACGGCCTGCCGGTCGCCGGACGCGGTGCCCAGGGGCCCGAGGGACGGACCGGCGAGGCACTTGGTGCCGGTTGCGCCCGGTACGCCATGATCTGGCCATGATCAGAAAGGCTGGACTTTCACGGCGGACCGGCACCCCCTGGGTGACCTGGACGATCCTGGGCATCTGCGGCACGGTCTTCCTCATCGGCCCGGCGTCCGGCCTGAACCCCTTCTACGGCACCGGGACCGGGCTGCTGTCCGCCCAGAGCGAGTACTTCGAGCGCTGGGGGGTGGTCCCCCAGGAGCTGTGGCACAGCCCCCCGCTCGCTCTGACCGCTCCCCTGACGGCCCTGTTCGTGCACGGCAACTGGGTGCATCTGCTGGGCAACATGCTCTTCCTCTTCGTCTTCGGCGCCATGACCGAGGCCCGCATGGGACGTACCGACTTCGCGCTGTGCTATCTCGTGACCGGCTATCTGGCCCTGTTCGGCTACGCGGCCGTGCACGCCGACTCCAGTCGCACCCTCGTGGGGGCGTCGGGCGCCATCTCCGGGGTGCTGGGCGCCTTTCTCCATCTCTTCCCCAGAGCCCGGGTCACCAGCCTCTTCCCGTTCCTCTTCTTCCTGCCGCTGCGCTTTCCGGCCTGGGCCGTACTGTTGTTCTGGTTCGTTCTGCAGTGGCTGGCGACGGGCACCGACGCGGGGCGGCCCGGGGTCGCCTATCTGGCCCATGTCCTGGGCTTCTGCCTCGGCTTCGGCTACGCCTGGGTCAGCCGGACGCGTGCGGCTACTGTGTCTTCCCGGGGGACACCCCCCGGACCCCCGGCCGGAACAGGAGACAAACCGACGTGATCACTTCGATCGTGCTCATCAAGACCGACGTGGACCGCATCCCCGAGATCGCCGAGAAGATCGCCGCACTGGAGGGCGTCAGCGAGGTCTACTCCGTCACGGGCGCGCACGACCTGATCGCGATGGTGCGGGTGGCCCGGCACGACGACCTCGCGGACGTCATCCCGGGCCGGATCAGCAAGGTGCCGGGCGTGGCCTCCACGGAGACGCACATCGCCTTCCGCACCTACTCCCAGCACGACCTCGAGGCCGCCTTCGCCATCGGCCTCGACAGCTGACGCGACGTCAGGCGGCGGCCGCAGCCGGGGCGTCGGGGACGCAGCGGCCGCTCTCGGTGCGGTAGAGCCAGCGCGCGCCGCGCTCCACCAGCTCCCCCACCGCCCGGACGAACCGCTCGACGTGCTCGTCGGGCGTGCCGGCCCCGAAGCTGACCCGGACGGCGCTCAGCGGCCGGTCCTCGCCCGTGGGCCCGCACTCGCCGGGCTCGTCCCGTTCCCCGCCGAGCAGGGTCCGGACGAGTGGGTGGGCGCAGAAGAGGCCGTCGCGGACCCCGATGCCGTACTCGGCCGACAGCGCGGCCGCGAAGTGCGAGCTGTTCCAGCCGTCCACGACGAAGGAGATCACGCCCACGCGCGGGGCGTCGTCGCCGAACAGCGAGAGCACCCGCACCCCGGGCACCTCCGCCAGCCCCGCGCGCACCCGGTCCACCAGCCGCCGCTCGCGCTCCACCAGCCCCTCGAACCCGGCCTCCTCGAGCGCCCGGCAGGCCGCGGCGATGGCGTAGGCCCCGATGACGTTGGGCGAACCGGCCTCGTGGCGGGCGACGCTCTCGTGCCACTCCACCTCGACCGAGCCGTCCTCGCCACGCGCCACCGTGCGGCTCGCGCCGCCGCCCGCGAGGTACGGAGCGGCGTCCCGCAGCCAGTCCGCGCGCCCGGCCAGCACGCCGGCGCCGAACGGCGCGTACAGCTTGTGCCCGGAGAAGGCGACCCAGTCGACGTCCAGCTCCGCCACGTCCACCGGGTGATGGGGCGCCAGCTGGGCGGCGTCCAGCACGATGCGGGCCCCGTGGGCGTGCGCGGCGGCCGCCAGCTCCCGTACGGGCCACAGCTCTCCGGTCACATTGGACGCGCCGGTCACACAGACCAGGGCCGGGCCGTACGGCTCGCGGTCGGCCAGGGCCCGCTCCAGCGTCCCGACCGCCTCGCCGGCGGAGCGGGGCGCGTCCAGGTAGGTCACGCTCACGTCCTCGCGGCGCTCCCACGGCAGCAGCGCCGCGTGGTGCTCGGTCTCGAAGACGAACACGCGGCAGCCGGCGGGCGCCGCGGCCGCGAGCAGGTTGAGCGAGTCGGTGGTGGAGCGGGTGAAGAGCACCTGGTCGCCCTCGCGGCAGCCGAGGAAGCCGGCGACCGCGGCCCGGCTGTTCTCGAACAGGTCGGTGGACAGCTGCGACAGGTACCCGGCGCCCCGGTGGACGCTGCCGTAGTAGGGCGCGTAGGCGGCCACGTCGTCCCACACCCGCTGCAGCGCGGGCGCGCTGGCGGCGTAGTCGAGGGCGGCGTACGACGCCTCGCCGCCGGTGACGAGCGGGACGCGGACGTCCCGGCCCAGCACGGGCAGCGGTTCGGTGGCGGACAGGACGGCGGCAGGGCATGCGGACATGGCGAGTTCTCCCGGCGGGGACGATGAAGGAAACGCGCGGCCCACGGGAAAAGGGCGGGCGCGCGGGACGTACCGGAGGAGGGGCCGCTGCGGCCCTATCGCATTCGCTGGATCACGGAAGGATCTCCCTCGACGACCAGGATCCCTGGCGAGGGATCCGCGCTTGCCGCAGACCTCACTGCCTGCGGCCCGGTCATCACCCGGGGCACCCCGCCACGGAAGGAGGGTTGCCGGACAGCAGGCCGGGGCCGAAGCGCTGTCACTCGTGACCTGCGCAGCATCATGCCACACGATCTTGCAAGCGCAAGGGCGCGGTCCGCATCGCGGACCGCGCCCCGTCATGGCCTCAGGCGTTGCTGGCCGAAACCCATCGCTCGAGCACCCGCCGTGCCGCGCCGGAGTCGACCGACTCGGCCGCGCGCTCCATTCCCTCCCGGATCCGCTCCACGAGGGGCGCGTCGGTGGGCGTCAGCGCGGCCAGCGCGGCGGCCGAGTTGAGCAGCACCGCGTCCCGCACCGGGCCCGTCTCCCCGGCGAGCAGCCGCCGGGCGACGTCGGCGTTGTACGAGGCGTCGGCGCCCCGCAGGGCCTCCACGGGCACCAGCTCGATGCCCACGTCCCGGGGGTCGAAGGACTCCTCGCGCACCTGGCCGTCGCGCACCACCCACACCTTCGACGTGGCCGTCGTCGTCAGCTCGTCCAGCCCGTCGTCGCCGCGGAAGACCAGCGCCGAGGAGCCCCGCTCGGCGAGCACTCCGGCCAGGATCGGCGCCATCCGCGCGTCCGCGACGCCGGTGGCCTGGGCGCGCACCCGGGCGGGGTTGGTCAGCGGGCCCAGCACGTTGAACGTCGTGCGGATGCCCAGCTCGCGCCGCGCGGGCGCCACATGACGCAGCGCCGGGTGGAACTTCACGGCGAAGCAGAAGGTGATCCCCGCCTCCTCGGCCACCTCCACCACCCGCTTCGGGGTGAGGTCGAGGTTGACGCCCAGCTTCTCCAGCACGTCCGAGGCACCGCTGGCGGAGGAGGCGGCGCGGTTGCCGTGCTTGACGACCTTGGCGCCGGTGCCGGCGACCACGATCGAGGACATGGTGGAGATGTTGACGGTCCGGGCGTTGTCACCGCCGGTGCCCACGATGTCCACACTCGGGCCGGGCACCTCGATGAGGTTGGCGTGCGCGTACATCGTCCGTACCAGGCCGGAGATCTCGGCGACCGTCTCGCCCTTGGCCCGCAGGGCCACCGCGAACCCGGCGATCTGCGCGTCGGTGGCCTCGCCCCGCATGATGCGGTCCATGGCCCAGGCGGTCTCGTCGGCGCTCAGGTCCACCCGGTTGAGCAGGGCCTCCAGTACGCCCGGCCAGGAAGGGGCCACCGAGCGCTCGCCGCCTGCCGGGGTCGCAACGTTCATGGTCCACACTCCTGGTGGTCGGTCGTGACGGGACCGCCGTAGGGGTCCGCTGATTCCGGTCAAGCCTATCCAGGTCCGGGGACGGCGAAGAGCCCCGTCCGGGGTTCCGGACGGGGCTCTCGCTGTGGCGATCAGTGATCAGCGGGCGGGATCAGTGGTGGCCGTGGCCGCTGGTGATCTCGTGGTACTCCTCCGCGGTGGCCTTGGGGATGTGGGTCCCCTCGCCGTAGAAGCCCTTGGAGAGCTTCACGCGGAGCTTCTGGCCGGCGCCGACCTTGCGGGCCACGCCGTTCTCGTCGACCTCGGGCTCGAGCTCGAGCGGCTTGGGCTGCTCGTGCGCGGTGAGGGTGTGCAGCTGCTCCTGCGAGAGCGGCTCGTGCACCTCGACGAACTCGCCGTGCGGCAGGCGCTTGATGATGCCCGACTCGCGGCCGTGCAGCACCTTGTCCTTGTCGCGGCGCTGGAGGCCGAGGCAGATCCGGCGCGTGGCGATGAAGGCGAGCACCGGGCCGACGAAGAAGCCGATCCGGACGAACCAGGTGATGGCGTTGATCGACAGGTGGAAGTGGGTGGCCCACAGGTCGTTACCACCACCGACCATCATCACCATGTAGGCGGTCAGCCAGGCGACGCCGAACGCGGTGCGCGTCGGGGCGTTGCGCGGGCGGTCCAGCAGGTGGTGCTCCCGCTTGTCGCCGGTGACCCAGGACTCGATGAACGGGTAGACCGCGATGGCCGCGAGGACCAGCGGGAAGATCATCATCGGGATGAACACGCCCAGGACGAACGTGTGGCCCGCGACGTTGATCTCCCAGCCCGGCATCACTCGGATGAGGCCTTCGGCGAAGCCCATGTACCAGTCGGGCTGCGCACCGGTGGACACCTGGTCCGGACGGTACGGGCCGATGGCCCAGATCGGGTTGATCGTCGCGATGGCCGCGATGGCCGCGATCACACCGAAGACCAGGAAGAAGAAGCCTCCGGCCTTGGCCATGTAGACCGGCAGCAGCGGCATGCCGACCACGTTCTTGTTCGTCCGGCCGGGGCCGGGGAACTGCGTGTGCTTGTGGTAGAAGACCAGGATCAGGTGCGCCACCAGCAGGCCGAGCATGATGCCCGGCAGCAGCAGGACGTGGATCGAGAAGAACCGCGGCACGAAGTCCGAGCCGGGGAACTCGCCGCCGAAGAGGAACATCGAGATGTACGTGCCCACGATGGGGAACGACAGGATCGCGCCCTCCATGAAGCGGACACCGGTGCCCGAGAGCAGGTCGTCCGGCAGCGAGTAACCGGTGAAGCCGGTGAACATGCCGAGGACGAACAGCAGGAAGCCGAACAGCCAGTTGATCTCACGCGGCTTGCGGAACGCGCCCGTGAAGAAGACGCGCATCATGTGCACGAACATGCCGGCGAGGAAGATCAGCGCCGCCCAGTGGTGGATCTGCCGGATGAGCAGACCGCCACGGACGTCGAAGCTGATGTCCACGGTCGACTTGAACGCCTCGGACATGTGCATGCCCTGCATGGGCACGTACGAGCCGTGGTAGACGACCTCGTTCATGCTGGGGTGGAAGAACAGCGTCAGATACACACCCGTGAGGATGATGATCACGAAGCTGTAGAGGCAGATCTCGCCCAGCATGAAGGACCAGTGGTCCGGGAAGATCTTCCGCATGTTGGCCTTGGCCAGGCTGTAGATGCCCAGCCGGCCGTCGGCCCAGTCGGCGACCCGCTCGCCCGCGGGTGCCTTGCGGCGGTTGTCAGTAGTACTCATCCGCGCTCCCAGAAGGCAGGACCGACGGGCTCGGCGAAGTCGCCCATGGCCTCGAGGTAGCCCTTGTCATTGACCTTGATCCGCAGCTGCGGAAGGGCGTGACCGGCCGGGCCGAAGATCACTCGACCGCCGTCGGAGAGGTCGAAGGTCGACTGGTGGCACGGGCACAGCACGTGGTGGGTCTGCTGCTCGTAGAGGCTGATCGGGCAGCCGACGTGCGTGCAGATCTTGGAGAACGCGACGATGCCGTCCGCCGACCAGTCGAGCTCGCGCTTGTCCTTGATGTTCTCCGGCTGCAGCCGGATGATCATCAGGGCGGCCTTGGCGATCTCCTGCTGGAAGTCGTGGTCCTCCTCCTTCATGCCCTCGGGCATGGCGAAGGTGAGGGAGCCGACCGCGATGTCCTCGGGACGCAGGGGCTGCATCGTGTTCTGGTTGATGAGCATCTTGCCCTCGGACCAGGCGGTCTTGCGGAGCTTGGTGCCCGGCAGCGGACCGAGGTCGCGGAGCAGCACCACGCCGGAGAGCGGCACCATGGCCAGCGCGCCGAACATGGTGTTGCGCAGCAGCTTGCGGCGGCCGAACGTCGACTCCTCCGCGCCCTGCGCGAAGTCGGCCATGACCTTGGCCTTGACCTCGGGGTCGGCCTCGATCGGGTGACGGTCGTCCGCGTGCTCGACGTCGGACATCAGGGTGCGGGCCCAGTGGACCGCGCCCGCGCCGATGCAGAACAGCGCCACGCCGAGGGTGAGCCCCAGCGAGAAGTTCAGGGCGCTGATGTGACCGATCGGGAAGACGTAGATGCTCTTGTCGACCGGCAGGGTCACATAGGCGGCGATGAAACCGACCGTGGCCAGCATGGACAGCAGGAACAGGAACGCGACCACGCGCTCGGAGCGCTGGGCGGCCCGTTCGTCGATGTCCTGGATGCGGGGCTCGTGCGGCGGGATCCCCGGGTCGGCGAACGGGTCGCCGGAGGTCGCTGCTACGCCCTGGTGCGCGTCGCCCTGCTTGCTCGGCAGGGTCTCTTCTGGAATGTCTTGGCTACTCATGACTTCTTGGCCTTGGCGGTGTGGGCGGCGACCCAGATGGCGACGGCGATCAGCGCGCCCAGGCCGAAGACCCATGCGAACAGACCCTCACTGACGGGGCCGAGCCCACCCAGTTCGAGGCCGCCCGGGCTCTTCGTCTTGTCGCTGTTGACCGTGTCGAGGTACGCGACGACGTCCTTCTTGTTCTGCTCCGACATGGTGGTGTCGGGGAACGAGGGCATGTTCTGCGGGCCGGTCTGCATGGCCTCGTAGATGTGCTTCGGGTTGACGCCCTCGAGAGACGGGGCGTACTTGCCGTTCGAGAGCGCGCCGCCCTTGCCGACGAAGTTGTGGCACTGGGCGCAGTTCGTACGGAAGAGCTCCCCGCCCTTGGCGATGTCGGCGCCGTCGGGGCTGTACTGGTTCTTGGTCGGGACCGAGGGGCCGGCACCGAGGGAGGCGATGTACGCGGCGAGCTGGTCGATCTCGGCCTGCGTGTAGATGGCCTTCTTGCGAGGGGCCTGGGCGCCCTGCTGCTGCAGCGGCATGCGACCGGTGGCGACCTGGAAGTCGACGGCCGCGGAGCCCACGCCGACCAGGCTCGGCCCGTCGGAGGTGCCCTGACCGCCGGTACCGTGGCAGCTTGCGCAGCCCACGGAGTACAGCTTCTTGCCCTCCTCGATGGCGAGGGACTGGGCGGTGTCATCGGCCTTGGCCGACTCCGCCGGCGCGAACGCGGCGTACAGCCCCCCAGTAACCGCCAGCGCGAAGAGTAGGACGACGACCGCCGCCAGCGGATGGCGTCGTCGTGCGGAGAGCTTTTTCACGGATTACCCCGGTGTCAGGATCTTCTGCGTCGATCTGGACTGATTGGCCCGGTGCGGGACGGGACCGATTACTTGATCAAGTAGATCGTGGCGAAGAGGCCGATCCACACCACGTCGACGAAGTGCCAGTAGTAGGACACGACGATGGCCGCCGTGGCCTGGTGGTGGGTGAACCTCTTGGCCGCGTACGTCCTGCCCAGGACCAGCAGGAAGGCGATGAGACCGCCCGTCACGTGCAGGCCGTGGAAGCCGGTCGTCAGGTAGAACACCGAGCCGTACGGGTCGGAGGAGAGGGAGAGGCCCTCCTCCTTGACCAGATCGGTGTATTCGAAGACCTGGCCGCCGATGAAGATGGCACCCATCACGAACGTGACCACGAACCACATGCGCAGCTTCTTCACGTCGCCACGCTCGGCCGCGAACACGCCGAGCTGGCAGGTGAGGGAGGAGAGCACCAGGATCGTGGTGTTGGTGGCCGAGAACGGAAGGTTCAGCGCGGACGCCATTTCCTTCCAGTGCTCGGCACCGGTCACCGATCGCAGGGTGAAGTACATCGCGAAGAGGGCCGCGAAGAACATCAGCTCGGAACTCAGCCAGATGATGGTTCCGACGCTGGTGAGGTTCGGTCGATTGACCGACGGGTGTGCGTGCCCGGTATCTGTTGCTGTTGCTGTCGCCACGACCGACATTATGTCGGTCGCTTATCTCGCGCTCACTCCGGGGGGTGCCGTTCGGTGTGTCAAGACCGTATGCCCAGCTCGTACGGCCCATTGGGACGGTCCCCCAAAGGGAGGAAGGAGCGCTTCCGGGGCTCCGCGGGCCCTGCCGAACCCTCCTCCTGCGGGGGCCCGGCGGAGTAGCATCCGCGCACAACGGCCCCACCTGCCCACGAGCATGGAGGAACGATGCAGCCGACCGCCACGGTGCTGGTCTACAGCGACGACGCGAACACGCGGGAGCAGGTGCGGCTGGCCGCGGGACGGCGTCCGGCCCCGGACGTGCCGGCCGTGGAGTACGTGGAGTGCGCGACGCTGCCCGCCGTTCTGCGGATCCTTCAGGAGCGCCGGATCGACGTGTGCGTCCTGGACGGCGAGACGGCCCCCGCGGGCGGCATGGGCGTGTGCCGGCAGCTGAAGGACGAGGTGTTCCGCTGCCCGCCCGTGCTGCTGCTCATCGGCCGCCCGCAGGACGCCTGGCTGGCCACCTGGAGCCGCGCGGACGCGGCCGTCACCCACCCGCTGGACCCGGTGGCGTTCGCCGACGCCCTGGCCGGGCTGCTGCGCGAGCGGCTCGGCGTGGACGCCTGACGCCTACAGCCTCGGCCGCATCCGGGCGACGTCGGCGGGGCCGGTGCCCTCCCGCTTGCCGCCCACCAGGGCGCTGCCCTCGCGCCACTGCTTCCAGGGCATGTTCCAGTCGCCGAAGCCGTTGTCGAAGGGCGTCATGGTGGCGCCGGCGCTGCCGACGACCTTGACGATGTCGCCGACCCGGACGTTGTCGAAGAACCACTTGGCGTTGGCGGTGCTCATGCCGGTGCAGCCGTGGCTGACGTTGTCCATGCCCTGCGAGCCCTCGGACCAGGGGGCGGCGTGCACGTATTCGCCGCTCCATGTCACCCGCGTGGCCCAGTAGACCGGCAGGTCGTAGGAGTCCTCGCTGCCCTCGGCGATGCCGATGCTGGTGCCGCGCATCCGTACGAAGGATTCCCGGCCCAGGATCACCTTGACCCCGTTGCGGGTGGCGTAGCCGGGCTTGCCGGTGGTCACGGGGATGGTGCGCAGCACCTCGCCGTTCCTGGTGAAGGTCATGTAGTGCCCGGCGGCGTCGGTGACGGCCTCCACGCGGTCGCCGGTGGTCAGCCGTACGGGCTTGGAGGGGCCGCCGTAGAGGCCGCCGCCGACCTTGATGCCGTCGAGGGTGGCGCGCACGTCGATCGTGGCGTGCGCGGGCCAGTACTCCGCCGGGCGGTAGTGCAGGGTGCGGTTGTCGATCCAGTGCCAGGCGCCCTGGACGGCGGGCGTGGACTCGACCCTGAGGGTGCGTTCGACCACGGCGCGCGCGGCCGGGTCCTGGACGGGCTCGCTGAGTTCGGCGGTGATGGGCTGTCCGACGCCGTAGGTGCCGTTCTGCGGGCCGAAGGCGACCCTCAGCAGCCGGTCGGCCGGGTTGGTGTCGAAGCCGATCGTCCGGCGCCCCTGGGCGCCGTCCCCGTCCTCCGTGCTGACCCGCACGGTGTAGTGGGCCCCGGCGGCGAGGGCGCCCGTGCTGTGCCAGTGCGAGCCGTCGGCGGCCAGTTCGCCCTTGACGTAGCGTCCGGCGGCGTCGGTGGCGGTCACGTCGGTGATCCGGTCGCCGCCGGAGGTCTCGACCTCCAGGGGCTTGCTGGGGTCCGCCTTGTGACCCTCCTGCGAGCCGGTGACCCTGACCTGGCCGGTCGCGTCGTACGGCGGGTCGGCCAGGGGATTGGACGAGCCCCCGCACGCGGAGGCCCCCAGAACCAGCGAGACCAGCAGCAGGGCGCCGGCGGGCACCGTGTGGCGTCGAGGTGTATGACCCATGGTCACACGATAGGAAGAATCCGGTCATACGGCCTCCGGAGGGCCGCAAACGGGTGGAAACGCATCGGGCCCCGCACACCGTGAGGTGTGCGGGGCCCGAACGTTCGCGGGGGAACCTACTGGTTCTGGTTCTCGCCGCGGTAGAACTCGAACACCCAGCCGAAGAGTCCGACCAGGATGACCGGCGCCGAGAAGTACATCAGCCACCAGCCGAAGCAGATGCTCATGAAGGCGAGCGCTCCACCGACGGCCAGGGACAGCGGCTGCCAGCTGTGCGGGGCGAAGAAGCCCAGCTCACCGGCGTCGTCGGCGACGTCCGCGTTCTTGTCGTCCTGGGCACCGGCGTCCACCCGGCGCGCGGTGAACGCCAGGTAGTAGCCGACCATGACGCACAGGCCGAAGGCCATGAAGAGGGCGGTCGTACCGGCCGCCTCCTTCGCCCACATGCCATAGACGATCGCCATGGCGAGGATGAAGACGGAGAGCCAGATGAACATCCGGCCTTGGATCTTCACTTGCCGGCCTCCTTGCCACCCGCGAGGGCCTTGTCAGCGGCGAGGTTCTCCTCGATCTCCAGCGCCGCGATCTCCGGGTGGTGCAGGTCGAACGCCGGGGATTCGGAGCGGATGCGAGGCAGCGTGAGGAAGTTGTGCCGCGGCGGCGGGCAGGAGGTCGCCCACTCGAGCGAGCGGCCGTAGCCCCACGGGTCGTCGACCTCGACCTTCTTGCCGTACTTGGCGGTCTTCCAGACGTTGTAGAAGAACGGCAGGATCGACAGGCCCAGCAGGAAGGAGCTGATGGTCGAGATGGTGTTCAGCGTGGTGAAGCCGTCGGCAGCGAGGTAGTCCGCGTAACGACGCGGCATGCCCTCGGCACCCAGCCAGTGCTGCACCAGGAACGTGCCGTGGAAGCCCACGAACAGCGTCCAGAAGGTGATCTTGCCCAGGCGCTCGTCCAGCATCTTGCCCGTGAACTTCGGCCACCAGAAGTGGAAGCCGGAGAACATCGCGAACACCACGGTGCCGAAGATGACGTAGTGGAAGTGCGCGACCACGAAGTACGAGTCGGAGACGTGGAAGTCCATCGGCGGCGAGGCCAGGATGACGCCGGTCAGACCACCGAAGGTGAAGGTGATCAGGAAGCCGACGGCCCACAGCATCGGGGTCTCGAAGGACAGCGAGCCCTTCCACATGGTGCCGATCCAGTTGAAGAACTTCACACCGGTCGGGACCGCGATCAGGAAGGTCATGAAGGAGAAGAACGGCAGCAGCACACCACCGGTGACGTACATGTGGTGCGCCCACACCGTCACCGACAGACCGGCGATCGAAATCGTCGCCGCGATCAGGCCCCAGTAACCGAACATCGGCTTCCGGGAGAACACCGGAATGACCTCGGAAATGATGCCGAAGAACGGCAGGGCGATGATGTACACCTCGGGATGGCCGAAGAACCAGAAGAGGTGCTGCCACAGCAACGCGCCGCCATTGGACGCGTCGAATACATGGGCGCCGAATTTACGGTCCGCCTCCAGGGCGAACAGCGCGGCGGCCAGCACCGGGAAGGCCAGCAGGACCAGCACACCGGTCAGCAGGACGTTCCAGGTGAAGATCGGCATGCGGAACATCGTCATGCCCGGGGCGCGCATGCAGATGATCGTGGTGATGAAGTTGACCGAACCGAGGATCGTGCCGAAGCCCGAGAAGGCCAGACCCATGATCCACATGTCGGCGCCGACGCCCGGCGAGCGGACCGCGTCCGACAGCGGGGAGTAGGCGAACCAGCCGAAGTCGGCCGCACCCTGCGGGGTGAGGAACCCGGCCACCGCGATCAGCGAGCCGAAGAGGTAGAGCCAGTAGGCGAACATGTTCAGCCGCGGGAACGCCACGTCGGGCGCGCCGATCTGCAGCGGCATGATCCAGTTCGCGAATCCGGCGAACAGCGGCGTCGCGAACATCAGCAGCATGATCGTGCCGTGCATCGTGAACGCCTGGTTGAACTGCTCGTTCGACATGATCTGCGTGCCGGGACGGGCCAGCTCGGCGCGCATGAGGAGCGCCATCAGGCCGCCGATGCAGAAGAACGCGAACGACGTGACCAGGTAGAGCGTGCCGATCGTCTTGTGGTCGGTGGTGGTGAGCCACTTGATGACCTGACTACCGGGCTGCTTCTGGCGTACGGGTGGTGCTGCCGTGGCTGTTGCGGCGGCGGCACCCTGGGGTTCGTTGAGGATGCTCACTTGTTCTTGGTCTCCGCGTTCTTCGCGTGATCCGTCATCGCGATACCCGCCGGCTGGTAACCGGTCTGGCCCTTGGCCGCCAGCTCCTTCAGGTGCGCCCGGTACCGCTCAGGAGAGACGATCTTGACGTTGAAGAGCATCCGCGAGTGGTCCTGACCGCAGAGCTCGGCGCACTTGCCCAGGTACGTGCCCTCCTTCTGGGGGGTCACCGTGAAGCTGTTGGTGTGCCCCGGGATGACGTCCTGCTTCATCAGGAACGGCACCACCCAGAAGGAGTGGATGACGTCCCGCGAGGTGAGGACGAACTGCACCGTCTCACCCTTGGGCAGCCACATGGTCGGGCCCGGGTTGCCCGTCTGCGGGTTCCGGTCACCCGGAACGCCGACCTCGTAGACGCCCTCGGCGCCCTGCGGTGCCTTGTTCAGGAACCGGTCCGGGATCGCGTCGAGCTCCTTGTTCTCACGGAGCGGCTTCGCCGGAGTGGCGGTGTTGCCGTCGACGTTCTCCATGTAGTTGAACGCCCAGCTCCACTGGAAGCCCACCACGTTGATGACGTGCTGCGGCTTCTCCGGGTTGGTCAGGAGCTTGTTCTCATCGCGCGCGGTGAAATAGAAGAGCACCGAGACGATGATGATCGGGACCACGGTGTACAGCGCCTCGATGGGCATGTTGTACCGGGTCTGGGTGGGGATCTCCACCTTGGACCTGCTGCGCCGGTGGAAGATGACGCTCCACAGGATCAGGCCCCACACCAGTACGCCCGTGGCGAGCGCTGCCGCCCACGAGCCCTGCCACAAGGAGAGGATCCGCGGCGCCTCTTCCGTGACAGGCGTTGGCATGCCGAGGCGGGGGAAGTCCTTCGATGTGCAACCGGTGGCGGTCGCCAGGACAGCGCCCGCGGCCAGCGCCTGCAGCAGCTTCCGCCGCACCGGGCGCCGCGACGAGCGGTCGGAGCCGTTGGGACTCACGTAGCGCCTTCCCGAGAGTCTCGCCCGTGCGGCCGGCTGCGGCCGTCTCGCTGGTCGGTCGCCGGCCCGCTGCGGGCAGGGGTTTGGATGTTTATGCGGACCAAACCCTACTGGACGCTATTTGGGGCCGCGCGGGGAGGGTGCCCAACGCGCCGGACCACTCCCCGAACCGGTGGAATATGGGGCTCCGGCGGCCATCTGGAGGACCGTCAGCGCCGTGTGCCGCCTGGTCACGAGGGGCGTGGCGGGGTCGTCGCCGCGGCGGCCGCGGGCCGTCCCGGCGACGGGAGTTAGCGTTTCTTACGTGCCCTACTTCGACGCGGCCTCCGCCGCCCCTCTGCACCCGGTCGCCCGCCAGGCGCTGCTGGCCGCCCTCGACGAGGGCTGGGCCGACCCGGCCCGGCTCTACCGGGAGGGCCGCCGGGCCCGGCTGCTGCTCGACGCCGCCCGCGAGGCCGCCGCCGAGGCCGTCGGCTGTCGCCCCGACGAGCTCGTGTTCACTCCTTCGGGGACACGCGCGCTGCACGACGGCATCGCCGGCGCCCTCGCCGGACGCCGCCGGGTGGGCCGCCATCTGGTCGTCTCCGCCGTCGAGCACTCCGCCGTACTGCACTCGGCGGACGCCCTGCGCGCGGCCGGCGGCACCGTCACCGAGGTGGAGGTGGACCGCGCCGGCCGCGTCGACGCGGCGGCGTACGCGGCCGCGCTGCGGGCGGACACCGCCCTCGCGGCGCTGCAGTCCGCCAACCACGAGGTCGGCACCGAGCAGCCGGTGGCCGAGGTGGCCGAGGCCTGCCGGGCGGCCGGGGTGCCGCTGCTGGTGGACGCGGCCCAGTCGCTCGGCTGGGGCCCGGTGGCGCCGGGCTGGTCGCTGCTGACGGCCAGCGCGCACAAGTGGGGCGGCCCCTCGGGGGTGGGCCTGCTGGCCGTGCGCAAGGGGGTGCGGTTCGCCGCCCAGGGCCCCGCGGACGAACGGGAGTCGGGCCGCTCCCCCGGCTTCCCCGACCTGCCCGCCGTCGTGGCGGCCGCGGCCTCGCTGCGGGCGGTGCGCGCGGAGGCGGCGGCCGAGGACGCCCGGCTGCGGGCGCTGGTGGAGCGCGTACGGAACCGGGTGCCCGAGCTCGTACCGGACGTGGAGGTGGTCGGCGACCCCGTGCGACGGCTGCCGCACCTGGTCACGTTCTCCTGCCTCTATGTGGACGGCGAGACGCTGCTGCACGCGCTGGACCGCGAGGGCTTCTCGGTCTCCTCGGGCTCGTCGTGCACCTCCAGCACCCTGCGGCCGAGCCATGTGCTCCAGGCGATGGGGGTGCTGTCGGAGGGCAATGTGCGCCTGTCGCTGCCGCGCGGCACGTCGCCGGAGGACGTGGAGGCCTTCCTCGGCGTCCTGCCGGGGGTCGTCGCGTCGGTGCGCGAGGCGCTGGGCGCGCCGGCGGCCGCCGCTCCGGCCGCCGCGGCCGGGGCCGGGGAGGAGCTCGTGGTCGACTCGCTCGGCAAGCGGTGCCCGATCCCCGTGATCGAGCTGGCGAAGGTGATCGGGGACGTGCCGGTGGGCGGCCTCGTGACCGTCCTGTCCGACGACGAGGCGGCGCGCCTGGACATTCCGGCGTGGTGCTCGATGCGCGGCCAGGAGTACGTGGGCGAGCGCCCGGCGGAGACCGGGGTCGCGTACACGGTGCGGCGCCTCGCCTGACGGCGAGGGGGCGGTGAGTGCCGCCCCCTCCCGCGCCGGGGGATCAGGCCAGGTGGGCCTGGATCTCGGCGGCCGCCTCCTGGCCGTAGGCCTTGGTGAAGCGCTCCATGAAGTGCCCGCGCCGCAGCTCGTACTCCTGGGTGCCCAGGGTCTCGATGACGAGGGTGGCCAGCATGCAGCCCAGCTGCGCGGCGCGCTCGAGGGACAGGCCCCAGGTCAGGCCGGCCAGGAAGCCCGCGCGGAACGCGTCGCCGACGCCGGTCGGGTCGACCTTGGCCTCCTCCTCGGCGCAGCCGACCTCGATCGGCTGCTCGCCGACCCGCTCGATGAGCACGCCGCGCGCGCCCAGCGTGGTGATGCGGGTGCCGACCTTGGAGAGGATCTCCTCGCTCGTCCAGCCCGTCTTGGACTCGATGAGCGCCTTCTCGTACTCGTTGGTGAACAGGTACGTCGCGCCCTCGATCAGCACGCGGATGTCGTCGCCGTCCATGCGGGCGAGCTGCTGGGAGGGGTCGGCGGCGAAGGGGATCGCGCGGGCGCGGCACTCCTCGGTGTGGCGGATCATCGCCTCGGGGTCGTCCGCGCCGATCAGCACCAGGTCCAGACCGCCGACCCGGTCGGCCACCGGCTGCAGCTCGATCTGGCGGGCCTCGCTCATCGCGCCGGTGTAGAAGGACGCGATCTGGTTGTGGTCGCTGTCGGTGGTGCAGACGAAGCGCGCGGTGTGCAGGACCTCGGAGATGTGCACCGAGGCGGTGTCGACGCCGTGCCGGTCCAGCCAGGCGCGGTAGTCCGCGAAGTCGGCGCCGGCGGCACCGACGAGGACCGGGCGCAGGCCGAGCACGCCCATGCCGAAGCAGATGTTGGGGCCCACGCCGCCACGGCGCACGTCGAGCTCGTCGACCAGGAAGGAGAGGGAGACCGTGTGCAGCTGGTCGGCCACGAGCTGATCGGCGAAGCGGCCGGGGAAGGTCATCAGGTGGTCGGTGGCGATGGAGCCGGTGACAGCGATACGCACGACGGATCTGCTCCTGGTGGCGAGGCGGTGATGGGGAACGAAAAACAACGAGAAGAGCCACACCACGCTACCGGTTCCCCGGACATCCACCAGGTCCGGTTCCGGCCGGTCGGTGGGCAGATCTACCTAATAGTAGGTCTTACGTACCGCGCACCGGCGTGCGTACGGTGCGGGTATGCCGAAGACTGTGAAGGACGT
This sequence comes from Streptomyces sp. C36, assembly GCF_040932295.1. Lineage (NCBI taxonomy): Bacteria > Bacillati > Actinomycetota > Actinomycetes > Kitasatosporales > Streptomycetaceae > Streptomyces > Streptomyces sp. C36. The sequence continues at coordinate 653,189 of NZ_JBFQGI010000002.1, read as the reverse complement.
CACGCCCAGAGAGCCGGAATCGCTGGCCGATCTGCGCAGGGACTGCGCCCGGATGGCCCCGCACTGGACCGGCACCACGGTGGCCGCCCCGGCGCCCGCCGCGCACACACCCCTGTCGCTGATCCACGGGGTCCGGGTGCCCGCCCGGTCGGCCCGGCTGCTGGACGGAATGTCGGAGTACGGCGACTGACGGCACCGCACCGGAGGAAACACTGGAACCGCTCGCTCCTGCGCTCCGTCCAAGCGGTGTCCCCCTCTCGGGGGATGCGGCAGTACTGAAGTTTGAGCGGAGCGAAGGAGCGATGCGGTGAGCACCGAGGGCGGCACTCCGGGCGGTGGCCCCGACAAACGGCAGCGGAAGCACTCCCCGCTGGCGGTGGCATCGGTGGCGGCGGCGGTGCTGCTGGCCGGGGGCGGCGGGGCGTACTGGGCGTCCACCGCCGGGCACGGCGACGGCGGGGGCGCGCCGGGCGCGGCCGGCGCGAGCGGTACCCCCGCCCCGCTGGCGCTCGACGGCTACCCGGCCGGCACGGCCGGCGGCGGCGCCTCCCAGGGCATCGCGGTGGGCGAGCCCGACCCGAACGGCGTGCGCTACCGGGCGTCGGGCAGCCTGCCCGACGGCCCCCGGACGGCGCCCGTGCACCTGCCGGGGAGCGAGGTCTCCGGCGCCGAGGTGGCCGCCCTGGCCAAGGCCTTGGACGTGCGGGGCACCCCCCGGCTGGCCAAGGACACCTGGACGGTCGGCGGCGGCCCCGACGCGGCCGGGCCCACGCTGCAGGTGAGCCGGCAGGGGCCGGGCGACTGGGCGTACTCGAAGTACGGCGTGCCGGGCGGCACGTCCTGCGCCCACCCGCCGGGCGGGGGGCCGAAGGAGCAGGGCTCCTCGGGCACCTCCCCCGGCCTGGACTCGCCGGCGCCGGCCTGCCCCTCCTTCCGTGACGGTTCGCCCCAGGCGGACCCGGCGGCCGCGGGGCCGGTGTCGGAGGACAAGGCGAAGAGCGTGGTCGCCCCGGTGTTCAAGGCCCTGGGGCAGGACGGCGCGAAGGTGGGCGCGACGGCGGTCCACGGCGCGGTACGGACCGTCACCGCCGACCCGGTGGTCAACTCCACGCCCACCTACGGCTGGCGGACCAGCCTGCAGGTCGGCGCGGACGCGCAGGTCGTCGGCGGCAGCGGGCGCCTGCAGACGCCGAAGAAGGGCGCGGCGTACCCGCTGATCACCGCGCGCAAGGCGCTGGAGGAGCTGAACCGGGGAGCGGGCACCGGCCGGGTGGCCGTCGGGGGCTGCGCGACGGCGGTTCCGTTCCGGGACGGGGACGGCTCCGGCGACGCCCCCTGCGAGGGCAAGCGGGACGGGCGGGAGCCGGTGACGGTGACCGGCGCGGTCTTCGGTCTGTCGGCCCAGTCGGTCTCCGGCCGCCAGGCCCTGGTGCCGTCGTGGCTGTTCACCGCGAAGATGCCGGGCGCGGACGACAAGGACGGGACCGTCACGATCGCCCAGCCGGCGATCGACCCGAAGTTCGTCGCGAAGGCGCCCACGACGCGGCCCGTCGGCCCGTCGGCCACCGCTCCGGCGTCCTCGTCCCCGGTGCGGGTGGACGCGTACACCGCCGAGGACGGCGGCAAGAAGCTCGTCCTGCACTTCTGGGGCGGGGTCTGCAGCACCTACGCGGCCTCCGCCGAGCAGTCCTCGTCGGCGGTGACGGTCAAGATCACCGGCACCGAGAAGGAGCCGGGCCGGGCCTGCGTGATGATCGCCAAGCGCATGGAGACGACGGTCACGCTGGACGAGCCGCTGGGTGACCGCAAGGTCGTGGACGTGAGCAACGGCGAGACCGTGCGGGAGCGGCAGGGCAAGTAGCCGGCGGGCAGCCGGGCAGGCGAAAGGGGCGGCACCGGTGGGTGCCGCCCCTTTTCTCGCGTGTCCCGCGGCCTGCTCTCGCAGCCGGGCGGGCCGCTTTAGCTGAACGAGTCGCCGCAGGCGCAGGAGCCGGTGGCGTTGGGGTTGTCGATCGTGAAGCCCTGCTTCTCGATGGTGTCGACGAAGTCGATCGAGGCGCCGTGCAGGTACGGGGCGCTCATGCGGTCGGTGACGACCTTGACGCCGTCGAAGTCCTTGACGACGTCACCGTCGAGCGAGCGCTCGTCGAAGAAGAGCTGGTAGCGCAGGCCGGAGCAGCCACCGGGCTGGACGGCGACGCGCAGGGCGAGGTCGTCACGACCCTCCTGCTCCAGCAGGGTCTTGACCTTGGTGGCCGCGGCGTCGGACAGGAGGATGCCGTCGCTCACAGTGGTCTTCTCGTCCTGTACGGACATCTGCTTCACTCCCGGGTCTTGGTGCGGACTGCTTGCCTGTGGCAGCAACCGCCGGCGTCCCGGATTCATTCCGGGCCTGAACTGACTTCCGCTTTTCATGCTCGCACACCCCTCGACGGATCGGGAATGTGTCACATCGACGCGATCATCATCGTCAAACTGACGTGAAGGGGTTATGATAGATAGCGTCAAATTGACGACAAGGCCCGACCGGCCGTCCGCAGAACAGAAAGGGTGCGTGTCGTGACCACCGCCCAGCCCTTGGACTTCCAGGCCCCCTCCCCCTCGCCCCTCGCCCTCCTGCTGCTCGGCCGCGAGTCCGACCCCCGCAGCGAGCGCGGCGTGGAGTGCCCCGGCGACCTGCCGGCGCCGTCCGACCCGGACCTGGTGGAGCGTGCCCGCGCGGCCAAGGCGAAGCTCGGGGACAGGGTCTTCGTCCTCGGCCACCACTACCAGCGCGACGAGGTCATCGAGTTCGCGGACGTCACCGGCGACTCCTTCAAGCTCGCCCGCGACGCCGCCGCCCGGCCGGACGCCGAGTACATCGTCTTCTGCGGCGTGCACTTCATGGCCGAGTCCGCGGACATCCTGACCACGAGCGACCAGCAGGTCGTGCTGCCCGACCTGGCCGCCGGCTGCTCGATGGCCGACATGGCCACCGCCGAGCAGGTCGCCGAGTGCTGGGACGTGCTGACCGAGGCGGGCATAGCCGACGTGACCGTCCCGGTCTCGTACATGAACTCCTCGGCGGACATCAAGGCCTTCACCGGCAAGCACGGCGGCACCATCTGCACCTCCTCCAACGCCGAGCGGGCGCTGAACTGGGCCTTCGAGCAGGGCGAGAAGGTCCTCTTCCTGCCCGACCAGCACCTGGGCCGCAACACCGCCGTCCGCGACATGGGCATGTCGCTGGACGACTGCGTCCTGTACAACCCGCACAAGCCGAACGGCGGTCTGACCGTCGAGGAGCTGCGCGCGGCGAAGATGATCCTGTGGCGCGGGCACTGCTCGGTGCACGGCCGCTTCTCGCTGGACTCGGTCAACGACGTGCGGGAGCGCATCCCGGGCGTCAACGTCCTGGTGCACCCCGAGTGCCGGCACGAGGTCGTCGCGGCGGCCGACTACGTCGGCTCGACGGAGTACATCATCAAGACCCTCGAGGCCGCCCCGGCCGGCTCCAAGTGGGCCATCGGCACGGAGCTGAACCTGGTGCGCCGCCTGGCGAATCGATTCGCCGGTGAGGGCAAGGAGATCGTCTTCCTCGACAAGACGGTCTGCTTCTGCTCGACCATGAACCGCATCGACCTGCCGCACCTGGTCTGGGCGCTGGAGTCGCTGGCGGCCGGCAAGGTCGTCAACCGCATCGAGGTCGACCCCGAGGTCGCGAGCTTCTCGAAGCTGGCCCTGGAGCGGATGCTGGCGCTTCCGTAGCCCGCGCCCGTCCCGGCCGACGCCGGCCGGACCGCCCCGAGCGGTCCGGCCGGCGTTCCGCGTCCGGGGGCCTTCAGTCGGTTCTCGGCCGCACCAGCCCCGACTCGTAGGCGATCACCACCAGCTGCGCCCGGTCCCGGGCGCCCAGCTTCGCCATGGCCCGGTTGACGTGCGTCTTGACCGTGAGCGGGCTGACCGTCAGGCGCTCGCCGATCTCGTCGTTCGACAGGCCGCCCGCCACCTGCACCAGCACCTCGCGCTCCCGGCCGGTGAGCGTGTCGAGCCGGACCGCGGCGGCACCGGCCGGGCGGTCGGCGGGATCCCCCTGGGCCAGGAACTTCGCGATCAGCCCCTTGGTCGCCGCGGGCGACAGCAGCGCCTCGCCCGCCGCCGTGACCCGGATCGCGGCCAGCAGTTCCCCCGGCTCCGCCCCCTTGCCCAGAAAGCCCGAGGCGCCGGCCCGCAGCGACTGCACCACGTACTCGTCGACCTCGAACGTCGTCAGCATCAGCACCCGCACCGCCGCCAGCGCCGGGTCCGAGCAGATCTCCCGCGTCGCGGCGAGGCCGTCCGTCCCGGGCATCCGGATGTCCATCAGCACCACGTCCGGCACATGCGCCCGGGCGAGCTCGACCGCCTGCGCCCCGTCCGCGGCCTCCCCCACCACCCTCATGTCCGGCTCCGACTCCACCAGCACCTTGAACGCGCTGCGCAGCAGCGCCTGGTCGTCGGCCAGAACGACGGTGATCGGCTCAGTCATGCGTCAAACCCTAGGGGCCGCACATCACCCGTACGGGCCTGCAGCGGCAGCACCGCCCGTACCCGGAAGCCGGGCGCGTCCCCGCCGAGCGGGCCCGCTTCGCAGACGCCGCCCAGGGCGGTGGCGCGCTCACGCATGCCGATCAGGCCGTGGCCGCCGCCGGACGCGTCGCCCGCCGCGCCGCCCTCCGGGGCCCGGCCGGGCCCGTCGCCGCCGTCGTCCAGGACGGTCAGGTGCAGGCTGTCCGCGCTGCGCAGCAGGGCGACCTCCGCGCGGGCGCCGGAGCCCGCGTGCTTGTGCACATTGGTCAGCGCCTCCTGCAGCACCCGGTAGGCGGTCAGGTCGACCGCGCCGGGCAGCGGGCCGAGGACGGCCGCCGCCCCGGCGGCGCCCGTCGCGGTGCCGGACCCCTCCGGCAGGGTGGAGGCCGCCGCGACCTCCACGCGCAGGCCCACCCGGGCGAAGCCGTCGACGAGCTGGTCGAGGACGCCGAGGCCGGGGGCCGGCTCGGTGGGGGCCTCCGGATCGCCGTACTGGCGCAGCAGGCCCACGGTCGCGCGCAGTTCCTCCAACGCCGAGCGGCCGGCCTCGCGGACGTGCGCGAGGGCCTGTTTGGCCTGCTCGGGGCGGCTGTCCATGATGTGCGAGGCGACCCCGGCCTGGACGTTGACCAGGGCGATGTGGTGGGCGACCACGTCGTGCAGCTCGCGGGCGATGCGCAGCCGTTCCTCGGCGACGCGGCGGCGGGCCTCCTCCTCGCGGGTGCGTTCGGCCCGTACGGCCCGTTCCTCGATCGCGGCGACGAAGGCCCGTCGGCTGCGGACGGCGTCGCCCGCCGCGCCCGCCATGCCGGTCCAGGCGAAGAGGCCCACGTTCTCCTGGGCGTACCAGGGCGGCGGGCCGAAGAGCATGACGGCGGCGGTGACGACGGCGACGGTCACCGCGACGATCCGCCAGGCGGTGGGCCGCTCGGTGCGGGCGGCGACGGTGTAGAGGGCGACCGCGGTGGCGGTGGCGACCTGGGTGCGCGGGGGCCCGCCGTCGTGGGCGGTGACGGTCGCGGCGACCGTCAGCGCGGCGGTCAGGGCCAGCACCGCGCGCGGGGCCCGGCGGCGCAGCGCGAGCGACGCGCAGGCGGCCGTGGCCAGCAGGGCGAAGACGAGGCCGGGCGGATGGGCGGCGGTGCGCGGGCCGAGGTAGACGCCGACCAGGACGAGGCCGAGGACGAGGACGGCCAGCAGGGTGTCGGCGGCCAGGGGATGGGCGCGCAGCCAGCGGTGCGGGCGGGCGAGGCCCGTGGCGGCGAGGGAGGTCATCGCGGTACCGATCGGGGGCGGGCCGGCATCGGGTGGGTGCGGCGGCGCCGCGCCCCCGCCCGGTCGGGGCGGGAGCGCGGCGGGGAGCCGGGGATGTGCGGTGCGGAACCCGGTGTCAGCCGGGGATGAGGCCGTCGTCGCCGAGCATCGCGCGAACGTCGGCCAGGGAGGAGTCGGGCGCGGGCAGGATCAGTTCGGAGGGTTCGAGCGCGTCGTCGGGCAGCGGCGTGCCCAGGCGGCGAACGGCGTCGAGCAGGGAGCCCAGCGTGCGCCGGAAGCCTTCCTCGTCGCCGCTCTCCATCTCCTCGAGCAGCTCGTCGTCCAGCGTGTTGAGCTCGGTGAAGTGGCTGTCGGCCAGCCTCACCTGGCCCTCCCCCATGATCCGTACGATCACGACGGTCTCCCTTGCGTAGGGCGAGTGAGATGCCTGCGAGCCGAGTCTGCCAGCTCCCGCCCGGGTCGGCTCGTAGCCGCCCGGCCCGTGCCTGCCCGTGGTCCCGTGGGTCAGCTCTTGTCGAAGCGCGGCTGGTCCTGGGGGTGGTTCTGCTGCGCCTGGCCCGCGGAGCCGCCCTCGATCGCCTGCTGCCGGCCTCCGCTGCCGCCCGCCAGCTCGGCCTTCATCCGCTGGAGCTCCAGCTCCACGTCGGAGCCGCCGGAGATGCGGTCCAGCTCGGCGGTGAGGTCGTCCTTGGCCATGCCGGTCGGGTCGTCGAGCGCGCCCGAGGCGAGGAGCTCGTCGATGGCGCCGGCGCGGGCCTGCAGCTGGGCCGTCTTGTCCTCGGCGCGCTGGATGGCCATGCCGACGTCGCCCATCTCCTCGGAGATGCCGGAGAAGGCCTCGCCGATGCGGGTCTGGGCCTGGGCGGCGGTGTAGGTGGCCTTGATGGTCTCCTTCTTCGTCCGGAAGGCGTCGACCTTGGCCTGCAGGCGCTGGGAGGCGAGCGTGAGCTTCTCCTCCTCGCCCTGGAGGGTCTGGTGCTGCGTCTCGAGGTCGCTGACCTGCTGCTGCAGGGCGGCCCGGCGGGTCAGCGCCTCGCGCGCCAGGTCCTCCCGGCCCAGCGCGAGCGCCTTGCGGCCCTGCTCCTCGAGCTTGGAGGACTGGCTCTGCAGCTGGTTGAGCTGGAGTTCCAGGCGCTTGCGGGAGGTCGCGACATCGGCGACGCCACGGCGCACCTTCTGCAGGAGCTCGAGCTGCTTCTGGTACGAGTAGTCGAGGGTCTCGCGGGGATCCTCGGCCCGGTCCAGGGCCTTGTTGGCCTTTGCGCGGAAGATCATTCCCATCCGCTTCATGACACCGCTCATGGGCCTCGCGCGCCCCCTTCTGACCGAACTGATCGGGCTTAGGCTCCAGCACATCCTTCAGAACCCACAGTACGGGCCCCGCTTCCATTACCGCACTGTTCGGCCGTGGATGCGCTCCTCCTGCAGGACGATCAGCACCCCCCGCCCTCCGGCGCGAGGAGTAGGGGGCGGGGCGGCGCCGACGGCCGCCGCACTCCGTTGCCGGATCGTGCCCGAACGGGACGCCCGGACCCCGTACCCTTGGGTTCTGTGTTCCGAAGCCGTTCGAAAGCGCAGGCCGCGACCCCCGAGGTGACCGCGGACCAGCCCAAGAAGCCCCGTGATCCGCAGGCCCCCAAGGGCCGACCCACCCCCAAGCGGAGTGAGGCCTCCGCCGGGCGCCGCTCCCTGGCGAGCACGCCCGCCAACCGCAAGGAGGCCGCCAAGCGGCAGCGCGAGGCGCGCCGCGTGGACCTGGCCAAGCAGCGCGAGGCGCTGGCGAGCGGGGACGAGCGGTATCTCCCCGCCCGCGACAAGGGCCCGGTGCGGTCCTTCGCCCGTGACTTCGTGGACGCGCGGTACTCGGTGGCGGAGTTCTTCCTGCCGCTGGCCGTGCTGATCCTCATCCTGAGCATGATCAACCGCGGTGCCTTCCAGAGCTATGTGCTGCTGGCGTGGCTCGTGGTGATCGTGCTGATCGTCATCAACTCGGTGGTCACCGCCCTCACCTTCAAGCGCGCCCTCAAGCAGCGCTTCCCGGACGAGAACACCCGCGGTGCCGTCCCGTACGCCCTGATGCGCACGCTGCAGATGCGCCGCCTGCGCCTGCCCAAGCCGAAGGTCAAGCGCGGGGCGAAGCCCTGAGCGCCTTCGCGCCCGGCTTCGGCGGTGGCGCGTGGGGGTGGCTCGAGGGGCTCGGGGGGCTGCGGAACATTGTTCGCCAGGAGCTGGTCGCCCGCCAGACGGACGAACAGATAGCCGCCCGTTTCCCGGTCGGCCGGCGGCTGCGCGTCCTCGACGTCGGCCCCGGCCAGGGCACCCAGGCACTGCGCCTGGCCCGGGCCGGGCACGAGGTGACGGGCCTGGAGCCGGATCCGCGGATGGTCGAGGCGCTGCGCCTCGCGCTGTCCGCCGAGCCGGCCGGCATCCAGGAGCGCGTGCGCATCGTGGAGGGCGACGGCCGCGACACCGGCGCGCACTTCCTGCCCGGCACCTTCGACGTCGTGCTGTGCCACGGCGTCCTGATGTACGTGGCCGAGCCGGATCCGCTGCTCGCGGGCCTGGCCCGGGTGCTCGCCCCGGGCGGGGTGCTCTCGCTGGTGGTGCGCAACGCCGACGCCCTGGCCATGCGGCCGGGCCTGTCGGGCGACTGGGACACCGCGCTGGCGGCCTTCGACTCCCCCGCCTACACCAACCGCATCGGCGTCGAGGCCCGCGCGGACCGGCTGGAGGCGCTGACCGCGACGCTCGCCGGAATCGGGGCCCCGCTGCAGGCCTGGTACGGCGTGCGCGTCTTCACCGACCTGGCGGCCGACGACCAGGCGCCGCCCGTCGGCGCCGAGCTGGAGCGCCTGCTGGCCGCCGAGGACCGGGCCGGGCGCACCGACCCGTACCGCGCGGTGGCGGCCCTGCTGCACCTGTGCGGAGTGCGCGGCGGCTCGTAGGAACGGAAGAACGTGCGAAGACCGCCGGCCGGACCCCGGGAAAGAGGGGTCCGGCCGGCGGTCTTCGCGCGTCGGTCACTCCGCGGCGGCGTGCAGGCTCATCGGGCCCGCGTAGATCTCCGTGTCGTCCTCGAAGAGGCGCACCTGGTCCACACCGCCCTCCAGCAGGTCCTTCCAGTTCTCCCCGATCCAGGACTCCGCGTCACCCTGCGTCGTGAACTCCTCCGGCTCCAGCGCCGGGGGCGTCTCGCTCCCGTCGCTCTTCTCGAACCGCCACGTCCACACCATGTCCGCCTCCTGGGGGCTGAAGTGAGTGTCCGTCCCGCAGCCTAACGAACCGTCGGGAACGAGAAAGGGTGAGCCCCGCGCGCCCGCCGCGCGGGGACGCGAGACGATCAGGGGGTGGAACTGACTCTCCTCGGCACCGGAGCCCCCGACGGGCTGCCGCGCCCCGGCTGCCCCTGCGCCGCCTGTGCCGTCGCCGTCGGCGACGCGGCGCGGGCGGCGACCTCGCTGCTCGTGGACGACGCGCTGTTGCTGGACCTCACCCCGGGCCCGGCGTTCGCCGCCGCCCGTGCCGGGCACTCCATCGCGGGCGTGCGCCAGGTGCTGCTCTCGCACCCGAACGACGGCCCCGCCGTGGAGTTCCCGGCCGGGCTGCCCGCGCCGGGCCGGGTGCCCGACGGCCGCGAGCTGTCGGTGATCAGCGGCCACCGGGTGCGGGCCATGGCGCTGGACGCGCCGGGCACGGGGTACGAGGTGACGTCGCCGGACGGGCAGCGGCTGCTGTACCTGGCCCCCGGCGGGGGCCCGGCCGGGCTGCACGGGCACGTCGGCCCGTACGACATGGTGCTGCTCGACGTCGTCGGGCGGCCCGACGCGCTGGCCCGGCTGCGGGAGACGGGCGCGGTCGGGGCGACCACGAACGTGATCGCGGTGCACCTGGACCACGACGTCCCGCCGGGGCCCGAGCTGCACCGGCGGCTGACGGCGGCGGGGGCCCGCGCGGTGCCGGACGGCACGACGCTGTCCGTCGGCGACTACCACGCCGTACCGGACGTGCCCCGGCGGACGCTGGTGGTGGGCGGGGCCCGCTCGGGCAAGTCGGTGGAGGCCGAGCGGCGGCTGGAGTCGTTCCCCGAGGTGCTCTACGTCGCCACCGGCGGCACCCGCGACGGCGACGCGGACTGGGCGGAGCGGGTGGCCCGCCATCGCGACCGGCGGCCGGGCTCCTGGCGCACGGCCGAGACCTGCGACCTGGTGCCGCTGCTGGCGGAGCAGGGCCCGCCGCTGCTGATCGACTGCCTGGCGCTGTGGCTGACCGACGCGATGGACTCGGTCGGCGCGTGGGACGACGCCCGGTGGGCCGGCGGCGGGGCGGCCGAGCTGGCCGGGCGGGTCGGGGAGCTGGTGGCCGCGATACGCGCCACCGGCCGCACGGTGGTCGTGGTGAGCAACGAGGTCGGCTCGGGCGTCGTCCCGGCGTCGGCGTCGGGCCGCCGCTTCCGCGACGAGCTGGGCCGGCTGAACGCCGCCGTGGGCGACGAGTGCGAACACATGGTGCTGGTGGTGGCCGGGCAGGCGCTGACCCTGCGCGGCTAGGGCGCGCGGCGCGCCGCCCCGCCCGAACCCCCGGCAACCCCGGTTGCCCAGGCCCCCCACGGGTAGTGTGTGGCGGATGAGCAGTCTGAATCTTGATGACTTCGCCACGCTGATCGAGCGCCCCGACGCCGGCGTCCGGCGGGACGCCGAGGAACGCCGTGAGCGGCTCGTCCCGTCGGCCGGCGCGCTGGGACGGCTGGACGAGCTCGGCGAGTGGCTCGCCGCCGCGCAGGGCGCGCTGCCCGTGAAGCCGGTGGAGCGGCCCAGGGTGCTGCTCTTCGCGGGCGACCACGGCGTCGCCAAGCTCGGCGTCTCCGGCGGCCCGGCCGGCGGGGCGCACGAGCTGGTGCGGGCCGTGCTCGACGGGGTGAGCCCGGCGGCCGTGCTGGCCCGGCGGTTCGGGGCGGAGCTGCGCGTGGTGGACATGTCCGTCGACTGCGACGCGGCCGACCTGCCCGAGGACGTCACCCGGCACCGGGTGCGGCGCGGCTCGGGCCGCGTCGACATCGAGGACGCGCTGACCGTCGAGGAGGCGGAGCGGGCGTTCCGGGCCGGGATGGCCGTGGCGGACGAGGAGGCCGACTCCGGCACCGACCTGGTGGTCCTGGGCGACCTGAGCGTGGGCGGCACCACGGCGGCCGGGATCCTGGTGGCCGCGCTGTGCGGGACGGACGCGTCGGTGGTCACCGGGCGCGGCGGCTTCGGCATCGACGACCTGGCGTGGATGCGCAAGTGCGCCGCGATCCGCGACGGGCTGCGCCGGGCCCGCCCGGTGCTGGGCGACCAGCTGGAGCTGCTGGCCGCGGCCGGCGGCGCGGACCTCGCGGCGATGACCGGCTTCCTGCTGCAGAGCGCGGTGCGCCGCACCCCGGTGATCCTGGACGGCGTGGTGACCGCGGCGTGCGCGCTGGTGGCCCAGCGGGTGGCGTTCCGGGCGCCGGACTGGTGGCTGGCCGGGCAGGCGAGCGGCGACCCGGCGCAGGCGAAGGCGCTCGACCGGATGGCGCTCAACCCTTTGCTGGACCACGGCGTCACAGTGGGCGAGGGGACAGGGGCGCTGCTGGCTCTGCCGTTGGTGCAGGCGGCCGCGGCCCTGGCGGCGGAGCTCCCCGAGCGCTCCTGACGACGCCGGCCGTGCCGGCGGGGTCGCGAGCGCCCGGATCCCGTCGAGCAAGAGCCCCCTATGGCCACTTTTCATGGGAGATGTCCGCTTGACTCCGGATGAGGGCGCCCGCGGCGGCCCCTGGCAGCGGCGCGCCGCGTCGTTCGCCGTGTGGTACCTACGCGCCGTTACGTTCGTCAATCTGCTCGGCGCGGTCTGGGTGTCCTTCGGCGCCGACGTCCGGCGGCACAACGTCGACGAGTTCTTCACTCCCTACCTGCTGTCGGCCGGCTTCGCCCCGGCGGTGGTGTCGCTGCTCCTGGCGATCACCATGCGCCGGCGCAAGCGGGCCGCGTGGATCCTCAACCTGGTGCTCTCCGGGCTGCTCCTGCTGCTCCTGGTGTTCGTGATGGCCTTCCCGGAGTTCCGCCGGCACGGCCTGAACTGGTTCTCGCTGGTGGCCACCGCGCTGTTCGTGCTCTCCCTGCTGGTGGGCCGCCGCGAGTTCTACGCCAAGGGCGACCGCTCCAACCCCAAGCTCGCCACCGCCGTCGCCGCGGTCGGCCTGCTCGTCACCTCGCTGCTCGCCGCGGCCCTGGTCACCGTCACCAACGAGTCCACCGACGAGCAGCGCTCGACCTTCCTGGACCGCTGGCACTACGGCGTCATGCGGCTGATCACGATCGCCGCCGACGACCAGCGCTACGCCGGCATCGCTCCCCCCGGCTGGGTCAACGTCGTCATCAACGTGATGAGCACGGCGCTGCTGATCCTGGTGCTCTTCGCGGCCTTCCGCTCCCGCCGCGCCACCGACGCCATCACCGCCGAGGACGAGTCGCGGCTGCGCGGCCTGCTCGAGCGGTGGGGCGACCGCGACTCGCTCGGCTACTTCGCCCTGCGCCGCGAGAAGAGCGTCATCTGGTCCCCCTCCGGCAAGGCGGGGGTCACCTACCGCGTCGTCGGCGGCGTCTCGCTGGCCTCCGGCGACCCCATCGGCGACCCCGAGGCCTGGCCCGGGGCCATCGAGCCGTGGCTGACCGAGGCGCGCGAGCACGGCTGGATCCCGGCCGTGATGGGCGCGAGCGAGGAGGGCGGCACGATCTACGCCCGGCACGGCCTGGACGCCCTGGAGCTGGGCGACGAGGCGATCGTGGACACCGCCGAGTTCACCCTCGAGGGCCGGGCCATGCGGACCGTGCGCCAGGCCTACAACCGGGTCAAGCGCGCCGGGTACACCGTCACCGTCCGGCGGCACGAGGACATCCCCGACGAGGAGATGGCCGAGCTGCTGCGCCGCGCCGACGACTGGCGCGACGGCGCGACCGAGCGCGGCTTCTCCATGGCGCTGGGCCGGCTGGGCGACCCGGACGACGGCCGCTGCATGATGCTGGAGTGCCATGACGGCGACGGCGAGCTGCGCGCCCTGCTGAGCTTCGTGCCGTGGGGCCCCAAGGGCCTGTCGCTGGACCTGATGCGCCGTGACCGGGACTCCGAGAACGGCCTGATGGAGTTCATGGTCATCGAACTGCTCCAGCGGGCGAGATCCCTGGGCATCACTCAGGTCTCGCTGAACTTCGCGATGTTCCGCTCCGTCTTCGAGCGCGGCTCCCGGCTCGGCGCGGGCCCGGTGCTGCGGATGTGGCGCTCGCTGCTGAGCTTCTTCTCCCGCTGGTGGCAGATCGAATCGCTCTACCGAGCAAATGCGAAGTACCGCCCCATCTGGGAGCCTCGTTTCATGCTGTTCGAGAAGAGCAGTGACCTGCTCCGCATCGGCATCGCCAGCGCCCGCGCCGAGGGCTTCCTGGAGGCCCCCGGCCTGCCCAAGTGGCTCAACCGCAAGCACCTGGAGAGCCGGCGATGAAGCGCGCGGCGCTGCTCCGCGCCGCGCGCACCGAATGGGGTCCCCTGTACACGGCCGTGTGGGGGACCCTCACCCGAAAGCGGCTGAGGGCCGTCCCCATGACGCTCTCGGCCGTGGCCCTCACGGCCGTCTTCCAGATCGTCCAGAACCAGCCCTGGGGCTTCGGCCCCGTCCAGCGGCTGGGCTCCGTACAGGCCCAGCTCCCCTGGTGGCTCGCGCTGCTGCGCACGCCGCTGTCGCTGTTCGTGCCCGCGCTCGACCTACCGGTGTGGGGGGCGCTGGCCCAGGTCCTGCTCGTCCTCGGCATCGCCGAGTGCGCGGTGGGCCGTTGGCGCACGCTGACCGTCGCGTACGTCGCCACCCTCGCGGGGACGATGTACGCGCGGCTGGCCGTGGCCATCGGCCCGGACTCGCCCTTCGGGCTGCCGGCCGAGGCCGCGAAGGTCATCGACACCGGGCCGTCGGCGGCCGTCGTGGGCCTGGCGATGTACGTCTCCTGGCGCTACCGCGCCTGGTTCACCTGCTCCCTGGTGGTGCTGGCCATGGCCGTGGAGGTGCTCCTCAAGCCCAACCTGGCGGGCAAGGAGCACGTCGCCGCCGTCGCCGCGATGCTCGTGCTGTGCGGCCTGGACGAGCTCCGGCGGCGCCGCAAGCCCCGCCGCGACGCCCACCGGCAGCCGGGTCAGCGGTCCGGCGCGCCCGCCACCAGATCGTGAATCCTGCGCCGCACCGCCGACCAGCGCGCGTCGTGCCGGTACGCGCGCAGCCGTGCCCGGCGCCGGGCGCGGGGCCGACGCCGGTAGAAGCGCCGCGCCCACGGTGATCCCGGCCGGGCCAGCCGCACCGCGGCCACGATGGCCACCAGCGGCACCACGGCGCCGATCAGTGCGAGCCGCGGCTTGCCCTTGGCCAGGGCGAACAGCGCCAGCAGGAAGTTGACGAGGGTGTTGGTCACCACGATGGTGCGGTTCTGCAGCTCGTCCGGCGTCAGTTCGTTGACCCCGAACGGCGCGAAGCCGCAGAGCACCAGCCCCACCAGCGCGGCGGTCAGGACCACGATCTCCACGCTCTTGCGGCCCTGCTCGGTCCAGTAGACGTCGTCCAGGTGCAGTACGAGCGCGAACTCGTCCAGCACCAGCCCGGCGCCCATGCCGAACAGCACGGCGGCCACCGACGCGCCGAAGCCGTGCCGGCCCTCGGCCACCGCCCCGAAGCCGCCGACCACCATCAGCACCACGCCCGGCACCACGTGGTGGACGTGCATCCCGCCCGGCCGGATGTTGCGGAAGGGGCCCCTGCCGGCCCGGATCAGCCGGGTGATGACCCGGGTCACCAGGAACGTCAGCACGAACGCGGCCAGCGCCAGCAGCAGCGGCAGCTTGCCCGGATCGACGATGTTGCGTGCCAGCCAGTGACCCATCGCAACTCCCGCTCCCGTGCCGCGCCCTCCCGGCAAACGTACTGCCGTGGGCGCCGGGATACCCTGCCCGCGATGACCGACACGACCACCGCCCGGGCCGGCCTCGGCGACGCCCTGCGCTTCGCGTTCGGCACCCTCACCGTGCTGCCCGTCGCCCTCACCCGCTGGGACCGCCCGGCCGCCCGCGGCGGGATGCTGGCGGCGCCCCTGGCCGGGCTGGTGGTGGGCGGCTGCGCGGCCGCCGCCGGAGCGCTGCTCCTGCTGCTCGGGGCCGGGCCCCCGCTCGCCGCCGTGGCCGCCGTCGCGGTGGGCGCCGTGCTCACCCGGGGGCTGCACCTGGACGGGCTCGCGGACGTGGCCGACGGGCTGGGCAGCGGCAAGCCGGCCGAGGACGCGCTGCGCGTGATGAAGCGCTCCGACATCGGCCCCTTCGGCGTCGTCACCCTGCTGCTCACCCTGCTTGCGCAGGTCGCCGTCCTCGCGCAGTTGTACGCGGCCAGTTGGACACGCGGCGCGGTCGCGGCGGTCGTCGCCGCCCTCGCCGCCCGCTGCGCCCTGACCCTGGCCGCCCGCGCGGGGGTGCCCGCCGCGCGGCCCGAGGGGCTGGGCGCGGCGGTGGCGGGCGTGGTGCCCGTACCGGCCGCGTGGGCCGTGGCCGTGGCGACCGCCGCCGCGGCCGCGGGGGCCTGTGCCTGCACGGCGGGCGGCCCCTTCCGGGCGGCGCAGGGGGCGGCCGCCGTTCTCCTCGCCCTGGCCTGCGCCGAGGCGCTGCTGCGGCGCTGCCGGCGCCGGTTCGGCGGCGTGACCGGCGATGTGTTCGGCGCCCTGGCGGAGACCGCGGCGACCTGCGCGCTGGTCGTCCTGGCACTGGGCTGACCGCTCCCACCCCGATACGCTCTCGCGTGCCGGATGGCCCGGGCCCTGGCGGCCCCAGCACGGCGCATACGATGCGCAAGGTGTGGCCGGACCACCATCCACGGCCGAGAACTCGACGGAAGTAGGGACACCCACCACCGTGACTGCTCTGACTCTCAGCACTTCCAGTGCGGCGACGCTGCGCGCGGACGCCGTCGTCATCGGTGTGGCGAAGGGCCCGAAGGGCCTCGTCGTCGCGCCCGGTGCCGAAGCCGTTGACCAGGCCTTCGACGGCCGGCTGGCCGCCGTCGTGGAGACCCTCGGCGGCTCCGGCGGCGAGGGGGAGGTCACCAAGCTGCCCGCCCCCTCCGGCTTCAAGGCCCCGGTGGTGCTGGCGGTCGGCCTCGGTGACCTGCCCGCCGAGGGCGACGCCTTCGACGAGGAGACGCTGCGCCGCGCCGCCGGTGTGGCGGCCCGTGCGCTGGCCGGCTCGAAGAAGGCCGCGTTCGCCCTGCCCGTCGAGGACGCCGAGTCCGCCGCCGCGATCGGCGAGGGCGCCGTCCTGGGTGCGTACTCCTTCACCGCCTACCGCGGCGGCAAGGACGAGAAGCCCGCGAAGAACGCCCCGCTGGCCGAGGCCGCGATCCTGGGCGGCAAGCCGCGCGACAAGGCGTTCAAGGCCGCCGTCGAGCGCGCCACCGCCGTGGCCGCCGAGGTCAACCGCGCGCGCGACCTGGTCAACATGTCCCCCAACGACCTCAACCCGAAGTCGTTCGCCGCCCAGGCCCAGGCCGCGGGCAAGGAGTTCGGCCTCAAGGTCGAGGTGCTGGACGAGAAGGCGCTGCTCAAGGGCGGCTTCGGCGGTCTGATCGGCGTCGGCCAGGGCTCGGTCAACCCGCCGCGCCTGGTGCGCGTCGCCTACACCCACCCCAAGGCGGAGAAGACCCTCGCGCTGGTCGGCAAGGGCATCACCTACGACTCGGGCGGCATCTCCCTGAAGCCGGCCGGCCACAACGAGACCATGAAGTGCGACATGGCCGGCGCCGCCGCCGTCCTCGGCGCGGTCCTCGCCGTCGCCCGGCTCGGCGTGAAGGTCAACGTCACCGGCTGGCTGGCCCTCGCGGAGAACATGCCCTCCGGCAACGCCACCCGTCCGGGCGACGTGCTGCGGCTGTACGGCGGCACGACGGTCGAGGTGCTGAACACCGACGCCGAGGGCCGCCTGGTGCTGGCCGACGCGCTGACCCGCGCCTCGGAGGAGAACCCGGACGCGATCGTGGACGTCGCCACCCTCACGGGTGCCATGGTCGTCGCGCTCGGCGACCGCACCTTCGGCGTCATGGCCAACGACGACGCGTTCCGCACCTCGCTGTACGAGATCGCCGAGGAGGTCGGCGAGCAGGCGTGGCCGATGCCGCTCCCCGTCGAGCTGCGCAAGTCCATGGACTCCCCGGTGGCCGACATGGCCAACATCGGCGAGCGCATGGGCGGCGGCCTGGTGGCCGGTGTCTTCCTGCGGGAGTTCGTGGGCGAGGGCATCGCCTGGGCGCACCTGGACATCGCGGGCCCCGCCTTCCACGAGAAGGCCCCCTTCGGCTACACCCCCAAGGGCGGCACCGGCTCCTCGGTGCGCACCCTGGTCCGGCTGGCGGAGCGCACCGCCGACGGCGACCTGGGCTGAGTCACGGGTCTCGTGCCGGCTCCGCGGCCCCGGGCGACGCCCGGGGCCGCGGCCGGTACGGTGGCGTGTTCGCTACGGACGAAACCCGCATGAACCGGCACGTTCGTACGCGCGAGTAACCCCCTGAAGGTGACGCATCAGTCGTCCCACAGCCCGGCCCGGCGTCCCGCCGTCCGTCAACAAGTGCGAAGATGTTGTCTCGGCAGGACAGGGCCCCCGTAATCACAGGGCCGAAGAAACGCGGCCGAACAACAGCCGCCGCCCGGTCACCGACGACCGGCCCGGCGTACCCATGCATGGAGGACGTGACGTGGCGAACGACGCCAGCACCGTTTTCGACCTAGTGATCCTCGGAGGCGGTAGTGGTGGTTACGCCGCTGCCCTGCGTGGAGCGCAGCTGGGTCTCGAGGTCGCCCTGATCGAGAAGGACAAGCTGGGCGGCACCTGCCTGCACCGCGGCTGCATCCCCACCAAGGCTCTGCTGCACGCCGGCGAGATCGCCGACCAGGCCCGTGAGGCCGAGCAGTTCGGTGTCAAGGCCTCCCTGGAGGGCATCGACATCGCGGGCGTCCACAAGTACAAGGACGACGTGATCTCGGGCCTGTACAAGGGTCTGCAGGGTCTGGTCGCCTCCCGCAAGGTCACCTACATCACCGGTGAGGGCCGCCTGTCCTCCCCCACGTCCGTCGACGTCGACGGGCAGCGCATCAACGGCCGTCACGTCCTGCTGGCCACCGGCTCCACGCCGAAGTCGCTGCCGGGCCTGACCATCGACGGCGACCGCGTCATCTCCTCGGACCACGCGCTGGTCCTGGACCGCGTGCCGAAGTCCGCGATCGTGCTGGGCGGCGGCGTCATCGGCGTCGAGTTCGCCTCCGCGTGGAAGTCCTTCGGCGCCGAGGTCACCATCGTCGAGGCGCTTCCCCACCTCGTCCCGGTCGAGGACGAGAACAGCTCCAAGCTGCTGGAGCGCGCCTTCCGCAAGCGCGGCATCAACTTCTCCCTCGGCTCCCGCTTCTCCGGCGTGGAGTACACCGCCGACGGAGTGAAGGTCTCGCTGGAGAACGGCAAGACCTTCGAGGCCGAGCTGCTGCTCGTCGCCGTCGGCCGCGGCCCGGTCTCCCAGGGCCTGGGCTACGAGGAGGCCGGCGTCGCGATGGACCGCGGCTACGTCCTCGTCGACGAGTACATGCAGACCAACGTGCCGACCATCTCGGCCGTCGGTGACCTCGTCCCGACCCTCCAGCTCGCGCACGTCGGCTTCGCCGAGGGCATCCTGGTAGCGGAGCGTCTGGCCGGGCTCAAGCCCGTGCCGGTCGACTACGACGGCGTGCCGCGCGTCACGTACTGCCACCCCGAGGTCGCCTCGGTCGGTATCACCGAGGCGAAGGCCAAGGAGCTGTACGGCGCCGACAAGGTCGTCACCCTGAAGTACAACCTCGCGGGCAACGGCAAGAGCAAGATCCTCAAGACCGCGGGCGAGATCAAGCTCGTCCAGGTGCGGGACGGTGCCGTCGTCGGCGTACACATGGTCGGCGACCGCATGGGCGAGCAGGTGGGCGAAGCCCAGCTGATCTACAACTGGGAGGCGCTGCCCGCCGAGGTCGCGCAGCTCATCCACGCGCACCCGACGCAGAACGAGGCCATGGGCGAGGCGCACCTGGCCCTGGCCGGTAAGCCGCTGCACTCGCACGACTGAGTCCCGAGCGCACGACCATCCGCACTAATCGTAAGGAGCAACCGCAATCATGGCGGTTTCCGTAACCCTGCCGGCGCTCGGCGAGAGCGTGACCGAGGGCACTGTCACCCGTTGGCTCAAGGCCGAGGGTGAGCGCGTGGAGGCCGACGAGCCGCTGCTCGAGGTCTCCACCGACAAGGTCGACACCGAGATCCCGGCCCCCGCGGCCGGCATCCTCGCCTCCATCAAGGTGGCCGAGGACGAGACGGTCGAGGTCGGCGCCGAGCTGGCCATCATCGACGACGGCACCGGCGCCCCCGCCGAGGCCGCCGCTCCGGCCGCCGCCGAGGCCCCGGCCCCGGTCGCCGAGCCCGCCCCGGCCCCCGTGGCCGAGGCCCCGGCCGCCCCGGCGCCCGTCGCCGAGGCCCCCGCCGCTCCGGCCGCCGGTGGCGCCCAGGGCACCGACGTCGTCCTGCCCGCGCTGGGCGAGTCGGTCACCGAGGGCACCGTCACCCGCTGGCTCAAGGAGGTCGGCGAGACGGTCGAGGCCGACGAGCCGCTGCTCGAGGTCTCCACCGACAAGGTCGACACCGAGATCCCGGCCCCCGTCTCCGGCACCCTGCTGGAGATCCTGGTCGGCGAGGACGAGACCGCCGAGGTCGGCGCCAAGCTCGCCGTGATCGGTTCTGCTGTTGCCGGAGGCGTCGCCGCTCCGGCCGCCGCCGCTGCCCCGGCCGCCCCGGCCCCCGCCGCCGCCCCGGCTCCGGTCGCCGCTCCGGCCCCGGCCGCGCCGGCTCCGGCTCCGGCCGCCCCGGCCCCCGCCGCCCCGGCCGCGCCCGTCGCCGCCCCGGCCCCGGTCGCCCCGGCCCCCGCGCCGGTCGCTCCGGCCGCGCCGAAGGCTCCGGCCGCCGCCGCTCCGGCGACGGACGGCGCCTACGTCACGCCCCTGGTGCGCAAGCTCGCCGCCGAGGCCGGCGTCGACCTGACCACCGTCGCCGGCACCGGCGTCGGCGGTCGCATCCGCAAGCAGGACGTCATCGCCGCAGCCGAGGCCGCCAAGGCCGCGCCGGCTCCGGTCGCCGCTGCCGCCCCGGCCGCCGCCGCCCCGAAGGCCCCGGCCCTCGAGGCGTCGCCGCTGCGCGGTCAGACGGTCAAGATGCCGCGCATGCGCAAGGTCATCGCCGACAACATGATGAAGGCGCTGCACGGCCAGGCGCAGCTGACCTCCGTGGTCGAGGTGGACATCACCAAGATCATGCGGATGCGCAACAAGGCCAAGGACGCGTTCGCGGCCCGTGAGGGCGTCAAGCTCTCCCCGATGCCGTTCTTCGTCAAGGCCGCCGTCCAGGCGCTGAAGGCCCACCCGGTCATCAACGCCCGGATCAACGAGGACGAGAACACCATCACCTACTTCGACTCCGAGAACGTCGGCATCGCCGTCGACTCGGAGAAGGGCCTGATGACCCCGGTCATCAAGGGTGCGGGTGACCTCAACATCGCGGGCATCGCGCGCAAGACCGCTGAGCTGGCCGGCAAGGTCCGTTCCAGCAAGATCAGCCCGGACGACCTGGCCGGCGCGACCTTCACGATCAGCAACACCGGCTCGCGCGGTGCGCTGTTCGACACGGTCATCGTGCCCCCGAACCAGGTCGGCATCCTGGGTATCGGTGCGACCGTCAAGCGCCCGGTGGTCATCAACCACCCGGAGCTCGGCGAGACCATCGCGATCCGCGACATGACGTACCTGGCGCTCTCCTACGACCACCGCCTGGTGGACGGTGCCGACGCGGCCCGCTACCTGACCACGGTCAAGCAGATCCTCGAGGCCGCCGAGTTCGAGACCGAGATCGGTCTCTGACCCGAGCGTTCCGACGGTAAGCGCTGAAGGGCGCGGCCCCGGCTCCGTACTCCGTACGGGCCGGGGCCGCGCCCTTACGTGTGCCGACATAATGACGTACCCGGCAGATCCGACCAAGGAGAGAAATGACCCCGCCCGTCGTCCATTCGCTGCGCGAGCAGATCCGCGAGCACATCCTCGAGGGGATCGTCAGCGGGCGCTGGCAGCCGGGCGAGCGGATCGTGGAGCGGCGGATCGCCGCCGAGCTGCTGGTGAGCCAGACCCCGGTGCGCGAGGCGCTGCGCGAGCTGGAGTCGCTGCGGCTGATCGAGTCCGTGCCCAACAAGGGCGTGCGGGTCCGCGACCTGACCGCCGCCGACCTCAAGGAGAGCTACCCGGTCCGGGCGGGCCTGGAGCAGGTGGCCGCCGAGCTGGCCGCGGGCGCCCTGGCCGAGGACGTCTCGGCGCTGGAGCGGGAGGTGGCGGCCCTGGAGGTCGCCGACCGCGCGGGCGACAGCGAGGCGCAGGCGCGCCACACGGTGGCCTTCCACCGCGAGATCGTGCGCGCCGCGGGGAACTCCGTGCTGCTGCACACCTGGGAGTCGCTGGGCATCGAGGTCTGGACGACGCTGTCGATCCGCTGGCTGAGCCCGGAGCCGCGCGCCCACGCCGAGGACCACGCGGAGATCGTACGGGCCTTCCGGCGCCGCGACCCGGCCATCGGCGAGCTCCTCAAGCGGCACGTCCTGAGCTGCGCGCCCCGCATCTGATCCGCGCCGGAACCCCGGCCGTACCCCTCGAAAGGCGCCGAAAGCCGCCGAAAGCCGGTCCGGTCCACGCCGGAAATCCGGCCCGGTCCGCATCCGATTCCCGCGAGGGATTGATCGATCATCGATCAAAGGCGTATCGTCTCCGCCGGAGCCGTCGCCGCGCGCCCTGTCCTGTGTCGCGGAACGGTCCGAAGGGGTGACGACAGGACCCCATGCGTCATCCGTGCCCTGGCTGCGCACGGGCTCCTGTCGTCGTGCCCCGAACCGACGGGCGGGCCCCGGCATGATGAGGTCATGCGTGCGGCCCGTCTGATCAAACTGGTGCTCCTCCTGCAGTCCCGCTCGTCCATGACCGGGACCGAGCTGGCGCGCCGGCTCGAGGTCTCCGAGCGCACCGTCGCCCGGGACGTCCTCGCGCTGTCCGAGGCCGGCGTGCCCGTCTACGCCGACCGCGGCCGGGCCGGCGGATACCGCCTGATCGGCGGCTACCGCACCCGCCTGACGGGTCTCGGCCGCACCGAGGCCGAAGCCCTCTTCCTCTCCGGCGTACCGGCCGCCCTGCGCGACATGGGCCTGGCCGACGCCGCCTCCGCCGCCCGTCTGAAGGTCTCGGCCGCCCTGCTGCCGGAGCTGAGCGACGCCCCCACGAGCGCGGCCCAGCGCTTCCACCTGGACGCCCCCGGCTGGTGGCAGCCCCACGACCCGCCCGACCTGCTGCCCTCCGTCGCCGACGCCGTCTGGGACGACCGCCGCATGACGGCCCGCTACGCCGGGCCGGGCGGCGAGGTCGAGCGCGACCTCGAGCCGTACGGCCTGATCCTCAAGGCGGGCGTCTGGTACCTGGCCGCCCGCGCGGACGGCGACGTGAGGGTCTATCGCGTGGACCGCTTCACGGCGGTGACCGTGGGCGAGGCCCGCTTCCACCGCCCCGAGACGTTCGACCTGCCGGCCTTCTGGGAGGAGCGCGCCGCCGCGTTCGCCCGCTCGATCCTCCGCGACCGCGTGGAGCTGCGGCTGTCCCCCGACGGCGCCCGCCGCCTGCCGTACGTCACCGACCGCACGGCGGCCCACGAGGCCCTGGGGGCCGCCGACGCCCCGGACGAGCTGGGCCGCGTCGCCGTCACCCTGGCCGTGGAATCACGGGACGTGGCGTACGAGCAGCTGCTGGCGCTGGGCCCGGAGGCCGAGGTGCTGGGGCCGCCGGAGCTCCGCGAGCGCTTCGCGCGGGCGGCGACCCGGGCCGCCGCCCTCTATCGGCCCGCCGGCGGCATGCCCTAGGGCGGACACGCCCTCGGACACGCCCTAGCGGTAGTCCTCCACCGGCGCGTCCTTGCCGCCGAACACCACGTCCCGGAAGTACCCCATGGCGTCCGGCCGGGAGCCGTCGGCGTCGGTGAACCCGTAGACCCTGGCGAGCTCACCGCTGGAGAGCGACCGGCCGTTCCACCGCGCCCGGTCCGGGTCGGCGGCGAGCGCGGCGAGCGCGCGGCCGATGTAGACGGGCGACTCGGCGACGGCGAAGTGCGGGCTGTCGGCCACCGCGTCCCGCCATGTCTCCTCCGTCACCCCGAAGTGGTCGAGCATCGCCTCGGACCGCAGGAAGCCGGGCGTGAGGCTGACGGCCGTCCCGCCGTACTCCTGGAGCTCCTTCGCCAGCCCGAAGGCCATCCGGGTGGGGGCGATTTTGGCCAGGTCGTAGAAGAGGTTGTCGCGGTAGGTGCCGCGGTTGAACTCCTCCGTGCCGTCGGTGATCTCGACGACCAGGCCACCCGGCCGCCGGATGAGCAGCGGCAGGGCGAAGTGGCTGGTGATGGCGTGGGCGTCGATGGACAGGCGCAGCATCCGCAGCCCGGCGGCGAGGTCCGCCTCCCACACCTTGGTGTCGAACTGCAGCAGGTGGTCGCCGCCCCACACGTCGTTGACGAGCACGTCGAGGCGTCCGTGGTCCCTCTCGACGCGCTCGACGAGAGCGCGCACCCGCTCCGGCTCCAGGTGGTCGGTGGGGACGGCGATGCCGGTGCCGCCGGCGGCCGTGATCAGCTCGGCGGTCTCCTCGATGGTCTCGGGCCGGCCCACCTCGCTGCGGTGCTCGCGCGTGGTGCGCCCGGTCGCGTAGACCACGGCCCCGGCGCGGCCCAGCTCCACGGCCATGGCCCGGCCGGCTCCCCGGGTGGCGCCGGCGACCAGCGCGACCTTCCCCTCGAGTGCACCCATGTCCATCCGTCCTCTCTCTCCTGCGTTCGACGACCGCGTTCGACGACGAGGAGGACGTTGCCAGCGATACCAGACATCTGTTGTCCTGATTTTCCGGCAACCGGGCACCACCCGCCTCCGGTAACAACACGGCCGCATCCGGAGCCCTCCGGGTGCGTCGCCCCCCTCCAGGACCGATGCTGGTCCCGTGATGATGGACGAGACGGAGTTCTGGGAGCTGATCGACAGCGCACGAGAGACCGCCGAGGGAGACCCCGAGGACCAGGCCGACCTGCTGGTCGAGAAGCTGACGCAGCTCGACCCGGACGCCGTGCTGGACTTCGCGCGGCACTTCGAGGCGCGCTACAACCGTGCCTATCTCTGGGACCTGTGGGGGGCCGCGGCCGTGCTCCTCGACGGAGCGAGCGACGACGTCTTCGACTACTTCCGCTGCTGGCTCATCGGGCAGGGCCGGGAGGTGTTCGAGGGCGCCGTGCACGAACCGGACGCGCTCGCGGACCTGCTGGAGGACTTCGACGAGGACGTGGACGGGGACGGCGAGGACCTGGGCTACGCTGCCGACGAGGCGTACGAGCAGCTGACGGGCGTGGAGACCCCCGACCTCGGCCTGCCCCCGCAGCCCTCCGAACCGCTCGGCACACCGTTCGACCTCGAGAACGAGGCGGTGCTGGCCGAGCGTTTCCCCCGGCTCTGGGCCCGCTTCTCGTCCTGACGGGGCATCGGACGGAACTTCGGACGGGACATCATGCGCGTAGCGGTCACGGGCTCGACGGGACTGATCGGCAGGGCGCTGACGCGCGCCCTCGTCCGGGACGGCGACGAGGTGGTACGCCTGGTGCGCCACCCGCCCCGGCACCCCGGCGAGGTCGAGTGGGATCCCGCCCGCCAACGGGTGGACGCGGCGGGCCTCGCCGGGTGCGAGGCGGTCGTCCACCTGGCCGGGGCCGGGGTCGGCGACCACCGCTGGACGGCGGCGTACAAGAAGGAGATCCGCGACAGCCGGGTGCTCGGCACCGGGGCGATCGCCGAGGCCGTGGCCTCGCTCGACACCCCGCCCCGGGTACTGCTCAGCGCCAGCGCCATCGGTGTCTACGGCGACACCGGCGAGCGGATCGTGGACGAGAACGCCCCGCCCGGCCGGGGCTTCCTGGCGGACGTCTGCCAGGAGTGGGAGGCGGCGACGGGCGCGGCCACGGAGGCGGGCGTGCGCACGGTGCTGCTGCGCACCGGCCTGGTGGTGTCCGCCGACGGCGGCGCCTGGGCCCGCCTCTTCCCTCTCGCGAAGCTGGGGCTGGCGGGCCGGCTGGGAAACGGCCGGCAGTACTGGAGTTTCATCTCCCTCCCCGACCACGTCGCGGCCCTGCGGCATCTGCTGCGCTCCTCCGACCTCTCGGGCCCCTTCAACCTCACGGCGCCCAACCCGGTCACCAACCGCGAGGCGACCGAGGCGACGGGGCGCGTGCTGAGGCGTCCGGCGCTGCTGCCCGCGCCCGCTCCGGCGCTCAGGCTGGCGCTGGGCGAGATGGCCACGGAAGTGCTGGCCAGTCAGCGTGTGGTGCCCAGCCGACTGCTGGAGTCCGGCTTCGCCTTCGCCCACCCGGATATCGAGAGCGCCGTACGAGCGGCGCTGGCGAAGAGCTGACGCCCTCGGCCCGCACCCCGGAACGGGGGTTTGTGCGACCGCCGTGCGACCGTGCTCGGCCCGTGCGCGACTGTTATTGACCGGATTTCTCTCTACGGTCGAGGCGAACTCGCGCATCGCCGCCGCCGGTTGAGGGCATCAGGCCCCCGAGCGAGCGGACCGACCCCGGGAGGGCACGTGCTCAGCAGCGCACGCACCGCACACCACGCCGATGTCGTCGTCGTGGGGGCAAGCCTGGCAGGCCTCTCGGCGGCCCAGCACCTGATCGGCTCCGGCGTGACCGTGACCGTCCTGGAGTCCGGGCCCCGGCCGGGCGGCCGCATGACCACCGACGCGGTGGACGGCTTCCTCCTGGACCGCACGGGCCAGCTGCTCAACACCTCGTTCCCCGAGCTGATCCGCACCCCGGGCCTCGAGACGCTCAAGCTGCGCCCCTTCAGCCCCGGCGTGCTGGTGCACACCGACGGCCGCAACCACCGCACCGGCGAACTGCGCGGCGCCAAGCGCGCCTTCACCACCGCCCGCGCCTTCGCGGCGGCCCGCGCCTCGCGCAGCGCCGGCCTCGACCAGGCCCGGCTGGGAGCGGCCCTGGCCCGCCTCGCCGCGCTGCCCATCGACCGCATGCTGGCCCGCCCGGACCGCCCCACCTCCACGACCCTCGCCACCCGGGGCCTGCCGGCCCGTACGGTGGAGGGCTTCCTGCGCCCCCTGCTGGCGTCGCTGCTCTCGGACCCGGACCTCACCACGTCCAGCCGCTGTGCCGACCTGGTCCTGCGCGGCTACGCGCGCGGCCGCCTCTGCCTCCCGGCGGGCGGGGCGGGCGTGATCCCGGACCTGCTCGCGGCACAGCTGCCCCCGGAGACGGTCCGCACGGGCGTCCACGCCAAGGCGGTGGGCACCACGGCGGTGGACACGGCGGAGCACGGCGAGATCACCTGCCGCTCGGTCGTCGTCGCGACGGGCGCCCGCTCGGCGGCGGAGCTGATCCCGGGACTGCGCCTGCCGGGCTTCCACCCCGTGACGGTCCTGCACCACGCCGCGGACGAGCCGCCGCTGCGCGACGCCTCGCTGATCCTCACCGGCACCCGCCGGGGCCCGGTGGCCCACACCACGGTGGCCAGCGAGGTGGACCCGGACCGCGCGCCGGCCGGCGAGGCCCTTATCACCTCGACGGTCCTGGGCGCGGCGGCGGGCCTGCCCACGGCGGAGCTCGACCGGGCGGCCCGGGCCCAGCTGGCCCGCGTCTACGGCACCTCGGCCTCGGGGTGGCGGCTCCTGGCGGCCCATCACGACCCGGACGCGGTCCCGGCCATGCCGGCCCCGCACGACGTGCGCCGCCCCGTTCGGCTGCTGTCGGGCCTCTACGTCTGCGGCGACCACCGCGACACCAGCACGGTCCAGGGGGCGCTGTTCTCCGGCCGCCGGGCCGCGCAGGCGGTCCTGCGCGACCTGGGCGTCCGCCCGGGACAGGGGCAGGCCCTGCGAGCGGCGTAGCCCGGCCCGGCGACGCGGCCCGGCGACGCGGCCCGGTGGGCACGACCGGCGACGCCGGGCCGCGACGCCGTCAGAGCACCGAGACCTTCTCCCGGTACGCCCGTACGGCCGCGGCGTCCCGGTAGGGCTCGAGCCGGCGCTCGAAGTCGCGTACGTACTCCAGCGCCCGCACCGAGCGCATCTCCGCGGCCGACTGCGCCGCCTCCACCCCGAGCGAGCACGCCGGCTCCAGCTCGCCCAGCCCCAGCCGCGCCGACGCCAGCACCACCTTGCAGAACAGCCGGCTGCGCGCGTAGGCCGGTGCCCGCAGCTGCAGGGACCGCTCCGCGTGCTGCGCGGCGGCGCGGTACTGCTGCAGGTCCCGGTGGCAGTGCCCGAACTCGTCGGCGAGCTGCGCCTCGTCGAAGAACCGGGCCCAGTACGGCACGTCGTCGCCCGGCCGCGAGGTCTCCAGCGCCCGTTCCGCCCGGGCCAGCGACGCCGAGCACGCCCGGACCTCCCCCAGGACGCCGTGGCCCCGGGCCTCCACCGCGTGCAGCAGCGACTGCACCACGGGCGGCGCCCCGGACCCGACGCCCTGCTGGGCGACCCGCGCCAGCTGCACGGCCTCGCGGCCGTGTCCCAGGTAGACGGCCTGACGGCTCATCGTGACCAGGACATAGCTGCCGTAGGCGCGGTCGCCGGCCGCCTGGGCCAGCCGCAGCGCCTGGACGTAGTAGCGCTGGGCGAGGCCGTGCGCCGCGATGTCGTACGACGTCCAGCCCGCGAGCCGGGTCAGGTCGGCGGCCGCGGCGAACAGCCGCCGGCCCGTCGTCTCGCCGTACACGCCCCGCAGCATCGGCTCGGTCTCGTGCTCGAGGTAGCGCACCAGCGCCTGGCGGGCGTGCCCGCCGCCGTAGGCGTTGTCGATGGTGCGGAACAGCTCTCCCACCGATCGCAGGGCGGCGATGTCTCCCATGGAGACGCGGGCGCCGGGCGCCCGCTCGGCGAGCCGCTGGCGGGGCAGCGACAGCGTCGGGGGCGGCAGGGCCGGGGCGCCGGGGGCGGGCGGCGCCCCCTGCCCGGCCCGCGCCTGCTGCGGTACGCGCGCGCCGTCCCCGGAGGGCGCGGGGCCCGGCCCGCGCGCCACCCGTTCGTCCGCGCGCCCGATCAGCCAGTCCCGGCTCGGCACCACCAGCCCGGCCGGGGTGAAGGCGATCTTCCGCAGCTCGGTGTGGCTGCCGGAGTCCTTGCGCCAGAGCCCGCTGACGATGTCAATGGCCTCTTCCGGTGAGGCGGCGAATTCGAGCCCGGCGTACACGGGGGCGCATGCGTCCAGCCCGAGGTCCTGGGCGGACAGCCGCCGCCCGAGCCGCCGGGTGAACACCTCGGCGATCAGCGCGGGCGTGGTGCCCCGCGGCTGCTGGCCGCGCAGCCACCGCGTGACGGAGGTCTTGTCGTAGCGCAGGTCGAGGCCGTGTTCGAGCCCCAATTGATCGACGCGGCGGGCCAGGCCCGCATTGGAAAAGCCGGCCTCCGCGATGAGCGCCGCGAGCTGACGGTTGGGGATGCGCTGTGGGGGTCGTTCCGTCATCAGCCTGCCGGTCTCCCTGATCTTTGTTCCTGGAACGGCGTGAACTTAGCGGCCCCCAACGCCCCGATCGCCACCTTCGCCCCGCATTCATCCGATCGTGTGAGGACAGCCCACCTGCCCCCGGAGGATCACCGCGGAAGATCATCGGGAGATCGGCCGGCGTGATCGGCGCCCCGGCCCCCTGCGGGTTCACCGGCACTCGGCCGTACAGTGGCAAGAACGCGAGCGACACGATGTGGTTCGAAGGTTCGAAGGAAAAGGGAAGCTGCCGTGACTGAGCTGCGCTTTGTCCACCTGGGCTTCGGAGCGGACGCCGTCGAGTACCAGCAGGCCTGGCAGGAGCAGCGCACCGTCCACGCGGCGCGGTTCGCGGACGAGATCCCGGACACCTGCCTGCTCCTGGAGCACCCGGCGGTCTACACGGCCGGACGGCGCACGGAGGACAGCGAGCGCCCCCTGGACGGCACCCCGGTCATCGACGTCGACCGCGGCGGCAAGATCACCTGGCACGGTCCCGGCCAGCTCGTCGGCTACCCCATCCTCAAGCTCCCCCGCCCGGTGGACGTCATCGCGCACGTCCGCCGTCTGGAGGAGGCGCTCATCCGCGTCTGCGCCGAGCTCGGCCTGGAGACGACCCGGGTGGAGGGCCGCAGCGGGGTGTGGGTGCTCGGCGACCCGGTGGAGAGCCGCCCGGCCATCGGGGGCCTGAGCCTGGACTTCGACCCGCGGCTGACGGACGAGGAGTTCGACCCCCGTCTGAACGGCCCGGAGTACGCCCCCTCCAACGCCGGCCAGCGCCGCGAGGACCGCAAGCTGGCGGCGATCGGCATCCGCATCGCCAAGGGCGTCACGATGCACGGCTTCTCCTTCAACTGTGACCCGGACAACACCTGGTTCGACCGGATCGTCCCCTGCGGCATCCGCGACGCCGGTGTGACGTCGCTCTCCAACGAACTGGGCCGCCGGGTGACCGTGGCCGAGGTGATCCCGCTGGTGGAGAAGCACCTGCGGGAGATCCTGGAGTCGGCCGAGCCGCGCCCCCGCGCGGTGGAGCCGGCCGCGGCCGGCTCCTAGCGGGGCCGCGGGGCCGAGCGGGCCCGCGGAAGGGAATGTGCCCCGGGCACCCACGGTTGCCTTGGGCGTACGCGCAGTCGCGCGTATCAGCGTAGGAAATAACGGGCGTACCCTGGTGTCCGCCGAGGAATCGAAGTCATAGGGAGCCGGACGTGTCCGCAGTCGCACCCGACGGACGCAAGATGCTGCGCTTGGAGGTCCGGAACGCCCAGACCCCCATCGAGCGCAAGCCCGAGTGGATCAAGACCCGGGCGAAGATGGGCCCCGAGTACACCGAGCTGCAGGGCCTGGTGAAGCGCGAGGGTCTGCACACGGTGTGCCAGGAGGCGGGCTGTCCCAACATCTACGAGTGCTGGGAGGACCGCGAGGCGACGTTCCTCATCGGCGGCGACCAGTGCACCCGGCGCTGTGACTTCTGCCAGATCGACACCGGCAAGCCGCAGGCGCTCGACCGTGACGAGCCGCGTCGCGTGGGCGAGTCCGTCGTCGCGATGGACCTGAACTACGCCACCATCACCGGCGTCGCGCGCGACGACCTCCCGGACGGCGGCGCCTGGCTGTACGCCGAGACCGTGCGCCAGATCCACCAGCAGACGGCGGGCCGCGCGGGCGGCCACACCAAGGTCGAGCTGCTGGCCCCCGACTTCAACGCGGTGCCCGAGCTGCTGGAGGAGGTCTTCGCCTCCCGCCCCGAGGTCTTCGCCCACAACGTCGAGACCGTCCCGCGGATCTTCAAGCGGATCCGCCCCGGCTTCCGCTACGAGCGCTCGCTCGAGGTCATCACCCGTGCCCGCGAGGCCGGCCTGGTGACGAAGTCGAACCTGATCCTGGGCATGGGCGAGACCCGCGAGGAGATCAGCGAGGCGCTGCAGGACCTGCACGACGCGGGCTGCGACCTGATCACCATCACCCAGTACCTGCGCCCGTCGGTGCGCCACCACCCGGTGGAGCGCTGGGTGAAGCCGCAGGAGTTCGTGGAGCTCAAGGAGGAGGCGGACGAGATCGGCTACGCCGGCGTCATGTCCGGCCCGCTGGTCCGCTCCTCCTACCGGGCGGGCAGGCTGCACCAGCAGGCCATCGAGCGGCGCGAGGCGGCGGCCGCGGCGAAGGCCGTCTGAGCGAGCCCCTTCCGGAACGTCCGTTGACGCGGCCCGTACCTCCCGGCGACAGCCGGAGAAGGTACGGGCCGCGTCAACGTTTCATAGGTGTTTGACCAACAGGTCATCCGTTGGTAACACCGTTCAGTGACGATGGGTGTACGCACAGCAGTGCGACCCCACCCGTACGGCCCCCAGCAGTACCCACCCTCCACGCCTTCGCTGACCGACGCTCCCGAGGGGAAATCCGAGATGCAGGCCGCGCCCGGTACCGCAGTCCTGTCGACCGCCACCCGCGCCTCCACCGCACTGCCGTCCACCCTGTCCGTACGCCCCCCGTCCGTCACCGGCGCCCTGCGCGCGCTGGAGGGCCTGCTGATGCGCGGGGGCCAGCGCACCGCCCGGCGCAACGCCTGGACGGCGGTGCTGGAGGACCGCCGCCGGGCCAAGGACAGGCGTGAGGCTCAGCATGTGCTCGAGGCCGTGGCTACCCCTGGTCCGCAAGCCACGTAAACTTCGCCGTATGGCGAGGAAGGAAACATCCGAGAACCCCGGGCGACTGAAGCAGATCGCCCTGACCTACAAGATGACCAAGAAGGTCGACTCGAAGGTCGGTCTTGTCGTCGCGGCTGTGGGCATTGTCACCTTCGGTGTACTCCTTGCCATCGGCTTCTTGATCGACCACCCGATTTACCTGGGCATTCTGGGCTTCCTGCTGGCCTTCCTCGCGATGGCGATCGTCTTCGGGCGACGCGCCGAGCGCGCTGCCTTCGGGCAGATGGAGGGCCAGCCGGGTGCCGCCGCCGCGGTGCTGGAGAACATCCGGCGCGGTGGCTGGACGACGACTCCCGCGGTCGCGATGAACCGCAACCAGGACGTCGTCCACCGTGCCGTGGGCAAGGCGGGCATCGTGCTGGTCGGCGAGGGCAACCCCAACCGGGTGAAGGTCCTGCTGGCGGCCGAGAAGAAGCGCATGGCGCGCATCGTCGCGGACGTGCCGGTGCACGACATCGTGGTGGGCGACGGCGAGGGCCAGGTGTCGCTGAAGAAGCTCCACACCACGCTCCTGAAGCTGCCCCGGGTGCTGCCGGGCGCGCAGGTGACGGCCGTGAACGACCGGCTGCGCGCGCTGGGCGACCTGATGAGCAACATGCCGATCCCCAAGGGGCCCATGCCGAAGGGCATGCGGATGCCGAAGGGCCGCTGACGAACGAAAAACATGACAATGGGGCGGGGCGGGACCATTCGGTTCCGCCCCGCCCCATTTTCCGTTCGGGCCGTGTCTCGATTACATCTCGGTTATGCGGGATTCGCTGTGCGGATCCTCGGTCAGATCCGCACCTGAACGGCGCGCGAGAAACGGTCGTGAAGACCGCGCGTGTCGCGGTCCCAGACCACGGCGGGAATGACGAGGACGAGCAGCACACTGCGCAGCAGCACGCGCGGCAGGGAGAGCCGGGCGCCGTCCTCGGAGATCACGCGCAGGCCCAGCAGACGCTTGCCGGGGGTGCAGCCGATCGTGCCGACGGTGAGCAGGCTGAGCACGAAGAAGATCAGAACGGCCCAGTTCCCGACCCGCTGGAGATCGGCGCCGCCCAGAAAGCCGTATGCAATGAGCTCGCACAACGCCCAGTCGACGACGAGGGCCGCGATGCGGCGGCCGGGCGGGGCGACGGAACCCGGCCCCTCCTTCGGGAGCCCCAGGCGCTCCCCTCGGTGGCCGAATTCGACCCCCATGTCCTCGGCGGCGGCGCGGGGACCGGAGAGCCATGATCCGATTGCTTGCCTGTTGTCCACCCATCAAAGGTACTGCGTCCCCCTACGTTCCCCGGCGCCCGGGTACGCCCCTGCCGCGCGGCGGTTAACGTCGGCGAAACAAATGGGTCATGCTTGAGAAATCCCGTCTCTCTAGGGTCGGCCCCAGCGCGCCATTGCGATACGGACCGCGCCACCGAAGCAATCCCCGACCCGAGCGGCCGGGCTAGGAGGAGTTGGATGTTCCAGAACGCCGACGAGGCCAAGAAGTTCATCTCGGACGAGGACGTCAAGTTCGTCGACGTCCGGTTCTGCGATCTGCCCGGCGTGATGCAGCACTTCACGATCCCGGCCCATGCCTTCGACCCGAACGAGGAGCTGGCGTTCGACGGCTCGTCGATCCGCGGTTTCCAGGCGATCCACGAGTCCGACATGGCGCTGCGCGCGGACCTGTCGACGGCCCGTATGGACCCGTTCCGCCGGGACAAGACGCTCAACATCAACTTCTTTATCCACGACCCGATCACGGGTGAGCAGTACAGCCGCGACCCGCGCAACATCGCCAAGAAGGCCGAGGCCTACCTCGCCTCCACCGGCATCGCCGACACCGCGTACTTCGGCCCCGAGGCCGAGTTCTACGTGTTCGACAACGTGCGCTTCGAGACCAGCGCGAACCAGTCCTTCTACCACATCGACTCCGAGGCCGGCGCCTGGAACACCGGTGCGGTGGAGAACAACCGCGGCTACAAGGTCCGCTACAAGGGCGGCTACTTCCCGGCCCCGCCGGTCGACCACTTCGCCGACCTGCGTGCCGAGATCTCCCTGGAGCTGGACAAGGCCGGCCTGCAGGTCGAGCGCCAGCACCACGAGGTCGGCACCGCCGGCCAGGCGGAGATCAACTACAAGTTCAACACGCTGCTCGCCGCGGCCGACGACCTGATGCTCTTCAAGTACATCGTGAAGAACGTCGCCTGGCGCAACGGCAAGACCGCGACCTTCATGCCCAAGCCGATCTTCGGTGACAACGGCTCCGGCATGCACGTCCACCAGTCGCTGTGGAGCAACGGCGAGCCCCTCTTCTACGACGAGCAGGGCTACGCCGGCCTGTCGGACACCGCCCGCTACTACATCGGCGGCATCCTCAAGCACGCCCCGTCGCTGCTGGCCTTCACCAACCCGACGGTGAACTCCTACCACCGCCTGGTCCCCGGCTTCGAGGCCCCGGTCAACATGGTCTACTCGCAGCGCAACCGCTCCGCGGCCATGCGTATCCCGATCACGGGCTCGAACCCGAAGGCCAAGCGCGTCGAGTTCCGCGCCCCGGACCCGTCCTCCAACCCGTACCTGGCCTTCTCGGCCCTGCTGCTGGCCGGTCTGGACGGCGTCAAGAACAAGATCGAGCCGGCCGAGCCGATCGACAAGGACCTCTACGAGCTCGCCCCCGACGAGCACGCGAGCGTCCCCCAGGTCCCGACCTCCCTCCCGGCGGTCCTCGAGGCCCTCGAGGCCGACAACGAGTACCTCCAGGCCGGTGGCGTCTTCACCTCCGACCTGATCGAGACCTGGATCGACTACAAGCGCACCAACGAGATCGCGCCGATGCAGCTGCGGCCGCACCCGCACGAGTTCGAGATGTACTTCGACATCTAAGAACCCGGCGTCTCGCGACGACCCGAGTCCGGACCCCGAGCCCCGTTCCCGCCCGTGCGGGAGCGGGGCTCGGGGCGTGTACGGGGGATCTCCGGGTCCGGGGGCCCATCCGGGGCGCGGGGCGTATCTCACGCCAGGTCCCTGTCGAGAGGGGGGCGCTCACGAGATATCTTGATGTCGAGCAATGTTGCAGACGTGGAGCGGAGCACCCGGTGACTGACTCGACCATCATCTATACCCACACTGACGAGGCGCCGGCCCTGGCCACGCACTCGTTCCTGCCCGTGGTCCAGGCCTACGCCTCGACGGCCGGGGTCACTGTGGAGACCCGCGACATCTCGCTGGCGGGCCGGATCATCTCCCAGTTCCCCGAGTTCCTGGAGGAGGGCCAGCGCATCGCCGACGCCCTCGCCGAGCTCGGCGAGCTGGCCAAGACGCCCGGCGCCAACATCATCAAGCTGCCCAACATCTCGGCCTCGATCCCGCAGCTGAAGGCCGCGATCGCCGAGCTGCAGGAGCAGGGCTACGCGCTGCCGGACTACCCGGACGACCCGAAGACCGACGAGGACCGCGACGTCCGCGCCCGGTACGACAAGGTCAAGGGCAGCGCCGTGAACCCGGTGCTGCGCGAGGGCAACTCCGACCGCCGCGCCCCCGGGTCGGTCAAGAACTACGCCAAGGCGCACCCGCACCGCATGGGCGCCTGGACGGCCGAGTCGAAGACGAACGTCGCCACCATGGGCGTCGACGACTTCCGCTCCACCGAGAAGTCCGCGGTCGTGGCCGAGGACGGCTCGCTGCGCATCGAGCTCTCGGGCGACGACGGCTCCACCACCGTCCTGCGCGAGTCGGTCCCCGTCCTCGCGGGTGAGGTCGTCGACGCGTCCGTCATGCGCGTCGCGGCGCTGCGCGAGTTCCTGTCGGCGCAGGTCGCCCGGGCCAAGGCCGAGGACGTGCTGTTCTCGGTGCACCTGAAGGCCACGATGATGAAGGTCTCCGACCCGATCATCTTCGGTCACGTGGTGCGCGCCTTCTTCCCGAAGACGTTCGCGAAGTACGGCGAGGTCCTCGTCGCGGCCGGCCTGTCCCCGAACGACGGCCTCGGCGGCATCCTCAAGGGCCTCGAGACGCTGCCCCACATGGGTGACGAGATCAAGGCGTCCTTCGAGGCCGAGCTCGCCGAGGGCCCGGCGCTGGCCATGGTCGACTCCGACCGCGGCATCACCAACCTCCACGTCCCCAGCGACGTCATCGTCGACGCCTCCATGCCGGCCATGATCCGCACCTCCGGTCACATGTGGGGCCCGGACGGCCAGGAGGCCGACACCCTCGCCGTGCTGCCCGACAGCAGCTACTCGGGCGTCTACCAGGCCGTCATCGAGGACTGCCGCGCCCACGGCGCCTTCGACCCGGCCACGATGGGCTCGGTGCCCAACGTCGGTCTGATGGCGCAGAAGGCCGAGGAGTACGGCAGCCACGACAAGACCTTCGAGATCCCCGTCACGGGCACCGTGCGGGTCGTCGACGCCAAGGGCGACGTCGTGCTCGAGCAGGTCGTGGGCGCCGGCGACATCTTCCGCATGTGCCAGACCAAGGACCTGCCGATCCGCGACTGGGTCAAGCTGGCCGTCACCCGTGCCCGCGCCACCGGCGACCCGGCCGTGTTCTGGCTGGACGAGGGCCGCGCCCACGACGCGCAGCTGATCGAGAAGGTCAACGCGTACCTGCCGGAGCACGACACCGAGGGCCTGGAGATCAAGATCCTGTCCCCGGTCGAGGCGACGAAGTTCTCCCTCGAGCGCATCCGCCGCGGCGAGGACACCATCTCGGTCACCGGCAACGTGCTGCGTGACTACCTGACCGACCTCTTCCCGATCCTCGAGCTCGGCACGAGCGCGAAGATGCTGTCGGTCGTCCCGCTGATGAACGGCGGCGGCCTGTTCGAGACCGGTGCCGGCGGCTCCGCTCCCAAGCACGTCCAGCAGCTGGTCAAGGAGAACTACCTGCGCTGGGACAGCCTGGGCGAGTTCCTCGCGCTCGCGGTGAGCTTCGAGCACCTCGCGACCACCACGGGCAACGCGCGCGCCCAGGTGCTCGCCGACACCCTGGACCGCGCCACGGGCTCGTTCCTCAACGAGGACAAGTCGCCCAGCCGCCGCCTCGGTGGCATCGACAACCGCGGCAGCCACTTCTACCTCGCCCTGTACTGGGCCCAGGAGCTGGCCAAGCAGACCGCGGACGCCCAGCTCGCCGAGGCGTTCGCGCCGCTGGCCAAGTCCCTGGCCGAGCAGGAGAGCACCATCGTCGACGAGCTGATCGCGGTCCAGGGCTCGCCGGTCGAGATCGGCGGCTACTACCAGCCCGACGCCGCCAAGGCCTCGGCGGTCATGCGCCCGTCGAAGACCTTCAACCAGGCGATCGCCACCCTCGGCTGAATCGTTCCGACGGCGGTGACATCCGCCTGACGACCGGCTGAACGCACAGGCCGGGGCCCCGCACGGGGCCCCGGCCTTCGTCGTGCCCGACGTGCCGGGCGCCTTCAGACCTCCGCCGCCAGCCCGAACGTGGCGGCCAGCCCCCGCGTGCCGGCGTCCGTCAGATGGACCACGCGCGGGCTCACCCCGTGGCGGAGCCAGCCGAGGCCGAAGAGCCGGGAGGTGACGGCCGCGCCGAGGCCGCCCGCGAGGTGGTGGCGGTGCTCGCTCCAGTCGACGCAGTAGCGGATGGCCGGCCGGCGCCCGGGCAGGCCCTCGAGGTCGACGCCGAAGGCCAGCAGCCTGGCCCGACCCTCGTCCGTCAGCCGGTAGTCGACGTCGTGCCCGTACGCGGCGGGCCGGTCCCGGACCGCGGCCCGGGGGTGGTGGCTGCCGTCGTGGCCGGCGAGCAGGCCGCCCTCGATCAGGGATCCCATCAGGGCGACGCCGAGCTGCCCGGCCAGATGGTCGTAGCAGGTGCGGGCGCGGTGCAGCGCGTTGGCGACGCCGCTCTCGCGCAGGGACGTCACCGGCAGCGGCGGGGCGATCAGGGCCAGCGCCTCGAGGGCGGCGCTGACCTCGGGGCCGGTGAGGCGGTAGTAGCGGCGGCGGCCGTCGCGGTCGACGGTGACGAGCCCGCCGTCCATGAGCTTGCCCAGGTGGGCGCTGACGGTCTGGGCCGTGACGCCCGCCTCGGCGGCGAGCGCGCCGGCGGGCAGCGCGCGCCCGTCGCACAGCGCCTTGAGGATGCGGGCCCGGGAGGGGTCGGCGATGAGCGTGGCGGCGCGGGCGACGTCGGTCTGCTGGCGGAGCCGGTCGTCGGCGCGTTCGTGAGTGGCGTTGCGCATGACGCCACCGTAGCGCGACGACACTTCGTCAGCTGACGAAGTGTCCGGCCCGGAGACTTGAGCCATGACGACGACGACCGGGTCCGCCGCGGACCCAAGGCAGGGCGCCGTGGTGAACACGGCGTCCGAACGCCCGCCCCTGCAGCTGGTCCCCCTGATCGCCCTGAGCCTCGGCTACTTCCTGGTGATGCTGGACGTCACGGTGGTGACCGTGGCGGTGCCGGACATCCGTGAGTCGCTGGGGGCCGGAACGGCCTCCCTGCAGTGGATCGTCGACGGTTACAGCACCGTCTTCGCCGGTCTGCTGCTGCTCGGCGGCGGCCTGGGCGACCGGCTGGGGCACCGCAGGATGTTCCTGTGGGGCCTGGCCGTCTTCACCCTCGCCTCCATCGGCTGCGGTCTGGCCTCGTCGACCGCCGTGCTGGTCGCCGGGCGGCTGGTGCAGGGCGCGGGGGCCGCGTTCCTCGTTCCCGCCTCCCTCGCGCTGCTGCAGGCCACCTACCCGGACCGGGCCGTACGGGCCCGGGCCATCGCGATCTGGGGAGCCGTCGCCTCGATCGCCTTCGGCGCCGGCCCCGTGGTGGGCGGCCTGCTGATCGCGGGCCTGGACTGGCGGGCGGTGTTCTGGCTGAACCTGCCGGTGGGCGCGCTCGCGGTGCTGCTGACCCTGCGCCATGTGCCCGCCCCCGCCGCACGGCCCGCCGCCGGCCGGATGGACCCCGCCGGGCAGATCCTGGGCGTGCTGGGGCTGGTCGCCCTGGCCGGCGCCCTCAACGAGGCGGGCTCGCAGGGCTGGACGTCCCCGACGGTGCTGTCCGCCGCCGCCGTCGGCGTGATCGCCCTCGCCGCCTTCATCGTCGTGGAGACCCGGCTGGAGACCGGGCTGACCCGCGACCCGGACGGCCGCAGGCCGCTGCTGCGGCCCTCGCTCTTCCGCCGCGGGGCGTTCTCCGCGACGGCCCTGGTCGGCCTGCTGATCAGCCTCGGCTACTACGGCATGCTGTTCCTGTCCACGCTCTACTTCCAGCAGGAGCGCGGGTACGACGCCCTGCGCACCGGCCTGGCGCTGCTGCCCTCGGTGTGCATGGGTCTGATCGCCGCCCCGGTCTTCAGTCGGATCGCGGCCCGCACCGGCCCGTACGTCCCCATGATCTGCGGCCTGTTCCTGGGCTCGGCGGGCTTCCTGGGCTGGCTGCTCGCCGGGTCCGACACCGCCTACCCCGTGCTGCTGTTCGCGCTCGTCGCGACGGGGCTGGGGCAGACCATGACGGCGCTCTCGTCCACCGCCGCGATCATCGAGTCGGCGCCCGCCGACGGAGCGGGCGTGGCCTCGGCCGTCTTCAACGTCTCCCGCCAGGTGGGCAGCGCCGTCGGCGTGGCCCTCTTCGGCACCCTGACCGCCACCGCCGACCACCTCACCGACGGGCTGCACATCTCGGCCGTGATCGCCGCCGGGGCCTTCCTCACCGGCGGAGTGCTGGCCCTCTTCGCCCGGCGCAAGAACGCCGCGCTCCGCTCCTCCTGACAGACGGCCGGTCGACCGACCGCCCCGGCACCACCGCTTCCCCACCGAGCACCAAGGAGATCCTCATGTCGGTTTCCGCACGGAACACCGGTACCGCCCCGGCGCGCGACGTCACCGTACTGCGCAACCTGCTCACCACAGAGGGCCTCGAGGCCCTCGAGTGGGAGACCTGGACCGAGCCCGGCCGCTCGGGCGTCGAGCTCCACCGGCTCTACGTCACCGACGACACCAGACCGAGCTCGGCGCTCCTCACCAGAATGCGCCCCGGCGCCCACGGCGACCTCCACGAGCACCTGGGCTACGAGCTGGTGTTCGTCCTCGAGGGCGAGCTGATCAACGACAACGGCGACCGCTACACCGTCGGCGATCTCATCGTCGAGGAGCCCGGCAGCGTCCACCAGGTCAGCACCGAGAAGGGCTGCGTCCTCCTCGGAGTGCGCGCGGCCCCGACCGCTCCGCGGTCGTAACGAGCGGGGCGGAGCACCCCGCAGCGTTCCCCCGCCCTGCGGGTGCTCCGCCGTCCCGAGCCCCGTCCCTGACGCGCCTCCCCCGTCGCGTTCCAGGGACGGGGCTCGTCCTTTTTCTGTGTTTCCCGTGATCCTTCTTCAGGCGTTGCGACTGTGGTCTCCCGCCCGCCAACGACCCGTTACCCAGGAGTAACGCCAACTGATGGGATGGCCGGGCCCGTTCACCCACCCCCATCCCGGGAGCCGCAGTGCCGTTCACCAAGAGCACCGGAACCGCCGCCCTGTTCACCGCCGCCGTGCTGACGGCGGCCCTGCCGCAGACGGCCACGGCCGCACCGGCCGCCGCCACCCCGTCGCTGAAGGTGCTGACGTACAACACCTTCCTCATGAGCACCGCCCTCTACCCCAACTGGGGCCAGGAGCACCGGGCCGAAGCGATAGCGGCGGCCGGGTTCTTCCAGGGCAACGACGTCGTCGTGCTGCAGGAGGCGTTCGACAACGCCACCACGGACGGGCTGAAGGCCGCGGCGGCCGACCGGTACCCGTACCAGACGCCGGTCGTCGGGCGGAGCAAGGACGGCTGGGACGCGACCGGCGGCAAGTACTCCGCCACCACGCCGGAGGACGGCGGCGTGACCGTGCTGAGCAAGTGGCCCATCGTCCGCAAGGAGCAGGTGATCTTCAACGACGCCTGCGGCGCGGACTGGTGGTCCAACAAGGGCTTCGCGTACGTCGTGCTGAACGTGGGCGGCACCAGGGTGCACGTGGTGGGCACCCACGCCCAGTCCACCGACAGCGGCTGCGCGGCGGGCGAGGCCGCGGCCGACCGCTCCAGGCAGTTCCGTCAGATCGACGCGTTCCTGGACGCCAAGAACATCCCGGCCGACGAGCAGGTCATGCTCGCCGGCGACCTGAACGTGGACTCCCACAGCGCGGAGTACGCCTCGATGCTCGCCGACGGCGATCTCGCCCCGGCCGACTCCCGCGCCGGCCACCCGTACTCCTTCGACACCAAGGAGAACTCGATCGCGGCCTACCGCTACCCCACCGACCCCCGTGAGGACCTCGACTACGTCCTGCACCGCAACGGCCACGCGCGCCCGGCGGGCTGGCGGAACACGGTGGTCCAGGAGACGTCCGCACCGTGGACCGTCTCCAGCTGGGGCAAGCGGTACACCTACACCGATCTCAGCGACCACTACCCCGTGATCGCCGGGGCGAACTGACCGGAAGATCCCCCCGGACCCGGCCGCGAAGTCGATCTTTCGCCAAGGTTCCGTATCGACCGGTCAAGGGGTCTGCTGCCCCGTCGCGGGCCATGCTTCAATAGAGGGCATGGCCAGCTATCAGAACACCGCGACGGGTCGCAGCGACCTCGAGCCCTTCTGGCCCTCTCGTCAGCACCACGACTTCGACCGAGTGTGTTGTCGCGCGTCCTTCGCGCAGGCCCTCCTCTCTCGCTGACCCCTTACGTCGTAGTCAGCCGCCGGCACCAGGTCCGGCCAAGCGGCCCGCGCGCCCAGCACGTCCCCTCGACGTTCTCGCGCGAAAGAGCTTCCGCCATGACGAACCTCCGCACGCTGCCCCTCCCCGCTCAGGCCTCCCCCGCCGCCCACCGTCAGCGGCTGCGGGCCGTGGCCCCGGACGAGGTGCCGCCGGTCGCCGAGCTGCTGCACCCGGGGGCCACGTGGATGCCCGCCCCGCAGCACACCCTGCCCTCCCTCCCCGGCCAGCCGCCGATGATCGGCTACCTGGTGCTCGTACCGGCCGGGCAGCCCGCCCCCGAGGCCGTCGCCCCCGTCACCGAGGGCGACGCGCTGGTGAGCATCGACCCCGAGCAGCGCACGGCGAGCGTCGCGGGCCGGGTGCTGGACCTGACCTACCTCGAGTTCGAGCTGCTGTCCCACCTGGTGGCCCACCCGCACCGGGTGCACACCCGCGACCAGCTGGTGACCACGGTGTGGGGCTACGGACACGTGGGCGACGGCCGGACGGTCGATGTGCACGTCGCCCGGCTGCGCCGCAAGATGGGCGCCGAGTACCGCTCCTCGATCGTCACCGTCCGCCGCGTCGGCTACAAGTACGCGCCCCCGGCCGGGATGTGAGACGTACCCCGCCCCGCCGCTCGCGCCCCTTGTGGCTGAGCGGCGGGGCGGGCGAGGCTAGGGGCCATGACCGACACCTCCGAGCTCGTCACGCTCCTCGGCCTCGAGCCTCACGTCGAGGGAGGCTGGTTCCGCGAGACCTGGCGGACGCCCGCCGAGGCCGTCCCCGAGGGGTACGCCGGGCCGCGCCCGTTCGCGACCGGCATCCATTTCCTGCTGCACCCGGGCGAGCGCTCGCGCTGGCACAGGGTGCGCTCGGACGAGATGTGGCTGTGGCACCGCGGCGGCCCGCTGCGGCTGCGGCTCGGCGGCGGCGGCGAGGCCCCCGACGAGGCGGGTGCCACCGAGGCCGTCCTGGGGCCGGCCGTCGAGCACGGCGAGCGGCCCCAGCTGCTGGTCCCCGGCGGGGTGTGGCAGTCCGCCGAGCCGGCGGGCTCCGAGCCGACGCTGGTGACCTGCGTCGTCGCCCCCGGCTTCCACGACGACGACTTCACCCTGGCGAAGGACGAGGGCCCATCGGACACGCCCTAGCCCTCGCCGACGTCCGCCTGCGTGGGGGTGTGCGGCTGGGCGCGTACGCCGTGCGACACCTGCTCACGCCTGATGCGCGCCGGCGCCTGCCGCGCCGGGCGCCGTCGCGGACTCGGCCGCCCTTCCTCACAATAAAAGGACAGACAATGGGATAAGCACAAAAGGCAGACAAGGGAGACCCGCCCATGCCGCAGCAGTTCGATGCCTCGACGATCACCAATCTCCGCGACCTCGGCGGCATCGCGCTGGCGGGCAACTCCGCCGTCCGCCCCGGCCTGCTGCTGCGCTCCGGGCGGCTGGACCGCCTGGACCCGGCCACCGATCCCGCCGTCGCCGCCCTGGGCATCCACACGGTCGTCGACCTGCGCTCCGAGCACGAGCGCCGGGAGCGGCCCGACCGGCTGCCCGAGGGCGCCCGGCTGATCGTCGCCGACGTCCTGGCGG
Source organism: Streptomyces sp. C36 (assembly GCF_040932295.1). Classification (NCBI taxonomy): domain Bacteria; kingdom Bacillati; phylum Actinomycetota; class Actinomycetes; order Kitasatosporales; family Streptomycetaceae; genus Streptomyces; species Streptomyces sp. C36. Next base: position 610,722 of record NZ_JBFQGI010000002.1, on the reverse strand, counting down.
GCCTGTCCGCCCACCGTGCCGGCCCCCACCAGGGCCACGCCGCCCCCGGCGACCGGGTGCCCGCCCGGCTCGAGGACGTGCTGGGCAGCCCCGCCGCCGCCGAGGAGCACCTGGGCGGCGGCAAGGCCGAGAAGCTGATGTGCGACACCTACCGCACGTTCGTCACCTCCGAGCCCGCCTGCCAGGCCTATGGCCTGCTGCTCACCACGCTGGCCGAGCCCGACTGCGGCCCGCTGCTCTTCCACTGCACGGCCGGCAAGGACCGCACCGGCTGGGCGGCCACCGTCCTCCTGCTGCTGCTCGGCGCGGACGTCGCCGCCGTCGAGCACGAGTACCTCGCGGTGACGCCCGCCGTGCGGGCCGCCTTCGCGCCGGTCGTCGAGCGCTTCACCGCCGTCGGCGGGGATCCCGCGATAGCCGACGCCATCCTGGGCGTACGGCCCGCCTACCTGGAAGCGGCCCTGGAGGAGATGCACCGCCTCCACGGCGACGTGACGACCTACGTGCGCGAGGGCCTCGGCATCCCCCACGCGGCCATAGACCGCATCCGGGCCCGCTGCGTGGCGTAGGGACCGCCCTGTAGATCCGATAGATCCGATAGATCTGCGCCCGCCCACACGGGTGAGGTGACCATCGCATCATTCACTCGTTCTACGGACGTGGAGCAGCAAGCTACAGTCCCCCGGCCCTTCGCCCCGGCCCCCGTCGACGTCGAGCAGGCCGAGGCCGCGCTCATCGAGCACTACCCGCGCCTGGTGCGGCTCGCCTATCTGGTGCTGCCGCCCGCGCTGGGGCGCAACCGCCGGGTCCTGACCGCGCACGCCCTGGTCCAGCGGGCGCTGCCCCGCAACCGCTCGGCCGCCTCGGAGCCGGTCCTGCCGGCGCCCCGCGAGGCCGGGGGCTCCCCCGGCGACGCGGGGTACGCCTATGTGCGGCAGCGGGTGCTGCGCGCCGCGCTGGACGCGGGCCGCCCGCGCGGCCGGTGGCAGCTGCCCCGGCCGGGCCAGCTGCCGCCGCTGCTGCCCCAGGTGTGGGGCCTGCGACTGTTCCCCCGCTCCGGCGGCGCCGACGAGCTGGCCCTCGACCAGGCGCTCGCCGCGCTCTCCGGGCCCGCCCGCGCCGCGTACGTGCTGCGCGAGCTGGAGCTGCCGGACGACCGGGACGTCCGCCGGCTGCTGGCCGCCGCCGGGGCGGAGGACCCGGACGCGGCCCTCGCCGAGGCCGGCCGGCTGCGCGTACCGGCCGGCAGCCGGGACGTCTCGCTGCTGGAGTCGGTGGAGTTCGACCCCTGCTCGCTGCAGGCCAGGCCCACGGACCTGATGCGGCGCCGCCAGCACGCCCGCGCGACGCTGGCCGCCCTGGCCGCCGCCGTCGTCTGCGGCACGCTCCTGGGGCTGCCGGGCGACGGCTGGGGCTCCGGCAGCGCGGCCGCGCCCTCGTACGCGCGCAACGAGGCCGCGCAGCAGGCCCTCGACCCCGCGCGCCTGACCCGGGCGGCCCCCGGCGCCTGGAAGCGCGCCGACCGGCTGGGCTTCGCCGGCTGGCCCGCCCGCGGCGACCGCACCGGCGACAAGGACCTGCTGCGCCGGGCGCTCGCCGTCTGGGCCCGGCCCGGGCGTACCGTGCAGGTCACCGCGACCCCCGGCACCCCCTCCGGGCCGGCCGCGGGGCCGCCGCAGCTGCTGTACGCGGGCGAGGTCGACTCCGCCGTGGTGGTGCTCTTCCACGACGGCCTGCGGGCCGTGCGCTACGCCGAGTCCAGGAACGGCGACACCGGCTCGGCCGCGCTGGACTTCGCGCGGACCGACGCCGCCGACGGCGGGAGCGCCGCCGCGCTCGTCCTCGGCCGCACCGACGGCAACGTCCGCTATCTCACCGCCCCCTGGGTCACCACCGCCGCCGCGCGCGACCTGCTCGAGCCCACCGCCGCGCCCGAGCCGCTGCACCGCGACGCCGACGGCGTCACCGACCCGCTCCCCAGCCCCGCCGCGAGCGGCGACTGCCGCCGCTGGACCGCCCTGCAGCTCGGCGGGCATCTCGTCACGGACCTGGCCGAGCTGGTCCCGGCCCGGCTCACCGCCGGCTCCCCCGCCGCCCCGCACGACGTGACCACCGCCGCCGAGCGCGCCGGCTGGGCCCACACCGCCTGCCACCTCGCGACGATCCGCGGCCAGGGCGTACGGGCGGTGAACTCCTGGCGGTTCGCGACGCAGGCGCTGCCCGGGGCCGGTGGAACCGCCGAGTGGTTCTGCACCCGCGCCGAGACCTGGCGGGGTGCGGGGAGCCGGGTGCTCGCGCAGTTCCAGGTCCCCGGCGCCAGGGCGGGCGCCCCGGGCACGGTCGTCGCCCGCGCCGAGGACTCCCCGGTCTGCGGCGGGCGCGAGCCGTACGTCCTGGCGGGCGTGCTGTGGAAGTCCCGCGCCGGAACGTGGTACGCCCTCGCGGCCGGCGGCGGCGACGTCGCCTCGGTGACCGCGACCGGCGGGGTGCGCGGCAGCGCCGTGGGGCCGGTCCTGGCCGTGCCGGCCCGGCAGGGCGCGCGCACCGAGCTGACGGCCCGTCTGAAGGACGGCCGGAAGATCGCCGCGCTGCGCTGATCCGGGGTCGGACGGCCCCGCGCGGCGGGGCCCAACGGCCCCAGCCGGTGGGCGGTTCGGGCGGTTTAGGATGACCGCCATGACGACCGAGGTCCGCCGCAGGATGAGCGTCGAGGAGCGACGCGAGCAACTCATCGCGGTCGCCCTCGACCTCTTCAGCCATCGCCCGCCCGACGCCGTCTCCATCGACGACATCGCCATGGCGGCCGGGATCTCCCGGCCGCTCGTCTATCGGTACTTCACCTGCAAGAAGAGCCTCTACGAGATCGCGCTGCGGCGCGCCGCCGACGAGCTGACGGCGCTCTTCGAGGAGCCGGTCGAAGGCCCGCCGGTCGCCCGGCTGTTACGGGTCCTGCGGCGGTTCCTCGACTTCGTCGAGGGCTACGCACCCGGATACGCCGCCCTGCTGCGCGGGGGCCCGGCGACGGCCGGGGCGGGGGCGGCGGTCTCGCTGATCGACGGCGTGCGCGGGGCCGCGTACGCCCGGCTGCTGGAACACCTGGGCGTACGGGAGCCGACGCCCCGGCTGGAGCTGACGCTGCGGTCCTGGATCTCCCTGGTCGAGACGACGGCGCTGCTCTGGCTGGACGGGCGCGGCATTCCGCGCCCGGAGCTGGAGGTGCAGCTGGCGCACGCGCTCATGGCGCTCGTCGCGGTGGGCGCCGCCCACGACGAGGACACCGCGGCCGTGCTGGCGCGGGTCCTCGCCGACGAGCCGGCGGACGGCCCGGTGGCCGCCCTGGCGGTCCGGCTCAGCTGCGCCGGAAGACCGCTGCCGTCCTGCCCGGCACGGTGAAGGTGCCCGAGCCGACCGCGTAGGAGGCCGTCCTGACCACGGGGTCCGAGCCGTGCGCCTGCACCGGGTGGAGGGTGTGGTCCGTGCCGGCGAGGGCGGCGACGCGCTGCGTGCGCGCGTCCGGGGCGGCGTTGAGGACGACGACGAGGTCGCCGAGGCGCATGGTGACGACGCCCGGCGTCTCGTCGCGGCCCGAGAGCGGGAAGGTCAGGGCCGCCTGGACGGCCTCGGTGCTCGCCAGGCCGAACGCCTTCTCCGTGGTGCGGATGCGCAGCAGGTCCCGGTAGGCGGCCGAGGCGGCGGTGACCGGGCCGCAGCCGGGCCGCAGTGCCGGGTCCGCGAGCAGCGGCCCGGCGTACCGCCACTTGTCGGCGTTGTCGCGGGCCGGGGGCAGGCCGCGGCCGAAGCCGTTGCCGTCGGCGCAGTCGAAGTGGATCGCGTTGAACCAGTCGCCGCTGTCGTAGGAGTTGCGGTCCAGGGACTTCGAGCGCAGCAGGTCCGTGCCGGCCTGGGAGAGGGACGGGCCCTGGGAGAGCGCGGCGGCGGCCAGGGCGAGGACCTGGGCGCGGGCCCGGTCGGCGGGCGGGGTGGAGCGGGGCAGCTTGTAGGCGAGGGCGTCGTAGAGCGTCTCGTTGTCGTGGGCGTCGGCGTAGGACAGGGCGTCGCCGGGGGCGGCCGCATAGCCGGCGGGCGAGCCGTTGTAGTCGACGTCGGCGCCCCGGACGTCGCGTCCGGTGGAGTCGGTGAAGCGGTAGTCCGCGAGGTTGCCGGTCAGCCCGACCTTGATCAGGTCCTGGGCGTGCAGGAGCCGGGCCCGCTGCTCGGCGGGGGAACCGTTGGCGGGCGAGTCGTTGGGGGCCGTGAACAGCCCGGAGGCGAAGCCCTGGACGCGCGGGTCGGCGTCGAAGGGGCCCCCGCCCCGGATCGCGTCGCGGGAGCGGTCGGAGAAGGTGGCGACGCCGGTGCCGGCCATGTTCTTCTGGGTGGCCTGGACGAAGCGGGCGTCGTTCGCGACCTCGCCGAAGTTCCAGCCCTCGCCGTAGAGGATGACCGATTTCCCGTCGACGCCGTCCTTGGCGGGGGTGAGCGCGTCGAGGGCCTTGCGCACGGCGAGGATGTTCGCCTTGGGGTGATGCCCCATCAGGTCGAAGCGGAAGCCGTCGACCTTGTACTCCTTGGCCCAGGTGACGACGGAGTCGACGACGAGCTTGCCCATCATGGCGTGCTCGGGCGCGGTGTTCGCGCAGCACGTGGAGGTGGCGACGGTGCCGTCGTCGAGGAGCCGGTGGTAGTAGCCGGGCACGATGCGGTCGAGGACGGACTTCTCGTCCTGACCGGAGGCGGCGGTGTGGTTGTAGACGACGTCCATGACGGTCCGCAGCCCGGCGTCCGCCAGTCCGCCCACCATCCGCCGGAACTCCAGGGTGCGGCGCGGCCCGTCCGGGTCGGAGGCGTAGGAGCCCTCGGGGACGGTGTAGTGCAGCGGGTCGTAGCCCCAGTTGTAGGCGTCGTGGGCGGCGGTCCGGCCGACGCACTTCTGCTGCTCGTCGGAGTCGGCGGGCAGCGCGGCGAGGTCGCAGGGCGGGGTGGCCTGCCCGGCGCGGCGTTCGGGGACGGTGGCGAAGTCGAAGACGGGCAGCAGATGGACGTACGAGGTCCCGGCGTCGGCGAGTTGCCTCAGGTGCCGCATGCCGGCCGAGCGGCGGTCGGTGAAGGCCAGGTAGTCGCCCCGCGCGGAGAAGTCGCGGACGTGCAGCTCCTGGATCTGCGCGTCGCGCGGCGGCACGGCCTTCGGCTTGCGCAACCGCTGCCAGCCGGCCGGGGCCAGGGCCGGGTCGGCGAGGTCGGTGACCAGGCTGCGGGCGGAGTCGGCGGTCAGGGCGGTGGAGTACGGGTCGGTGACGCGGTTGGTGACGACCTTCCCGGCGGCCGGGGCGAAGACGGTGACGGCGTAGCGGTAGGGCTTGCCGGCCCAGGCGGCGGGGCCGGTGGCGCTCCACACGCCGGTGGCGTCGTCGCGCCGCATGGGGACGGTCCCGCCGTCCAGGTCGAGGGCGACGTTCTTGGCCGTGGGGGCCCAGACGGAGAGGGTGGGGCGGCCGTTGCGGAAGGTGGGGCCCAGGTGGGCCGTGGTCGCGGCGCGGGCGTACAGGTCGTCGAGGACGCCCGGTATCTGGACGCCGGTGCTGACGCCGTCGTCCGTCTCCGCGACGAGGCGGCCTCTGAGCGCGGTGCGCTCGGTCTTCTCGTCGGCGTCGACGCGGAAGGCGTCGTGGGTGGGGGCGAGCCGCGGGTACGTCGCCAGGCCGCCCGGCAGGGGGGTGAGCGCGAAGCGGCCGTGCTCGTGGACCAGACGGTGGGGGCGGGCGGGGTCGCCGAGGTTCTTGGGCCAGGCGATGCTGTGGCGGTCCAGCCACTGGACTTTGGCGGGGGTGGGAGTGGAGGGTGCGGCTTGGGCCGTGCCGGTCCCTGCGAGGGGGAGGGCGAAGCCCATGGCTGCGGCCAGGGTGGCTAAACGTTTCACGGACGGTTCTCCTTCGGTTGACGGTCGTGGGACGTGGTGTTCTCCCCCACCCCGCCCCTTCCCGTAAGGCCTCAATCGCCGGCGGGCTGAAATCAGCCCGTCCGGCGATTGAGGACACGGGGAGGCGGGGGGACTCAGCCGCACACCCGCGCCCCCACGTGCAGCGCCAGCGCCGTGTTCGGCGCCACCGTGGCGGTGAAGCGCCCGTCCCCCGCCACCGTCACCCGGCGCCCGCTCTGCACGTCGCAGTAGTCACCTGCCGCCAGCGACGTCTGGAACGCGCGGGTCACGGCGTACGCCTCGTGGTTGATCACGGCGTAGCCCTTGTCGCCCCGGCCGAAGGCGATGGCCTGGTAGCCGTTGTCCCACCAGCCGGTGACGGCCGTGCCGCGTACGGCGTTGCGGAAGGCGACCATGCCGCGGATCTCGGGCCAGGCGTGCTGGCACTTCCAGCCGTCCTGCCAGCAGGCGCTCACGGCGCCGTCCCGTGGCGGGCCGGCGTCGCGGTCGGAGAACTCGTAGCCGGAGTGGATGTCCGGCGAGCCGTAGGGCCAGGCGAGCATGAAGACGTTCGCGAGGGTGTAGGCGGCGCCGTCCTTGTAGTTCAGGGTGTCGCCGCCGCGTTCGGTGTCGTGGTTGTCGACGAAGACGGAGGCCTTGCCGCCGGGGAGGTAGCCCCACCCTTCGCCGTAGTTCTTCAGGTAGGCGAGCCGCTCGCCGAGGAGGACGCGCTTGAGGTCGCGGGCGTAGCGGAACTCCTGGACGTCGCCGGTGCCGAGGTACTCCTCCGGCTGGACGGCCTCGCCGGCGCCGAAGATCGTCTCCTGCTTCCAGTGGACGTCCGGCCTGCTCAGGCGGGATTTGATGGCGGCGAGGTCCTGGGCGGGGATGTGCTTGGCGGCGTCGACGCGGAAGCCGTCGACGCCGAGTCCGAGCAGGTCCTCGAGGTAGGCGGCGATGCGGGCGCGTACGTGTTCCTCGCCGGTGTCGAGGTCGGCGAGGCCGACGAGTTCGCAGTTCTGGACGTTGCCGCGGTCGCGGTAGTCGCTCACGACGGTCGTGCAGTCGTCCATGTCCTGGCGCTGGTAGGTGCCGGGGTAGTCGTACTTCGTGTACGGAGTGCCGCCCGTGCCGGTGCCGGAGCCGGCCGCCATGTGGTTGACGACGGCGTCGACGACGACCTTCACGCCGGCCGTGTGGCATGCGGCGACCATCGTGGTGAAGGCGGTCCGGTCGCCGAGCCGTCCGGCGATGCGGTAGCCGACGGGCTGGTACGAGGTCCACCACTGGGGCCCCTGGACGTGCTCCTGGGGCGGGGAGACCTGGACGTAGCCGTATCCGGCGGGGCCGAGAGCGGTGGTGCACTCCTTCGCCACGGAGCGGTAGTCCCATTCGAAGAGGACGGCGGTGACGTCCTTCTCGCCGGGTGGGCTCGCCTGGGCCTCGGGTGCGCTGACGGCCGCGCCCGCCACGAGGGCGAGGGTGGCGGCCAGGACTCTTCGGGCGATGTCGGACATGCCGGTGGGGGGCACGGGTCCTCCTGGGGTGGGGGGTGCGGTATACGAACCCCGTACGGCAACGCGCCTTGCCCGTAAGGCCCATGAAGGTTCTTTCAGCAAGTTTGCCCGCACGAGTGCAACCGCTTGCCGCCGAGACCGTACGAGTCCCTCGCGTAACGGTCAACCCCTGGGACACGGTCCGGTTACAACCCCGAAATCTCGCGATTCACTTCTTGCAAGGTCTTTCGCAAGAGATTGCAGCCTGTTAACTTCCTCCTCAGCTCGGGCCGCCCGCACCAAGGCCGGCCTCCCCGAAAAGGAGCATCCATATGCGAAGAGGCATATCGGTCGCCGCCGTTGTCGGCGCGCTGGCCCTGACCATGACCGCCTGCGGCGGTGGCGGCGGCGACAAGAGCGACGGCTCCAAAGCGGCGAACGACCCGGGCAGTGTGACCGGCACCGTCACCTGGTGGGACACCTCCGACGCCACCAACGAGGCACCCGCCTTCAAGAAGCTGGTGGCGGCCTTCGAGGCCAAGTACCCCAAGATCAAGGTCGAGTACGTCAACGTCCCCTTCGACCAGGCCCAGCAGAAGTTCAAGACCGCCGCCGCCACCGGCAAGGGCGCCCCGGACGTGCTGCGCTCCGACGTGGGCTGGACCCCCGGCTTCGCCCAGCTCGGCTACCTCAAGGACCTCACCGGCACCCCCGCCCTCGACAAGAGCGAGGACTTCCTCGAGGGGCCGCTGAAGAACGCCGCCTACCAGGGCAAGACCTACGGCGTCCCGCAGGTCACCGACACCCTCGGCCTGCTCTACAACAAGGAGCTGCTGAGCAAGGCGGGCGTCGACAAGGCCCCGGCGAACTGGAAGGAGGTCAAGGAGGCCGCCGAGAAGATCAAGGACAAGACCGGCGCCGGCGGCATCGGGCTGAGCCCGGACAGCTACTACTCCCTGCCCTTCCTCTACGGCGAGAACAGCGACATGGTCGACGCCGGCAAGAAGAAGATCACGGTCTCCAGCGCCGCCTCCCTCAAGGGCATCGAGACCGCCGTCGACCTGGTGAAGTCGGGCGCCGCGCCCAAGCCGGCCGGCACCGACGGCTACAACGCCCTCAAGACGGACTTCAAGAACGGCAAGCTGGCCATGATGGTCGACGGTCCCTGGGCGACCAAGGAGATCTTCGGCGGCGAGGCCTTCAAGTCCAAGGACAACCTGGGCATCGCCCCCATCCCGGCCGGCTCCACCGGCACCGCGGGCGCCCCGGTCGGCGGCCACAACCTCGTGGTCTACGCCGGCTCCAAGAACTTCGACGCCAGCTACCTCTTCACCCGCTTCATGACCGAGGCCGCCCAGCAGGAGAACGTCTCCAACGCCATCGGCGTGCTGCCGACGCGCAAGTCGGCCTACACCAAGGCCGTCCTGGCCGACCCGGTGCGCAGCTCCTTCCACGACGCGCTGGGCAAGGCCCACCCGCGCCCGCCGATCCCCCAGGGCGGCGACCTCTTCACGGAGTACCTCCAGCACTACACCAAGATCCTCACGCTGAAGGAGGAGCCCAAGGCGGGCCTGGACGCCACGGCCAAGGCCTGGCAGTCCGCGCTCCTCAAGGACTACGGCATCGAGGAGTAGGACCCGATGGCCACAGTCGTCACCAAGGTCAGGCGCTCGTTCGGCACCCACTGGTACGCGTGGGCGATGGTGCTGCCCGTCGTCATCGTGCTGGCCGTGCTCGTCGGCTATCCGCTGGGGAAGGGCATCTACCTCTCCCTCACGGACGCCAACGAGGCCAACGTCGGCCGCACCATCGGCGTCAACCACATCGCCGCCACCTACGAGTTCGTCGGACTCGACAACTACTGGAAGGTGCTCTCCGGCCAGGACGGCCACTTCTACTCGCGCCTGACCTGGACCGTCGTCTGGACCGCGGCCTGCGTCTTCCTGCACTACGCCATCGGCCTGGGGATGGCCCTGCTGCTCAACCGGGAGGTCCGTTTCCGGGCCATGTACCGGGTGCTGCTGATCCTTCCCTGGGCGGTGCCGGCGTTCGTCGCCACGTTCTCCTGGCGGCTGATGTTCAACGAGAAGTACGGCGTGCTGAACGCCTTCCTGACCGGGCTGGGCATGGACCCGGTGGACTGGCTCGGCGACAGCACGCTGCAGAAGATGGCGGCGGTCGCGGTCAACGTGTGGCTGGGCGTGCCGTTCATGATGGTGGCCATCCTCGGCGGCCTGCAGGCCATCCCGGGCGAGCTGCACGAGGCCGCCGAGATGGACGGCGCCTCGCCGTGGCAGCGCTTCCGGCACGTGACCCTGCCGGGGCTGCGGCCGGTGAGCGGCACGGTGATCCTGCTGGGCGTCATCTGGACGTTCAACATGTTCCAGGTGATCTACCTGCTGATCGGGCAGGGCGCGAGCTCGGACAGCGAGATCCTGGTGACGTACGCCTACCGCCTGGCGTTCCAGGGGATCCGCGACTACGCCGGGTCGGCGACGTACGGGATCCTCATCCTCTCCCTCCTGCTGGTCTTCGCCACCTTCTACCGCCGGATGCTCGCCCGACAGGAGGCCCAGCGATGAGCGCCACCACCCCCAGGCCGCGCGGGCGCGGGCAGCGCTCGCGCGTGGCCTCCGTCGCCCTGCACACCGCGCTGATCACCGCCTCGCTGATCTCGCTCTTCCCCGTCCTGTTCATCGTCTTCGTCTCGCTGCGCGGGCGGGACGGCTGGCAGGAGCCCACGAAGTTCACGGGCTTCGACCTCTCCAACTACACCCACATCCTGGGCGAGACGAAGTTCCTGACGTGGTTCGGCAACTCCGTGGTGGTGGCGCTCGGCGCGACCGTCGTGGGCGTCCTCATCTCGGCGACCGCCGGCTACGCCGTCTCCCGGATGCGCTTCCCCGGGCAGCGGCCGCTGATGTGGACCTTCCTCGTGGTGCAGATGTTCCCGATGGCGGTGCTGATCGTGCCGCTCTACACCATCCTCGGGCAGCTCGAGCTGCTGGACTCCCACGCCGGTCTGATCCTCACCTACTGCTCGGTGTCGGTGCCGTTCTGCGCGTGGATGCTCAAGGGCTACTTCGACTCGATCCCGGCCGAGATCGACGAGGCGGGCCGGGTGGACGGGCTCACGCCGTTCGGCACGTTCTGGCGGCTGATCCTGCCGCTGGCCCGGCCGGGGCTGGCCGTGACCGGCTTCTACTCCTTCATCACGGCCTGGGGCGAGGTCGCCTTCGCCAGCCAGTTCATGAGCAGCGAGGACCACTACACGCTGGCGGTCGGCCTGCAGACGTTCGTCGGCCAGCAGAAGGCCGAGTGGGGGCTGATGACGGCGGCCGCCGTGCTGATCACCGTCCCGGCCGGCCTGGTCTTCTTCGTCGCCCAGCGACACCTGGTGGCGGGGCTCACCGCCGGCGGCACCAAGGGCTGACCTTGTGCGCGCACCGTCGTTGAGCCCTGCACACGACCCGTACTACGTGACTACGAGCCGATAGGAAGTACATGACCCAGGATCTGGCGCCCTCCGTCCGCCCGGCCGCCGACGCCTCCCGGCAGGCCGACGGCTGGTGGCGCAGCGCTGTCATCTACCAGGTGTACGTGCGCTCGTTCGCCGACAGCGACGGGGACGGCATCGGTGATCTGCGGGGTATCCGGCAGCGGCTGCCGTACCTGGCGGGCCTGGGCGTGGACGCGCTGTGGCTGACGCCGTTCTACGCCTCGCCGCAGGCGGACGGCGGCTACGACGTGGCGGACTACCGGGCCGTGGATCCGCTGTTCGGGGATCTGTCGGACGCGGACGACCTGGTCCGCGAGGCGCACCGGCTGGGGCTGCGGGTCATCGTGGACATCGTGCCGAACCACACCTCCGACCGGCACGCCTGGTTCGAGGCCGCGCTCGCGGAGCGGCCGCAGGGGGCGGCCCGCGAGCGCTACCACTTCCGTCCCGGCCGGGGCGCGTCCGGCGAACTTCCGCCGAACGACTGGGAGTCCGTCTTCGGCGGTCCGGCCTGGACCCGCACCACGGACGCGGACGGCACGCCGGGCGAGTGGTACCTGCATCTGTTCGCGCCCGAGCAGCCGGACCTCAACTGGGACAACGCCGAGGTGCGGGCCGAGTTCGAGTCCGTGCTGCGGTTCTGGCTGGACCTGGGCGTGGACGGCTTCCGGATCGACGTGGCGCACGGCATGGTCAAGGCGCCGGGGCTGCCGGACATCGGGCGCACCGAGCAGGCGAAGCTGATCGGCGCGCAGGTGCTGCCGTTCTTCGACCAGGACGGGGTGCACGAGATCCACCGCGCCTGGCGCCGGCTGCTGGACTCCTACCCGGGTCAGCGGATCGGGGTGGCGGAGGCGTGGGCGCCGACGTCGGAGCGGCTGGCGCTGTACGTACGCCCGGACGAGCTGCACCAGGCGTTCAACTTCCAGTTCCTGACCTGCGACTGGGGCGCGCGCCCGATGCGGGAGGTCATCGACGAGTCGCTGGCCGCCACCCTGTCGGTGGGGGCGCCCACGACGTGGGTGCTGTCCAACCACGACGTGGTGCGGCACGTCACCCGTTACGGCGCCGGCGACGGGGAGCTGGGCCTGCGCCGGGCGCGGGCGGCCGCGCTGCTGATGCTGGCGCTGCCGGGCTCGGTGTACGTCTACCAGGGCGAGGAGCTGGGGCTGCCCGAGGTGGTGGACCTGCCGGACGAGGTGCGCCAGGACCCGGCGTTCTTCCGGGGTGACGGGCAGGACGGCACGCGCGACGGCTGCCGGGTGCCGCTGCCGTGGTCGGGCGAGCGGGCGCCGTTCGGCTTCGGGCCGGGCGGGAGCTGGCTGCCGCAGCCCGAGGCGTGGGCGGCCCTGTCGGTGGAGGCGCAGTCGGGAGACCCGCGCTCCACCCTGGAGCTGTACCGCTCGGCGATGGCGCTGCGGCGGGAGCTGCCGGGGCTGGGCGACGGGGAGATGACGTGGCTCGACGCGCCGGAGGGCGTGCTGGCGTTCTCCCGGCCGGGCTTTGTGTGCACGCTCAACACGCTCGACGGCGAGGTGACCCTGCCGGTGCCGGGCCGTCCGGTGCTGGCCACCGAGCCCCTGGAATTCTCTGGCGGAACGGTCAGAATCCCTGCGAATACATGTGTGTGGTGGGCAGTCTGAGATGCGACCGGTACAGTCACCTCCTGTGACCGCCCGGCTAGCCGATATCGCAGCCCAGGCGGGTGTCAGCGAAGCAACCGTCAGTCGCGTTCTCAACGGAAAGCCGGGGGTGGCCGCCTCCACCCGCCAGTCCGTGCTGGCCGCGCTCGACGTACTGGGCTACGAACGGCCCGTCCGGCTGCGGCAGCGCAGCGAGGGACTGGTCGGGCTGATCACCCCCGAGCTGGACAACCCCATCTTCCCGGCCTTCGCCCAGGTGATCGGCCAGGCCCTCACCCGCCAGGGGTACACCCCCGTGCTGGCCACCCAGACGCCCGGCGGGTCCACGGAGGACGAGCTGACGGAGATGCTCGTCGACCGTGGCGTGGCCGGCATCCTCTTCGTCTCCGGGCTGCACGCGGACACCTCCGCCGACATGCAGCGCTACGAGCGGCTGCGCGCCCAGGGCGTGCCGTTCGTGCTGATCAACGGCTTCTCGTCGAAGGTGCGGGCGCCGTTCGTCTCCCCCGACGACCGGGCCGCGGTGCGGCTGGCCGTCACCCATTTGGCCGCACTGGGCCACCGGCGGATCGGGCTGGCCCTGGGGCCCCGGCGGTACGTCCCGGTGCAGCGCAAGATCGAGGGCTTCCTGCTGAGCATGCGCGAGGTGCTGGGGGTGCCCGAGACGGAGGCGGAGCGGCTGATCGAGCATTCGCTGTTCACCCTTGAGGGTGGTCAGGCGGCGGCCTCCGCGCTCATCGACCGGGGGTGCACGGCGGTGGTGTGCGCCAGCGACATGATGGCGCTGGGGGTGATCCGGGGGGCGCGTCAGCACGGCCTCGAAGTGCCGCGCGACGTCTCGGTGGTGGGCTTCGACGACTCGCCTCTGATCGCGTTCACCGATCCGCCGCTGACCACGATCCGGCAGCCGGTGCGGTCGATGGGGCAGGCGGCGGTGCGTGCGCTGCTGGAGGAGATCGGCGGCACCCCGGCCCCGCACAGCGAGTTCGTCTTCCTGCCCGAGCTGGTGGTCCGGGGGTCGACGGCGTCGGCGCCGGCGCCGCGCCCGGACACCCCCGCGGAAGGATCCGGGCCCGCGCCCCAGGGGCACTGAGGGGCGGGGAACAGACCTTGAGGACGATCTGCGGGCGGGCGCTTTCTGGCAGACTCTTCCCCTATGGGTGAAGCGACAGCAAGGACCCTGGAAGGCCGGACGGCCGCCCCGCCACCCACCGTGGAGCGGGGGGACGCGCCGCCGGCGGAACACCGCTTTCTGCGCAGGCTGCGCTCCCCGCGCCACCCCCGCCTGTGGTTCGAGGTACTGCTGATCGCGGTGAGTTACTGGACGTATTCGCTCGTCCGCAACGCCGTCCCCGAGCAGCGGGCGGCGGCGCTGCGCAACGCCGACTGGATCTGGCAGGCCGAGCAGACCCTGCACATCGCCGTGGAGCACACCGTCAACAGGGCCGTGAATTCGGTGACGTGGCTGATCGTGGGCATGAACTACTACTACGCCACGCTGCATTTCCTGCTGACGATCGGCGTGCTGGTCTGGCTCTACCGCTGGCATCCCGGGCGATACGCCGCCGCCCGCCTCGCCCTCTTCGCCACCACGGGCGTGGCCCTGCTCGGCTACTACCTGTATCCGCTCGCGCCGCCGCGGCTGATGGAGAACATCGGCTTCGTCGACACGGTCGTGGTGCACCACACCTGGGGCTCGATGGCGTCGGGCAACCTGGCCGACGTCTCGAACCAGTACGCCGCGATGCCGTCGATGCACATCGGCTGGTCCACCTGGTGCGGCCTGACCATCGCCATGCTGGCGCGGGCGGTGTGGGCGCGCGTGCTGGCGGTGCTGTACCCGGTCGTGACGCTGGTGGTGATCGTCTCGACCGCCAACCACTTCTGGCTGGACGCCGTGGGCGGGGTGCTCTGCCTGGTGTTCGGCTTCGCGCTCTCCTACGCCTGGTACCGGGCGTTCCCCTTCCGGCTGGCCCGCCATGTGGCGGTGCGCGGCGCCTAGCCGCATGCTGGGAGGTACGGGGTCCGCCGGCCGCCGAGCGGCCGGTCAGGCCCCGTAGAACAGCTCCTCGACCACGGCCCGGGCGCGCCGGGTGGTGCGGCGGTAGTCGTCCAGCATCTCCCCCACGTGGCCCGGTCCGTAGCCGAGGTAGCGCCCGACGGCGGCCAGCTCCCGGGCGTCGGTGGGGAACGTGTCCCCGGCACGGCCGCGCACGAGCATGACGGCGTTGCGCACGCTCGTGGCCAGCACCCAGGCCTCGTCCAGGATGCGGGCGTCCTCGGTGGAGAGCAGCCGCGCGGCGCAGGCCGCGGCCAGCGCCTCGCGGGTGCGGGTGGTGCGCAGGCCCGGCTCGGCCCAGGCGTGCCGCATCTGCAGCAGCTGCACGGTCCATTCCACGTCCGACAGCCCGCCACGGCCGAGCTTGGTGTGGGTGGTGGGGTCGGCGCCGCGCGGCAGCCGCTCGCTCTCCATGCGGGCCTTCAGCCGCCGGATCTCGCGCACGGCGTCCTCGCCCAGCCCCTCGGCGGGGTAGCGCAGCGGGTCGATCAGATCGACGAAGCGCCGCCCCAGCTCCTCGTCGCCGGCCACCGGCTCGGCCCTGAGCAGGGCCTGGCTCTCCCACACCAGCGACCAGCGCCGGTAGTAGGCGGCGTACGAGCCGAGGCTGCGCACGATGGGCCCCGACTTGCCCTCCGGCCGCAGATCGGCGTCGACCAGCAGCGGGGGGTCGGTGGTGGGCAGTTGCAGCAGGCGGCGCATCTCGCCGGCGACGGCGAAGGCGGCCTTGCCGGCCTCCTCGTCGCTGACGCCCTCGCGCGGCTCGTGGACGAAAAGGACGTCGGCGTCGGAGCCGTAGCCCTGCTCGTGGCCGCCGAAGCGGCCCATGGCGATGACGGCGAAGCGGGTGGGCAGGGTGTCGCCCCACTCGGCCCGCACGGCGGCGCGCAGGGCACCGGCGATGGTGGCGGCGTTGATGTCGGAGACGGCGTCGCCGACGGTCCGTACGCGGGCACCCGGGTCGCTGCCGGCGGTCTCGGCGTGGCCACGGGAGCCGATGCCGTGCTCGCCGGTGGCGTGGGGGCCGTCGCCGGTGTGGCCGTAGGCGCCGATGATGTCGGCGGCGGCCGTACGGAACAGCTCGCGGCGGCGCACGCCGCGCGCGGCGACGATCGCCGCCTCGGCGTCCTCGGCGCGGCCGACCGCGGCCATCACCTCCTGCTCGAGGGCCTCGCGGCCGCGCGGGCGCAGGCCGCCGGGGTCGCCGAGCAGGGCGACGGCCTCGGGGGCGCGCAGCAGCAGGTCGGGGGCCAGGCGCCCGGCGGAGAGCACCCGGGCGAGGTTCTCGGCGGCCACCCCTTCGTCGCGCAGCAGACGCAGGTACCAGGGGGTGCGGCCCAGGGCGTCGGAGACCTTGCGGAAGTTGAACAGTCCGGCGTCGGGCTCGGCGGAGTCGGCGAACCAGCCGAGCAGCACGGGCAGCAGGGTGCGCTGGATGGCCGCCTTGCGGGTGACGCCGGAGGCGAGGGCCTCCAGGTGGCGCAGGGCGCCGGCCGGATCGGCGTAGCCGAGGGCCTCCAGGCGCTGGCCGGCGGCCTTGGGGCTGAGCCGGATCTCGCCGGGCTCGAGCTGGGCGACGGCGTCCAGCAGGGGCCGGTAGAAGAGCTTCTCGTGCAGGCGCCGCACCTCGCGGGCGTGCAGCCGCCACTGCCTGCCGAGTTCGGCGACGGGCTCCTTGCCGGCTGGCCAGTCGCAGGTGCGGCCCAGCGAGCGGCCCAGCCGGCGCAGGTCGGCCTCGTCCTCGGGGACGAGGTGGGTGCGGCGCAGCCGGTAGAGCTGGATGCGGTGCTCCAGGGCGCGCAGGAAGCGATAGGCGGAGTCGAGCGCCTTGGCGTCCTCGCGGCCGACGTAGCCGCCGGAGGCGAGGGCGGCCAGCGCCTCGAGGGTGCTGCCGCTGCGCAGGCCGGCGTCGCTGCGGCCGTGCACCAACTGCAGCAGCTGGACGGCGAATTCGACGTCGCGCAGGCCTCCGGGGCCGAGCTTGAGCTCGCGCTCGACCTGGGTGGCGGGAATGGACTCGATGACGCGGCGGCGCATCTGCTGGACGTCGGCGACGAAGTTCTCGCGCTCGGCGGCCTGCCAGACCAGGGGGGAGACGGCGGCGACGTAGGCCTGCCCGAGGGCGAGGTCGCCCGCGACGGGCCGGGCCTTGAGCAGGGCCTGGAACTCCCAGGTCTTGGCCCACCGCTGGTAATAGGCGAGGTGGCTGGTGAGGGTGCGCACCAGGGGGCCGTTGCGTCCCTCGGGGCGGAGGTTGGCGTCGACGGGCCAGATGGTGCCCTCGGGGGTGACGTCGGAGCACACCCGCATCATCCGCGAGGCGAGCCGGGTGGCGGCCTGCAGGGCCGGCCCCTCGGGCGTGCCCTCCCGCGCCTCCGCCACGAAGATCACGTCGACGTCGGAGACGTAATTGAGCTCCTGGCCGCCGCACTTGCCCATGCCGATGACGGCCAGCCGGCAGGCGGCGGCGTCCGCGGGCCGCTCGTCGGCCGCGATCTCCAGGGCGGCGCGCAGGGTGGCGGTGGCCAGGTCCGCGAGCTCGGCGGCGGTCTGGGCGACGTCGATGGTGCCACTGATGTCCCGGGCCGCTATGGCCAGCAGCGAGCGCCGGTAGGCGGCGCGCAGCGCGTCGGGGGGCGTGAGCCCGGCGTCGCGCCCGCGCCGGGCGCCCTCGGCCAGGGCCCGCTCGAACTCCGCGGTGGCGGGGTGCAGATCGGCCGACTCGAAGCTGTCGAGGGCGTGCCAGTCGCCCGGGTGCCGGAAGAGGTGGTCGCCGAGCGCCTCGGAGACCCCCAGCACCCCCAGCAGCCGGTCGCGCAGCGGCTTGGCGGTGACCAGGGTGTCCAGCAGCTCCCGCCGTTCCCCGTCCCCCCTGGCGTCCTGCGCCTCCACCAGCCGCAGCAGCCCGCGCAGCGCGAGATCGGGGTCGGCGGTGGCGCCGAGCGCGTCGAGCAGCACCGGATCGGACCCCACGGCCCCCAGCACCGGGTCGTCCAGCAGCCGCTCGGCGGCGGCCGGGTCGGTGAAGCCGTACTTCAGCAGCCTGCTGTACGCACTGCTGCGCCGACCCTCCGGCACTGTCATCGGGAGCCTTTCGTCCGTCCGCGGTGGGGGTCAGGACACCGGTCAGAGCACCGGCAGCATCTTGCGCAGCTCGAAGGCGGTGACCTCGGAGCGGTACTCCTCCCACTCCTGCTTCTTGTTGCGCAGGAAGAAGTCGAAGACGTGCTCACCGAGGGTCTCGGCGACCAGCTCGCTGCGCTCCATGAGCTCGATGGCCTCGCCGAGGTTCTGCGGCAGCGGCTCGATGCCCATGGCCCGGCGCTCGGCGTCGGACAGCGCCCAGACGTCGTCGTCGGCGCCCGCGGGGAGCTCGTACCCCTCTTCGATGCCCTTGAGCCCCGCGGCCAGCAGAACCGCGTAGGTCAGGTAGGGGTTGGCGCCGGAGTCGATGGAGCGGACCTCGACGCGGGTGGAGCCGGTCTTGCCGGGCTTGTACATCGGGACGCGGATGAGGGCCGAGCGGTTGTTGTGGCCCCAGCAGATGTACGAGGGGGCCTCGCCGCCGGCGCCGGCGGTGCGCTGGGAGCCGCCCCAGATGCGCTTGTAGGAGTTGACCCACTGGTTGGTCACGGCGGAGATCTCGCCCGCGTGCCGCAGCAGGCCGGCGATGAAGGACTTGCCGACCTTGGAGAGCTGGTACTCGGCGCCGGACTCGTAGAAGGCGTTGCGGTCGCCCTCGAAGAGGGAGAGGTGGGTGTGCATGCCGGAGCCGGGGTACTCGGAGAACGGCTTGGGCATGAACGTGGCCTGCACGCCCTGCTCGAGCGCCACCTGCTTCATCACGAGCCGGAAGGTCATGATGTTGTCGGCGGTGGAGAGCGCGTCGGCGTAGCGCAGGTCGATCTCCTGCTGGCCGGGGGCGCCCTCGTGGTGGCTGAACTCCACCGAGATGCCCATGGACTCCAGCATGGTGATGGCCTGGCGGCGGAAGTCCATGCCGACGTTCTGCGGGGTGTGGTCGAAGTAGCCGGAGGAGTCGGCGGGCACCGGGCGGCTGCCGTCGACCGGCTTGTCCTTGAGCAGGAAGAACTCGATCTCGGGGTGGGTGTAGAAGGTGAAGCCGAGGTCGGAGGTCTTGGCCAGGATGCGCTTGAGGACGTAGCGGGGGTCGGCGTAGGAGGGCGAGCCGTCCGGCATGAGGATGTCGCAGAACATCCGGGCGGTGCCGGGGGCCTCGGCGCGCCAGGGCAGGATCTGGAAGGTCCCCGGGTCCGGCTTGGCGATCATGTCGGACTCGTAGACCCGGGCGAAGCCCTCGATCGCGGACCCGTCGAAGCCGATGCCCTCGTCGAAGGCCTGCTCGAGCTCCGCGGGGGCGACGGCCACGGACTTCAGGTAGCCGAGGACGTCGGTGAACCACAGCCGGACGAACCGGATGTCGCGCTCTTCGAGCGTGCGGAGCACGAACTCCTGCTGCTTATCCATAGCTACCTATCCTTGCAGGTCAGACGGCTCGTTTCACCGGGTGCGGGCACAGGCTGGACCTTGAGTATCACGTCCCGGGGTTACCGGGGAGTTTCCGGGCGGCAGCCGCACCGTTCCGCCTTATGGGTGCATCGTACGTTCGCAGGGTGGATCTTGCCCCTCCCGATCCGCGGGATTTCCTCCCGTACCGGGCGGGAAGCCTCTTCGCGGGACGCGAGGGGGGATGCCGGATGCGGAAACTCCGTCACGCCGGGGCCGGGGCCCGGGCCGTCATCAGGGCGGCGGCCGTCGCCACGGCCGCCGTGGTCGCGCTGGCCGGGACGGCCGGCTGCGGCAAGGACGACGCCGGGGGCGGGAAACCGGACGCGAAGGGCAAGGACCCGTTCACCCTGCCCGGCCTGCCGCCGGCCGGACAGGCCCGGACGCAGCTGGCGGGGCTGAAGGAGGAGGCGCCGCACTCGATGTCCGGCTACAGCCGGGCCGCCTTCCCGCACTGGGCGCAGCAGGGCAACAAATGCGACACCCGCGAGACGGTCCTGGAGCGCGACGGGAAGGACGTCGAGCGCGATGCCGAGTGCCGGGCCGTCTCGGGCAGCTGGCGCAGCTTGTACGACGGCAAGACGTACACCAAGGCCGCCCAGGTCGACATCGACCACATCGTGCCGCTGGCCAACGCCTGGCGGTCGGGCGCCGACAAGTGGGACAACACCCGCCGCAAGGCGCTCGCCAACGACCTGACGCATCCGCAGCTGCTCACCGTCTCGGCGGCCACCAACCGCTCCAAGGGCGACCAGTCCCCCGACCAGTGGCAGCCGCCGGACCGTGCCTCCTGGTGCGTCTACGGCCGGGCGTGGGTGTCGGTGAAGAGCACCTACGCCCTGTCCATCACCGCCGACGAGCGCAAGACCCTCACGAAGATGCTGGACTCGTGCACGGGCTGAGCTGCCATTCGTGGTCGGGCACCCCTTTCTTGGGCAGGACCATCCGCAGCCCGTAGCCGCCGGCGCCGCGCTCGCGGCCCACGTGGAGGGCGAGCTTGTCGGCCGTGGAGTGCTTGTGGCTCATCAGGGCGCGGCCGGTCCAGTTCCAGCGCTGGGCGGTGTCGGCCGGGGTGGCCAGCCTGCGCAGGACGGGGCCGTGCCCCGCCGGGCCCAGCAGGAGCGTCAGCACGCGGGGCACGGGGTCGTGGGCGTCGGCGGCGAGGGTGACGACGCCAGTGTCGGTGTCGATGTGCCAGGCGCTGTGCCGTTCGGTGACCGTGCCGTGCTCGCGGACGTCGACGAAGCCCTCGGTGGCGTGCCCGCACAGCACGTACCGGGGGTCGGCCCGCCACTGCAGGACGTAGGCCGCGCCGCGCTCGATCGGGCCGCCGAACGGTGTGGGGTCGTGCTGTGGCCTCACCTGGGTACTCCTCGCCTGCGTACCGGACGCCCCCTGTCGCCGACCACACTGCCGTCCGCCCGCGCGTGGCACCCGCCGGCCGCCGCCGACCAGGTGAGGCGGCCGGACGAGGAGGCCCTGCGGAGCGTCAGCCGCGCAGGAACGGGGTCGCGAGGACGGCGGCGGCGATGGACTGCGGCCGGTCGTACATCAGCAGGTGCCCGGCGGGGGCGACGGCCTCGAAGCGGCCGTCCAGGCGCCCGGCGAGGGCCCGCTGGCGCTCGAGCCAGCGGCGCTCCTCCGCCGAGCCGGTGCCGGTGGAGGCGGCGAGGACGGTGACGGGGGCGGGCGGCAGCGGGTGGTGGGTGCGCAGGTCCTCGAGTTCGGCGGCCACGTCGTAGTAGCGGGCGTTCTCCATCAGCGCGGCCCGCACCACCCGCCCGCTGCCGTAGACGCGCCGCACCAGGCCGGCGGGGGCCGGGTCGTCGCCGGTGAGGGAGGCGGCGCGGACGCTGAGGTTGCGCAGCGCGGGGCCCAGGGCCCGGGGCAGGCCGACGGCGGCGAAGGCCAGGCCGCGCACATGCGCGGCGGCGGTGCGCAGCCCCAGGGCCGGCACCGGCCGGGCGTTCTCCTCGACGCTGGCGTCGGCCAGTACGAGGCCGGCCGTGCGCTCGGGGTGGAGCCGGGCGAAGGCCTCGGCGTGGAAGGCTGCGAGCGAGTGGCCGACGACGGTGGCGGGGCCAGGGAGGCCGAGCGCGTCGAGGACGCCCGCTATGCGGGCGCCCTCGGAGGCGGCGGTGGGCGGACCCAGCGGCGGCGCGCTGAAGCCCAGTCCGGGGCGGTCGAAGCGGACCACCGTGCGGTGGGGGACGAGCAGCGGAACGACGGGTTCCCAGTCGAACCAGCCCATGCCGAGCCCACCGGTGAGCACGCACACGGGCCCCGAGCCCTCGCACACCACGTGCAGGGGGACGCCGCCGACGCGCAGCATCCGTCCGGGTGGCCGTTCCGTACCGCTCATCCAGTCCCCCTCGTGTCGTCCCCGCCCGTCCGCCCATCACCGGAGAGCACGCACAAGCTACTCGACCGGGTCGGCCTCGCGATCCCCGGCGGTCACCCAGTGCGGCTTACGGAACGCCAGGAAGGCCAGCGGCGCGAGGAGGCCGAGGGTCAGCAGCCCGCCGCCCACGATCAGCACGTAGCGCCACAGCGGCTGGCCGCCGAACTGCTCCGGCGGCATGAAGCCGATGCACATCGCCGCGGCGGAGGCGGCGAAGCCGACGCCCGCCACCAGGTGGACGGCCGGCACCCGGAAGCCGCGCGGCCGGTCCGGCCGCAGGGCGCGCAGCCGCACGACGGCGGCGAACATCAGCAGGTAGACGACGAGGTAGATCTGCGTGGTGACGACGGAGAAGATCCAGTACGCGCTGGAGACGTCGGGCAGGAAGGCGTACAGGCCCGCGATGACGGTGGTCAGCGCGCCCTGGGCGACCATGATGTTGCGGGGGACGCCGCGCTTGTTGAGCCGCTGCAGCACGGGCGGCAGATAGCCCTCCTGCCGCGAGACCATCAGCAGGCCCTGGGACGGCCCGGCCATCCAGGTCAGCATGCCGCCGAGCGCCGCGGCCACGAGCAGGACGCCCACGACCTTGGTCAGCCAGCCCACGTGGAAGTGGTCGAAGAAGCCCTGGAAGGCCTGCATCACTCCGGCGGTCAGGCTCAGGTCCTCGCCCGGCATCACCCAGCTGATGGCCAGCGCGGGCAGGATGAAGATCAGCAGGACGAGTCCGGTGGCCAGGAAGACCGCGCGCGGGTACTGCCGGCCGGGCTCGCGCAGGGCGGAGACGTGGACGCCGTTCATCTCCATGCCCGCGTAGGACAGGAAGTTGTTGACGATCAGGACGAGGCTGGCCAGTCCGGTCCACGGCGGGAGGACGTGCGAGGTGTCCATGGGGGCGGCGGACGGGTTGCCCTGCGCCAGGAAGACCATGCCGAGGGCGACCAGGACGACGCCGGGGATCAGCGTGCCGACGACCAGGCCCATGCTCGAGAGCCCGGCCACCGCCTTGGTGCCGCGCGAGGAGATCAGGACGCCCGCCCAGTAGACGACCACGATGACGACGGCGATGTAGAGGCCGTTGTCGGCGAGCGAGGGGTCGATGACATAGGCGAAGGTGCTGGCCACATAGGCCAGCAGGCTCGGGTAGTACGCGATGGTCATCGCGAACTGGCACCACACGGCCAGGAAGCCCAGCGGCTTGGACAGCCCCTCGCTGACCCACCGGTACACGCCGCCGGGCCAGCCGGAGGCCAGTTCCGCGGAGACCAGGGCGGTCGGCAGCAGGAAGACGACCGCCGGCAGGAGGTAGAGGAAGACGGCGGCCAGCCCGTAGAGGGCCATCGAGGGCGAAGGGCGCAGGTTCGCCACGGAGGCGGTGGTCATCATCGCGAGCGTCGTCCACGAGATGAACTGCGCCCGGGTGGGAGCGGGCGCGGGGACGGCGGCGGCGCGGGGACTGTCCTCCCGCGCCTGTTCCGTGAGGGTCATGGGGGGAGAGCGTCCTTCGGGGCCGTGCGTCGAGCGTTTTCGCCCCATAATCGGGCCTTGGTGCCCCCGCGCGCACATCCCGCCCGGACCGACGGGCGGCCCGGCCCGAGGGCCGGATACCCCGAGGGGGTAGGGTGCCGTCACGATCGACGGGCCGGTGGAGGCAGGCGGTGCAAGGACGGCGGGGTGCCACGGCGTGGTGCGGCCGGCTGCTGCTGTTCGCCGCGCTGGTGCTGGGCATCGTGACCATGCACACACTCGGCCACCCGCGCGGCCACGACGGCGGCGCCCACGCCCCGTCGCGGGCCATGGCGGCGTCCATGGCGCACGAGGCGCCCGGGCACCCGTCCGCGCCGGCCGCCGCCTCCCCCTCCGCGCGCGCCCCGCACGCCTCGCACGCCGAAACCGCTGCGCGCTCCGGCGGCGCGCACGCCGGCGATCCGGCGCACGGCGGCGGCATGGACCCCATGTCCGTCTGCCTCGCCGTCCTCGGCGCCGGCGCGGCGGCCGTCCTTCTCCTCTCCCTCGCCGCGTCGGGCCACCTCGCCGGCGCGGTCCCCGTGGCGGCCCGCGCGTGGTTCTCGCGCTCGCTGTGGCCCCTCCCGCCGCCACGGCACAAGGCCCTCGCCCGGTTGTCGGTGCTGCGCGTATAGGCCGGCAGCGTGCTCGCTGCCGCCCGTACCCACCACCGACACCCCACGAGGTGCACTTCCTCATGCGCACAACCACCCGCCGCGCCGTGCTCGGCGCGGGCCTCGCCATGGCCACGAGCGGCGTGCTCGCCGGCTGCTCGGACTCCCCCGGGAAGTCCGGCGGTACGGCCGCCCCGGCCGGCTACGTCTCCCCCGACGGCAAGGAGGTCGCCGCCGCCGAGGCCGCGCGCGCCGGCTCCGGCGCCGTACGCACCGTCCGGCTCACCGCCACCGCGGCCCGCCTCGACCTGGGCGGCGGCACCACGGTCGCGTCCTGGGCGTACGGCGACGCGCTGCCCGGCGAGGAGATCCGCGTCACCGCCGGCGACACGCTCGCCCTCACCCTCGCCAACCACCTGCCCGAGCCCACCTCCGTGCACTGGCACGGGCTGGCGCTGCGCAACGACATGGACGGCGCCCCCGGCCTCACCCAACGGGCCATCAGGCCCGGGGCGTCGTTCGACTACCGCTTCAAGGTCGCCCACCCCGGCACCTACTGGCTGCACCCCCACTCGGGCACCCAGCAGGACCGGGGGCTGTACGCGCCGCTGATCGTGGAGGACCCCAAGGAGCCGCTGGCGTACGACAAGGAGTGGGTCGTCGTGCTCGACGACTGGGTCGACGGGGTCGACGGCAGCACTCCGGACGCCGTGCTCGCGGAACTGTCCAAGGGCATGGCGGGCATGGACCACGGCGGTATGAACCACGGGGGCATGAACCACGGCGGCATGGACCACGGCGGCGGCACGAGCCCCGCACCCGGGGGCCCCTCGCGGATGCTGATGGGCGCCACCAGCGACGTCCTCGGCGGCGACGCCGGCGACGTCGCCTACCCCCACTACCTCGTCAACGGCCGTACGCCGCGGGCCCCGCAGACCTTCACCGCCAGGCCCGGCGACCGGATCCGGATCCGGCTGATCAACGCGGGCGGCGACACCGCCTTCCGGGTCGCCCTCGGCGGCCACCGGATGACCGTCACCCACACCGACGGCTTCCCCGTCGAGCACGTGGAGACGGACTCCCTCCTGCTCGGCATGGGCGAGCGCTACGACGTCCTGGTCGAGGCCGGGGACGGCGTCTTTCCGCTGACCGCGCTGGCGGAGGGCAAGAAGCGCACGGCGCTGGCCCTGCTGCGCACGGGCGGCGGCGCGGCGCCGGCGGAGGACGTACGCCCGCGGGAGCTGGAGAGCGCCCCGCTGACCGCCGGCCGACTGAAGGCCCACGGGAGCGTACGGCTGACGGACCGTCGCCCCGACCGTACGGTCACGCTCCGGCTCACCGGCTCGATGGCGAAGTACGACTGGGCCGTCAACGGCAGGACGTACGCGCCCGATCAGCGCTACCCGGTGCGCGCGGGCGAGCGGGTGCGGCTGGTGTTCGTCAACGACACCGCCATGTGGCATCCCATGCACCTGCACGGCCACACCTTCGCCCTGCCCGGCGGCGGGCCCCGAAAGGACACCGCCGTCATCCGTCCGGGCGAGCGGCTGAGCGCCGACTTCGACGCGGACAACCCCGGGCTGTGGATGATCCACTGCCACAACGTCTACCACGCGGAGTCCGGGATGATGACGGTGCTGGGCTACCGCGACTAGCCGGCGCCGCACGCGGAAGGGGCCCGCGCCGGATGCGGCGCGGGCCCCTTCACGCGCGGCGGGTGCGCGCGCGGATGCCGGATCAGGCGGCCAGCGGCACCTGGGTGCCGGGCTGGATCTGGCCGTAGCGGTCGACGACCTTGTTCAGCTGGATCTGGTAGTAGAGGCCGTAGAAGCCGAGGAGACCCAGCAGCAGGCCGAGGCCACCGCTGCAGGTGGGCTGCAGGCCCGCGGCGCGCTGGGCGTCGGCGATCCGCCGGCCGGTCTTGTAGAGCGAGACGTACGGCGGCACGATCAGGAACATGCCCAGCGTGATGGCGAGCAGCGACATCCCGGGGTTGATCTGACGGCGGTTGTCGAACTCCGCCATCTCCTTATTGATCTTGTAGTACCAGACCAGGCCGTAGATGCCGAAGGTGATGATCGGCAGACCCAGCCAGGCGGCGAAGGGATTACGGCGCTTCATGGACAGGCCGAAATGGGCCGCACCGTGCTGCGGGTAGCCGGGGGCCGGGGCGGCCGGGTATCCGTAGCCGGCGGGCGCCTGCTGGGGGTAACCGCCCGGGTAGGGGTTCTGGGCGGGCGCGGCCGGAGGGTAGGGGTTGCTGTTCGGGGACGGCGGACCCCACTGCGGCGGCTGCGTGCTCAACGAGTCTCCTAAGGAAAATCTCTGACAAAACATCAATGAACCCGCGGCCGGAATTCGCCACGGGTAGATCGCGCAGCTTGTCACAAGATCACATTTTGTCGCCAGACGCATTCACTTTCCGGCACCCCGCGTGGCCGCCCTCACACCACATCGCGTCAGTCCGACGATTAAAATGGTGGCGTGGCTCACCTTCGGCTCGCCCTGAACCAGATCGACTCCCGTGTCGGTGACATCGCCGGCAACACCGAAACGATCATGCGCTGGACCCGGCACTCCGCCGGGCAGGGAGCCCACCTGGTGGCGTTCCCCGAGATGGCGCTGACCGGCTATCCCGTCGAGGACCTGGCGCTGCGCCCCTCCTTCGTCGAGGCCAGCCGCGACGCCCTGCGCTCCCTCGCCGCCCGCCTCGAGGAGGAGGGCCTCGGGGAGCTGCCGGTGGTCGTCGGCTACCTCGACCGCCAGGAGGAGTTCGTCCATGAGCTGGGCCGCCCGGCCGGCGCCCCGCGCAACGCCGCCGCCGTCCTGCACCGCGGCGAGGTGGTGCTCGCCTTCGCCAAGCACCACCTGCCGAACTACGGGGTCTTCGACGAGTTCCGCTACTTCGTGCCCGGTGACACGCTGCCGGTGATCCGCGTGCACGGCGTGGACGTCGCCCTGGCCATCTGCGAGGACCTCTGGCAGGACGGCGGCCGCGTACCCGCCACCCGCTCCGCCGGGGCCGGGCTGCTGCTCTCCGTCAACGCCTCCCCCTACGAGCGCGAGAAGGACGACACCCGCCTGGAGCTGGTCCGCACCCGGGCCCGGGAGGCCGGCTGCGCGCTCGCCTACCTGGCCATGACGGGCGGTCAGGACGAGTTGGTCTTCGACGGCGACTCGATCGTCGTCGACCGCGACGGCCGGGTCGTCACGCGCGCCCCGCAGTTCGAGGAGACCTGCGTGGTGCTCGACCTCGAGCTGCCGGCCGCCCCGGCGAAGGTCCCCTCCGGCGTCGTGGACGACGGCCTGCGCATCGAGCACGTCACGATCTCCGCCGACCCCCTGCCCTCCCGCGAGCCGGAGTTCACCGGCGGCGGGACGCCGCACCTGGGCGACGACGAGGAGGTCTACAAGGCGCTGGTGACGGGCCTGCGGGCGTACGTACGGAAGAACGGCTTCCGCAGCGTCCTGATCGGCCTGTCCGGAGGCATCGACTCCGCGCTGGTCGCCGCGATCGCCTGCGACGCGGTCGGCGCGGCGAACGTGTACGGCGTGGCCATGCCCTCGCGCTACTCCTCCGACCATTCCCTCGCCGACGCCGAGGACCTCGCCCGGCGCACCGGCCTGCACTTCCGCACCGTGCCGATCGCGCCGATGTTCGACGGCTACATGGGCGCGCTGAGCCTGACCGGTCTCGCCGAGGAGAACCTCCAGTCGCGGCTGCGCGGCACGATGCTGATGGCGATCTCCAACCAGGAGGGCCACATCGTCCTCGCGCCGGGCAACAAGTCCGAGCTGGCGTGCGGCTACTCCACCCTCTACGGCGACTCCGTCGGCGCGTACGGTCCGATCAAGGACGTCTACAAGACGGGCGTCTTCCGCCTCGCCCGCTGGCGCAACCGGGCGGCGGCCGAACGTGGCGAGACCCCGCCGATCCCGGAGAACTCCATCACCAAGCCGCCGAGCGCCGAGCTGCGCCCCGGCCAGGTGGACACGGACTCACTGCCCGACTACGAGGTCCTCGACCGGATCCTGGAGCTGTACGTGGACCGCGACCGGGGCCTGGCCTCGATCGTCGCGGAGGGCTTCGACGCGGAGCTCGTCACGCGCGTCCTGCGGCTGGTGGACACGGCGGAGTACAAGCGTCGTCAGTACCCGCCGGGCACGAAGATCTCCGCCAAGGGCTTCGGCAAGGACCGCCGCCTGCCGATCACCAACGCCTGGCGCGAGGTCTGACGCCGCCCCGGGCCCGCCGCCGAGGGCCCGGCGCCTCACTTCGCGCCCCGCACCACCAGCCCGTCCAGCAACCGCGCCGTGGCCTCGGCCACGGCGTCGACGGCTTCGTCGAAGACGGCCCGGTTGTGCGCGGCCGGGGCGTGGAACCCCGACACCTTCCGTACGTACTGCAGGGCGGCGGCGCGGACGTCGTCCTCAGTCGCCTCGGGCGTGACCGGCGGTCTGAGCGTCTTGATGCTGCGGCACATGCTCCCAGTGTGCCCCCGCCACCACGCGGGAGTCCTCGCCCCGGTCCAGGGCGCCCGCCAGGACCGCGATCGCCAGGCCCGCCACCGCCAGGGCCGCTCCCACCAGCGTGGGCGAGGTCCAGCCCCAGCCCGCCGCGATGGCCGCGCCGCCCAGCCAGGCCCCGCCCGCGTTGGCGAGGTTGAAGGCCGAGTGGTTGGAGGCGGCGGCCAGGGTCGGCGCGGCCTTGGCCTTGTTCATGATGAGCATCTGGAGGGGGGTGCTGGTCATGGAGCCCGCGGCGCCGAGCAGGACGACCGCCACCAGCACGGCCCACTTCACGTGCGCGACGAGGTCGAGGACGACGAGGACCGCCGCGAGGCCGGCCAGGGCTCCGTAGAGCGTGGGGCGCAGGGCGCGGTCGGTGAGGGGGCCGGCCGCGAGGACGCCCAGGGTCATGCCGACGCCGAAGAGCGCCAGCACGAACGTGACCGAGGTTTCGGAGAAGCCGGTGACCTCCACCGCCATCGCGGAGAGGTAGCTGTAGACGGCGAAGACGCCCGCGAAGCCGAAGACCGTGGTCAGCAGGCCCAGCAGCACCTGGCGGCCGCCCAGGGCGCGCAGCTCCTTGCCCAGCCCCGCGCCCTGCTCGGGCGGCAGCCGGGGGATCAGGCGGGCGAGGGCGGCCATGGCCGCGAGGCCGATCGCGGCCACGACCAGGAACGTCGCGCGCCATCCCAGGTGCTGCCCCAGCAGGGTGGCGGCGGGGACGCCGACGATGTTGGCGACGGTCAGGCCGAGGAACATCGTGGCGACGGCCCGGGCCTGCCGCCCCGGGGCCACCAGCCGGGCGGCGACGACGGACCCCACGCCGAAGAAGGCGCCGTGCGGCAGGCCCGCCAGCACCCGGGCGGCGACGAGCGGGCCGAAGGTGGGGGCGAGCGCGGAGGCCAGGTTCCCGACGGTGAAGAGCGCCATGAGCAGGATGAGCATGCGCTTGCGGGGGATCCGGGAGCCCAGGGCGGTGAGCAGGGGGGCGCCGACGACGACGCCGAGGGCGTAGGCCGAGACCAGGTATCCGGCGGTGGGGACGGACGTGTGCAGGTCGTCGGCGACGTTGGGCAACAGGCCCATCATGACGAACTCGGTCGTCCCTATGCCGAAGGCGGAGACTGCGAGGGCGAGCAGCGCCAGGGGCATGGGGGGCCTTTCGGGGGAGGGTGCGGTGGGCAGCCCTCCACCCTACGGGCCGTCGGATCAGACCTTGACGCGCGCCGCCACCGGCAGGTGGTCGCTCGGCGTGGCCGGCAGGGTCCACGCGGAGACCGGGTCCACGTCGCGCACCATGATCTGGTCGATCCGCGCCATGGGGAAGCTCGCCGGCCAGCTGAAGCCGAAGCCGTCGCCGGCCGCGCCCTGCGCGGAGCGCAGCTGCGAGGTGACGGGGGCGAGCGAGCGGTCGTTCATGGTGCCGTTGAGGTCGCCGAGGAGGACGACCTTGCGCACGGGCTCGCGGGCGATGGCGCGGCCGAGGGCCGCGGCGCTGTTGTCGCGCTGCCCGGCGGTGAAGCCGGCGTTGAACTTCACGCGGACCGACGGCAGGTGGGCGACGTAGACGGCGACCGGGCCCCGCGGGGTCTGGACGGTGGCGCGCAGCGCCCGGGTCCAGCCCATCTGGATGTCGACGGGGCGGTCGTCGGAGAGCGGGTACTTGCTCCACACCCCGACCGTGCCGTGCACGGCGTGGTACTTGTACGTGTCCGCCATCGCCCGCTCGTAGCGGGAGGCGTCGCTGAGCTCCTCCAGGGCGACCACGTCGGCGCCGGAGGCGGCGAGGGCCCGGGCGGTGGCGGCGGGGTCGGGGTTCTGGGCGTTGACGTTGTGGGTGGCGACGGTGAGGTCGCCGCCCTTGCCGGACTTGTCGCTGAGCAGGCCGCCGAAGAGGTTGAGCCAGATGACGGCCGGCAGCAGCAGGGCTATGAGGGCCGTCGCCGAGCGGCGCAGCAGCGCGAGCCCGAACAGCAGCGGGATCAGCAGGCCCAGCCAGGGCAGGAACGTCTCGGTGAGGCTGCCGAGGTTGCCGACCTTGTTGGGGATGTCGGCGTGCAGCATCATCAGCAGGGCGAGCAGGACGGCGACGGCCGCGACGATCACGCCGCGCCGCCAGATGCCCGGGCTTGTCCACTGCTCCCGCTCCCGGCTCAGGAAGTGCCGGGCTCCGGAGCCGGTCCGCTCCGGACCCGTGCCCTCGAGACCCGTCTCCTCCATGTATGCCTGCGGCATCCGCTGTCCTCACTGCTCCGTCGCTGCTTCCCCGCCACCCGACCATAGGTGATCATGGCGGCGGGGCTCACCCGGACACCCCTGGGCGGGGCGTCGGGGAGGAGGACGAGCGTCCGGCCCGGCCGGGTTCCTGCGGACGGGGGCGTGCCCGGGTGCTGTGACACAACGGGCACATTCGGGCGAGTCCGCCCGCGTGCGCCGTACACGCACCTCTCACGCGGGCCGTACGCCCTCCAGCAGGGTGTCCACGATCCGCTCGGACAGGCCCTCCGGCAGCTCCCGCCACTCGTGGAACAGGGCGCGGGAGAGCATCGGGCTCACGAAGAGGTCGGTGAGGAGTTCGGTGTCGAGGTCGGCGCGGATCTCGCCGCTCGCCATGCCGCGGCGCAGCACCGCCTCGAACGCCTCGCGCCGGGCCGCCACGACCGTGTCGTGGTACTCGGCCCACAGCGCGGGCCGCGCCTGCACCTGGGCGACGACCGTGCGCAGCACGGCGGAGGAGCGCTTGGCCAGGCCGCGCCGGCGCAGGAACTCCAGGAGGGCGACGAGGTCGTCGCGCACACAGCCGCCGACGGGGCCGGGCACGGCCTCGTCGAGGGAGCGCAGCACGTCGAGCATCAGCGCCTCCTTGCCCGCCCAGCGCCGGTAGACGGTGGCCTTGCCGACGCCGGCCTCGCGGGCTATGCGCTCCATGGACAGCTCGGCGACGCCGACGCCGTCCTCGAGCAGCCGCAGCACGGTCTCGACGACGGCGGTGTCGACGGCCGGGCTGCGCGGCCGGCCGCGGCGCTCGGCCGGGGCCCTGGCCGCCGCGCCCGTGGTGGCCTCGCCCGTCATCCCTCCGCTCCGCTCTCCGCCTCGGCCTGCCGCGCCCGGGGGGACGGGCCGGCCTCGCCGGCCGTGGCGCGGGCCGCGCCCTTGGCGGGCAGGAAGAGCACCGCGACCAGGGCCCCGAGCAGGGCGAAGGCGCTGGCGCCGAGGACGGTGACGTGCATGGCGTGGATGAAGGCGTCGTGGGCGGGGCCGACGAGCTCGCGTCCCGCCGGGCCGAGGCCCCGGGCGACGGTGAGGGTGGCCTCGATGGACTCGCCGGCCGTGTGCCGGGCCTCCTCGCTCAGACCGGGGACGGCCGCGAGGCGGTCGGAGACGCCGTCGCGGTAGACGGTGGAGAGCACCGAGCCGAGCACGGCGACCCCGAGGGCGCCGCCGATCTGGCGGAAGGTGTTGTTCACCGCCGAGCCGGAGCCGGCCTTCTCGCGGGGCAGCGACTGCATGATCGAGACGGTGGCGGGCGGCGTGATGTGGGCCATCGCGGCGCCCTGGAAGAGGAAGAGGACCTCCAGGACCCACAGGGGGGTGTCGGTGTCCAGCAGGGCGTAGCCGGCCATCGTCGCGGCCATGACCACCATGCCGCCGGTGCACACGGCGCGCGCGCCGAACCGCTCGACGACGATCCGGGTGCGCGGCGCGAAGATCATCTGGGCGGCGGCGAGCGGAAGCATCAGCAGTCCGCTCTGCAGCGGGGTGAAGCCGCGCGCGCTCTGGAGGTAGAAGACCATGAAGAACGTGACGCCCATCAGCCCGAAGAAGACCAGCGCCAGCGAGGCGACGGCCGCCGAGAAGGCCGGGTTGCGGAAGTAGCGCACGTCCATGGCGGGGTGGCTGCTGCGCCGCTCGTGCAGGACGAACAGGACGAGCACGAGCAGGCCGCCGCCGGCCGTGCCGTAGACCTCGGGCACGGTGAAGTCGGCGAGCTGGCCGCCCTTGATGATGCCGTACACCAGCAGGACGAGCCCGACGACGGACAGCAGCACCCCGAGCGGGTCGAGCCGGCCGGGCCGGGGATTCCTGGAGTCCGGCACGAGCACCACCATCGCGATCAGGACGGCGATGACGATCGGGATGTTGATCAGGAAGACCGAGCCCCACCAGAAGTGGCTGAGCAGCAGGCCGCCGGTGATCGGCCCTATGGCGATGGCGAGCCCGACCGCGCCGGCCCAGATGCCGATGGCCTTGGGCTGCTCCTCGCGCTCGAAGACGTTGACGATGATCGCGAGCGTCGAGGGCATCACGAACGCCCCGCCGAAGCCCATGAGGGCGCGGAAGGCGATGAGCTCCTCGGGGGAGCCGGCCATGGAGGCGAGCGCGGAGCCGACGCCGAAGACGGCCATGCCGAAGATCAGGACCCGCCTGCGGCCCCACCGGTCGCCGAGCAGGCCGGCGGTGAACAGCATGCCGGCGAAGACGAGCGTGTAGGCGTTGATCGCCCACTCCAGCTCGCTCTGGGTCGCGCCCAGCCCCTCGGGCGCGGGCGCGGCGATGGTCTTCATCGCGACGTTGAGGACGGAGTTGCCCAGGACGACCACGAGCAGGCTGCACAGCAGCACGGCCAGGACGGCCCAGCGCCTGCGGTGCACGGCCTCGGGGACCTTGCGCGGTGGCGGGGCGGCGGTGTCGGGGGTTGCCATGCGGACCACCCTAGGACACTTCCGGAACGGTCCCGTCTCGTATGGGAAGGACTTTACGGACGCCGCGCGCACGGCCGCCGCCGGCCACCCTTCCGGCCGTACCCGGGGTTCACTTCCGCGCCCGCCCGGGCCGTGTCAGCATGGAGGTGATCCGGGGACGCCGTCAGGGCGCCTCGAGACGACACATACAGGAGCCATGGCCATGACGCATGCCGTGAAGGCGCCCGACAGCGGCGCGAAGAACCCCAAGTCGCTGTACGGCGGAACGAGCTCTCGACGCATCACCGTCCGTGACATCGCCGCCGCCAAGGAGCGCGGCGAGAAGTGGCCCATGCTCACCGCCTACGACGCGATGACCGCCTCCGTCTTCGACGAGGCCGGCATCCCCGTCATGCTCGTGGGCGACTCCATGGGCAACTGTCACCTCGGCTACGAGTCCACGGTGCCCGTCACCATGGACGAGATCACCCTGCTGTCGGCCGCCGTCGTACGGGGCACCCGGCGCGCCCTGATCGTCGGCGACCTGCCCTTCGGCTCGTACCAGGAGGGCCCGGTGCAGGCGCTGCGCAGCGCCACCCGGCTGGTGAAGGAGGCGGGCGTCGGCGCGGTCAAGCTGGAGGGCGGCGAGCGTTCGGCCCACCAGATCGAGCTGCTGGTCCAGGCCGGCATCCCGGTCATGGCGCACATCGGCCTCACCCCCCAGTCCGTCAACGCCTACGGCGGCTACCCCGTGCAGGGGCGCGGCGAGGAGGCGGCGGCACAGCTGCTGCGCGACGCCAAGGCCGTCCAGGACGCGGGCGCCTTCGCGGTCGTGCTGGAGCTGGTCCCGGCGGAGCTGGCCGCCGAGGTCACCCGCGTGCTGCACATCCCCACGGTCGGCATCGGCGCCGGCGCCGAGTGCGACGCCCAGGTGCTGGTGTGGACCGACATGGCCGGCATGACGGACGGCCGGGTGCCGCGCTTCGTCAAGCAGTACGCACGGCTGCGCGAGGCGCTGGGCGACGCGGCCAAGGCGTTCGCGGAGGACGTCGTCGGCGGGGCGTACCCGGCCGAGGAGCACTCCTTCCACTGATCCGCCCCGTGGGGACTGGGCGCCGGCCGGCCCGTCGGCGCCGTGTCGGCGGCCTGTCGGTGCCCTGTCGGCGCCCGGCCCCCACCGCCGGAAAATTGTCGACGCGGTGTCGGCGGGGGCTGGCACCGTAGTCGGCATGACGCGAAAAGACATCCCGGCACGCGGCGGGAACGCCGTCGAAGTCCGGGGCCTGGTCAAGCACTTCGGCGAGACGAAGGCCCTGGACGGAGTCGACCTGGACGTACGGGAGGGCACCGTCCTCGGTGTCCTCGGCCCCAACGGCGCGGGCAAGACCACCCTGGTGCGCTGCCTGTCCACCCTCATCCGGCCGGACGCGGGCACCGCCCGCGTCGCCGGCTACGACGTGGTGCGCCAGCCCCGGCAGCTGCGCCGGGTCATCGGGCTCACCGGCCAGTACGCCTCCGTCGACGAGAAGCTCTCCGGCCGCGAGAACCTCTACATGATCGGGCGGCTGCTCGACCTCTCCCGCAAGGACGCCCGGCGGCGGGCGGACGAGATGCTGGAGCGCTTCTCCCTGACCGAGGCCGCCAAGCGGCCCGCCATGAACTACTCCGGCGGCATGCGCCGCCGCCTCGACCTGGCCGCCTCCATGATCGGCCGGCCCTCCGTGCTCTACCTGGACGAGCCCACCACGGGCCTCGACCCCCGCACCCGCAACGAGGTGTGGGAGGAGGTGCAGCGGATGGTCGGCGAGGGCACCACCGTCCTGCTGACCACGCAGTACATGGAGGAGGCCGAGCAGCTCGCCCACGAGCTGACGGTCGTCGACCGCGGCCGGGTGATCGCCGGAGGCCGCGTCGACGAGCTGAAGGCCAAGGTCGGCGGGCGCACCCTGCAGGTCCGCCCGGCGGACCCGGCGGACCTGCACCGGCTGGCCGCGGAGGTCACCCGCGCCGGGCTGGACGGCATCGCCGGCGCCACCGCCGACGCGGCGGAGGGCGTGGTCAACGTCCCGATCGTCAGCGACGAGCAGCTGACGGCCGTGGTGGGCCTGCTGGGCGAGCGCGGCTTCGCCCTCGCCGGGATCAGCACCCACCTGCCCAGCCTCGACGAGGTCTTCCTCGCCGTCACGGGCCAGAAGACGTCCGCCCCGAGCGAGGCACAGGACACCCGCACCGACGAGTTCCAGGAGGTCGCGGCATGAGCGCGGCGACGGTCAGCGCGCCCACGGCGGCGCCCGCCCACGAGGGCCGGATCGGCCTGCGGGCCAATGTGCGGCACATCGGGGCGCTCGCGCGGCGCAACATGCTGCAGATCAAGGCGGACCCGGAGTCGATGTTCGACGCCGTGATCATGCCGATCATCTTCATCCTGCTCTTCACCTACGTCTTCGGCGGCTCGATGGCCGGCAAGGGCCACGAGCAGGAGTACCTCAACTACCTGGTGCCCGGCCTGATGGCCATGCAGGGCATGAACATCGCCATGGCCGTCGGCACCGGCGTCAACGACGACTTCAAGAAGGGGGTGATGGACCGCTTCCGCACCATGCCGATATCCCGGTCCTCCGTCCTCGTCGCGAAGATCGTGGTCGAGGTCGGCCGGATGCTCGTCGCCACCGCCATCCTGCTCGGCATGGGCTTCGCCCTCGGCCTGTCCATCACCACCACCCCGCTGCACCTGCTGGCCGCGGTCGCTCTGTCCATGGTGTTCGGCGCCTCGCTGATGTGGGTCTTCATCCTGCTCGGCCTGTCCCTGAAGACCCCGCAGGCCGTCCAGGGCATTGCGATGATCATCCTGATGCCGCTCCAGTTCGGCAGCTCGATCTTCGCGCCGACGGCCAAGATGCCCGGCTGGCTGGAGGGCTTCACGAAGTACAACCCGCTGTCCAACCTCGCCGACGCCTCCCGCCACCTGATGCGCGGCGGACCGGTCGCCCACTCGATGTGGATGACGCTGGCCTGGGCCGCGGGCATCACGCTGGTGACGGCGCCGCTGGCGGTCGCGAAGTTCCGCAACAAGACCTGAGGCGGCCGGACCTGAACCGGGCCCGGTCCGCCGGCGCCGGACCACGACGCGCGTCATACGAGGGCGGCGGCCTCCGCGAGGGAGAGGCCGGCGCCCTCGGCGTATGCGCGCTCGTACGCCTCGGCGCCCATGACGGCACGGGCGGCCCCCGCCCCGGCGTCGCGGATCTCCCGCTCCAGCGACGGTATGTGGAAGGCGGCCGGCCGCAGCGCGGCGGAGGCCCCGAGCAGCCGGGCGGCGCGCGGGGCGTCGTCCTCGCCGCCCAGCACGGCGTAGGCGTGGGCGGCGCTGAGCAGCTGGGCCGTGGCGAGCTGCGGCGCGATCAGCAGGCTGAGCGGATCGTCGGCCTTCGCCAGGGCGGCCCGCAGCCGGGGCAGCGCGTCCGCCGGGCGCCCCTGGAGGGTGTCCAACCAGGCCAGCAGCCCGCTCATCAGGGCCTCGAAGACGGCGATGGCCCGCTCCCCGAAGTCCTCGGCCAGCTCCTCGAAGATCTCCCGGGCCTCCGCCGGGCGCCCGCCGCGGCCGAGGAGGACGCCGAGCTGGACGCGGATGAAGGCGGCCACGTCCGGGCCGGTCCGCTCGGCCTCGACGAGCGCCTCGCGGTAGATCCGCTCGACCTCCGCCGGCTCGATCTCCCCGTCCTCCGCCAGCACGGTGGCCAGGCGCGCGCGCAGCATCGGCACCTGGCCGACGGAGCCCAGCTCGCGGACCCGGTCGACGGCCTCGCGGTAGTCCGCGGCGGCGGCCGCGAACCGGCCGTGCTTCTCCAGGGCCTCGCCGCGGCCGGACAGCGCCTCGGCCACGCCCCAGGAGTCGCCGAGGTCGCGGAAGAGCTCCAGGCTCTCGTCGGCGTCCGTGATGCCCTGGCCCAGGCGGTCGGGGCTGTCGTTGAGCACCTTGGCGCGCAGCTGGAGCATGTTGGCGAGCTCCCACCGGAAGCCGAGGCTGCGGCAGCGTTCCACGGCGCCGTCGAGGATCGCGTACATGTCGTCGGCGGCGCCGGTCATCAGGACCGCGTAGTACCACATCATGCCCGGCACCCGGCAGTTCTGCGGCTGTCCGTCGCCGTAGGCGGTGACGATGCCGCGCAGCAGCCGCTGCATCTCGGGGGTGCCGATCTCGCGCATGTTGGCGTCCACGTTGGAGATCGCGATCAGCCGGACGCCGCGGCGCGCCTCCTCCAGCAGGTCGGGTGCCATCGGCGGGGGCGCCTCCGTGCAGGTGACGTGGATCGGCGGGGCGGGCGCGACGGGTTCGGCGAAGGGGTCCGGGCCGAGGCCCGCGACGGCCTCCGACCAGTGCCGGGCGTCGGCGCGGTGGTCGCGCAGCTGCCAGAACCAGCCCAGGGACAGCACCAGGCACAGCGCCTCCTGCTCGTCCCGCGCGGCGACGGCCCGCCGCAGCGCGGAGCGCAGGTTGTCGTGCTCGAGCTCCAACCGCTCCAGCCAGGCGCGTTGGCCGGTGCCGCGCAGCAGGGGGTCGGCGGTGCGGGCCAGTTCGCGGAAGGCGACGAGGTGGAGCCGTTCGACCGCGGCCCGCTCGCCGGCCTCGTCCAGCCGCTCGCCGGCGTACTCCCCGACGGTCTCCAGCAGCCGGTAGCGCATCTGGCCGTCGGCGGCGGGGGCCGCGACCACCAGCGACTTGTCGACCAGCGAGCCGAGCAGGACCGGTACGTCCAGGGCGTCGACGGCCGTGCCGTCGGCGCACACCTCCTCGGCGGCCGCGAGGTCGCATCCGCCGGAGAAGACGGACAGGCGGCGCAGCACGGCGCGTTCGGGCTCGTCGAGCAGGTCCCAGGACCAGTCGACCACGGCTCTCAGCGTCTGCTGGCGGGGCAGGACGGTGCGGCTGCCGGAGGTCAGCAGCCGGAAGCGGTCGTCGAGGCGGTCGGCGAGCCCGCGCGGGGTGAGCAGCCGCAGCCGGGCGGCGGCCAGCTCGATGGCGAGCGGCAGCCCGTCCAGCCGACGGCAGATCTCGGCGGACGCGGCGGGGTCGTCCTCCACCCGGAAGCCGGGCCGGGCGGCGGCGCCCCGGTCGGCGAGCAGCCGCAGGGCCACGGGGTCGGGCAGCGGCTCGACGGGCCGCACCAGCTCGCCGGGGACGGCGAGGGGTTCCCTGCTGGTGGCGAGCACGGCGACGCCGGGGCAGTGGGCGAGGAGCGTCTCGGCGAGCCGGGCGGCCGCGCCGACGACGTGCTCGCAGTTGTCCAGCACGAGCAGCATCCGGCGGCGCGCGCAGTGCTCGGCGAGCCGCCCGAGCGGGTCGAGCGCGGTGGCGTCGGTGGCGGCCCGCAGCCCCTCGGCCGTCGTGCCGCGCACCACGGTCTCGCGCGCCCCGAGCGTGGTCAGGACCGCCTCGGGCACGGTCTCCGGATCGTCGACGGGCGCGAGCTCGGCGAACCACACCCCGTCGGGCCACCGCTCCCCCGCCGCGGCGGCGGCCTCGGCGGCCTCCTGCGACAGCCTCGTCTTCCCGGCCCCGCCGGGCCCCAGCAGCGTCACCAGCCGGTGCCGCCCGAGGTCCTCCCGGATCAGGGCGAGGTCGTCCTCCCGGCCGACGAAGGAGGTCAGCCGCGCCCGCAGATTGCCGGGCGGGGGCACGGCGGCGGGCGAGGACACCTCTCCGGTTCCGGCGTACGGACCGTCCGGCCCGCCGCCGTCGGCACCCGTGGCCACGGCGGCGGCCCGCCCGGCGGCCCGCGCCCGGCCGGTGGCGGGTCCGCCCGCCTCGCCCGTGCCCGCCGGCGCCTCATGGCCCGTGGGGCCGGCCGACTCGGCAGGGGCCGCGAGCAGCTCGGTGTGCAGGGCGCGCAGCTCGGGGCCGGGGTCGGTGCCCAGCCGGTCGGCCAGGGTGCGGGCGAGGTCGGCGTACGCGGCCAGCGCCTGCGCCGGGCGGCCGGCTGCGCGCAGGGCGCGCAGGCGCAGCGCCTGGAGGGGCTCGTCCAGGGGGTGGGCGTCGCACAGCTCGGCGAGGGCCGGCAGGGCCGCGGCGGCGTTGCCGAGGGCGACGTCGGCGGCCAGGCGGCCGCGGCGGGCGGCGAGGCGGCGGGCGTCGCAGCGGGCCGCCGTGGCCGTGCGGGCGGGCAGGTCGGCGAGGGCCGGGCCGCGCCAGAGGGCGAGGGCGTCGTCGAGGAGCGCGGCCGCCTTGGCGGGGTCGGCGTCGGCCAGCGCCCGCTCGCCCTCGTCGGCGAGCCGCTCGAAGCGGTGCAGGTCGACGTCGTCCGGCTCGGCGCACAGCCGGTACCCGCCGTCGGCGGAGGCGACCGTCGCGTGCCCGACGGCCCGCCGCAGCCGGC
Source organism: Streptomyces sp. C36 (assembly GCF_040932295.1). Lineage (NCBI taxonomy): Bacteria > Bacillati > Actinomycetota > Actinomycetes > Kitasatosporales > Streptomycetaceae > Streptomyces > Streptomyces sp. C36. The sequence goes on along the minus strand of NZ_JBFQGI010000002.1, from coordinate 571,495 downwards.
CGACGAGCGCCTGCAGGGCGCCCGTGGCGTCGGCGGGCGGCTCGCCGTCCCAGATCTCGCCGATCAGCGCCTGGACGCCCAGCACCCGGCCGGGGTGCAGGGCCAGCGCGGCCAGCAGCCCGCGCAGGCGGGCGCCGCCGAGGGGAACGGGGTTCCCGTCGTCGGTGTGGACCTGGGTACTGCCGAGGATGCCGTAACGCACTGCCTTATTCTCCCCCCGCGCGAACCTCGCGCTACGAAATATCGTCCCCCACCGAGTACCGTCGCCCGGTACATCCGCGCGCCCCGGGCGTACCCGGCGGCCTCCCCTCCCCAGGAGCACTCAGACATGGCATCCGAAGCGACCCGCGGCGAGCGGCGCATCAGCCCCGTCTTCCTCGCCCTCGTCGCCATCATGGCGGTCTCCATATGGGCGGTGTGGACCGGCTTCGCGGCGAACCAGGGCTTTCCCGTGTTCCTGTTCGTGACCTCGGCCTGGATCGTCTCGCTCTGCCTGCACGAGTACGCGCACGCGCGCACCGCCCTGCACGGCGGCGACATCTCCGTCGAGGCCAGGGGCTACCTCACGCTCAACCCGCTCGCCTACACCCACGCCCTGCTGAGCATCGTGCTGCCGGTGATCTTCGTGATCATGGGCGGCATCGGCCTGCCCGGCGGCGCGGTCTTCATCGAGCGCCACCGCATCCGCAGCCGCTGGAAGCACAGCCTGATCTCGGCCGCCGGCCCACTGACCAACGTCGTCTTCGCGCTCGTGGTCTCCGCCCCGTTCTGGCTGGACGCCCTGGACGGCGTACCGGAGGACCTCCGCTACGCCCTCGGGTTCCTCGCCCTGCTGCAGGTGACCGCCGCGATCCTGAACTTCCTGCCCGTCCCCGGCCTCGACGGCTACGGCGTGATCGAGCCCTGGCTGCCGTACGGCATCCGCCGCCAGCTCGATTCCTTCGCGCCGTTCGGCCTGCTCGCGGTCTTCGGCTTCCTGTGGATCCCCGAGGTCAACCACGCCTTCTTCGACATGATCGACGAGGTGCTGCGGGCGCTGGGCGTCAGCGACTGGGACACCTGGAACGGTCAGCGGCTGTTCCGCTTCTGGGAGGGCAACTCCATAGAGTCGCTCAACCCGTGACGCGTCCCTGCTCCGCCGCCTTGTCGTTCTTCGCCTTGCGCACGTAGTACCAGGCGATGTTCGACGAGACGCCGAGGAGCAGGATCCAGACGATGCCCAGCCAGCTGCCCCGGGCGAACGAGACGACGGCCGCCGCGATCGAGAGGGCGCACACGGCGAGGGCGTAGAGGGCGAGGCGGGGCATGGGGGCGGCTCCTGTCCGGGGACGCATGTGCGTACGATCCCGGTCATTGTCCCCCATGCCCCGGACCGCGTCAGACGTCGGTGACGCGCAGCCCCGCGTGCGCCTTGTGGCGGCGGTTGACGGAGATCAGGTTGGCGACCAGCGACTCCACCTGGTGGGCGTTGCGCAGCCGGCCCGCGAAGACGCCGCGCATGCCGGGGATGCGGCCGGCCAGCGCCTGCACGATGTCGGTGTCGGCCCGCTTCTCGCCGAGCACCATCACATCGGTGTCGATCTCGTCGATCTCCGGGTCGGAGAGCAGCACGGCGGACAGGTGGTGGAAGGCGGCGGTCACCCGCGAGTCGGGCAGCAGCGCGGCGGCCTGCTGCGCGGCGCTGCCCTCCTCGGGCTTGAGGGCGTAGGCGCCCTGCTTGTCGAAGCCGAGCGGGTTGACGCAGTCGACGACGAGCTTGCCGGCGAGCTCCTCGCGCAGCGCCTCGAGGGTCTTGGCGTGGCCGTCCCACGGCACGGCGACGATCACGATGTCGCTGCGGCGCGCGCACTCGGCGTTGTCCAGGCCCTCGACGCCCAGGCCCAGCTCCTCGGCCGCGGTGCGGGCCCGCTCGGCCGCCCGCGAGCCGATGATCACCTTCTGGCCGGCCTTGGCCAGCCGGTAGGCCAGACCGCGGCCCTGGTCGCCGGTTCCGCCGAGCACGCCGACCACCAGGCCGGATACATCGGGAAGGTCCCAAGGGTCCTTGGCCGGGGCCTTCTTCACGTCCTTCACGTCATCAGAAGTAGTCATGACGGCGATACTGTCACGCCGCTTTCCCCCTCGGCCGGGCCCGGTGCGCCGGACCTCGGCCGACCCGCGCGCCCGAACGGGTGAGGCGCCCGGCAACTCCGCTTCTGCGTGCGGCGGTTGGGGCAAGATGCGGCGCATGGACGCCGTACGGGTCGCGCTGCTGCGCGAGGCACTCGCCGGGACCGAGTGGCTGCGGGCCGCGCGTGGCTTCGCGGGGACGCTGCGGACGTCGGTCGGCGCCCACGGCGGGGGGCTGCTGCTGGTGGGGACCGCGGCGTACGAACCCTGGCACCTGGCCGCCCACCTGGACGAGGAGGCCGCCTGGTCCGGGGCCGCGGAGCTGTGCCCCACGCTGGTGCGCCACCGGGTGCCGGCCGGCGCGCCCGCGCATCTGTCGGTCGGGCTGGGCCGGCTCGAGGCGGCCCGGCGCGGGGAGACGCTGCTGGTGGTGGCGCCGGAGCGGCCCGGCGAAGGGCTGCTGGAGCGGGTGCACGACGCCCGGCGCGGCGGGGCGACGGTGCTGGCCCTCGACGGCCGCGACGACGCCCGGCACGGCGACCTCCACGCCCTCGCGCACGACGCGCTGGCCGTGCCGGCGTCGTCGGAACTCGACCTGGAGACCGTCCAGCACCTGGTCAGCGCCGCGGCCGGGGAGAACGTCCCGCCCGCCGCGCGCGGCCGCCGCTTCCGCGACCGCCTGGCCCGCCTCGCCGACCAGCTCACCGCGCCGCCGCCGGACCGGTGGTGACGCCCCGGCGGCCGGCCGACGCCGCCCGACCGGAAAAAATCGTTTTGCCCGGGCCCTGCCCCGCCCGCACCATGGTGCCCCGTGAGCGAGCACCATCCCCCTCCCCCCAGCCCCTCTCCCGCCGGCCGTCTGCGTGCCCTGTTGCCGGATCTGACCCCTTGGCGCGCCTCGGCCGACTTCCGCCGCATGTGGCTGGCGGGGCTGGTGACGGTCTTCGGCAGCTTCCTGACCTTCGTCGCGGTGCCACTGCAGCTCAAGGAGCTCACCGGCTCGACGCTCGCGGTCGGCGCGATCGGCGCGGTCGAGCTCGTCCCGCTGATCGTCTTCGGCCTCTACGGCGGAGCGCTCGCCGACGCCATGGACCGCCGCAAGCTGATCCTGTGGACGGAGGCCGGGCTCGGCGTCCTGAGCGCGATGCTGCTGCTCAACACCCTGCTGCCGCATCCGATGATCTGGCCGCTGTACGTGGTGGCCGCGCTGGTCAGCGCCCTGACCGGCCTGCAGCGCCCGGCGCTGCAGGCGATCGTGCCGAGGATCGTCGCCCACGACCAGCTGCCCGCCGCCATCGCCCTGAACTCGATGCGCTGGCAGGTCGGCGCCATCGCCGGCCCCTCGGTCGCGGGCGTGGTGATCGCCTTCTCCGGCCTGGGCTTCGCCTACGCCCTGGACGTCGCCTCGTACGCCCTCTCCGTGCTGCTCGCCTTCCGGCTCGCCCCCTCCCCCGCCTTGCACGACGCCGAGAAGCCCTCGCTGCGCGGCGTCCTGGAGGGCGCGCGCTACGCGTGGAGCCGCAAGGAGCTGCTGGGCACGTACGCGATCGACATGGCGGCGATGTTCTTCGCCTTCCCCACGGCGATCTTCCCGTTCCTCGCCGACGACCTGGACGCGCGGTGGGCGCTGGGCCTGATGTACGCGGCCGGCGCGGTGGGCTCGCTGGGGGTGACCCTGACCAGCGGCTGGGTCTCGCGCGTCGACCGGCACGGCCGGATGGTGGTCTGCGCGGCCGCCGGCTGGGGCCTGGCCATGATGGTGGCGGGCTGGATGCAGAACATCTGGCTGGTGCTGCTGTTCCTGGCCGCGGCCGGCGCCTGCGACACGGTGAGCGGCCTGTTCCGCTCGGCGATCTGGGACCAGACGATCCCCGACGAGCTGCGCGGCCGGCTGGCGGGCATCGAGCTGCTGTCCTACTCCGTGGGCCCGCAGCTGGGCCAGGTCCGCGCGGGCGGCACGGCCGCGCTGACCAACGTCCGCACCTCGGTGTGGGCCGGCGGCCTGGCGTGCGTGGCGTCGGTGGGGCTGCTGGCGGTGTCGCTGCCGAAGCTGATGTCCTACGACCAGCGCACGGACGAGCACGCGGTGCGGATGCGCGAGCGCAAGGCCGCGGAGGCGGTGACGACGGCCGCCTGAGCCCCGCGCCCGTCACACCCTCGGGCGCCGGCCGGCCCGCACCCGCGGCCCGGCCGGCGCCCGCGCCTCAGTCCTCCTTGCCCCCGCCGCCGGGGGCCTCGTCGTTCCAGCGCGGGTCCTCGCGCCACTCCTCGTTCCGCTCGCGCGCCGTCTCCATCGCGTGCGACGCCTCCTGCCGGGTCCCGTACGGCCCGAGCCGGTCCGCCGCCCGGCACTCCGGGCCCTCCTCCACCGTGCCGTGCTTGAGGCAGTAGTACCACTCGCCAGGTTTGCCGGCCTGGCGCTTCTTGAACAGGGCCATCGGGGCCTCCTCCTCGTCCTCGCGTTCGGCTCTCGCGGCAATGGTCCCCGATGGGCCCTGGCTACACTCGCTGACATGTCTGGCCAGTCGCTTCTTGTCCCGGGGACGCTCTCCCCCACCCGTTCCGTCCCCGCCTCGATCCCGCGGCCCGAGTACGTGGGCAAGGCCGCGCCCACCCCGTACACCGGCCCCGAGGTCCAGGACGCCGAGACGATCGAGAAGATGCGGATCGCCGGCGGCATCGCCGCGCGGGCGATGGAGGAGGCGGCCAAGCACATCGCGCCGGGCGTCACCACGGACGAGCTGGACCGGGTCGCGCACGAGTACATGTGCGACCACGGCGCGTACCCCTCCACGCTCGGCTACCGCAGCTTCCCCAAGTCGCTGTGCGCGTCGATCAACGAGGTCATCTGCCACGGCATCCCGGACTCCACCGTCCTGCGCGACGGCGACATCGTGAACCTCGACGTGACGGCCTTCATCGGCGGCGTGCACGGCGACAACAACGCCACCTACCTGTGCGGCGACGTGGACGAGGAGTCGCGCCTGCTCGTCGAGCGGACCCGCGAGGCGCTCAACCGGGCCATCAAGGCGGTCAAGCCCGGCCGCCGCGTCAACATCATCGGCCGGGTCATCGAGTCGTACGCCAAGCGCTTCGGCTACGGCGTCGTCCGCGACTTCACGGGCCACGGCATCAACTCGTCCTTCCACTCGGGCCTGATCGTCCCCCACTACGACAGCCCCCACCACGACACGCTCATCCAGCCCGGCATGACCTTCACGATCGAGCCGATGCTGACGCTGGGGACGTACGAGTACGACATGTGGGAGGACGGCTGGACGGTCGTCACCAAGGACCGCAAGCGCACGGCCCAGTTCGAGCACACGCTCGTGGTGACGGACACGGGTGCGGAGATCCTGACGCTTCCGTAGAGTTTTTACCGACAGCATGTCGGGAAGCGATTGACTTAGGTAAGCCTAAGTGGGGAGGATGGGGGGAGACGGCGCGCCCCGGCGCGTCCGTTTCCGCCTGTTCCCTCCGCCCCTTCCCGTCCCCTCGGTCACCGGAGGTCCTCTTGGACGCGCCCGCCCCGACCCCGTTCTCCACGCTGATCCGCACCGCCTCCCACCAGCAGCACACGGAGGCCGAGAACACGTCGTTCATGAGCGACATGCTCGGCGGCCGGCTCGGACTCGCCGCCTACCGCCGCTACACCGAACAGCTCTGGTTCGTCTACCAGGCCCTGGAGGCCGGGTCCGGGACCCTGTCCGCCGACCCCGTCGCCGGTCCGTTCATACGACCCGAGCTGGCCCGCGCCGCGCAACTGGAGCGGGACCTGGCCCACCTGGGCGGCCCCGGCTGGCGTACGGACCTGGTGCCGCTGCCCGCCACGGCGGCGTACGCGGCCCGCATCGAGGAGTGCGCCCGCACCTGGCCCGCCGGCTATGTGGCCCACCACTACACCCGCTATCTGGGCGACCTCTCCGGCGGCCAGATCATCCGCGGCACCGCCGAGAAGACCTGGGGCTTCGAGCGCAAGGGCGACGGCGTGCGCTTCTACGTCTTCGAGGCCATCGGCAACCCCGCCGCCTTCAAGCGGGAGTACCGCCTGCTGCTGGACGCGCTGCCGGTGGACGACCTGGAGAAGCAGCGGGTGATCGAGGAGTGCCGGCGGGCGTTCGCGCTGAACACCGCCGTCTTCGAGGCCCTGGGCCGGGAGTTCCCGCTGAGCGCCTGAACCCCCGTCCGCGACGACGCGGACGACGCGAGCAGGACCCGCGCCCGCCGGTGACCGTACCGGCGGGCGCGGGTGTTCGTGAGGGCGCGAGGGATCAGCCCTGGGTGTCGCGGCGGCGGCGCGTGGCGTAGACGGCGCCGCTGCCCGCGAGCATCATCGCGCCGGCCGCGCCGAGGAGCGGGCCGGTCGGGGTGCTGGAACCGGTCTGCGCGAGCGAGCCGGTGTCGGTGGTGGCGGAGCCGCCCGTGGTGGAGCCCCCGGTGGTCGAACCGCCGGTGGTCGAACCGCCGGTCGTGGAGCCGCCGGTGGTGGCGGTGTTCGAGCCGGACGCCTCGCAGGCGACACCGTCGCCGTCCGTGTCGAGCTTGGCGCTGTAGCCGGGCTCGCCCTTGCGCAGCGGCGCCTTGCCCGCGGCCGACACGGCCTCGCAGTTCTCGAACTCGGTGCCGTCGGGCAGCTTGGCGTTCGCGTCGAGCGCCACGGCCAGGGTCACCGGGTCGAGGGTCTCGCCCGCCGTGTAGTAGCCGGCGAAGGCCTTGGCGCCCTGCCCGGTCAGCGTCGCGGGGACGCCGGCCAGCGCGACGACGCCGTCCTTGGCCTTGAGCGAGCCGTCCGTGAGCTTGAGGGTCGCCAGCGGTACGTCCTTGCTGACGGTGCCGCTGGAGGTGACGTCGGCGGTCAGCATGCCGTTGGCGCCGGTCGCCCTGACCTTGATGCCGCTGAGCTTCAGGTCGAGCTTGCCGTCGTGCGCCGTGAAGCGGACGCTGCCGTTGAACTCCGCGTCGACCGCGCCGCTCGAGGCCTCGAACTTGCCGTGGCCCTTGGGGAAGCGGTAGCCGGCGCTCTTCTGCAGGGCGCCGTCGCCGAGCTCCACCTTGCCCTTGCTCTTCTCGATGTACGCGCGGAAGGACTGCTTCACGCCCCAGTCGAGGTTGCCGTCGAGGACGGTGCCGGGGGCGGGCTTCTCGCCGGGCTTCGGGTTCTCGTCCGGCTTGGGGTCTTCCGGCTTGGGCTTGGGATCCTCGGGCTTCGGCTTGGGGTCCTCCGGCTTGGGCTGCTGCGCGGCGCCCACCTTCACCGCGAGGGTGGCCGGGTCGACGTCCTGGCCTTCCTCGTAGGGGGACGAGCCCTGGAAGGAGAACACCTCCGCGCCGGCCTTGGTGAGCTTCGCCGGTATCTTCGCGTAGGTGACCGCGCCGCCTTCGCCGCCGCTCATCTTGCCCGCCCCGACGTCCAGGGAGGCGATGGCGACGTCCTGCTCGGTCTTGCCGCCGCGCGTGACGTCGGCGGTGATGCTGCCCTTCTTGCCCTTGGCGGCGGCGTCGGTGACGACCTTGATGTCGGAGAACTTGAGGTCGAGCTGGTAGTTCTCCTTCTCGGGGTGCGCCAGGAAGCGCACGCTGCCCTTGAAGGTGGTGGTCAGGGCGTGCGTCGAGGGGTCGTATGCGCCCTTGCCCCCGGCGAAGGTGAAGTCGCCGTTCTTGCGGGCCTGCTGGGCGCCGTCACCGAGCTCGATCTTGCCCTTGGCGAGGACGACGTACTTACGGAAGCTCTCCTTCACTCCCCATCTCAGCGAGCCGTCCGTGATCTCCATCTTCGGCGGCTGCTGGGCGTCGGTCTTCTGCCCGTCGGCCTTCTGCCCTTCGGTCTGCGCCGGGGTGCCCGCAGCGTGCGCGGGCACGGTCAGCGCGGTGGCACCCAGAGCGGTCGCCGTGGCCAGCGCGGCGAGTGCGGCGCGGCGTGCGGTGGCGGTCATCGTGTGTTCTCTCCTAGAGGGACATGAGATACGTGAATCAAGCCGTGCGGCCCCATGACATCAGGGAGCCGGAGGGCGGGGAAGGTCCGGGGCGGTCGTGGCCGGTGCGTGGTGCGCCACATCCCGATGGAGTGTCAGGTTCCGTTCGAGGTCCGCCGCTTCCGCACCACGAGCACGTACGCGGTGCCCGCCGCCACCAGCACCCCCGCGCCGATGGCGACCGGGAGCGCGGGGAAGGAAGACGAAGAAGAAGGGGCGTTCCGTGCGGCCGCCCGCTCCCCGGCCCGCGCGGCGGCCGACGGCGACGCCGCCGCCTCCGTCGTGGGCGCGCCGCCCAGGTCCGGCAGGGCGGGCAGCCGCGCCGAGGCCCGAAGGGGGACGGCGAGGGAGACGGGGTCCATCTCCGCGCCCTCCTGGTAGAGGCCGCCGAACGCCTTGGAGCCCTCGGCCGTGAGCTTCGCGGGGGCCTCGGCGACGGCGGCGAGGCCGTCCTTCTCCTTGAGGCCGGAAGAGTCGAAGGTGACGAGGGGAACACTCTTCTCCGTGCCGCCGCTCCTCGTCACGTCCGCCGAGAGCGTGCCCTTGCCGTCCTTGGCCGCCACCGTCACCCGGCCCAGCGCGAGGTCGAGGTCCTTGCCGGTGAAGCGCAGGGTGCCGGCGAAGGCCGCGTCGAGGGTGCCGGACGCGGCGTCGTAGGAGCCCTTGCCGGCGGGGAAGCGGAAGAGCGCGCCGCCGTCCTGGGCGCCGTCGCCGAGCCTCCAGGAGCCCCGGGCGATGGTCCCGGTGACGTACTCCCGGAAGGTCCGGCGCACGCCCCAGTCGACGGCCGCGCCGGTGAACTCCCCCTTGCGCCGCTCCTTTTCCTCCGGCGCGCTCGGCTGCGGCGAGCCGGAGGGGCGCGCGTCGGGCGACGCCGGTCCCCCGGTCACGACGTCGGCGGACAGGCTCACCCGGTCCAGGGCGGTGCCCTCGGTGTAGTAGCCGGCGAACGCCTTCGCGCCCTGCGCGGTGAGCGTGGCGGGAATGTTCGCGAGGGTGACGGACCCGCCGCCGCCCCGCAGGTCGATGCCCGTCAGGTCGAGCGAGGCGAAGGGGACGTGGGAGGCGGTGCTGACCTCGCCCGTGCCCTTGGCCTTGCTGGTCACGTCGGCGTAGAGGGTGCCACGGCCGCCCGAGAGCCGGACGCCGGGCCGCTCGAGGGTGAGGTCGAGCTCGTGGGAGCCGTCGGGCTTGGCGTGCCCGGTGAAGCGCACGCCGCCCGCGAAGCCGGCCTCGAAGAAGCCGCTGCCGGGCCGGTAGGCGCCCTTGGCGGAGTGGAAGCGGAACCGGCTGTCGCCGACCGTGGCCGCCCCGCCCCGCAGGGTCCAGCCGCCGTGCGCGACGGGCCCGGTGACATAGCTCTGGAAGGAGGACTTGATGCCCCAGTCCAGCCGCCCGCCCGACACCGTCCGCTCGTCCTCCGCGTGCGCGAGGGGCCCGGGCGCCCATGCCGTCAGCACGGCCGCGAGCAGCGCGACCACGCTCGCGCGGGCAGGTCTGGACGGCGGCATGGAAGGCCCCTTTCTCCATAGCAATTTAGGTAAGGCTAACCTAAGCTACATCCGGATTGATTCGCTACGGAAAGGCGGGAACGTGTCCCAACGCCAGTCGGTGGGCGGGCCGATGGGCCTCCCACGCCCGCTCGGCGCCCTCGTGGCCCTGCTGGCCCTGGCCGCCGTCCTCACCGGCTGCGGCGCGTCCGGCGCCTCGTCCGGCACGCCGGCGGGCACCACCGAGGGGCGGCGGGCGGCGGGCGACCGCGTCGAACCGCTCCCCGGGACACCGGAGTCACGACTCCCCGTCACCGTGCGGTCCGCCGACGGCCATGACGTCACCGTCACCGCCACTGATCGCATCGTCCCACTCACCGGCTCGCTGTCCGAGGTGGTTTTCGGCCTCGGTCTGGGCGGCAGGGTCGTCGCCCGCGACATCACCGCCACGTTCGAGCAGGCGCGCGAACTGCCGGTCGTCACGCGCGCGCACGACGTCTCGGCCGAGAGCGTGCTCTCGCTCAAGCCCACCCTCGTCCTGGCCGAGACCACCACCGGCCCCGCCGAGGCCGTCGCCCAGATCCGGGCGGCCGGCGTCCCGCTCGTCGTCCTCGACCCGGCGAAGAAGCTGGCCGACGTCGGCACCCGCATCGAGAAGGTGGCCGCGGCGCTCGGCGTCCGCGCCGCCGGGGACCGGCTGCGCGAGCGCACCGCGCAGCGCCTCGACGCGGCGAAGAAGGGCATCCCCGGGGGCGGCGCCCGAAAGCCGCGCGTCGCCTTCCTCTACCTGCGCGGCTCGGCCTCCGTCTACCTCATGGGCGGCGCGGGCTCGGGAGCCGACTCGCTCATCGAGGCGGCGGGCGGCGTCGACGCGGGCAAGGAGTCCGGCCTGCGGAAGGACTTCACCCCCCTCACCAGCGAGGCACTGGCCAAGGCCGCGCCGGACGTGATCCTCGTGATGAGCAAGGGACTGGCATCGGTCGGCGGCGTGGACGGCCTGCTGAAGATCCCCGGCGTCGGCCAGACCCCCGCCGGCATGGACCGCCGCGTCGCCTCCGTCGACGACGGCGCCCTGCTGAACTTCGGGCCGCGCACGGACGCCGTGCTCAAGACCCTCGTCGAGCAGATCCACGAGGGCGGCCGCTGAATGGTCCTCTCGCCGAAGCCCGCCCCTCCCGCCGCCCGGCGGGAGGACACCGCCGCGCCCCCGGCCGGCGCCGCCCCCGCACCGGCGGGACGCCGCCGCGCCGGCCCCCTCCTCGCCCTGGGCATGACCGCCGCCCTCCTCGCCCTCTGCCTGCTGTCCGCCGGCCTCGGCGCGTACGACATCCCTGTCGGCGACGTGCTGGGCTCGCTCCTGCACCGCGCCGGCCTCGGCGGTGCCGCGCTCGACCGCGTCGGCGAGAGCGTGCTGTGGAACGTACGGCTGCCGCGCCTGGCGCTGGCGCTCCTGGTCGGGGCGTCACTGGGGTGCGCGGGGGCGCTGATGCAGGGGGTGTTCGGCAATCCGCTGGCCGAACCGGGCGTCATCGGCGTCTCCTCGGGCGCGGCCGTCGGCGCGGTCGCCTCGATCGCGCTGGGGCTCGGCTTCCTCGGCACCTGGACCGTGACCGCCTGCGCGTTCGCGGGCGGGCTGGTGACCGTCCTGCTCGTCTACGCGCTCGCGCGCTCGGGCGGCCGTACGGAGGTGGTGACGCTGATCCTCACCGGCATCGCGGTGAACGCCTTCGCCGGCGCGCTCATCGGGCTGTGCGTCTTCCTCGCCGACAACGCGCAGCTCACGCAGATCACCTTCTGGCAGCTGGGCTCGCTCGCCCAGGCGACCTGGCCGAAGGTGCTCGCGGTCCTCCCGTGCGCCCTGGCCGGGCTGGCCGTCGCCCCCTGGTACGCCCGGAAGCTGGACCTCCTCGCCCTCGGCGAGCGTCCGGCCCGCCACCTGGGCGTGGACGTCGAGCGGCTCCGGCTGATCCTGGTGCTGGTGGTGGCCCTGCTGACGGCGGCGGCGGTGGCCGTGGCCGGAATCATCACGTTCGTAGGGCTGTTGGTGCCGCACCTGCTGCGGATGGCGGCGGGCCCGGGGCACCGCTTCCTCGTGCCGGGCAGCGCCTTGGGCGGCGCGCTCGTCCTGGTCGCCGCCGACCTCGCGGCCCGCACGGCCGCCCAGCCGGCGGAGCTGCCGCTGGGCGTCCTGACGGCGCTGTTCGGCAGCCCGTTCTTCTTCTGGCTGTTGCGCAGGACGCGGCGGAAGCAGGGAGGTTGGGCGTGACGCCGACGGTGTCCGGCCGGGGGTCCGGGGGTTGTCCCCGGGACAACACAGCTGGTTGCTGCGCAGGACGCGGCGGAAGCAGGGAGGTTGGGCGTGAACAGGCGGACCACTCCGCTGAGGTCGCTGCGAAAGCAAGGGGGTTGGGCGTGATGCGCTCGTTCTTCGGCCGCCGGGCGAGGCGTCTCCCCTCCCCCCGCCCCCTCGGCTCCGTACGGGTCGAGGCCCGCGCCCTACGGGTGCGGCTCGGTGGCCGGACCGTGCTGGACGGGGTCGACCTCTCCGTCGCCGCCGGCGAGGTCGTGGCGCTCGTCGGGCCCAACGGCGCCGGGAAGTCCACGCTTCTGGCCGCGCTGGCCCACGATCTGCCCGCTACCGAAGGCGAGGTGCGGATCGACGGCGGGCCCGCCGACGGGTGGAGCGCCGGCGAACTGGCCCTGCGCCGGGCGGTGCTGCCGCAGGCGGCCGAGCTGTCGTTCCCTTTCACCGCCGGGGAGGTCGTCCGGATGGGCCGCGCGCCCTGGGCGGGGACGCCCGCCGAGGACGAGGACGACGCGGCCGTCGAGGCGGCGATGGCCGCCACGGAGGTGGCCGGATTCGTCCCCCGCCCGTTCGCCGCGCTCTCCGGTGGCGAACGGGCCCGGGTCGCGCTGGCCCGCGTCCTCACGCAGCGCGCCCCGCTGCTGCTGCTCGACGAGCCGACGGCCGCGCTGGACCTGCGGCATCAGGAGCTCGTGCTGCGCGTCTGCCGCGAACGCGCCGCCGCCGGGGACGCGGTGGTGGTCGTCCTGCACGACCTCGGCCTGGCCGGGGCGTACGCCGATCGCGTCGTCGTCCTGCACGAAGGGCGCGTCGTGGCGGACGGTCCGCCGGCCGAGGTCTATGCGCCCGCATTGCTCGGCAGGGTCTATGGACAGCCCGTCGATGTAATTGATCATCCGCACACCGGAGAACCTTTGGTGATCCCGAGACGGGCGGGACGAGATTTTGCTTCGTGAGAGCAGAATCACTCACCCAACGGGGAACAGGGTAGGCAAGGCTCAGATAAGTTAGGGCGGCCTAATTCGACCGATCGTTTTAGGCCACGCCCTCGTCCGCTCTCCGAGCAAGCTGGAGCCCTTCATGCGAGTCCTCCGCTCCTCCGCCGTCGCCGCCATCGCGGTGGCCGCGGCCCTGACCACCGTGTCCGGTTGTGCCGAGAAGTCGGACAAGAAGGACTCGGACGCCATTCTGGTCAAGGCCACGGATGACAAGTGCGAGGTCTCGAAGACCTCTTTCCCGACCGGTCACATCAAGATCAATGTCGAGAACAAGGGCTCGAAGGTCACCGAGGTCTATGTCTACGGCTCGGGCGACCGAATTGTCGCGGAGCGGGAGAACATAGGCCCCGGCACCAAGGCGGAGATCGTCGCGACGATCAAGAAGGCCGGCGCGTACGAAATCGCCTGCAAGCCCGGAATGAAGGGCGACGGCATCCGCCAGAAGGTCACCGTCACCGGCGACGGCAAGCAGGAGAAGAGCGACCCCGCGCTGGACAAGGCGGTCGCCGAGTACCGCAAGTACGTCCAGCAGCAGGCCGACGAGACGATCCCGGCGGCGCAGAAGTTCGCCGACGCCGTCAAGGCCGGCGACGTGGACGAGGCGAAGAAGCAGTACGCCGTCTCCCGCATCGGCTGGGAGCGCACCGAGCCCGTGGCCGAGTCCTTCGGTGACATCGACCCGAAGGTGGACGTCCGCGAGGACGGCCTGGAGAAGGACCAGAAGTGGACCGGCTGGCACAAGCTGGAGAAGTCCCTCTGGGAGGACAAGCAGATCACCGAGGACGACAAGAAGCTGGCCGAGCAGCTGATGACGGACCTCAAGGGCTGGCAGAAGGTCGTCGGCACCGCCGAGATCACCCCGACCAGCATGGCCAACGGCGCCAAGGAGCTGCTCGACGAGGTGGCCACCGGCAAGGTGACCGGTGAGGAGGAGCGCTACAGCCACACCGACCTGGTCGACTTCCAGGCCAACGTCGAGGGCGCCGAGAAGGCCTACGAGCTGCTGAAGCCGGTCGCCTCCAAGAACGACTCGGGCCTCACCAAGGACCTGGACAAGCAGTTCGGCGAGCTGAAGAAGCTGCTGGACGACTACCGCGACGGCGACACCTTCAAGGCGTACGACAGCGTCGGCAAGGACGACCGCAAGAAGCTCTCCGACGCCGTCAACGCCCTGGCCGAGCCGCTGTCCAAGCTCGCCGGCGCGGTCGCGAAGTAAGGGCGGGGAACTTCCATGACCGACGAGACGCCACAGACCACCACCGGCGCCACGACCGACGCCACGACCGAGGAGACGACGGCGAAGGCCGTCCCCTCCCGCCGCTCCGTGCTCGGCTGGGGCGGCGCCGGGCTCGCGCTCGGTGCCGCCGCCGCGGGCGGCACCGCCGTCGCGCTGCGCACCGGCGGCGACGCCCGTCCGGCCGCCTCGGCCGGCGACGCGGTGCCGTTCCGCGGCGCCCACCAGGCCGGCATCGCCACGCCCGTCCAGGACCGGCTGCACTTCGCGTCGTTCGACGTCACCACGTCCGACCGCGAGGCGCTGATCAAGGTGCTGAAGGAGTGGACGGCCGCCGCCGAGCGGATGACGGCCGGTCACGAGATCGGCGACGGCGCGTACGGCGGGCAGGCGGAGCTGCCGCCGGACGACACCGGTGAGGCCCTCGGCCTCAAGCCCTCCCGGCTGACCCTGACCTTCGGCGTGGGCCCCGGCCTGTTCGAGAAGGACGGCAAGGACCGCTTCGGGATCAAGGGCCGGCGCCCGCAGGCCCTGATCGACCTGCCCGCCTTCCCCGGCGACAACCTCGACCCGGCCCGCAGCGGCGGCGACCTGTGCGTCCAGGCCTGCGCCGACGACCCGCAGGTCGCGGTGCACGCGATCCGCAACCTCGCCCGCATCGGCATGGGCAAGGTCGCCATCCGCTGGTCGCAGCTCGGCTTCGGCAAGACGTCCTCGACGACGCCGGACGCCCAGACCCCGCGCAACATGATGGGCTTCAAGGACGGCACCCGGAACGTCTCGGGCACCGACACCGCCGCCCTGGACAAGCACGTGTGGGCGAGCGGGAAGGACGGCGCGGCCTGGATGGCCGGCGGCTCCTACCTCGTCGCCCGCCGCATCCGGATGCACATCGAGACCTGGGACCGCACCTCGCTGGGCGAGCAGGAGGACATCTTCGGCCGCGACAAGGCCCAGGGTGCCCCGGTGGGCAAGCAGCGCGAGCGCGACGAGCCCAACCTCAAGATGATGAAGCCGGACTCGCATGTGCGTCTGGCCCACCCGGACAGCAACAGCGGCGCCACCATCCTGCGTCGCGGCTACTCCTTCACCGACGGCACGGACAAGCTGGGCCGGCTGGAGGCGGGACTGTTCTTCATCGCGTACCAGCGCGACGTGCGGGACGCCTTCGTGCCGCTGCAGAAGAACCTCGCCGCCAACGACGCGCTGAACGAGTACATCCAGCACGTGGGCTCGGCGATCTTCGCGGTGCCGCCGGGCATCGAGGGCGACGGCGACTGGTGGGGCAAGGGCCTGTTCGCGTGAACGACCCCCGCACGGAAGGAGAGGCCGCGTGTTCGGCAACTACCTGATCGGCCTGCGTGAGGGCCTCGAGGCCAGCCTCGTCGTCTGCATCCTGGTCGCGTACCTGGTCAAGACCGGGCGCAAGGACGCGCTGCCGCCGGTGTGGACCGGCATCGGCGTGGCCGTGCTGATCAGCATGGGCTTCGGCGCGCTGCTGACGTTCGGCTCGCAGACCCTGACGTTCGAGGCCCAGGAGATGCTCGGCGGCTCGCTGTCGATCATCGCGGTCGGGCTGGTGACGTGGATGGTCTTCTGGATGCGGCGCACCGCGCGGCATCTGAAGAAGGAGCTGCACGGCAAGCTCGACGCGGCGCTGGCCATGGGCACCGGCGCGCTGGTCCTCACGGCCTTCCTCGCGGTCGGCCGGGAGGGCCTGGAGACCGCGCTGTTCATCTGGGCCGCCGCCGACGCCACCGACGACGGGATCCGGCCGCTGGTCGGCGCGATGCTCGGCCTGCTGACGGCCGTGCTGCTCGGCTGGCTGTTCTACCGCGGCGCCCTGAAGATCAACCTGGCGAAGTTCTTCACCTGGACCGGCGCCATGCTGATCG
Organism: Streptomyces sp. C36; assembly: GCF_040932295.1. Taxonomy (NCBI): domain Bacteria; kingdom Bacillati; phylum Actinomycetota; class Actinomycetes; order Kitasatosporales; family Streptomycetaceae; genus Streptomyces; species Streptomyces sp. C36. The sequence goes on along the minus strand of NZ_JBFQGI010000002.1, from coordinate 555,492 downwards.
TGGTCGCGGCGGGCGTGCTCGCCTACGGCTTCCACGACCTGCAGGAGGCCCGCTTCCTGCCGGGCCTGGCGAACAGGGCCTTCGACGTCAGCGAGCAGATCCCGGCCGACAGCTGGTACGGCACGCTGCTCAAGGGCGTCTTCAACTTCCAGCCCGATCCGACATGGCTTCAGGTCGCGGCGTGGGGGCTGTACCTGGTCCCGACCCTGGTGGTGTTCTTCGCCCCGGGCCGGACGGGTAGGGTGGCGCCGTCCCGAGCAGCCACCGAGGAGTCGAAGCGCGATGAGACGCCGGTCGCCACGGCCACGCCGAGTGTTGACGGCGGCGGCTCTGACGCTGCCGTTGCTGGCGACGGCGACGGGCTGCGTGACGGTGCACGGCGAGCGGGCTCTCATCCCGTCGGTGAGCAGCAGGGCTGAGGCCGCCAAGGTCCTCGACACCTTCACCGACGGCTACAACAAGGCGTACCGCAAGCTCGACCCGGCCCTGGTGGACCGGGTCGAGGGCGGTGCGCTGGCCGAGATAGCCAAGGCGGACCTGGCCGCCCAGCGTGCCGCCACCCCGGGCGGCAATCCGGGATACCCCGCGCTGAAGCTGAGGGACGCCCGCTTCACGATCCCGAAGGCGGCCGGCTGGCCGAAGTTCTTCGTGGCCGACACCCTCAGCAACCGCGACCGCAACCGCTGGCTGGTGGTCTTCACGCGCGACGGCGCCCGGGAGCCCTGGAAGGCCTCGTACCTGACGCTGCTGGCCGCGGGGAAGGTGCCGGAGTTCACCGTCGACAAGGACGGGTACGCCGAGGCCGTGCCGGCCAGTGGCGACACCGGGACGGCCGTGGCGCCGGGCGCGCTCAGCCGCGCGTACACCGAGTATCTGCGCACCGGGCAGAACGGGCCGTTCCTGCCCGGGGGCCAGCCCGCGCAACTGCGCGAGGAGCGCGGCCGGCTGGCGCGGACCCCCACGTTCTGGACCGAGTACATCGACACCCCGGACAAGGCCCCGGACTTCCCCCCGCTGGCCCTGCGTACGGTCGGCGGCGGAGCCATGGTGTTCTTCACCGCGCATCACCGGGAGAAGCGCACGATGGTCAAGGGCGTGCGCCCGTCGGTCACCGAGCCGCGTACGAAGGCGCTGCTCAAGGGCGACCTCAAGCAGGCGGTGACGTACACGCGGGTCTCGGAGTCGGCGGTGCGGGTGCCGGCGCGGGAGGCCCCCGGCGCGGACGGCGGCGCCCGGACCGTCTTCCTCAACCGGATCGAGTCCCTGATCGCCGTCAAGGGCGAGTGACGTCCCGGCCCTCTCCGGCCGCCCGCGCCCGCGGGCATCCCGCGTCGGTCAGCGGCCGATCGGCCAGGGGTGGGCCGGCTCGTGGTCCTGGCGCTCTCCCGCGTACTGGGCGCAGGCGTCGGTGAGCGCCTCCAGCAGGGTCAGCGGGTCCGGCAGGGGGCGTTCGGCGCCGTGCAGCCAGACCACCGGCTCGTCACCGGGCAGCAGGGAGGGCGGCAGCAGCACATAGCTGCCGCGGCAGTGCCAGCGCAGGCCCGGATGCTCGTCCATGGTCTCCGGATGGCAGTCCAGCTCGCAGGGCCACCACTCGTCCTCGTCGTCCGGGGTGCCGCGGGTGGCGGTGAAGAACAGCATCCGCTCGTCCTGGGCGACCACGGCGACCGGGCCCACGTCGACGCCCGCCGCCGTCAGCCGGTCCAGCGCCTGCCGGCCGGCCTGGGCGGGGACGTCGAGGACGTCGTGCGCGATGCCGGTGGCGGTGACGAAGTTGGCCTCCGGCTGGCCGCGCAGCCATTTGGTGACCTTGTCGGCGTCGGTGGTGGCGAGGGTCTGCCAGGCGAACGAGACGGGATGGCGCCCGGGGGTGGGACAGCCGATGCGCTCACAGGAACAGCCGTAGCCGGACGGGTGCGCGGCGGGCGCCAGGGGGAATCCGGCGGCGGCCGCGGCCAGGAGCAGCTCCTCGCGGGCGGCTCCGGTGGCCGCCCCCGTACCCGTATCGCCGCCCGCTCCGCTCCGGGGGCGGCGCAGCCATTGGGAGAACCTGCTCTTGCGTTCCATCTATCCCCTCACTTCGACCGCGGTCTCCGGTCAATGCTGCCACCATCCTGCTCCTGGTGTGACCGCCGAACGTACCCGGGGGGTGTGAGACCGGACGCGCCGGAGGCTCGCGCGGGGGCCGTGCGCGGCCCCCGGCGCGGCGTCCGCGGAGTTCGAGGGGGCTTCAGCGCCGGGTGATGCCGGCCAGCACCAGGTCGACGAGGGTGTCGACGAAGTCGTAGGTGAGCGGGGCCGTACGCATGAGCCAGCGCTGGGAGAAGGGGCTGAGGATCATCTCGGCGGCGATCCGCAGATCGACGTGCTCGGCGACCGTGCCGGCCTCCTGGGCGCGCCGCAGCCGCTCGACGTAGGCCTGGACGCCGGTGTCCTGCAGCCGGTTCACGAACTGTTCGGACAGCTCGGGGTCATTGGCTCCGGCGACCGCGAGCGCCCGGTAGGGGGCCTCGAACTTCGGGTCGTTGAACTCGTCGACGGTGGCGCGCAGCACGAACTTGAGGTCGGCGGCCAGGTCGCCGGTGTCGGGCAGGACGGCCGGCTCGTCCCCCACGTCCGCGGTGAACGCGTCGAGGAGGACGGCGGCCTTGGAGGGCCACCAGCGGTAGATCGTCTGCTTGCCGACGCCCGCGCGGGAGGCGATGCCCTCGATCGTGAGCTTGTCGTAGCCCACCTCGCCGACCAGTTCCAGGGCGGCGTCGAAGATCGCGCGGCGGGAACGTTCGCTGCGTCGGGTGGCGTCGGGGGTCTTGGTAGTGGCCATGCGGCGCAGTGTAGCGAGCGCTTGAGGCGAAACGTATCGTCTCCATCTCCTTGACAAGACGATACGTCTCGTCCAAAGTAAGGGATGTCGCGAGACGGACCGTCTCGCGAAACGAGCGAAGGGAGAACCCTCATGAGCAAGGGCAACGCGGGCGGCATGCTCGGAGTCGGCGGCACCCGCAGCAACCTCTCCCGCGCCACGCTGCGCGGCGGCGGCCGCGGCGGGCGCGGGGCCGGCGGCGGCATCGACGCGAACGCGGCCAAGCGGGAGCTGCTGCGTTCGCTGCGGGAGGGGCGCGCCGGCCGCGGCGGTGCGTAGCCGCCGGGGCCGGGGCGGACACGCCCTACGTCACGGGGTGGTCGATAAACCACCCGTACGGTTCATGCGCGAAGGTCGCGCAGCGTGGACGATTTGGGCACGTACGACACCGGCGTACGTGCCCAACACCACCGTGAGGAGCGCGACTTGCGTACAGCCCCGCGTGCATCCACCCCTCGGCGCTACCTGATGTGCCCGCCCACGTACTTCCGGGTCACATACTCGATCAACCCCTGGATGGACCCGGGCAAGCCGGTCGATCTGCCGCTCGCCCTCGCGCAGTGGGAGGACCTCCGCGACCGCTACCGCTCCCTCGGCCACACCGTGGAGGAGCTGACCCCGCGCCCCGACCTGCCCGACATGGTCTACGCGGCCAACGGCGCCACCGTGGTCGACGACCGGGTGCTCGGCGCCCGCTTCGCCCACCCCGAGCGCTGGGCCGAGGCGGGGGTGCACCTGGAGTGGTTCCGCTCGCACGGCTACACGGACGTGCGCGAGCCGAACCACATCAACGAGGGCGAGGGGGACTTCGCCGTCACCGCCACCTGGCTGCTGGCCGGGCGCGGCTTCCGCAGCAGCCCCCTCTCGCACCCCGAGGCGCAGGAGTTCTTCGGCCGCCCGGTCATCGGCCTCGACCTGATCGACCCGCGCTACTACCACCTGGACACGGCGCTGTGCGTCCTCGACGACTCCACCGACGGTGAGCTCATGTACTACCCCGGCGCGTTCTCGCCCGGCAGCCGGGCCGTGCTCGAGCGGCTCTTCCCCGACGCGCTGATCGCCGGCGAGGAGGACGCGGCCGCCCTCGGCCTCAACGCCGTCTCCGACGGACGCCACGTCCTGCTGCCGCAGGCCGCGGTGGGCCTCTTCGGGCCGCTGCGGGACAGGGGGTTCGAGCCGATCGGCATGGACCTCGGGGAGCTGCTCAAGGGCGGCGGCAGCGTGAAGTGCTGCACGCAGGAGCTCAGGGGCTGACCGCCCGCGCCGGGTGGCCGGGGCCCCGCCCCGGCCACCCGGCCACGACCTCTACGACCCCTCGGGCGGCGGCCACTCGTCGCCCCAGTCGGCGTCGCGCGCCGCCCGGTAGAGGGCGCCGTGCCGCTTGGTCACCGTCTCGCGGGCCAGGCCCTCCTCCGGCGTGCACAGCTCCAGCAGCACCTGCCCCTTGCGGATCTGCGGCCTGCGCACGATCCGGGAGGGCGACTCGGGGACCGCGACGTCCCGCACCGCCGCCACGTAGGAGAACTTCTCGTCCTCGTACGCCAGCGAACCGCCCTTGACCTGCCGGTGCAGCGAGGAACGGCTCACCCGCGCCGAGAAATGGCACCAGTCCGTGCCCGCCTCGATGGGGCACGCGGCGCTGTGCGGGCAGGGCGCGACCACGCGGAAGCCGGCGGCGATCAGACGGTCGCGGGCCTCGATGATCCGCAGGTATCCGTCCGGGGTACCCGGCTCGATGACGACCACGGCCCGTGCGGCGCGGGCGGCCTCGTCGGCCACCGCCCTGCGGCCGTCCTCGGTGAGCTCGCCCAGCACGTACGAGACGGTGACCAGGTCGGCCTCGGGTATGACGAGCTTGTCCCCGATGGTCTGCCGCCGCCACTGGGCCGTGCGCAGCGCCTCGGAGGGGGCCTCGCGGGCGAGCTCCGCGCCCAGCGACAGCGCGGGCTCGGCCCAGTCCAGGACCGTGGTGCGGTGCCCGCCCTCCGCCCAGGCGGCCGCCACCGCCCAGGTGGCCGCGCCCGTGCCGCCGCCGACGTCCACGTGGGAGGCGGGCGTCCACTCCGGGAGCCGGTCGCGGAACGCCTCCAGCGCGGAGCGTACGGCCTCGAAGGTCGCGGGCATCCGGTACGCCGCGTAGGCGACGACGTCGGAACGGTCGCGCAGGATGGGCGTGTGGGTGGGGGTGCGCCCCCGGTAGTTGGCGATCAGCCGCTCGACGGCCTGGGTGGCCTGCCGGGGCGGAAGCCCGTCGAGGAGGCCGGCGAGAGCGGTGCGCAGGGTCTCACCGGTGAGCCGGGCCTCGCCGGTCGGCGGGTGTGCGGGGGCGTGCATTCCTGCAAGTTTAGGCGGCTGCCGTGTCTGCTGTTGCTTCTGTGGCTCCTGTGGCGGTCCTTTCCGCCGCTGCCGCCCCTTCTGTCCCTTCCGCCCTTTCCGATCCTGTGGCCCCTTCAGTCCGTTCAGTCCTGTCAGTCCCGCCCGAAGCCTCCGGCCGCTTCCGCCACGGCCGGCACAGCCCGGCGAAGCAGGCGAGGGCCGCCAGGGCGCAGGCCAGCTGGACGGCCGCCATGGGCACCGCCGTCCCCTCCCCCGCGATCCCGACGAGCGGGGAGGCGACGGCCCCGAGCAGGAAGGTGGACGTCCCCAGCAGGGCGGACGCGGAGCCGGCGGCGTTGCCGGAGCGCATCAGGGCCTGGGCGTTGGTGTTGGGCATGGCCAGGCCCATCGCGGACATCAGCACGAAGAGCCCCGCCGACACGGGCGCCAGCCCCACCCGGCCGAACACCCCGGAGGCCATCACGAGCAGGGCCGCGGACGCGACGGCGATGACGCTCAGGCCCACCGCCAGGACCTTGTCCATGCTGACGCGGCCGACCAGCAGCTTGCCGTTGATCTGGCCGACGACGACGAGCCCCACGGAGTTGGCGCCGAAGAGCAGGCTGAAGGTCTGCGGCGACGCCCCGTAGATGGCCTGGATGACGAAGGGCGAGGCGGAGATGTAGGCGAAGAGCGCGGAGAAGGCGAAGCCGCCCGCGAGCATGTAGCCGGTGAAGACGCGGTCGGCGAGCAGGCCCCGCATGGCCCGCAGCGCCTCGCCCAGCCCGCCGGCCTGCCGGCGGTCCGGCGGCAGCGTCTCGTCAAGCCGGCGCCAGACGAGGAGGGTGAGGAGGAGGCCGATGGCGGTGAGGACGACGAAGACGCCCCGCCAGTCGGTCAGCCGCAGGATCTGCCCGCCGATGAGCGGCGCCGCGACGGGGGCGACGCCGGATATCAGCATGAGGGTGGAGAAGAAGCGGGCCATGGCCACGCCGTCGTAGAGGTCGCGGACGACGGCACGGGCGATGACGATGCCGGCCGCGCCGGCCAGCCCCTGGACCAGGCGGAAGGCGATCAGCAGCCCGGCGTCGGGCGCCAGCGCGCAGGCGGCGGTGGCCAGGACGTAGATCGCCATGCCGGCCAGGAGGGGGCGCCGGCGCCCCCACTTGTCGCTCATCGGGCCGACGACGAGCTGGCCCAGCGCCATGCCCATGAGGCAGGCGGTCAGGGTGAGCTGGACGGTCGCGGCGGGAGAGCGCAGGGCGTCGGTGACCTCCGGCAGGGCCGGGAGGTACATGTCCATGGACAGAGGGGGGACGGCCGTGAGGCCGCCGAGTATGAAGGTGACGAGCAGACTGGTGCGGCGAGCGGCCGCGGAGGCGGCGGGACGGCCGGTGCTCCGGCCGTCTGCCGCCTGGGAGCGGCCGGGGTCCGTCATGGGTGACTCCATGGAAGAATCTGCAACTTTCAAGAGACTTCCATGGTGTCATGAGCGACCCCGGTACGTGTCCCTTACATCTGGTGATCTGCGCTACGTACGGCACCGCCGCGTACGCCCTGAAGGCGCGCGCCCGCGCTACGCCCGGCTGAAGCCCGGAGCCCCGGCCTCGGAGACGAACCGGGCGGCGGTGGAGATGTCCCCGCCCGGGGTCACGACCCCGCTCACCGTGCGGAAGTCGGCCTGCAGCCGGCTCCGGTCGAGCGTGACGACCACGTACCCACGGCGGGCGTCGTAGTACTTCATGTGCGGGTTGGCCGCCAGCATCAGGTTCCAGTCGTCCGGGCGCTCCTCGCCGTCGAAGCCGCTGGAGACGGACGTGCCGACCACCTCGACGCCCATGGTGCGGGAGCCGGGGTCGTCGAAGTCCCGTTTGACGTCCATGGCGTAGTGGACGTGGACGTCGCCGGAGAGGACGACCAGGTTCTCCACGCCCGCCCGCTCGACGCCGGCCAGCACGCGCTCGCGGGACGCGGGATAGCCGTCCCAGGCGTCCATGGACACCTCGGAGCGGTCGGCGGTGGTGTTCTTGCGCCGGCTGAAGGCGACCTGCTGGGCTATGACGTTCCAGCGGGCGGTCGAGGCGCTCAGCCCGTCGAGGAGCCAGCGCTCCTGGACGTCCCCGGTGATCGTGCGGGCAGGGTCCTCGGACTCGGGCCCCGGGTACTTCCAGCCGTCGCCGTACGCCTGGTCGGAGCGGTACTGCCGGGTGTCGAGGATGTCGAGCTGCGCCAGCCGCCCGTAGTGGAAGCGGCGGTAGAGGGGCATGTCGGGCCCGGTGGGCCGGAGCGCCTCGCGCAGCGGCATGTTCTCCCAGTACGCCTGGTAGGCGGCGGCACGCCGGGCGCGGAAGACGTCGACGGGGTCGTTGTTCTGGGAGACCAGCCCCGCGTAGTTGTTCTCCACCTCGTGGTCGTCCCAGGTGACGAACCAGGGGTGCGCGGCGTGCGCGGCCCGCAGGTCGGGGTCGGACTTGCCGAGCGCGTACCGCAGGCGGTAGTCGGTCAGGTTCCAGGTCCAGTGGTCGAAGAACTCCGGGAGCGGGGCGTCGGTGTACTCCCGTGCGCCGGCCTGGGCGTTGATGGCGTTCTCGTAGATGTAGTCCCCGATGCAGAGGACGGCGTCGAGGTCCTCCCGGGCGAGATGGCCCAGGGCGGTGTAGTAGCCCTCGTCGTACTGCATGCAGGACACGACCGCGAACCCGACGCCGTCCGGCACGGCGTCCGGCGCGGGAGCGGTACGGGTGCGGCCCACGGGGCTGATCCATCTGCCGACCCGGAACCGGTACCAGTAGACGCCGCCGGGATCCAGGCCGCGTACCTCGAGGTGCACGGTGTGGTTGTCGGCGGCGGGCGCGGGAACGGTGCCGCTCCGCCGGAGCTGCCGGAACGATTCGTCGCAGGCCAGTTCCCACTGGACGTCGACGGCGCCCTCGGCGGGCAGGCCGTTGCCCGGCTCGTAGGGACGGGGAGCGAGCCTGGTCCACAGGACGACGGAGTCGGGCAGGCAGTCGCCGGAGGCCACGCCGAGGGTGAAGGGATTCTCGGTGAGGGGGGTCATGCCTTCAGACTGCGCGGGACGGGGGTGACTGTGAAGGCCTGTGGGGCCGAATATTTGACGCTGTGTCAGGGAGTTCTCGGCGAAGGGCGGGGCGGCGCCCTCGGGCGTTCGCTCCCCGGTGCGCCGAGACGCTCACCCACGTTCGCCGCGCGGGGGTACGGGGGGCTCGTTACCGTGGGTCGGGGGGCACGGCCCGGACCGGGCAGTCGCCGGGGCAGTCGCGGCAGTCGCCGGGGCAGTCGCGCAGTTCGCGCTGGAAGAGGTGGAGTATGGCCGTTCTCGTATCAGTGCTCGCCGCCGCGATGGCCGTCGTGTCGCCCATGACGGGGGCGGCCGATCCCGAGGTCTTCGTGGGCGGCCAGTTCCGGGCCGCCGGGGGCGGCGCGCATCAGGCGGTGACCTTCGACGCCAAGGCGATACCGAGCGGTAGCCGGGTCACGGTCGTGGAGAGCCCCGGCGCCGGCGCGACCCGCGTCGAACTGCGCCTGGACGGCGTTCAGCCGAACCGCACGTTCGGCGCGCATGTCCACACCCAGCCGTGCGGCAGCACGCCCGACGCGTCCGGGCCGCACTACCAGAACGTCAAGGACCCCCAGCAGCCGTCGACCGACCCCGCCTACGCCAACCCCCTCAACGAGGTATGGCTCGACTTCACCACCGACGCGCGCGGCGACGCGCATTCCTCGACGACCGTGGCCTGGCGCTTCCGCCCCGGCGAGGCGCGCTCCGTCGTCATCCACGACCACGCCACCGACACCACCCCCGGCCACGCCGGAACGGCCGGAGCCCGGCTCGCCTGCGTGAACGTTCCCTTCAGCTGAGCCCGAGCCGCGTGCGGCATCATGGACGCGCACTGCCCGGTGGACCGACCGCCGGGCAGTGCGTGCAGGATCTGTTCGGGCCGGGGCGCTTCCGCGCGCGCGGCGGGCGGACGAGTCGGCCTCTCCGCCGGGCATCTTGCATTTATGCGGGAATCGCGGCCGTCGGCAATTCGGAATTCACATGATCCGGACTCCGGACTTCCGTCGACTGCACGTTCGGAACGGTAATCGGAGGGGCTCAACTTCACTTCTGCGAAAAGGATTGACCCTGCCCGAGCGGCACTGCTACCAAAAAGGGCATCGATTCGTCCGCAGATGAGGAGTGGCGATATGCTGCGCATCGATGTCAGCATTTTCTCCGGCCGTCCCGACCCGTCCTGGATCATCACCGACGATAGCCTGGTGAGAAATCTGTTGTCGGATGTGGCCGATGCGGCGGAAGAGGCGGTGGGGATACCGGGAGCGGGGTACGACGGCCTGGGATACCGCGAGGTCGTGGTCTCCGCCGTCAGCGACGACGAGCCCTGGCCGGAGTCCGTACCCCGCAGTTTCTCCCTGGGCACCCTGGGCGCCCGCGACCCGGGCCGCTCGGCCGAGCTGGCCCGCCGGGTCGTGGAGGGCATGACCCGCCACGCGGACACGCGGTTGGCCGAGCACGACCAGACCCCGCTCGACGACGGGCTGCGCGAGCTGGTGCTCGGCGAGATCGACGCCTTCGCGGCCGAACCGCCGGACTGGACCCGCTCCCCGGCGCTCCCCGCGCACCCGCTGCGAACGACCGCCCGGGAAATCGAACCGGCCGCCACCTGCTACATCGAATTCGGCCAGTTCAACCCCGGTTTCTGGAACACCCCGCAAGTCCAGCCGCGCAACAACTGCTACAACTACGCGCGCAACATACGCACCGACACCTTCGCCCAGCCCGGCCGGGCGCACGGCGCCCAGACCGGGACCATGGCCTGCCCGAACGTCACCAACGCCGCCCTCGCCGACGGTTTCGTCCGCCGCTTCCAATGCCTGCCGGACAGCGAGAAACCCCGTTGGCTCACAGCGCTTGTCATCTGGCCGGGCTACGACTTCCACTGGTACCGGCTCCAGAGCGGCAATTTCTGGGGCCACAAGCCGGGCTCGACGCCGGCCCGGGACTACGACAACAGCGGCAATCGGATCACCAACCCGGAAACGTGCAACCGCGGAAATTACCGCGACTTCTGCGGCTACTTCTACGCCGGGCGCTCGGTCGTCATCAGGTGACCGGGCCGGGCGTCGTCAGCCGAAGCCGAGCGGAGTAAAAAGAGACCGAGAGACCGATGCTGGTGGAACTGGACCTCTTCAGCGGTCGCCCCGCCCCTCGCTGGCGCCTCGACCCCGGCGCCGCCGAGGAGTTCCGCACGCTCACGGCCGCCCTTCCACCGGCCCGTACGGCACCCCAGCCCCAGGAGCCGGGGCTGGGCTACCGCGGCTTCGTCGTCACGGACGGCGACAAGGTGACCCGCGTCTTCGCCGGCCGCGTCACCGAGGGCACCACGTCCCGGGCCGACCCGGACAGATCCCTGGAGCACTGGCTCCTGTCCCGCCTCCCCTCGCCCCTGTCCCCTCTACGCCCCGTAGTGACAGCGGCCCTCGACGAGGACGACCGGGGCGGCTGACGCGGCGGGCGCGGCGGGGAGAACAGGCGATCAAAGGATGCACCGTACGCGTCAGATATAGGTCACCTGACGGATATAGACACACTCGTGCCGAGGAATGACGATGCAGACGAAGAATCCACCGGGGACATCGACGCATTCTCCTGCTGGGCTCATCCCTTGGTAGGCGACGCCGTCGACATAGAATGCGGCAGCAGCCCTTACGGCCTCGTCAGCCTTCTTCTCGACCTCGGCGACGAAGGCCGGCGGGGCCCCTCCGATGACACATTCCTCGCTGGGGTCGTACTCCCACCGCCAGCTCATGCCGAGACGGCCCGCTTCGCCTCTTCCATGACCGCGTCGAGTTCATCCATGCCCCTGCGGAACGCCGGATCGTCCTTGCTGGTGGAGTTGTGGACGGCATCGAGGGCGTCGCGCTGCCGAACACTGAGATCAGGGCGTCGCTCGATCTCGACCTGGGCGGCCCACCAGGTGAGCCAATGCTGAAGGTGGCCGATCTTTCCATCCCGCAGGGCAGCGGCGAGAGCGCTTTCCTTGTTTCTCTCCATCTCGCCCAGGCGGTGCGGAGCGACGCGAGCCAGGGCCGCACGGACGGCTTCGGGGCTGCGTTCCGGGCGCGGGATCAGCTCCTGACCACGCGGTGAACCGTCCTGGGGACCGTGCTCGGGCTGTGCGGTCATGCTCTCCTCCTCGGACGGCCCAGCTCACCAGAGGCTCATCAGAATACGGATTCCTGATCCGCAAGGATGTGTTCTGGCCAACCTTCGGATAAGGAAGGGGCGGACGAGTCGGCCTGTACGCCGGGTTCTGTCTCCCGGTCCCCTCGCGGGGGCCGGGGAGGCGGCCATCCATCTAGGCCTGCCGTTGCCGACAGGCTCGTGCGGTCTACCCGCGGACTCGGGCGGGCAGCCCTCGATCGTCCGCGCAGGGTTGTCGCCGTGAAGCGACAGCCCCTCTTGACCTTGCTCCGGGTGGGGTTTACCTAGCCGTCCGAGTCACCTCGGACGCTGGTGGTCTCTTACACCACCGTTTCACCCTTACCGGGAATCCGAAGATCCCCGGCGGTCTGTTTTCTGTGGCACTGTCCCGCGGGTCACCCCGGGTGGGCGTTACCCACCACCCTGCCGTATGGAGCCCGGACGTTCCTCGAAGGACCGGTGAAGGTCCCTCGCGGCCGCCCGGCCGGCTCGTCCGCCGTGACGACCATGTTACCGGCCGCTCACGCGGGGGCGAACCACACCTTCTCGCGTCCGGGGTTCGCCTGGATGACCCGGACCTTCAGGCGCTTGCCGAGGGGCAGCGCGGGCCCGTCGCCGTCGCCCTCGACGTGGCCGACGACGGCCGGGTCGTAGAGGTGGACGGTGCCGGCCGTCGGGCGGGAGTCGAGGACGTCCACCACGTAGGCGTCGAAGACCTCGCCGATCCGGTCGCGCAGCAGTGCCGCCTCGACGAGGTCCACGCATGCGCGTTCGGCCTCGGCCGCCCGGCGGGCGCCGCGCTCCATTTCGGCGGGGAGGGTGTCGAGGGCGGCCCGTACCCATTCGGGGGCGTCGAGTCCGGCGGACGCGGCCAGGCAGAGTTCGCTCGTGTAGCGGTCGGCGAGGCGGCGCAGGGGCGCGGTGCAGTGGGTGTAGGGGGCGGCGACGGCGGCGTGGCCGGGGTCGGGGGGCAGGGGGTGGAGGGAGGGGCGTTCGCGGTCGAAGACGGTGTAGCCCGCGCCGCGCAGCAGGGTGGCGCATTCCTGCAGGAAGGCGGCGTGCTGGGTGTCCTTGGGGTTCAGGGCGCGGACGACGACGGCGTACGGCATGGTCTCGGGCCAGGTCACGCCGAGGGCCCGCGCCACGCGCCGCAGTCGGGCGACGGCGCTCTCGGGGGCCGCGGGGAGGGTGCGCAGGATGCCGTTGCCGGCGGAGAGCATCAGCTGGGCGGCGGCCATGCCGGTCATGAGGGAGATCTGGGCGTTCCAGGCGTCCGCCGGCAGGGGGGAGCGGTAGGCGAGCTCGTAGTGCCAGTCGTCGCGCCGGACGACTTCCTGTTCCGGCACGTTCAGCGAGATGCCACCGCGGGTGCGCTCGAGTTCCTCGCGTCGCAGGCCGATCTCGCGCAGCAGGGACAGCGGCTCCTCCGCCGTGCCGGTGTCGAGGGCCCGCTGGACCCCGGCGTAGTCCAGCCGTGCCCGGCTGCGGACGATCGCGCGCCGTACGTCGGTGGCGACGACGTTGCCGTCGGTGTCGAGGTCGAGGCGCCAGAGCACGGCGGGCCGGTCGTGGTCGGGCAGGAGGCTGGCCGCGTCCTCGCCGAGCAGGCGGGGGTGGAGGGGGATGCGGGTGTCGGGGTAGTAGAGGGTGACGACCCGGGCGTGGGTCTCCTGGTCCAGCGGGCCGCCGGGGGTGACGAAGGCGGCGATGTCGGCGATGGCGTAGTACACGCGGAAGCCGCCCGCCTCCCGCCGGGTCAGGTACATGGCCTGGTCCAGGTCCATCGCCCCCGGCGGGTCGATGGTGAACAGCGGTACGTCCGTCGCGTCGTAGGCGGGCATGCGGGGGCGTCGCGCGGCCCGCTTGGCCTCGGCGAGCGCGGCGGGCGGGAAGGACCGGGGCACGCGGGTCCGCTCGCGCAGCTCGCGCAGGGCGGACACCAGCGGGGCGTGTCCGGTGTCCTTCACGTGCAGGGGGCGGCGGGGCATGGCACCGAGCGTATGGGCGGGGCGGGCGCGCGGCACGGCGAGTGTGGCGGACGGCGTTAGGGTGCACGGAGGCCGGGCGTGCGCCGCTCCGGCCGTGATCGTGTGGCGGGACCGGTGGGCGGTGTCCGCCGGGTGGTGAACCGGGTGGCGATCCCGGTAGTGAAGGAGAACGACGTGCTCGTGCTGTTGCCGCCGTCCGAGGGGAAGGCCGTCGGTGGGACCGGGCCGGCCCTCGAGACCGGGTCGCTGTCCCTGCCGGGGCTGGGTCCGGGGCGGGAGACGGTGCTGGCCGAGCTCGTGGAGCTGTGCTCCGGGGACGAGGACAAGGCCGCCGAGGTCCTGGGCCTGAGCCCGGGCCTGCGCGGCGAGATCGCGAAGAACGCCGGGCTGCGGACGGCGCCCACCCGCCCCGCCGGCGAGGTCTACACCGGCGTCCTCTACGACGCGCTGGACCTCGCCACCCTGACCCCGGCGGCGTGGGAGGCGGCGCGGCGGTCGCTGCTCGTCTTCTCCGGCCTGTGGGGTGCCGTGCGGATCGACGACGCGATCCCCTCCTACCGCTGCTCGATGGGGGTCAGGCTGCCGGGGCTGGGGGCGCTCGGCGCGTACTGGCGCGGTCCCATGGCCGGGGCCCTGCCCGAGGCGGCGGGCGACGGACTGGTCCTGGACCTGCGGTCGGCGGCCTACGCCACGGCCTGGAAGCCGAAGGGCGAGCTCGCGGAGCGCACGGCGACGGTGCGGGTGCTGCAGTCGAGGATCGTGAAGGGCGTGGAGAAGCGGTCGGTCGTCAGCCACTTCAACAAGGCGACGAAGGGCCGGCTCGTGCGGGACCTGCTGAGCGCCGGGTACGAGCCCGCGTCGCCGGCCGAGCTCGCGGAGGCGCTGCGCGCGCTGGGCTACGCCGTCGAGGGGGATGCCGCCCCGGCGAAGGCCGGAAAGCCGTACGCCCTCGACGTCGTCGTCACCGAGCTCTAGTACCGCTGGTACCGCGACGGTCGCGGCGGAGAGCCGGTCACCCGTACGGGGGTGATCGTGCGGCACGCCGCGCGGGGCCGGACCGGCGGCGGCCCGTGCCGCGACCGTGGCCCGGACGAACGCCGACCGGCGGTTCGCCGACCGGATGTGAACGCCGGTGACCGGCGGGGCGATAGCGTGCTGCTCGCCATGAACGATTTCGTTGACGAAGCACGCTCGCGAGTCGCACATCTGCTCCGGATGGCCAATACGACCGACGGCCGGATCAGGGCACAGATCATCGAGTACGCCGACACCACGCCCGAGCCGCCGGTCATAAGCCGGGGGGCCGGGATCGTCACCAGCGGCTGCCGGCGCTGCCTGCGCACGGCGTGGCGGCAGCACGACTCCGAGGGCCCGCTGTGGGTGTGCGGCACGTGCGGGCATGTGGAGCCGATCGTGGTGCGGTGCCCGCACTGCGACATCGACATGACGCCGCCGCGCATCGGCGACCCGGACCGCTGGGAGTGCCCCGGCTGCGAGTGGGTCGCCTCCACCACCGACCGCTGACGCTCACCGACCGCTGACGTCCGCGAGCACCACGTACGTCGAGGGGCCCCCGTCGTGGACGACGGGGGCCCCTCGAAAGTCCGCCCGGGCAGACCGGGCGGAGGGCGCTAGCGCAGGTGGGACGTGTCGTTCAGCAGCCGCACCGAGGCGTTGCCGTCCGCGTAGTAGGCCACCGCCGACAGCGACGCCGCCGACAGCTCCATGCGGAACAGCGACTCCGGCGGCGCGCCCAGCGCGAGCCGGACCAGTGTCTTGACCGGGGTCACATGCGTGACCAGCAGCACCGTACGACCCGCGTACCGGGTCAGCAGCCGGTCCCGGGCGACGGCCATGCGCCGTGCCACGGTCGCGAAGCTCTCGCCGCCGCCGGTGGGCGCGGCCTTGGAGGAGGCCAGCCAGGCGTCCAGGTCGGCGGGGTGGCGCTCCTTGACCTCGGCGAAGGTCAGGCCTTC
Source organism: Streptomyces sp. C36 (assembly GCF_040932295.1). Classification (NCBI taxonomy): domain Bacteria; kingdom Bacillati; phylum Actinomycetota; class Actinomycetes; order Kitasatosporales; family Streptomycetaceae; genus Streptomyces; species Streptomyces sp. C36. The sequence goes on along the minus strand of NZ_JBFQGI010000002.1, from coordinate 540,123 downwards.
CCAGGCGCCGAAGTCGGCCTCGCGCAGGCCCTCGTCGACGCGGACCTCGAGTCCGAGGGCCTTGGCCACGGCCTCGGCGGTCTGCCGGGTGCGGCGCATGGGCGAGCTGACGATCGCCTGGATGGTGCCGCGCGCGGCCAGTGCCGCCGCGACGGCCTCGGCCTGGCGACGGCCGGCCTCCGACAGCTCGGGGTCCGTGCCCCCGCTGCCAGAGAAACGCTTCTGCGGCGTCAGCGCGGTCTCGCCGTGGCGCAGCAGGACGAAGGTCGTGGGCGCGCCGAGGTCGGCCGCGGCTCCCCAGCCGACGGGAACGGCCTTGGGCTCCTCCAGCGGCGCGGCGGCCGGGGCGGTGGCCCGGTCCGCGACGGCGAGGCCCGCGGCCGAGCCGCCCGGCTCCCACTGCCGGCCCGCCTTGCCGGCGTCCATGGCCTCGTTGGCCAGCCGGTCCGCGTGCTTGTTCTTCTCGCGCGGGATCCACTCGTACGAGACCTGGTCGGCCGGGTAGACGCGCTGGGCCCGTGCGGCCAGCGGCTTCATGTCAGGGTGCTTGATCTTCCAGCGTCCGGACATCTGCTCGACGACGAGCTTGGAGTCCATGCGGACCTGGACGACGGCGTCCGGGTCGAGGGCCTTGGCGGCCTCGAGCCCGGCGATGAGGCCCTTGTACTCGGCGACGTTGTTGGTGGCCGTGCCGATGAAGGCGGCCGCCTCGGCCAGCGCCTCGCCCGTCGCGGCGTCGAGGACCACCGCGCCGTAGCCGGCGGGCCCCGGGTTGCCCCGGGAGCCGCCGTCCGCCTCGACGATGAAGCGATTCGCCATGTGGCTCAGAGGCCCGACTCGGGCGTACGGACCAGGATGCGGGTGCAGTTCTCGCAGCGCACCACGGAGTCCGCGGCGGCCGCGCGCACCTCGTTCAGCTCGGTGATGTCCAGCTCCAGACGGCAGCCCTCGCAGCGGCGCTGGTAGAGGCGGGCGGCGCCGACGCCACCCGCCTTGGCGCGGATCTTGTCGTAGAGCTTGATCAGGTCGGCCGGGACGGAGGCGGCGACGACCTCGCGCTCCTTGGTGACGCCGGCGGTCTCGGCGTCGATCTCGGCGGTGGCGGCGTCGCGGCGCGCGACGGCGTCGTCGACCTTGGCCTGGACGGAGGCGACGCGGCCGGTCAGCTCGGTGGCCCGCTCGGCGGCGGCCTCACGGCGCTCCATGACCTCGAGGACGACGTCCTCCAGGTCGCCCTGGCGCTTGGCGAGGGAGGCGACCTCGTGCTGGAGCTTCTCCAGGTCCTTGGGGGACATGCCGGCGCCGGAGTCCAGGCGCTGCTGGTCGCGGGCGGCGCGCTGGCGGACCTGGTCGACGTCCTGCTCGGCCTTGGTCTGCTCGCGGGCGCAGTCGCTCTCCTCGGTCTGCGCGGCGACGAGCAGGTCGCGGTGCTGGGTGAGGTCGCCCTCGAGGGAGGCGATCTCGGCGTGCTCGGGCAGGCTCTTGCGCTTGTGGGCGAGCTGCGTCAGGCGGACGTCGAGGGCCTGGAGATCGAGAAGACGGATCTGGTCGGCGGGCGCGGCGTTCAGTGGAGGCTCCTGATTAGTGGTGGTTGGGGGCGGACGACGCCGCGTGGGCGGTCCAGGGGTCGGTGACCGTGCGCGAGACGTGGGTGCGCAGGCCCCAGCCGTGACGGTCGGAAATCTCGTCGAGCTGGGCGGCGGCCTGCTCGGTCCAGGGCCATTCGGTGGCCCAGTGCGCGGCGTCGACCAGCGCGAGCGGGCTGTGCGCCCGTGCCTCGGAGGCGGGGTGGTGGCGCAGGTCGGCGGTGACGTAGGCGTCGACGCCGGCGGCGCGCACCTGGTCGAAGAGGGAGTCGCCGGAGCCGCCGCAGACGGCGACCGTGCGGATGGTGCGCGTGGGGTCGCCGGCGACGCGGATGCCCTGGGCGGTGGCGGGCAGCCGCTTGGCGGCGCGCTCGGCGAACTCGCCCAGGCTCATGGGCGGGTCGAGCTCGCACAGCCGGCCCAGGCCGCGGCGGCCGGAGGGGTCGGCCGGGTCGGGCACGAGGGGGCCGGTGACGCGCAGGTCGAGGGCGCCGGCGAGGGCGTCGGAGACGCCGGGGTCGGCGCTGTCGGCGTTGGTGTGCGCGACGTGCAGGGCGATGTCGTTCTTGATGAGGGTGTGCACGGCGCGGCCCTTGAAGGTGCCGGCCGAGACCGTCGTCGTCCCGCGCAGGTAGAGGGGGTGATGGGTGACGAGCAGGTCGGCGCCGAGCGTTACGGCCTCGTCGACGACTTCCTGCACGGGGTCGACGGCGAACAGGACCCGGCCGATCTCGGCCTCGGGGTCGCCGCAGACCGTACCGACGGCGTCCCACTGCTCGGCCCGCTCCGGGGGCCAGAGGGCTTCGAGGGCGGCGATGACTTCAGACAGTACGGGCACGGAGGAAAGGCTACCTTCCTCCGTGCCCGCCGTTCGCTGACGCTTGCTCCCCTTACTTCAGTGACTTCAGGGGTTTGCTCCGGGGACGGCCGCCGGTCGCTTCGCGCGTGTCACTTCACCAGGAAGCCGCGGAGGTCGTCCAGGACGCTGTTGGCGGCGGTGACGCCGAGGCCGAGGTACCAGGTCTCGTCCTTGACGGGCTTGGCGTGGCCGTCCTTGACCGCCTGGAGGTTCTTCCAGAGCGGGTTGTCCTCGGCGGCGTTCCGCTTGGTCTTGTCCGGGTCGCCGTAGACGCCGGTGAAGATCCAGTCGCCGTCGGCCTTGTCGATGTTCTCCGGGCTGATCTCGACGGCGAGCTTGTCGGCCTGCTGGATCTTCGGGCGGGGCAGGCCGGCGTCCTCGAGGACGGTGCCGATGAAGGACTGCCGGGCGTACAGGCGTGTGAACTGCGGCAGGTAGCGCACCATGCTGATGGTGGGCTTCTTCTCCCCGAGGTCGGCGCCGAGCTTCTTCGCCTTGGTCTCGTATGCCTCGAGCTGCTTCTTGGCCTCGGCGGTCCTGTCCAGGGCGGCGGCGTTGAGGAGGTAGTTCTCCTTCCACGTGAAGCCGGGGCGGATGGAGAAGACGGTCGGGGCGATCTTGGAGAGGTCCTTGTAGTTCTTCTCCGCGCGCAGCTTGCTGCCCAGGATCAGGTCGGGCTTGAGCTCGTTGACGGCCTCGAGGTTGAGGTTGTTGATGGTGCCGACGCTCTTGGGCTCGCCGACGTCCTTCTTGAGGTACTCGGGGATGTCCTGGCTGCCCTCGCTGGGGGCCCAGCCGACGGGCTTGATGCCGAGGGAGACGACGTTGTCGAGCTCGCCGACGTCGAGGACGACGACGCGCTTGGGCGCTTCCTTGATCTCCGTCCTGCCGAGCGCGTGGGTGACGGTGCGCGGGAACTGGCCCGGCTTGGCGTCGGTGCCCAGCTTCGCGGTCTCCTCGGCCGCCTTGCCGAAGTCCTTGCCGCCCTGCGCCACGGACTTCGACCCCGCGCCGCCGTCCTTGCCCGCCGTGTCGTCCGTGTCGCCGGACGAGCCGCACGCCGCGAGAGCGAGCGCGGCGGCCAGGGACAGGGCTGCGGCGGCGGTGCCGCGGCGGCGGAGGGTCATCGGGACTCCTGGGGGTGGTGCAGAGGTGGGGGTGGTGGTCAAGGCGACGTCAAGAGCGCCGGTCAGCCACATGTCGCGCCACTTAGGTTCGCCTTGCCTTAGTCGCACTTTAAACATGCCGTCCTCGCGCAGCACAACCGCCCCCCGCACGTGCATCGAACCCGAAAACCGCCACCCGTACGCGTGAAGCAGCGGGCGTCGGAGGGTTGAGCCGCAGGCGCGATAACTACGTTCAGTGCCGGAGGTGACGTTTCTCATGACGGTCTGTGCTCCCCATGACACCCAGAGCGCCCCGCAAAGCACTTCCCGGGGCGCGTCGCCGGTGGACATGAGACGTACGGCGTTCACGGTCACTGTCGACGGCTCGTACGCCGCCTGGCTGGCCCTCGGCCACGGCACCGACGGCTGGTTCCCCGAGCGCTGGACGCTCGACGGTCCCGAGCCCTACGCCGTGTCGCTGCCCGGCGGCCAGCCCGAGGAGCCGGACAGCGAGGTCCTGCCGCTGTCCGACGGCCGGGTGCTGATCCGCCGCCGGGTGGCCGAGCGGTACGCCCTCTCCCTGCTCTATCCGGCCGGCCCCGGCACGGGCGAGCTGCCGCTGGGCGCCATCGAGTGCCCGTACCTGTCCCTCCTGCCGCCCGCGCCCGACGGCACGTCGGCGTACGCGCTCGTGCACGGCGAGGAGCAGACCACGCTCTGGCGCGTCCACGGCGGGGCGGGCGGGCCGGAGCTGCTGGCGACGGTGCCGGGGCACTGCGAGGGCGGGGCCTGGCTTGATCGGTCCGGCCGGCTGCTGGCGCTCGACCGGGAGCTGGAGGGCCTGACCAAGGCCGTCGTCGTCGACCTGGGCCGGGGCGGGGAGACCGGCCCGCTGCTGCAGATCACCGAGAAGAGCAACGACCGGCTGCTGCTGGCCGAGCCGGACAGCGGCCTGCTGGTCGTACGGTCCGACGCGCCCGGCGTCGACCGGCTGGGGTGGGGCGTGCTCGGCTCGGCCCGGCCGGTGCGCTTCCCGGAGTGCCTGCTGCCGCCGGACGCCTCGCTGACGCCGTTCGCCGCGCAGCCGGGCCAGGGGCTGTCGCCGGAGGGCTGCTCGGTGGCGTTCCGGGTCGACCGGGCGGCGGGCAGCTGGGTGGGGGTGTGGCGGCCGGGGAGGAAGCGGCTGCAGCAGTTCCAGGGGCCGGCGGGGTGGCTGGCGGGCGCGGGGCTGTGGACGGCGGACGGCGAGCTGCGGCTGCCGTTCGTCACGCCCGGCGTGCCCTGCGGCCTGGCCCGGCTGCGGCTGTCGGAGGACGGCACCGCGGTGGTACCGGGCGAGGCCGGGGAGGACGCCGCGTGCGAGGACGCCGCGGACCCGGAGGAGGGCGAGCCGGCGGCCGTGCCGGCTCCCCGGCCGGTGCCGTTGCAGCAGGCGCCCTGCGCCCGTACGTCATAACGGGGGACATCGCGGACACGCGATCGGGCGCGGGTGGCCCGTTGATCAAGGTCCCGTTAGACTCGGCCGGGGGTCGCGCAGCGGTACCGGACGGGCACCCGGGTGAACCGAGGTGAGCGGAACGGTCGCGCGTGGCAAGCGTGTTGACGTCTGGTGATGTCTGTGACGCCGTGCGCCACTGCCGTGGCCCCGACGCGCAGAGCACGCATCCCCATCCCACGGAGTGACTTTCCCCATGCCCGATGCCCGAACCGACACGACCGAGGCGCGTCCCCTTGAGGCGTCCGCCCAGGCCGCATCCGCCGGCGCCGGCAGGCACCGCGGTCCGGCCGCCCCGGACGAGAACCGCGCCCCCGCCCACGGCAAGCACCGCCGCGCCGACGCGAACTGACCGCAGCACCTCACACTCCGGACGGGCTCCTTCAGGGGCCCGTCCGGCGTTTGAGCCCCAGCACCTCAGGCACCGCGAAACCCTCGTCCCGACACCCCAGGTGATAAGGGGTCAGGACGGCCGCCAGTTCCTCCACGCCGAAGCGCTCCTCCTTCGCCTCGAAGCACGCCGCCACCGTCGGCCGCCCGATGACGGCCACCATCCCGCCGTGCGCGACGAAGACCTGGCCGGTCACCTCCCCCGCCGCTGGCGACGCCAGGTAGGCCACCAGCGGTGAGACGTGCTCGGGGGCGAGCGGGTCTCCCCCGCCGCCGGCGGGGACGGCGGCGAAGACGTCCTCGGTCATCCGCGTCCGCGCTCGCGGGCAGATCGCGTTCACCGTCACCCCGTACCTGCGCAGCGCGTGCGCCGTGGAGGTGGTGAGGCCGACGATGCCGCCCTTGGCCGCCGCGTAGTTCGGCTGCCCGGCCGAGCCCGCCAGGAACGCCTCCGAGGAGGTGTTGACGATCCGTCCGTACACCGGGGCTCCCCCGGCGGCCTTGGAGCGCTCCCGCCAGTGCGCCGCGGCGAAACGCGTGGTGTTGAAGTGGCCTTTGAGGTGCACACGGATGACCGCGTCCCATTCGTCCTCGGCCATGGAGAACACCATGCGGTCGCGCAGGATGCCGGCGTTGTTGACCAGGACGTCGAGGGAGCCGTACGTGTCGACGGCCGTACGGACCAGGGCGCGGGCCTGCTCGAAGTCGGCGACGTCCCCGACGTGGGCGATGGCCCGGCCGCCCGCCGCCCGGATCTCCTCGACGACCGCCTCGGCGGGGGCGGACGAGGCCTCGCCCGAACCGTCGCGGCCGGGCCGGCCGTGGTCGTTGACGACGACGGCGGCGCCCAGACGGGCGAGCTCGAGGGCCTCGGCCCTCCCCAGGCCCCGCCCGGCCCCGGTGACGACGGCGGTCCTGCCGCGCAGGGAGACGGGGCTCTCTCCCGGGGGCGGCGTCGGGGGCGGCGGCGTCGGGAGCGGCGTCACATCGTCACCCAGGTGCGCAGCGCCTCGCCCGTGCGCATCTGCTCGATGGCGTCGTTGATGCGGGCGAGCGGGACGCGGTGGGTGATCAGGCCCTCGAGGTCGACGCGGCCGGCCCGCCACAGGGCGATGGCGCGTTCGTAGGAGCGCAGGACGTCGCCGCCGCCGTAGAGGGACGGCAGGATCTTCTTCTCGTCGAAGAACAGCTCGAACATGTTGAGGCTCAGGTGGTCGTCCAGGGCGCCCGCGCCCACGATGCACAGGGTGCCGCCGCGGCGGGTGGCCTCGTAGGCGGTGCGGGCGGTGACGGACTTTCCGACGACCTCGAAGACGTAGTCGAAGCCCTCCCGGCCGGTGACCTTGAGCCTGGCGTCGGCCAGCGCCTCCGGGGCGACGGCCTCGGTCGCCCCGAAGCGCAGGGCGGCCTCGCGGCGTGCCTCCACGGGGTCGACCGCGACGATCTGCGCCGCGCCGCAGACGCGGGCGCCCTGGATGACGGAGACGCCGACGCCGCCGCAGCCGATGACCGCGACCGTGGAACCGGGCGCCACCCGCGCGGTGTTGAGGGCGGCGCCGAGGCCGGTGGTGACGCCGCAGCCGATGAGGGCGGCGACCTCGTAGGGCACGTCGTCGGGGATCGGCACGGCGCAGTTGGCGTCGACGACGATCTCCTCGGCGAAGGTGCCGGTGCCGGCGAAGCCGTAGAGGTCGGTGGTGCGGCGCCGGAAGTTGGGGACGCCGGAGTTGCGGAGCGAGGCGAGGCAGAGCTGCCCCTGGCCGCGCCGGCAGGAGGCGCAGCTTCCGCAGGGCGGCAGCCAGCAGACGAGGACGCGGTCGCCCTGTTTGAGGCCGGTGGCCTCGGTGACGCCCGGGCCGGCCTCGGTGACGACGCCCGCGCCCTCGTGGCCGGGGACGAAGGGGGCGTTCTGCGGGAGGACGCCGGACATCGCGGACAGGTCGGAGTGGCACAGGCCGGCGGCCCGTACACGGATTCTGACCTTGCCGGGGCCGAACCCGACGGCTTCGACGTCGTCGAGGACGTCGAGCGCCTCCTGCCCGGTCCTGTGCTGTACGGCTGCGCGCATGACGGAGCTCCCTTCGCGGGGTCCTGGGACGGTTACGCGTACTCGACGACCGTGTCGGTCAGCACCGGCGCGTCCTCGCGCTCGACGGCGGTGGCGGTCAGCTGGATCCGGCCGGGCCCGGGGGTGTCGCGCCACATCCGCACCCGCAGGGTCTCGCCGGGATACACGACGCCGGCGAAGCGGGTGGAGTACGCGCGCACGCGGGCGACGTCCCCGTCCAGGACGGTGTCGACGACCGCCTTGAGGGCGATGCCGTAGGTGCACAGGCCGTGCAGGATCGGCTTGTCGAAGCCCGCGCGCCGGGCGAACCCGGGGTCGGCGTGCAGGGGGTTCCAGTCCCCGGAGAGGCGGTAGAGCAGGGCCTGGTCCTCGCGCAGGGGGCGGTCGGCGGTGGCGTCGGGCGGCGTGGCGGGGGTTTCCGTCCGCTCCTGCCCGCCCGAGGGGCCGCGCTCGCCCCCGAAGCCGCCCTCGCCCTTGACGAAGATCTGGCTGACGCACGTCCACAGCGGCCCGTCGGGGTCGGCGACGTCGGCGCGCAGCACGATGACGGCGGCCTTGCCCTTGTCGTACACGGCGGCGACGCGCGAGGTCTGGGTGGCGTCGGTGGCGCGGACGGGCAGGGGACGGTGGACGGTGACGGACTGTCCGCCGTGCAGCACGGCGGCGAGGTCGACGTCGATGCCGGGCGCGGTCAGTCCGCCGGCCAGGGCCGTCCCGCCACCGGCGACGGTGGCGAAGGACGGCAGCACGTGGAGCCGGCTCTCCAGGGTGTAGCGCAGTTCGGCGGGGTCGGTGGCGGGGGTGCCGGCGCCGACGCCGAGGTGGTAGAGCAGGACGTCCTTGTGGTCCCAGGCGAGGGGGACGGTCCGCGGCGCGGCGGCGACGGCCCGGGCGGGGTCGATGGGCATGGAGGGGTGTGCTCCTGTCTGACCGGCGACTAGAACGCGTTCTACGGCCCCGTGTATAGCCGATCTCCGATGACGGGGGAAGACAAATGTCATGGATGGCCAGGGACAATCGCTTCTGACCACGCCCCGTTCGGCTTCCTAGGATTTCCGGCATGGGAAAGAAGCAGGGGCGGGAAGCCACCGAGGACGACGTCGCACTCCACAGGCCACCGGGCAAGTACGTCTTCGTGCCCTGGCTGTTCATGATCGCCGGCGACGTCCAGGACCTCGTGTGCGGCGAGTTGCCGCTGCCATGGCTCGGCGGTGCGGGAGTCCTCGCGTTCGCCGGGCTCTACATCGCCACGGTCTGGCTCGGCCTGGAGCGCGAGCGCCTCGGCACGCGCACGCCCCGCCTGCTCCTGCTCGGCCTCGCCGCGGTCACCTACGCCCTGACCATCGGCTACGGCGGCGACTGGATGCTGTGCTTCCCCATCCTCTCGCTCGCCGCCGGCGTCGTCCTGCGCGGCGAACGCCTGCGCGACCAACGGCTGCTCGGCTTCGCCGTGCTCGCCTTCGCCGGGTCGTCCGGGGTCATCGCCGGCTTCCACGGCAGCTGGGAGGACTCGATGGGCACCGGCTACGGGACCGTCCTGTCCGGCCTGGTGACCGCGACCGTCCTGCGGCTGTCCGAGACGGTCACCGAACTGCGCGCCACCCGGGAGGAGCTGGCGCGGGCCGCCGTCGAGCGCGAGCGGCTCCGCTTCTCCCGCGACCTGCACGACCTGCTCGGCCACACCATGTCGGTGATCGTGGTGAAGGCGGAGGCGGTGCGCCGGCTCGCGCCGCGCGACCTGGACGCGGCGCTGGGCCAGGCCGCCGACATCGAGGCGGTGGGCCGGCAGGCGCTGACCGAGATACGCGAGGCGGTGACCGGCTACCGGGCCGGCGGCCTGACGACCGAGCTGGAGAGCGCCCGTTCGGTGCTCGACGCGTCCGGCATCACCGTGGACATCCGCCAGTCGGGGCCCGTGCTGCCGCCCCAGACGTCGGCGCTGCTGGGCTGGGTGGTGCGCGAGGGGGTCACCAACGTCGTACGGCACAGCGGGGCGGCGCGGTGCGCGATCGAGGTGCGGGGCGAGACGGACCGCGTGCATCTGGAGATCACCGACGACGGCCGCGGCATAGGGTCGGCACCGGGGGCGACCGGTGCGGGGGGCAACGGTCTCAAGGGATTGACGGAGCGTCTGGCCGCCGCGGGCGGCTCCCTGACCTCCGGCCCGGACGGACGGCGCGGGTTCCGGCTCGTGGCGGAGCTTCCGGTGGACGACAACGACGAGGAGGGGCGAGCCGCATGAACAGCGAGCTGACCAGGGTGTTGCTGGCCGAGGACCAGGGGATGATGCGGGGCGCGCTGGCGCTGCTGCTCGGCCTGGAGGAGGACCTGGAGATCGTCGCCCAGGTGGGCGACGGCGACGAGATCCTGCCCAAAGCGCTCGAGGTCCGCCCGGACGTCGCCCTCCTCGACATCGAACTCCCCGGCCGCAGCGGCCTCGACGCCGCCGCCGACCTTCGCTCGCGGCTGCCCGGCTGCCGCGTCCTGATCCTCACCACCTTCGGACGTCCCGGCTATCTGCGCCGCGCGATGGAGGCGGGCGCCTCGGGCTTCCTGGTCAAGGACGGCCCGGTGGAGGACCTGGCGGCCGCGATCCGCCGCGTCCTGGCCGGCGAACGCGTCATCGACCCGGCCCTGGCGGCCGCCGCCCTGAGCGCCGGCCCCAACCCGCTGACCCAGCGCGAGCGCGACGTCCTCGCCGCGGCGGTGGACGGCGCGACCGTCGCCGACATCGCGGCGAAGGTCCACCTCTCCCCCGCGACGGTGCGCAACTACCTGTCGGCGGCCATCGGCAAGACCTGCACCCGCAACCGCATGGAGGCGGTGCGCGCGGCACGGCAGAACGGCTGGCTGTAAGGCTTCCCGGGGCCGGGACCTCCCGGCCCCGGCCGCCCCGCCCACGGCCCGCCGGAGCGCGTACGGCAGCATGTGTCCTTGCCAAGCCACAGCCGACGCACGTGCAGGACGGGGACGACCATGGCGCCCAAGCCCGAGATACTCACCGCCTTCGAGGCGGCGAAGGGGTTCATGCCGCTGGACGAGGGCCTGGCCCTCCACGCCGCCGCCGAGGAGGCGGGGCGGCTGGGGCTGCCGCTGCTGGAGGTGGGCACGTACTGCGGGCGTTCGACGATCCTGCTCGCCGACGCCGCCCGCGCGGCCGGGACCGTGGCCGTGACCGTCGACCACCACCGCGGCAGCGAGGAGCAGCAGCCGGGGTGGGAGTACCACGACCCGTCGGTCGTGGACGACGCGCCGGGCCTGGGGCTGATGGACACGCTGCCGACGTTCCGCCGGACGCTGTACCGGGCGGGGCTGGAGGAGCACGTCATCGCCATGGTCGGGCGCTCCCCGCAGGCCGCCTCCGTGTGGCGGGCGCCGCTGGGGCTGGTGTTCATCGACGGCGGGCACACCGACGAGCACGCCACCGCCGACTACGAGGGGTGGGCGCCGCACGTGGCGCCGGACGGGCTGCTGGTCGTCCACGACGTCTTCCCCGACCCCGCCGACGGCGGCCAGGCCCCCTACCGCGTGTATCTGCGGGCGCTCGCGTCCGGGGCGTTCACGGAGGTCTCGGTGACGCACTCGCTGCGCGTACTGCGGCGTACGGGTCTCGGGATCTGAGCGGCGACGCTAGGCTCGCCCGCGTGTCCCACGGCAGCAGTACCCACATGACCCGGCGTCTCGCGGCCGGAGCGGCGGCGCTGTTCCTGGCCGCCGGCCTGGCGGGCTGCTCGGACGGCGGCGCGCAGGAGCGGGCCGCCGGCAAGGGCGTTCCGGCGGCCGGCGCGTCCTCGGCCGGCGCCGCGGACCGTACGCGGCGACCGGAGCCGGAGCAGGCGGCGCAGTCGCCGTCCGCCGCCGCGTCCGCGTCCGCCTCGCCCATGCCCTCGGCCGAGGCGGCGGACTCCTCCGCCGCCGACGGCCCGCTCAAGGGCAAGGTCGTCGTCGTCGACCCCGGTCACAACTCCCGTAACAACGAGCACACCGCCGAGATCAACCGTCAGGTCGACATCGGCACCGGCCACAAGGAGTGCGACACCACCGGCACCGAGACCAACTCCGGTTACACGGAGGCGGCCTTCAGCCTCGACCTCGCGCACCGGCTCCGCACGATCCTTCAGGAGCGCGGCGCCAAGGTCGTGCTGACGCACGACGGCGACCGGCCGTTCGGGCCGTGCGTGACCGAGCGGGCGGACATCGGCAACAAGGCGCACGGCGACGCGGCCGTCTCCCTCCACGCGGACGGTGCGGCTCCCGGCCAGCGCGGATTCCATGTGATCCTGCCCGCATCCGTGCACGGCGGCGCGGCGGACACCTCGTCCATCGTCGGCCCGTCGAAGGAGTTGGGGGCGCGGGTCGCGGGGAAGTTCGTCGAGTCAACCGGAAGTGCGCCCTCCAATTACATCGGTGAGGGCAGCGGCCTGGACACGCGCGGTGATCTGGGCGGCCTCAATCTCTCGACGATTCCCAAGGTTTTCATCGAATGCGGCAATATGCGCGACGCGCAGGACGCCGCGCAGCTCACCGACGAGTCATGGCGCGAAAAGGCGGCGCAAGGTATCGCGAACGGCATTACGGACTTCCTGCACGGGTAAGTACCGGCAGGCCACGGCCGATGTCACGAGGGTGATACGAAGAAGACGCCCAGGGCGGCCAGGCGATAGGTTCACCGTACGATGGGTGGCCGCCACCCCCGCGCCCGCGCGCCCCGGCATCTCGCGTCCGGCGACAGCGACGATTACTGACAGCACTGACAAAGGATTTTAGGTGAACATCCGCTCCCTCACTCGAGGCGACGGCGGGGTGATCGGAGCAGCGGTGTTGCTGTTCATCGCCTCGTTCCTCAGCTTCCGCTCGTACGACTGCGGGCAGAACTCGATCGGCTGCCCCAAGGAGCCGATCGGCTGGAAGCCTGAACTCTTCCCCGTACTGCCGTCGATCTTCCTCGCCGGGATCGTCGCCGCCGCGCTGATCGTCGCCGCGCGCTTCCAGCCCGAGGGACGCAAGGTCCTCGGCCTCGGCCTCGACGCGTGGGGCACCGTCCTCGCCGTGTCGGCCGCGTGGTCCTCGCTGTGGACGATCTTCGGCGGCCCGGACGTCGACGCCGTCTCCCCGGGCGTCGGCCAGATCCTGGCGCTGATCGCCAACCTGGTGCTGGCCGCGGTCGCCGTGCTCACCCCGCGCACCCCCGCGCTCAAGGCCCCGCTGATGGCCGCCCCGCAGGCCCCGTCCCCGTACGGCGCCCCGCAGCAGCAGGGCTACGGCTACCCCGGCCAGGCCGGCATGCAGCAGCCCGCCGCCCCGTCCCCGTACGGCGCGCAGCCGGCCCCCCAGCCCTACGGCGCCCAGCCGGGCCAGCCCGGCCCGACGCAGGTCCAGCCGCAGGTGGACGGCGGCGCCCCCGCCCCGCAGCCGGAGGCCTCGGCCCAGCCCGCGGCCGGCGGCGACTTCACGCCGTTCTGGTTCGCGGTGCCGGTGAACCGTCCCCTCTACGCCGAGGACGGCTCCCCCACCCCGATCGCCGAGCTCGCGCCCGGCACGTGGTACCTGGCGGTGGACCAGCGCGGTCCGGCGCTCATCGCGCAGACGCAGGACGGCCGCCGCGGCGTCCTGCAGGACACCACGGGCATCCAGCGCGGCTGAGCGACGCCCCGCTTCCCGTACGGCGGCCCGCCGGGTTCATCCCGGCGGGCCGCCGTCGTATCACCGGCCCCCTCGCCCTCTTGCCGGGCCGGCGAGCGCGGGCCTACGGTCCCTCCATCTGACGCGCAGTCAGCTATGGACGGGAGGTCCGCCATGCGGCTCGGTCTCGCGCTCGGCTACTGGGGCCGCCGGCCCGACGCCCGCCACCTGGACCTCGCCCGGGAGGCCGAACGGCTCGGCTACCACTCCGTGTGGACCTCCGAGTCCTGGGGCTCCGACGCCTTCACCCCCCTGGCGTGGATCGCCGCCCACACCGGCCGCATCGCGCTCGGCACCGCGGTGGCCCAGATGGCGGCCCGCTCGCCCACCGCCACGGCCATGCACGCCCTCACCCTCGACCACCTCTCCGGCGGCCGGTTGCTGCTCGGACTCGGCCTGTCGGGCCCGCAGGTCGTGGAGGGCTGGTACGGACGCCCGTTCCCGCAGAGCCCGCTGACGGCGACCCGGGAGTACGTGGACATCGTCCGCCAGGTGCTGCGGCGCGAGGCGCCCGTGACCCTCGACGGCCGCTTCCACCCGCTGCCCTACGACGGACCCGGCGCGAGCGGGCTCGGCAAGCCACTGCGGTCCATCACCCACCCCCTGCGCCCCGGCCTGCCCGTGCTGCTCGGCGCCGAGGGCCCCCGCAACGTCGCCCAGACCGCGCGCATCGCGGACGGCTGGCTGCCGCTGTACTGGTCGCCGACGCGCACGTACCTGTACGAGCGGGCGCTGGCGGGCACGCCCGAGGGCTTCATGGTGGCTCCCATGGTCCAGGCGCGCCTGTGCGCGGACCCGGCCGAGGGGCTGCGGCCGGTGAAGACGATGCTCGCCCTCTACATCGGCGGCATGGGCCACGCCGCCCGCAACTTCCACGCCGACCTGATGGGACGCATGGGGTACGAGAGCCAGGCGCGCCGCGTCCAGGAGCTCTTCCTGGCCGGGCGCCGGGACGAGGCCGTCGAGGCCGTGCCGGACGCCTTCGCCGACGAGATCTCCCTCGTCGGGCCGCGCGAACGCCTCGCCGAGCGGCTGGAGATGTGGCGCGCGGGCCCGGTCACCGATCTCCTCGTCACGGCGCCGGACCCCGCCACCCTGCGCGTGCTGGCCGACCTCAACGCGTAGGGCGAACGCCTTGAAGGGCCGTCAGAAGGAGGCCTTCTCCAGCCATGCGTCGAGGACCCCGCGGTCGCCGAGGACCTCGACGCCGGGGCCGTCCGCCGGCAGGCGGCGGTAGACGACCCGCAGGACGTCGCTCATCGGGCCGCGCACGGCGACGGCGGCCTTCTCGTGCGCCCGGCGCCAGGTGAGGGGGGCGGTGGTGGAGTCGATGAGCCACTCGGCGTTCAGGCCGGCGTCCGTGTCCGTGGCGTGCAGGTGCAGCGTGCGGCCGGGGGCCGCCATCTCGGCCAGCTCCGGCTTGAACGCGAGGGCCTGGGGAGTGCTGATGATCTCGAGCCACTCGTCGAGGCAGTCGGCGGCGACGTCCGCGTCGAGCGTGTAGTCGGCGCCGACGGCCGCGAAGGCGTCGGCGCGGTGCATCGCCGTCTCGTGCGTCATCCGACGCGCCCAGAAGGCGGTGTTCTGCTCGCGTCCGAAGGTCCACACATGGACGTCCGGCCCGGCCTCGGTCAGGGCCTCCGCCACCATCCGCGCGCCCTCGGCGAGCCAGGCGTCGAGCCGGTCGGCGTCCCAGGACCCGTCGCCCTCGGTTCCGGGGACCTCGTTCGGCACGGTGAACTCGGTGACGCGGTTGCGCACGATCTCCGCGACGCCGCGGTGGGCGCTGGACAGGTGCAGCGCGAGCTGGGTGAGCGTCCAGTCGGGGCAGGTCGGAACGGTCGCGGAGAGGTCCGCGCCGCGCAGTGCGGCGCGCACCAGGTCGTTCTGGACGATGATCTCTCGGCAGTAACGCTCGTGGCTCAGAAGGGTCATGACGTCACCTTAGGTTTACGGCCGCCGGGGCGGCGGGTGATTTACGCCCCACCGCCCCGCGGCCCGTGCCCCACGGCCCGTGCCCACCGCCCGTCACCGGGCCGACGCGTCGTCGTCCGTCACCGGCGGCAGGCCGAGGGCCCCTGGCCCGATCCGCCGCACGGGCACTCCGGCTCCAGGCCGGCCGGCAGCCGCTCGCCGCCGAAGACGGCGGTGGTCGCCTCGTCGCCCCCGAGCGCCGCCACGGCCAGCAGCAGGGAGCCGGCCGTCCAGGTGGTGAGCTCCTCCGGCCAGACGGCCTCGTCCTCGAAGACGTAGCCCGTCCAGTACATGCCGTTCTCGGCGCGCAGGTGCTGGATCCACTGGAGGATCTCCACGGCCCGGTCGGACTCGCCCATCACCCACAGCGCGAGGGCCAGTTCGCAGCTCTCGCCGCCCGTCACCCAGGGGTTGGGCAGCACGCAGCGGACGCCGAGGCCGGGCACGACGAAGTCGTCCCAGTGCTCCTCGATGCGCTCCTTGGCCGCCGGGCCGGTCAGGGCGCCGCCGAGGACGGGGTAGTACCAGTCCATGGAGTAGCGGCTCTTGTCCAGGAACCGCTCGGGGTGGTGGCGTATCGCGTGGCCCAGCAGGCCCACCGCCAGCTCCCAGTCCGGCTGGGGCTCCTCGCGGTGCTCGGCGATGGCCAGGGCGCAGCGCAGGGCCTGGTGGATGGAGGAGGAGCCGGTCAGCAGGGCGTCGGCGACGTCGCGGCCGCCGTCCTCGGGCGACTCCCGCTTCCAGCCGATCTGGCCGCCGGGCTGCTGGAGCGCCAGGACGAACTCGACGGCCGCGTAGACGGTCGGCCACATGCGGTCGAGGAAGGCGTCGTCGCCGGTGGAGAGGTAGTGGTGCCAGACGCCGACGGCGACGTAGGCGACGAAGTTGGTCTCGCGGGAGAGGTCGGTGGGCTCGTCGGCGTCGCCGTCGGCGTACGCGGCGTACCACGAGCCGTCCGGGTTCTGGTGGTCGGCGAGCCAGCGGTAGGCGGCCTCGGCGCGGGCGTGTTCGCCGGCGGCGTCGAGGGCCATGGCGGCCTCGACGTGGTCCCAGGGGTCGAGGTGGTGGCCCCTGAACCACGGGATGGCGCCGTCCGGGCGCTGGACGGCGGCGATGCCGGCCACGGTGCCCGCGGCCTGCTCGGCGGTGAGGACGCCGGGCAGGACGAGGCGTTCGGTGCGGCCGGGGCCCCGGCTGAACGCGGTCATTCGGCGGCGCCCGCGGGCAGGTGCGGCTTGGTGGCGTAGGCCACGAAGCTCTTGCCGATGACGGGGTTGAGGAGCTGCTCGGCGACGCGGGTGGCGGCGGGCTTCTTCATGATGTCCCAGACCAGCAGCTTGTGGTACGCGCGCACCGGCAGCGCCTTGTCGTTGTCGACGCCGAACGCGCACTTGAGCCACCAGTACGGGCTGTGCAGGCCGTGCGCGTGGTGGGTGCCGTAGGGCTCGAGGCCGGCCTCCTCCATCTTCCCCAGCAGCTCGTCGGCCTTGTAGATGCGGATGTGGCCGCCCTCGACCTCGTGGTAGGCGTCGCTGAGCGCCCAGCAGATCTTCTCCGGGCCGTAGCGCGGGACGGTGATCGCTATGCGGCCGCCGGGCTTGAGCACGCGCACCATCTCGGCGAGCACGCCCTTGTCGTCCGGGATGTGCTCCATGACCTCGGAGATGATGACGACGTCGAAGCTGTCGTCGGGGAACGGCAGGGCGAGGGCGTCACCCTCCATGGCCGTGGCGGTGGCTCCCTCGGGGGCCTCGCCGGCCTCCTTCATGGCGGCGAACCACTTGGCGACCTCGCGGATCTCCTCGGCGTTGCGGTCGAGGGCGACGACCCGGGCGCCGCGCCGGTAGCACTCGAAGGCGTGCCGCCCCGCGCCGCACCCCAGATCGAGGACACGGTCGCCGGCGGCGAGCGGGAAGCGGGAGAAATCGACGGTCAGCACGGGTTTTTACTTTCGTCCGGGTTCGGGATGCGGATGCGGTTCGGGTTACGGCCGGTTCGGTACCGCCCGTGCCGTACTGCTCGACGGCGAGCGGCCCCCAGCGGCGTCATCCGGCGGTGCCCAGCCGGCCCGCTGCCCGGTGGGCGACCGCCCGGCGGTAGTGCTCCACCGTCCCGATCGCCGCCTGCCGCCAGGTGAACCTGGCCAGTACGCGCTCACGCCCCGCCGCCCCCAGGCGGCGCCGCAGGCCGGAGTCGCCCAGCAACCGTCCCAGGGCGGCGGCCAGCGCGTCGGGGTCGCCCGGGGGGACGGCCAGGCAGGTCTCGCCGTCGGGGCCGGCGACCTCGGGGATGGCGCCGCCGGTGGTGGCCACCAGCGGCGTGCCCGTGGCCATGGCTTCGGCGGCCGGCAGGGAGAAGCCCTCGTACAGGGACGGCACGCAGGCGACCTGGGCCGAGCGGACGAGGTCGACGAGCTCGGCGTCGCTGATGCCCTTGACGAACTCGACGGCGCCCTCGAGGCCGTGGCGCCGGATGGCCGAGGCGACCGGGCCGTCCTCGGCGCGCTTGCCGACGACGACCAGGTGGGCGTCGGGGTTGTCGGCGCGGACCTTGGCGAGCGCGTCGACGAGGTGCACCAGACCCTTGAGCGGCACGTCGGCGCTGGAGGTGGTGACGATGCGGCCCGGCTTCTCCGGGACGGCCGGATCCGGCGAGAAGAGGCCGGTGTCGGCGCCGATGTGGACGACGTGGATGCGGCTCCGCCGCACGCCGAGGTGTTCGGCGATCTCCTGGCGGGAGGAGCCGGAGACGGTCAGCACGGACGGCAGCCGCCGGGCGACACGTTTCTGCATCGTGGTGAACGCGTACCAGCGGCGCACGGCGGCGCGGCGCTTCCAGTCCTCGGCGGCGTCGAGCTCCAGCTGCCGGTCGACGGTGATGGGGTGGTGGATGGTGGTGACCAGCGGGGCGCCGAGGACGCCGGGGCCACCGAGGAGGCCGTAGCCGAGGGTCTGGTTGTCGTGGATGACGTCGAACTGTCCCCGGCGCGCGGCCAGATGGCGGCGGGCGCGCAGGCTGAAGGTCAGCGGCTCGGGGAAGCGGCCGGCCCACATGGTGCCGACCTCCAGCGCGTCGATCCAGTCGCGGAACTCCTCGCGCCGGGGCGTGCGGAAGGGGTCGGGCTGGCGGTAGAGGTCGAGGCTGGGCAGCTCGGTCAGACGCAGCGAGCCGGGGGCCGCGTCGGCGTCGTCGTCCAGCACCGGGTAGGGCTGGGAGCCGATGACCTCGACGCTGTGGCCGAGCCGGGCGAGTTCGCGCGAGAGGTGGCGTACGTAGACGCCCTGACCGCCACAGAAGGGGTTGCCCTTGTAGGTGAGCAACGCGATGCGCAGGGGACGGTCGCCGTCGCCGCTGCCGCCCTCGTCCCGGAGGCTGCGGTCTCGCGTGAGCGATGCCTCCGTGGCCTCAGCGGTCACTCCGGCCTCCTTCTCGCTGGCTGTTCCGCCGGAGCGTAACGGGTCGCGCTAATCTAGAACAAGTTTCAGACTGGGTCGTCGGAAGCTTGAATCTACCGGGATGTCAGGGAGGCGAAAGAACCCTGCCAGGTGATTCGCGCCACGGCCCGACCCCTGCCATGCTGTGCCGTCACCGGGCCGCGCAGCCGGCGCCGGATGGAGTCTCACGAAACGCCATGGAACGGGACATATGACGACGGAATCCAAGTCGGCCATGACGTCTGTCGCGTCGATGGCGTCCACCCCCGCGTCCGGCGCTCCGCTGACGGAACGTCAAGAGGCGAGGCGGCGCCGGATCCTGCAGGCGACGACCCGGCTGGCGAGCCGCGGCGGCTTCGACGCGGTGCAGATGCGCGAGGTGGCCGAGACCTCGGGCGTCGCGCTCGGCACGCTCTACCGCTACTTCCCCTCGAAGGTCCATCTGCTGGTGGCCACCATGCAGGACCAGCTGGGGCAGCTGCACGCGACCCTGTGCAAGCGCCCGCCCACCGAGCCGGACCCGGCCGCGCGCGTCGCCCAGACCCTGATGCGGGCGTTCCGCGCGATGCAGCGCGAGCCCCACCTGGCCGACGCGATGGTGCGGGCCCTGACCTTCGCCGACCGATCGGTGAGCGCCGAGGTCGACCTGGTCTCCCGCCTGACCACGGCCATCATCCTCGACGCGATGGGCCTGCCCGGGCCGGCCGGGCCGGAGCAGCTGTCCGCGGTGCGGGTCATCGAGCACACCTGGCACTCGGCGCTGATCACCTGGCTGTCGGGGCGGGCGTCCATCGCCCAAGTGAAGATCGACATCGAGACGGTGTGCCGGCTGATCGGCCCCGTGGCCACGCCGCAGCCCGGCGCGGACGGCCGCTAGGCATAGGGCGCTCGCGCGCCGCTCGTGCCCGCCCGAGGCGGCCCCGCCCCGCTCGTGGCGCCCGGCCGGGGCGGATCCGGTCTCCTCGCCACGCCCTTACGCCCCCCGCGTAGCGGGTAACAGCACCCGCGGCGGTGGATCCGCCGGTATGAATTTACCGACGTGCTCGAGCGGTTCGCACACGGAGCGGGAGAGGCAACGTGACACGCGTTCTTCTGATACACGACACCTGTCTGCTGCGCACGGCCCTCGCGGCCTGGATCGGCAGAGAGCCGGAACTCGAGGTGTCCTCGGCGTCGTGGAAGGGCGCCCTCGCCACCTCACGGGCCCTGCGGCCCGACGTGTGCGTGGCCGACATGGACAGCCCCGACGCGGGCGCGGGGTGGGAGGACGCCAGGGGGCCGGCCGGCGAGCGATGTACGGGCGGGGACTCCTGGGGCGCGATGCTGGCCCTGGCGACCGCCGGACGGCCGGGGCCCCTGCGTCGGGCCTATGAGATGGGGGCCTTGGGGTACCTGAGCAAAAACGCTTCGCCCGATCGCTTGGTCGAGGGCATACGGCGAGTGGCGAAGGGCGAGCGCTACATCGACGAGACGCTCGGCTTCGGTTTCCTCGAGGCCGCCGAGATCCCGCTGACCCGCCGCGAGCTGAGCGTGCTGTCACTGGCCGCCGGCGGCGCCTCCGTCGGCGAGATCGCCCGCAGTCTGCACCTGTCGAACGGCACCGTACGCAACTACATGGCCGCCATCACGCGTAAGACCGGGGCCCGCAACCGCGTCGACGCCATCCGCATCTCCCAGTGCGCCGGCTGGGTCTGAGCCCCCGGCGCCCATCAGGTCCCGGTACAGCGCCGAGCCCGCCAGCAGCTCCTCGTGCGTACCCGCCGACGTGCCGGGGCCGTCCATCACCAGCACCCGGTCCGCACGCCGCGCCGACCCCGCGCGGTGGGCGACGACCACCAGACTGCCGCCGGGGCGCGCCGCGAACGCGCGCTCCGCGCGCGCCTCGGCCGCCGGATCGAGATGACAGGCCGCCTCGTCGAGCAGCACCACGGGCGCCGGCGAGAGGTACGCCCGCACCAGCGCGACCAGTTGCCGCTCCCCCGCCGAGAGCGCGTCCGGCACGAGCGGGGCCGTCGGCCCGCCCAGTCGGCGCAGCAGGGCGGCCGCGCCGACGGCGTCGGCCGCCGCCAGCACCTCGCGGTCGTCCACCGGATCGTCGCGCAGGTAGCACAGGTTCTCGCCGACGGTGCCGGAGAAGACGTACGCCTCCTGCGGGATGAGCACCCGCCGCGCCGCCGCCCCCGGGGCCCGGGCCGGCGCCCCGCCCACCCGCACCTCGCCCGCCCACGGCTCCACCAGGCCCGCGATCAGGGCGGCCAGCGTCGACTTGCCCACGCCGCTCGGCCCCACGACCGCCAGCCGGCCGCCCCGGGGCAGCCTCAGGTCGAGGCCGCGCAGGACGGGCTCGGCGTGCCGCCCGTACCCGAAGGTGACGCCCCGCAGCTCGACGGCCGGGCCGCCGGCCGGCAGCGGGGAGCGGGCGGGCGGCGGGGGCGCGTCCGCCGCCCGCGCCGGGGCCGTCAGGCGGCGGAGGACCACCGCCAGCCGCGCACCGCTCGTGCCCAGCCCATGGACCAGGCTCTGCAGGGCGGGCAGCAGAGACTGCGTCAGGTAGGCGAGGGCGCCCACCAGCGCGCCGGGTGTGACGCCGTGGTCCAGCAGCCACGGCGTGGCCACCAGCAGCGGCACGACCGGCAGGCGGCCGGCGACGGCCAGGGCCACGACGCGCGTGACCGACCAGCGGGCCAGGGCGTTCGCGGTGCGCAGCCCCTCCTCCACGCGCGCACCCGTCTCCGCCGCCACGACGTGCTCGGCGCCGCCCGCCGCGACGTCCCGCAGGCCCGCGCAGACGACGTCCGCCGACCGCGACAGCGCCTCGTCGGCCGCCAGGTACGCCTCCTGCCGGCGGGCCAGCGGCCGCAGCGTGAGCACGAACAGCGCGAGGCCGAGGACGAGCGGCGGCACGACGACCGCCAGCAGCACGGGCGCCAGCAGGAAGAGCCCCGCCAGCGCGCCGGCGGCGGTGAAGACGAAGGAACGCGCCACCATCAGCAGGCCCGCGAAGGCGTCCCGGGCGATCTCCACCTGGTGGGTGAGGCGGGACACGGCCGCGCCGTCCGCCTCCCGCAGGGCGCGGGTGACCACCCGCCGGACGAGCGCGTCGCGCAGGGGCTCGGCGAGGCCGGCGACACCGTGGTACGTACGGCCGGTGCCGTACGCCCCGGCCGCCACCGCCACCGCGGCGGCCGCGAGCCAGGCGAGGCCCGCGGCGGGGCGCCCGGCGAGGAAGCCGTCGTCCAGGGCGCGGGCGAGGGCGTAGCCCGTGGTGAACGTCTGGGCGGCCTCGACGACGGACCAGGCGGCCAGGCCCGCGAGGGCGCGGCGGTGCGGGCGCCCGAGCAGGAAGGCGGCGCCCTGCCGGAGGATCATCGCGCCGGTTCCTTCCGTGGGTTCGGCCCCGCCGGGTACGCCGCTCTCCTCCTCACTCCCCGAACACCTCCCGGTACGCCCGTTCCCGCCACAGCGCGGCGTGCGGGCCCACCGCCCGTACCCGGCCCTCCTCCAGCCAGGCGACCCGGTCCGCCCGGGCGGCCGTCGCGGGGCGGTGGGCGACGATCAGGCGGGTGGGGGCGGCGACGTCCGCCAGCAGGGCTTCGGCGACCCGGCGTTCGGTCACCGAGTCGAGGCTGGAGGTCGCGTCGTCCAGGATCAGCAGCCTGCCGACGTGGGCGAAGGCGCGGGCCAGGCCCAGGCGTTGGGACTCCCCGCCCGAGAGCGGCGCGTCGGCGCACGCGGTGGCGTAGCCGGCGGGCAGCTTGCGCAGGAAGTCGTCCGCGCACGCGGCCCGCGCCGCCGCGGTGACGGCGGCCGGCGAGGGCGTGAAGGAGCCGAAGGCGATCGTGCCGCCGACCGTGCCGCCGAGCGGCGCGGGCCGGGCGAAGGCGTAGCCGACGGCGCGCCGCAGCTGTTCGCGGGTGAGGTCGCGCAGGGGGACGCCGTCGAGGGTGATCTCTCCGTCGTCGGGGTCGGCGAGGCGCCCGGCGAGCTCGGCGAGCACGGACTTGCCGCTGCCCGAGCGGCCGACGACGGCCAGCGTGGTGCGGCCCGGCAGGTCGAGGTCGACGCCGCGCAGCACGACCCGCCCGCCGCGTTCGGCGCGCACGCCGCGCAGCCGGAGGGTGCCGGACCCGTCGGCGGGCAGGCGCCGGGTGCCGTGGCGTACGGGGGGCAGGGCCCGGACCTCGGCCAGGCGGCGGGCGGCGGTGCGGCTGTGGACCAGTGCGTTGAGGTGGCCGACGAGCATGCCGACGCCGGTGGCGAGCGCGGCGTAGCGGGAGGCGGCGAGCAGGTCGCCGACGCTCAGCCGGCCCCGGGAGAGCTGGAGTCCGGCGACGGCGAGGACGGTGATCTGCAGCAGCGGCACCAGCGTCGCGGCCTGGGCGGTGGAGCGGCCCTGGACGTGCCATACGCGGTGGCCGTGCCGGGAGAGGTCGGGCAGCGGCCGCAGGATCCGCTCGCGTTCGCGGCCGGCGGTGCCGGCGGCGGCGATGGTGCGGGCGCCGCGCAGCGCCTCGAGCAGGCGGCCGGCGATGTCGCCCTGGAGCCGTTGGTAGGCGGTGAGGGCGTCGGTGGAGGCGCGGGCGAACGCCCGGAGCAGCAGGGCGAGCAGAGGTGCCCCGGCGAGGAAGGCCACGGCGAGCCAGGGGTCGATGACGCCCAGGGCGACGATGCCGCCCAGCGGCCCGGCGACGGCGGCCGCGGTTCCGGCGAGGGTGGCGGGGGCGGTCGCGGCGTGGGCGGTGTTGCCGACGAGCCGGGTGACGAGGTCGCCGGCGCGGATCCGGGCGGTCGCCCGGGGGCCCGCCGCGAGGATGTCGCCGAGGGCGCGGTGCCGCAGCCATGCCGTGGTGCGGGCCGTGGTGGTGGCGGTGAGGAGTTCGTCGAGCGCGTCCAGCACGGCGGGGACGCAGATCAGGGCGCAGCTCAGCAGCAGCCACCGGCCGGTGTCGCCGCGGCGGGCGAGCAGCAGGTCGAGGGTGTGGCCGAGCACGGCGGGCAGGAGGAGGGCGGCGCCGGTGCTCGCGGTGGTGACGGCGGCCAGGGCCAGGGTGCGGCCGGCGCTGTGGCGGAGGGCGGCGCGCAGGATCCCGTCTCCGTCTCGCGCGCTGGGCGCCGCGTGGCGGGGGGCCGTGGCGGCCATGCGGCACATCCCTTCCTCATTTCGGACGCGGGGCGGGCGTGCCGGTGGGCCCTCCGCCGACGAAGGGCCCACCGGGAGCGGTCACCCGCGAGCGACGGTCAGTCGGTCACAGGCAGAGCGCGACGCTGGCCGTGCTCCAGCACAGCAGGAGGCTGGCGTTGCTGCCGCCGCCACCGCCGCCGCCGTGGGACAGCTCGTCGGACTCCAGGCTCTGCAGGTCGAGAAGCGCCATGGTTCTTCCTTTCGTGGGGACGGATGGAACGTTGGTGGTGCTGGTCACGACTCCACGACGTGGTGGAGCCGGCTCTGGGGCGCCCGCGGGGGCGGCAGGAAGGGCAGCGGGGCCGGCCGGTCGCCGCCGAGGGCGGCGCCGAGCGCGAGCAGCACGCCGGCCGTTCCGGTGGCGAGGTCCATCGACAGCCGCATCATCTGGTGGCCGGGGAAGGCCAGTTCGCCGCGGTAGGGCATGGCGTACCAGGACAGGGCGGAGACCTGCCGGTCGATGTCCTCGCGGGTGACGTCCGGTGCCGTGGTGCGGGCGAGGTGCCAGATCATGCCGGCGCGGCCCTGGAGGAGGCCGGGCTGGGCGTAGAAGCGGGACCGGGCGGCGGTGAGGATGCGGTCGCGGGCCTCGGTGAGGTCGTCGGCGCCGTCGGGGCGGTGGGCGAGGTAGTCGTCGAGCACCGCGCCGATGCCGACGCTGCCGTCGCCGAGGTAGGGCATGGTGCGCCAACCCTCGTCGACGTCGAGGGAGCCGATGGGGGTGCGCACGCACCGGCCGAGGTCGTCGCGCAGGGCGGCGCCCGCGAGGTCCAGGAGGCCGGGTGAGCCGGTGCGTTCGTAAAGCCTGAGGAAGAGCAGCGCGGGGCCGGTGGTGCCGCGCATCAGCCCGGCGCGCCGGCGTCCGCCGGGCGTCGCGGCGTCGGTGGTGAGCCGGCCGGCGAGCAGCCGGGCGGCCTCGAGGGCGGCGTCGCGCAGGGCCTTCTCGCCGGTGGCCTCGGCGAGGTCGTCGAGGGCCAGGCCGACGCCGGCGAGGCCGCCGTGGAGGCCGGGGCCCAGGCGCCGCCAGTTCTCGGCGAGCAGCGAGCCGGCGAGGTCGAGGGCGCGCTGGGTGTGGCCGAGGCGGTGCAGGGTGTGGGCGATGCCGGCGAGGCCGTCGTAGAGGCCGAGGGGGGTGCCGCGCGGTACGGGGTCGGTGTGTTCGAGCAGCCAGCGCTCGCCCTGTTCGTAGCGTTCGGCGCCGGTCTCGGCGAGGGCGTGCAGCACTCCGGCGGCGCCGTGCGCGAGTCCCAGGCCGCCGCCGTCGGTGAACTGCGCGATGTCGCCGGGGAAGAGCCGGTCGTCGCGGTCGGGTGTGGCGGAGGCGAGGATGGCGCGGACCATGGAGTCGCGGGCGGCCGGCCAGTCTCCCGGGTCGGGCAGGCCCGCGAGGCCGGCGGCGGGGGGCCGCTTCCCGGGGGTGGCCGGGGCGGCGTCCCGGGTGATCTCGGCGACCGCCTCGTCGAGGAACTCCCGGGGTACGGGGAAGTGTTCGGCGATGATGCCGGCCAGGTGGCCGGCCTTGGCGCGGTCGATGCCGAAGAGCGTGGTGACGGGCAGGAACAGCGCGAGGCGCAGGCAGGCGAGGGCGTAGCGGTCGACGTCGGTGCCGGTGCGGTCGGGCGGGGCGACGAAGCCGGGGTGGGCGACGATCTGCCGGCCGGCCTCGGTGACGGGCGCGGCGGCCTCGAAGTCGATGAGCGTCACGGACCGCTCGTCCGGCGCGACGAGGATGTTGAACATGTGCAGGTCGTTGAAGACCACTCCCCGGGCGTGCACCGCCTCGACCGCCTCCTCGACGGCCCGGTGGACGCGCAGCGCCCACGCGGTGTAGTCGGCCAGCGCGGCGGGGTCGGGCTCGGGGACGAGCAGCGGATGGCGTTCGGCGAAGAAGGAGTTGAGCGGGCGGCCCTCGACGAAGTCCATGACGAGGAAGCGGTGGTCGCCGACGGCGAACCAGTCGCGCGGGGCGGGGGCGACGCCGAGCCCGGCGAGCTTCTCCAGCGCGTCCCGCTCGCGCTCCAGGCGGGCGATGGCGTCGGCGCCGTCGGCGGCGAGCCCGGCGTGCGGGCGGCCCTCCTTGAGGACGACGGCGGAGCCGTCGCGGGTGTCGGTGCCGCGGTAGACGCCGCCGCCGTTGGAGAAGTGCAGGGCCTTCTCGATGCGGTAGGGCAGCTCGCCGACGGTGGTGGCGTTGCGGGCGGCCAGGTGGGGCTCGAGGAAGGCGGGCAGGGTGACCCACTCGGGCACCCGGAAGGCCGGGTCGCGCCGGTCGGGCACGAGGGTGCCGCTCGCGTCCTCGAGGGCGGGCACGAGGGTGCCGTCGGCATCGGTGCAGTAGCGGGGGGCGAAGGCTCCGTAGCGCACGTAGAGCGGGCCCTCGTGCCAGCGCAGGTCGGTGAGGACGTACGGGCCGGGGGCACCGCCCACGATCTCGTGGAGCTCGGTGAGGACGGTGTGCAGCTCGTCCTCGTCGGCCGGGTAGACGGTGACGAACTTGCCGCCGCCGTCGCGGGGCGCGTACTTGCCGTTGCGCAGGTGCAGCAGGTGCGGTGCGGGGACGAACTTGAACGGGATGCCCCGGGGGACGCAGTGGTCCCAGACGGCGGCCGCGGTCTTCTCGGCGCTCGCGGCGGTGGCGGAGACGTGGATCTTCCAGCCCTGGGCGGGCCGTCCCGGGCGCGGGGCGCCGTCGGCGTCCACGGGCGTGAGGTTGAGCCAGTCTCCGCTGCGGGTGCTCTTCCAGCCGTCGGGCACGGGGCGCTGGGCCGTCTCGTAGAGCCCGGTCCGCCGCCGGCCGCCCGCCGTGGCGGACAGCCGGTCCGGGATCTCGTAGAAGTGCGTGTCGGCCAGGCAGTACACCTCGTACCGCTTCTCCATCGGTCCCCCTCTGCTGCGACGGGAAGAGGTTTCCACGCGGCGGAGGGGCGGGACAGTCACGCATGTCATGAACATCCCGTGCGGAACGCATGCGTAAATATATGTCCGGACCAGGCTGGACGCCGGTCATCCGGCGGGCGGCAGGTGGATCGTCTTCTGCTCGAAGTACTCGGCGTAGCCCTCGGGTCCGCCCTCTCTGCCCATGCCGGAGTCCTTGTAGCCACCGAAGGGCCCGAACATGTCCAGGCTGAAGGTGTTCACCGAGTACGTGCCGGTGCGCACCCGGCGCGCGATGGCGAGGCCGTGCTCGACGTCGCCGGTCCAGACGCTGCCGGACAGCCCGTAGGCGGAGTCGTCGGCGATCGCCACGGCCTCCTCCTCGTCCTCGTAGGACAGCAGGCAGACCACGGGCCCGAAGATCTCCTCGCGGGCGACGCGCATGTCGTTGGTGACCTCGCCGAAGAGCGTGGGCTCGACGTACCAGCCCGTGGGCAGGCCGGCGGGCCGGCCGCCGCCGGCCAGCACCTTGGCGCCCTCCCGCTGCCCGAGCGCGATGTACTCCAGCGTCCGCTCGCGCCGGCGGCGGGTCACCAGCGGTCCGACGCGGGTGGCGGGGTCGAGCGGGTCGCCGACGGTGAGCGCGCCGGCGGCCGCCGTGAGGCGCTCGGCGAGCTCGGCGTAGCGGGCGCGGGGGACGAGGACGCGGGTCTGGGCGACGCACGCCTGGCCGTTGTTCATCCACGCGCTCGGCACGATGCCGGCGACGGCCGCGTCGAGGTCGGCGTCGGGCAGGACGATGGCGGCGGACTTGCCCCCCAGCTCCAGGGTGACGCGGGCGAGGTGGCGGGCGGCGACCTCCATGACGCGCTTGCCGGCCGCGACGGAGCCGGTGAAGGAGATCTTGTCGACGCCGGGGTGGCCGACCAGGTACTCGCCGGTCTCCGGGCCGGCGGGCAGGATCGACAGCACGCCCTCCGGCAGCCCCGCCGCGGCCGCGACCTCGGCGAGCACGTAGGAGTCCAGCGGCGTCTCCGGGGAGGGCTTGAGGACCACCGAGCAGCCCGCCAGCAGCGCCGGCGCGAGCTTGGCCGCGGCCACGAACTGCGGGACGTTCCACGGCACCACGGCCGCGACGACGCCCACCGGCTCCCGGCGCACGATCAGCGGGCCGAGGACGCCGGCCCGCCGTTCCTCGTCGTGGAAGCCGCGGGCGACGGCGATGGCGCTGTCCCACACCATCACCGCGCCGAGCGCCTGGGCGAGGACGCTCCAGGAGTAGGGGGAGCCGTTCTGCGCGGAGATCATCCGGGCGATCTCCTCGTGGCGGGCGAGGATCCCGTCCTTGATGCGGGTGACGACCTCGATCCGCTCGGCCGGCGGCAGGCCGGCCCACACACCCGAGTCGAAGGAGGTCCGGGCGGCGGCCACGGCCCGGTCGACGTCGGCGCGCGAGGCGTGCGGGACGCGGCCGATGACCGCCTCGGTGTGGGGCGAGACGACGTCGATGACGTCGCCGCCGGGGCCGGCGGCCGGGTCGGTGAGGGTGCCGCCGATGAAGAGCTGTCCGTGTTCGATGGGTCCGGCCATCGCGATCGCCTCCATCAAAGCTGACGCTGCATCAGAAGAGCCAGCCGTTGGATAGCAGCTCCCCGCGCCGGGGGCAATGCCGGGCACCGCCCGGGCAGCCATGGGCATGACCGGATTCCGCCGCCCTCCGTGGCGGTATCAGGGCCCGGTAAAGGGCCGGATAAAGTTGTCCGGCCCCCCACAAAGCGACGTCGGTCGACCACCGGCACCACCGAGAGGCACCACTCCATGGCTCCCTCCTTCGCCGTCCACGCGCGTCGCGCCGCCGCGACGCTGGCCGCCGCCGCCGTCCTCGGCACGGCCGCGGCCCCCGCCGCCGTCGCCGACGGCTCGCCGTCCCCGGCGGTCCCGGGGCTGTTCGGCTCGGGCGACCCGAAGTTCGACGGTGTCTTCCGGCAGTCGCTCGCCCTCCTCGCCCAGGACGCCACCGGCGTCGACCCCGCCCCGCGGGCCGTCGCCTGGCTGGCGGGCCAGCAGTGCGCCGACGGCGGCTTCGCCGCGTTCCGGGCCGACACGGGCACGGCGTGCGACGCCAAGGCCGGCGAGTTCACGGACGCGACCGGCGCCGCCGTGCAGGCGCTGGCCGCGGTCGGCGGCGGGCACCGCGACAAGGAGGTCGACAAGGGCCTCGGCTGGCTCAAGGCCCACCAGAACGAGGACGGCGGCTGGGGCATGACCCCGGGCTCCCCCAGCGACGCCAACTCCACCTCCACCGCCGTCGGCGCCTTCGCCGCGGCCCGTCAGGACCCCGCGAAGGTCACGTCCAAGGGCGGTAAGAGCCCCTACGACGCACTGCTGACCCTCCAGGCGGGCTGCGACAAGAAGGAGGACGAGCGCGGCGGCTTCGCCCCCAACGACCTCGCCTCGGCCGCCGCCGCGCTGGGCGTCCTGGGCAAGGGCTACCTCGTCGCCCCCGCCGCGAAGGACGACGCCAAGCCGGTCAAGGCGCTGGAGTGCGCCGACGACGAGTCCGCGGGGCCCAAGGACGCGCCCGCCTCGGCCGACGCCGTGGCCGCGCACCTGGCGAGGAAGCTCGAGGCCAACGGCGGCTTCCTGAAGTCCTCCATGCCCGGCGCGCCCGAGGGCCCGGACACCGCCACCACCGCCGACGCCGCCCTCGCCCTCGCGGCCGGCGGCCACACCGAGGCCGCGGGCAAGACGGTGAAGTGGCTCCAGGCGGACAAGAGCGGCACCGCCGCGTGGGCCAAGGGCAACCCCGGCCGCCTCGCCAAGATCATCCTCGCCGTGCACGCCGCGGGCGGCGACCCGCGCTCCTTCGCCGGCACCGACCTCGTCCAGGCGCTGAACGAGACCGGCCCCACGCCGGACGCCTCCGAGTCCCCGGAGAAGAAGGACGAGAAGAAGGACAAGAAGAAGGACGACGGCTTCGGCGTCTGGTGGTTCGTCGGCGTCTTCTTCGTCGCCAGCGTCGGCGTCGGCTTCCTGCTCAGCAACCGCAAGAAGAACCAGCTGTGACGACCGCCGTCGCCCGCCGCGCGGCCGGCGCCCTGCTCCTGGCCGCGCTGACGGCCGTGCTCGGCGCCGCGCCCGCGCACGCCGAGGGATACCGCTACTGGTCCTTCTGGCAGCGCGGCGCGCAGGCCGCCGACTGGGCGTACGCCACGCAGGGCCCCGCCACCCTGCGGCCCGCCGACGGGGACGTCGTCGGGTTCCGCTTCGCCGTCAGCAAGGACTCGGCCGACGCCGCGAAGCCGCGCGGCGAGGCCGGCTTCGGCGCCGTGTGCGACCGTACGCCCGCCAAGGACGGCACCAAGCGCGTGGCCGTCGTGCTCGACTTCGGCACGCCCGCCGACGCCCCCGCCGGCGAGCGGCCGCCCGCCGGCCGCACGGCCTGCGCCCAGGTCGCCCCGGACGCCAGTGCGGGCGAGGCGCTGGCGGCGGTCGCCAAGCCGCTGCGGTACAACTCCGCCGCGCTGCTGTGCGGCATCTCCGGGTACCCCAAGTCCGGCTGCGGCGAGAAGGCCGACGAGGGCGGGGCACGCGCCGCCGCGTCGCCGTCCGGCGAGCGGGACGGGGAGAAAAAGGACGCCTCGGGTGACGACGGCGGCCCGTCCGCCGGCCTGATCGGCGGCATCGCGGTCCTGGCCGTCCTGGGGGCGGCCACGGTGTGGCAGACCCGGCGGCGTCGTCGCGGATGAGCCGGGAGAACCGGATGAGCCGGACGAGCCGGGAGACACAGCCGGGTGAACGGGCCTTCGCCCTGCACGCCGGCGCCTGGTGGATATGGGCCCTGGGGCTGGCGACCGCCGCCTCGCGCACGACCAACCCGCTGCTGCTGGCGCTGCTGACCGGCGTCGCCGGATACGTCGTCGCGGCGCGCCGCACGGACGCGCCGTGGGCCCGCTCGTACGGCGCGTTCCTCAAGCTGGGGCTCGCGGTCATCGGCATCCGGCTCGTCTTCGCCGTCGTCCTCGGCTCGCCCATCCCCGGCACGCACATCCTCGTCACCCTGCCGGAAGTGCCGCTTCCGGACTGGGCACGGGGCGTACGGATCGGCGGCCGGGTGAGCGCCGAGGCCCTGTACTTCGCCTTCTGCGACGGGCTGAAGCTGGCCACCCTGCTCGTCTGCGTGGGCGCGGCCAACGCCCTGGCCAGCCCGGCCCGGCTGCTGAAGTCCCTTCCGGGGGCGCTGTACGAGGCGGGCGTGGCCGTCATCGTCGCGATGACCTTCGCGCCCCACCTCGTCGCGGACGTCCAGCGGCTGCGCGCGGCACGCCGCCTGCGCGGCCGGCCCGACCGCGGCCTCAAGGCCCTGCTGCAGGTGGGGCTTCCGGTGCTGGAGGGCGCACTCGAGCGCTCGGTGGCCCTGGCCGCGGCCATGGACGCGCGCGGCTACGGCCGCACGGCCCAGGTCCCCGCCGCCGTCCGGCGCACCACGAGCGCCCTGACCCTCGGCGGCCTGCTCGGCGTCTGCGCGGGCACCTACGGCCTGCTCGGCGACGCCGGCGCGGGCTACGGCCTGCCGCTGCTGGCCGCCGGCCTCCTCCTCGCGCTGGCCGGGCTCCGCCTGGGCGGCCGGCGCTCGGTCCGCACCCGCTACCGCCCCGACCCCTGGGGCGCGCGGGCCTGGCTGGTCTCCGCCTCGGGCGTGGCGGTGGCGGCCCTGATGATCTGGGCGGGCGCCTCCGCACCCCAGGCCCTGCATCCGCCGGCGGTGCCGCTGACCGCTCCCGCCCTGCCGCTGTGGCCGGCCGCGGCGATCCTCGTCGGCCTGGCACCGGCACTGCTCCCCGGCGAGCGTTCCGTCCGGCGCGACGCCCACCCGGGGCCGGCCGCGGGCGCCCGCCCCGCATCCCGGCCCACCCCCCGCAGCGAGGAGACCGCGCAGTGATCCGTTTCGAGCAGGTCTCCGTCTCCTACGACGGCGCCGCGCACCCCGCCCTCGCCGGCGTCGACCTCACCGTGCCCGAGGGCGAGCTGTGCCTCCTCGTCGGCCCGTCCGGCGTCGGCAAGTCGACCCTGCTGGGCACCGTCAGCGGACTCGTACCGCACTTCACCGGCGGCACCCTGCGCGGCCGCGTCACCGTCGACGGGCGCGACACCCGCACCCACCGGCCGCGCGAACTGGCCGACGTCGTCGGGACGGTGGGCCAGGACCCGCTCGCCCACTTCGTCACCGACACCGTCGAGGACGAACTCGCCTACGGCATGGAGTCCCTCGGCATCCCGCCCGCCACCATGCGCCGCCGCGTCGAGGAGACCCTGGACCTGCTGGGCCTGGCCGGCCTGCGCGACCGGCCCATCACCACGCTCTCCGGCGGCCAGCGCCAGCGCGTCGCCATCGGGTCCGTGCTCACCGCGCACCCCAAGGTGCTGGTCCTCGACGAGCCGACGTCCGCGCTGGACCCGGCCGCTGCCGAGGAGGTGCTGGCCGTGCTGCAGCGCCTGGTGCACGACCTGGGCACCACCGTGCTGCTCGCCGAGCACCGGCTGGAGCGGGTAGTGCAGTACGCGGACCAGGTCATCCTCCTGCCGGGCCCAGGGGCCGCCCCCGTGGCCGGCGCCCCCGCCGAGGTCATGGCGGCCTCGCCCGTCCACCCGCCCGTCGTGGCGCTGGGCCGGCTGGCGGGCTGGTCGCCGCTGCCGCTGTCGGTGCGCGACGCCCGCCGCAGGGCGGCACCACTGCGGGAGCGGCTGGCGCCGGCGGTCCCCGCGACCCGGCAGGACGTACCGCCCGGCGACGGCGAGCCGGCCGCCTCGGTGTCGGGCCTCGGCGTCCGGCACGGCCACACGGTGGCGCTCCACGACGTGGAGCTGTCCGTGCGGGCCGGGGAGACCGTGGCGCTGATGGGCCGCAACGGCGCCGGCAAGTCCACCCTCCTGCGCACGCTCGTCGGCATGCACGAACCCGCGCGCGGCACGGTCCGCGTCGGCGGCGTGGCGCCGCACCGCACGCGGCCGCGCGACCTGCTGCGGCACGTCGGCCTCGTCCCGCAGGACCCGCGCGACCTCCTCTACGCCGACACGGTCGCCGCCGAGTGCGCGGCGGCCGACCGCGACGCCGGCGCCGCGCCCGGCACCTGCCGCGCGCTGGTGTCCACGCTGCTGCCGGACGTACCGGACACCACCCACCCGCGCGACCTGTCGGAGGGCCAGCGCCTGGCGCTGGCGCTGGCCGTGGTCCTCACCGCCCGCCCGCCGCTGATCCTGCTGGACGAGCCGACCCGCGGCCTGGACTACGCGGCCAAGGCCCGCCTCGTCGAGGTCCTGCGCGACCTGGCCGGGCAGGGCCACGCCATCGTCCTGGCCACCCACGACGTGGAGCTGGCGGCGGAGCTGGCCCACCGGGTGGTGATCATCGCCGAGGGCGAGATCGTCGCCGACGGCCCGGCGGAGGACGTCGTCGTCTCCTCCCCCGCCTTCGCCCCCCAGGTGGCGAAGATCCTCGCGCCCCAGCCATGGCTGACGGTGACCCAGGTGCGGGACGCTCTGCGGGAGGAGGCGTCGTGACGTCTGTCGTGGGCGATCGTTCCGCAGAGGGGAAGGAGCGGGCTCGACCCGGCGACGGCGAGAAGCCGGCCCGCGCCCCGCGCACGCGGGCCATCCGCCTCGGCCCCCGCTCCGTGGTCGCGCTGGCGCTCGTGAGCGCGATCGGCGTCGCCGCCTTCGGCTGGCCCCTGCTCGCCTCCCGGGGGGCCGGCCTCGCCCACTCGCAGGACGCGCCATGGCTGTTCGCGGCGCTGCTGCCGCTGCTGCTCGCCGTCGTGGTGGCGACGATCGCCGACACCGGGCTGGACGCCAAGGCCGTCGCCATGCTGGGCGTGCTGGCGGCGGCCGGGGCCGCACTGCGGCCGCTGGGCGCGGGCACGGCGGGCATCGAGCCGATGTTCTTCCTGATGGTGCTGTCCGGCCGGGTGCTGGGCCCGGGCTTCGGGTTCGTCCTCGGCTCGCTGTCGATGTTCGCGTCCGCGCTGCTCACCGGCGGCGTCGGGCCGTGGATGCCGTTCCAGATGCTGGCCATGGGGTGGGTGTCGATGGGCGCGGGCCTGCTGCCGGGCCCGGACCGGCTGCGCGGACGGCGGGAGCTGGGCATGCTCGCGGTGTACGGGGCGGTGGCGTCGGTGGCGTACGGGACGGTCATGAACCTCCAGGGCTGGCCCTACATCGGCTCCCTCGTCTCGGGCGTCGCCTTCGTGCCGGGCGACCCGGTGGCCGACAACCTCGCCCGCTTCGCGGCGTACTGCCTGGCCACCTCCCTGGGCTGGGACCTGCCCCGCGCCCTGGTGACGGTGGTGGCCACCCTCACGCTGGGGCCCACGGTCCTCAAGGCCCTGCGCCGGGCCACCCGCCGTGCCGCCTTCGACGCCCGGGCGGGCTTCGAGGACGCCTGACGCGAGGGCGCGGCGGCTCGCGCGCCTCCGGCGTCTCGAGCCGCCGTGGGTCACAGGCGTGGGTCACAGCCGTGGGTCACAGCCGTGGGTCACGGCCGTGGGTCACAGGCGCTGGATGATCGTTCCCGTCGCCTGCGCCCCGCCCGCGCACATCGTGATCAGCGCGAACTCCCCGTCGCGCCGCTCGAGCTCGTGCAGCGCGGTCGTGATCAGCCGGGCCCCGGTCGCGCCGACCGGGTGGCCGAGGGCGATCGCGCCGCCGTTGACGTTGACCTTCTCCAGGTCCTGTTCGAAGACCTGCGCCCACGACAGCACGACCGCCGCGAAGGCCTCGTTGACCTCGACGATGTCGATGTCGCGCAGCGACATGCCCGCCTTGCCGAGGACGGCCCGGGTGGCGTCCACGGGCCCGTCGAGATGGAAGTGGGGGTCGGCGCCGACCAGCGCCTGGGCCACGATCCGGGCGCGCGGGCGCAGCCGCAGGGCGCGGGCCATGCGTTTGGAGGCCCACATCAGCACCGCGGCGCCGTCGGATATCTGCGAGGCGTTGCCCGCGGTGTGCACGGCGGTGGGCATGACGGGCTTGAGCTGGGCCAGCGCCGCCATGCTCGTGTCGCGTAATCCCTCGTCGCGGTCGACCAGGCGCCACATGCCCTGGCCGGCGAGCTGCTCGTCCTCGGTGGTGGGCACCTGGACGGCGAAGGTCTCCCGCTTGAAACGTTCCTCCGCCCAGGCGCGGGCGGCTCGTTGCTGGGAGAGCAGGCCGAGGGCGTCGACGCGTTCGCGGGTCAGGCCGCGCCGGCGGGCGATGCGCTCCGCGGCCTCGAACTGGTTGGGCAGGTCGACGTTCCACTCGTCGGGGAAGGGCTTGCCGGGGCCGTGCTTGGAGCCGCTGCCGAGCGGGACGCGGGACATGGCCTCCACGCCGCAGCCGATGCCCACGTCGATGACGCCGCTCGCGATCATGTTGGCCACCAGGTGGTTGGCCTGCTGGGAGGAGCCGCACTGGCAGTCGACCGTGGTGGCCGCCGTCTCGTAGGGCAGGCCCATGGCGAGCCAGGCGGTGCGTGCGGGGTTCATGGACTGTTCGCCGGCGTGGGTGACCGTACCGCCGACGATCTGCTCGACGCAGTCCGGCTGGATGCCGGTGCGGGCGAGGACCTCGCGGTAGGTCTCGCCCAGCAGGTAGGCGGGGTGGAGGTTGGCGAGCGCGCCGCCGCGCTTGCCGATGGGGGTGCGTACGGCTTCGACGATGACAGGTTCCGCGGGCATGGCCAAGTCGTCCTCTCCTCGCGTCCGCAGGGCGTCCCGGCGCCCCCGGCCCAGAACTGGTACACGTTCTAGTTCTGTGGTTCCGTGCGCAGTCTTGCGAGCCTTACCCCCGGTACGCAAGGGTCGCGCACCCCCCGCCCGCGCAACAGATGGCGTCACCGGCCTTGCCGCTTCAAGACCCTCTCACTACCGTCGGCCGACACCCTTCTGACGAACCGTCAGTCATCGGAAACGGCAAAGGAAGTGGTGGTGGCCATGACGTCCTGTCCGGCGCTGCCCGACGGCTTCGACCTCACCGATCCCGATCTCTACGCCCATCGCGTCCCGCTCCCGGAGTTCGCCCTGCTGCGGCGGACCGAGCCGGTGTCGTGGATCCCCCAGCCGCACGGCCTCGCGGGCTTCGCCGACGACGGCTACTGGGCGGTCACCCGGCACGCCGACGTCCGGTGGGTCTCGGCCCGGCCGGAGGTCTTCTCCTCCGCCCTGAACACCTCCGTCATCCGCTTCCACCCGAGCATCCGCGGCGAGCAGATCGACGCCCAGAAGCTGATGATGCTCAACATGGACCCGCCGGAGCACACCCGCGTCCGCCAGATCGTCCAGCGCGGCTTCACCCCCCGCGCCGTCCGCTCCCTCGAGGGGGCCCTGCGCTCCCGCGCCCGCGCCATCGTGGCCGCGGCCCGCGAGCGCGGCAGCGGCGACTTCGTCGCCGACATCGCCTGCGAGCTGCCGCTGCAGGCCATCGCCGAGCTCATCGGCATCCCCCAGCACGACCGGGCGCGGATCTTCGACTGGACCAACAAAATGATCGCCTACGACGATCCCGAGCTGGCCGTCACCGAGGAGACCGGCACCCGCTCCGCGGCCGAACTCATCGCCTACGCCATGGATCTGGCCGCCTCGCGCGGCGCACGCCCGGCCGCGGACATCGTCAGCCGGCTCGTGGCCGCCGAGGGGGAGGGCAACCTCCGCTCCGACGAGTTCGGCTTCTTCGTCCTGATGCTGGCCGTCGCGGGCAACGAGACCACCCGCAACGCCATCAGTCACGGCATGCACGCCTTCCTCACCCACCCCGAGCAATGGGAGCTCTACCGGCGCGAGCGCCCGGCGACGGCGGCCGAGGAGATCGTCCGCTGGGCCACCCCCGTCGTCTCCTTCCAGCGCACGGCGACGCGCGACACCGAGCTGGCAGGCGTCCGCATCGCCAAGGGCCACCGCGTCGGGCTCTTCTACGCCTCCGCCAACCACGACCCCGAGGTCTTCGAGGACCCCGGCACCTTCGACATCACCCGCGACCCCAACCCCCACCTCGGCTTCGGCGGCGGCGGGCCGCACTTCTGCCTGGGCAAGTCCCTCGCCGTGCTGGAGATCGGCCTCGTCTTCGACGCCATCGCCGACACCGCGCCCGGCATCCGGCAGGCCGGCGAGCCCCGGCGGCTGCGATCGGCCTGGCTCAACGGCATCAAGGAGCTGCGGGTGACCTACGGCCCGTAGTCCGCGGCGATCGCATCATGACCCCAACTCCCTTTATTCAAAAGGGAATTGTCCATACCTGAACCCTTGTCAGGTGCAGGCGGCGGACTTACTCTCGAGTACACCTTCTGAGACGGCGCGTTCGCGCTACGCCGCGCCGGTACCAGCACCCCACGCACCGCGACAGCGCGGTCAGCGCTGTCCACAGTTTCCCGAGGGGACACCGCATGAAGGACGCTCACGGAAGACAGGTGACCGGCCGCGTCAGGTGGCGCCGGTTCGCCGTACTCGCCGTGCCCGGATTCGCGGCCACCGCCGCGCTGGCCGTCGCGCTCGCCCAGGGGGCCCTGGCGGCGTCGTTCGCGGTGTCCGGGCAGGAGTTCAAAGTGTCCGCGCAGAGCCTGGAGGGCGAAGGCTTCGCACAGTACGGCGGCATCGACCGCAACGCGCGCGGCAAGCTGCTGCCCGTCGCCGTCACCGCCATCAAGAAGGCCAGGCTCGACGACCTGTGCCAGTCCGTGGTCACCACCCTGCCGGGGCTCGGCGACATCTCGCTCCGGCTCACCGCGGGCGCGGGCGGCAAGCCCGTGGAGGCGGAGAACCTCTTCATCGACGCCACCCAGCTCGGCGGCGACGCCACCTTCAAGAACATCGAGATCGGGCGCGACGCCTCGACCCTCAACAAGGGCCCGGCCTCCGCCCAGGGCCTCCAGGACGCCTTCGGCCAGCAGGCGGACAAGGTCGTGATGACCCATGTGCGCCAGGTCGCCTGGGCGACCAACGCCGGTACGTTCAAGCTCAACGGGCTCAACATGAAGATCGGGTTCGGCAAGCAGGAATGCTTCTGACGTGGCGGGCGGCACCGGGACCGCCCCCACACCGTCACCGCGCCGCTCCTGGTGGGCGGCGTGGCGACGGTGGCGCAAGGGGCGTCCCTTCTGGGGCGGCCTGGCCGCCGTCGTCGCGGGCGCGGAGATCTGCGCCCTTCCGCTGGCACCACTGAAGATCATGCTCGAGCAGGGGATCGCGGGCATCCCCTCGGTCCTCATGGGCCTGGTGATGATCGTGATGGGCCTGAGCGCGTGGTTCGCCCCCCAGTACCGGGCGCTCGCCGGGGTCCTCACCGTCGTCGTCGCCACGGCCGCGCTGGTCATGTCCAACCTCGGCGGCTTCCTGTTCGGCACCGTCGTCGGCGTCGTCGGCGGCGGCCTCGTCTTCGCCTGGCAGCCGCTGGCACCGGAGCCGGAGCACTCCCCCGAGCCCGAGGCCGAGCCCGAGCACCGGCCCCACCTCCCACCCAAGGAGACCTCATGAGCCCCCACACCCCCAGGCGCGGGCACACCCTCACCGCCGGCCTCGCCGTCACCGCCGCCCTCGCCCTCGCCGCCGGCACGGGCACCGGCACCGCCTCCGCCACCCCCGCCACCGACGACGCGGGGCCCACCACCGTCACCCCGGCGGGCCACGCCTTCACCGCGACCCTCAACGGCGAGGTCAGCTTCCGCGCCGGCTCGCTCACCGTGACGTGTACGGCCTCCAGTTCCGCGCCGTCCGACGGCAGCGGCAACAACCACGTGCCCGCGGCCCCCGGCAACACCAACCCGGCGGGCCCCGTCGTCAGCAAGGCCAACGCGCCCACCTACTCCGGCTGCAGCGCCAGCCTGCCCGGCGTGGACATCACCATCGCCACCTCCGGCGACTGGGACATCTCCATGCAGCACGGCACGCCGAGCACCGCCTCCCTCACCGCGCCCGCCCGTGGCATGGTGCTCAAGAGCAGCGGCCTGGCCAGCTGCACCGTGACCGCCGCCCCCGCCGCCCCGGCGGTCATACCGGCCGCCTTCACCAACGGCACGCCGTCCCAGATCACGGTCACCGACGTGTCGGTGCCGGTGACGGTGGAAGGCGGCTTCGGTTGCCCGACGACCGCCCGGACGGCGGTGTTCAACGCCACGTACGACATCACCGACGTGACGGACCCGAACTCCCAGATCGTCGTCAGCGGCTAGCGGCCGGCGGCCGGTGGCCGCCGCCCCGGCGGGCCGGGTCAGCTCCCGGCCCGCACGGTCTCGCGCGGCGCGGCGGCCCGCGCCTCGTCCCCCCTGCGGGCCCCGGGAATCACCGCCAGCGCCACCCGGCCCGGGCCGGTCAGCGCGTACTGGATGCCGAACCCGGACGCGACCACCAGCGCGCCGCCCACCGCGTCGAGGACGTAGTGGTTGGCCGTGCCGACGATGACCGAGAAGGTCAGCAGCGGGTACAGCATGCCCAGCCACCTCGTCCACGCCCTCGGCGCCACCACCGCGATCACGACGCCGCACCACAGCGACCACCCGATGTGCAGCGAGGGCATCGCCGCGTACTGGTTGGCCAGCTCCGTCAGCGCCCCGAAGTCGGGGTGGGACAGGTCCTGCGGGCCGTTGACGGTGTCGATGAAGCCGAGGCCCGGCATCAGCCGCGGCGGCGCCAGCGGGTAGAGCCAGAAGCCGACGAGCGCCACCAGCGTCGCGAAGCACAGCGCGGTGCGCGCCCAGCGGTAGGTGGCCGGGCGGCGCACGTACAGGTACCCCAGCACGGACAGCGGCACCAGGAAGTGGAAGGTGCCGTAGTAGTAGTTCATGCCGTCCTTGAGCCAGCCGACGCCCGCCACGAAGTGGTTGAAGCCATGCTCGACGTCCATGAGCAGGGCCTCCTCGACGCCGAGGATCTGCCGGCCGTGGGACTCCGCGAGCGTGCGCGAGTCGGGCGCCTGGGCGCGGATGTAGGAGTAGACCCAGTAGCCGACCCGTATCAGCATCAGCTCCAGCAACAGGTTCGGGCGGTTGAGCGCGCGCTTGAAGAAGCGCAGCAGCGGCACCCAGACGAAGCGGCCGCGCTGCGGCTCGGCGAGCGGCGTCGGCACCGGCCGGTCCCACACCTCGGACGAGCGCGTCAGGAACGGCACCGCGCAGGCGGCCGCGAGGGCGGCCAGCAGCGGGGCGTGCCGGCCGAGCGCCACGAGGTTCGGGGGGACCAGGACCGTGCTGGTGAGCGTCATGACGAGCACGACGAGCACGGGCCACACGAACCGGTCGGCGCGGCGCCGGCCCACCCGGCCGGCGACCGCGAGCAGGATCCACAGCTGCTGGTGCTGCCAGGCGGTCGGGGCGACCACGACGGCCACGCAGCCGGTGACGGCCGTGGCGAGCAGCGCCTGCCCGTCCTCGGCGTAGCGCACGGCGCGGCGCAGTCCGACGACGGCGACGGCCGCGGCGAGCGGCGCGTACAGCGCCAGCTCCAGCGGCCCCCGCAGCCCCACGCGCAGCAGCAGTCCGTGCAGCGACTGGTTGGCGACGTTGTCGGGCGCCTCGCCGAGGCCGGCCCCGGCGATGTGGTGCGCCCAGTACGTCCACGAGTCGTCCGGCAGGGTCACCCACGCCAGTGTCGTGGCGGCCGCGAAGGTGACGCCGGCGGTGACCGCCGCACGGCGCCGCCCGGTCAGCCACAGCGGCGCGGCGAAGAGCAGCACGACCGGCTGCAGGGCCGCGGCGAGACCGGTGAGAACGCCCGTGGCCCGGCCGGAGCCCTGGACGAACCGCGGCACGCAGCACCCCAGGAGCACCAGCAGCACCGGGATGACGCTGGTCTGGCCCAGGGGGAAGGTGTCGCGTACGGGCAGCGAGGCCACGGTCAGGATCACGGCGGCCGGGGCGGCCGCCGGCAGCGCGGCGCGCCCGGGCAGCGCGCGGGCGGCGACCAGCGCCACGGCGACGACGAGCAGCAGGGTGCCCACCGTCCAGACCGCGCCGAGGCTCTGCTCGGCGGCCCGGCCCAGGGGTCTGAGGACGAGACCCGCGAAGGGGGTGCCGGTGAAGCTGTCGGCGCCATGGAGGGAGCCCCGCACCCGCGGGACACCGTCCCCGCCGGTCCACGACCCGAGGCCGGTGAACCACCGCTCCGGGGGAAGCCGCAGCACCACCGCCGCCTGACGGACGGCCAGCAGCCCGGCGAGCAGCCACAGCGCCCCCAGGATCGTCCCGGCCCGCGCCCCCGCCCTCGGCGGCCCGGTCGGCCCGCCCTGCTCCGCATCCGCCACGCTCCGCCGCTCCTCCACTCCGCCCA
This sequence comes from Streptomyces sp. C36, assembly GCF_040932295.1. Lineage (NCBI taxonomy): Bacteria > Bacillati > Actinomycetota > Actinomycetes > Kitasatosporales > Streptomycetaceae > Streptomyces > Streptomyces sp. C36. The sequence continues at coordinate 499,185 of NZ_JBFQGI010000002.1, read as the reverse complement.
GGTCGGTCAGCCCCGTAGGTCGCCCGACAACCTCCTACAGGTGGCCTGAATCCAACGCTCCAAAGGCCATTAGGGTGCGGAGCTTTGCGCCCATGGGGTCGCCCGGCGCGCCGCGGGGGCTGCTGCGGGGAGGGTGCCCTGGGGCAGGATGGGCGCATGAGCATCGTGAAGATCAACGTCCTGACCGTCCCCGCCGAGCAGCGCGAGGTCCTCGAGCAGCGCTTCGCCTCCCGCGCCGGGTCCGTGGAGAGCTCCGACGGCTTCGAGTGGTTCGAACTGCTGCGCCCCGTCGAGGGCACCGACGACTACCTCGTCTACACCCGCTGGCGCAGCGAGGAGGACTTCCAGGCGTGGATGGAGGGCCCGATGAAGGCCGCCCACCAGGGCGGCGGCGAGGGCGCCCCCAAGCAGCGGCCCGCCGCCTCGGGTTCGACGGTGTGGTCCTTCGAGGTCGTCCAGCAGGCCGCGCCGAAGAAGGCATGAGCCGTCCCGAAACCAGGTGACCGGGCGCCCGGCCGCGTGCGACCATCCGCGCCATGATCGCCGACGCGCCCTCCTGGACCATCGCCCCGCAGCCGGCCGGCTCGCCCGAGTCGGCCGCGCTGCTGCGCGCGTACCTCGTGGACATCGCCGACCGCTGGTACCGGCTGTACCACGACCGCGACGTCACGCCCGAGGAGATCGAGCGTCACCTGGCGGAGATGGCCGCCGACGACCTCACCCCACCGCACGGCGTCCTGCTGATCGCCCGGTACGGCGGGGAGCCGGCCGGGTGCGCGGGGCTGCTGCGCCGCGACGCGCGGACGGCGGAGGTGACGAAGGTGTTCGTACGGGAGGACAGGCGCGGACTCGGCGGGGCGCCCCGGCTGATGGCGGCGGCCGAGGAGACGGCCCGGGGCTGGGGTACGCGGCGCCTCGTGCTGAACACGCGGCGGGACCTGGTGGAGGCGCGGGCGCTGTACGCCCGGCACGGCTTCACCGCGATCGAGCCGTACAAGCCGCTGGAGGAGGACCCGTTCGCCGAGGTGTGGCTGGGCAAGGAACTGGGGCCATAGGGGCCGCTGGGCCGTAGAGGCCGGAAGGGGCCGCCGGAACCACAGGGGCCGTAGGGGATGCGGCGGCTGTAGGGGCTGCTGGGGCCGAAGGGGATGCGGCGGCTGTAGAGGCTGCGGCGGCCATAGGGGCTGCGGCGGCTGTAGGGGCCGCTGGGGCCGGAGGGAACGCAGCGGCCGTAGGGGCCGGAGGGCACGCACCGGCCGTAGCGCCCGAGGCGCCGTCGGAACCGCCGGGCCGGGCCGCAGGCCGTACGGCAGGCCCTACGGCAGGCGGTGGTCGGGCCGCATGTCGCCGTCGTGCGGCTGCTCGGCGTCGGAGCCGCAGAGCTCCCTGTTGAGCTCGTGGACGAGCGCCACGAGGTCGTGGGGCCGGTCCTTGGCCGTCCACCAGTCCCCCAGCAGCTCCGCGAGCATCTCCTCGCGCACCGCGAACAGCAGGCCCGCCTGCCGCCGCCCCTCCTCGGTCAGCACGAGCGGGATCCCCACGCGGTCGGCCAGCCCCCGTTCCTCCAGCTGGCGGGCGGCTCCCGTGATCACCCGTAGCGGTATGTCCATCCGCTCGGCGAGCAGGGACGGCTCGGCGTGGCCGTCGCGGTGGATGCGCAGCATCATCCAGCTGGCGGCGGGCTGGAGGTCGAGCCCGGCCCGTTCGGTGATCTTCTCGTAGACCTTGCGCCGCCCCTCCCGGCTGCCGAGCAGGGAGAGCGCGCGGGCGCACTCGTCGCGCGAGGAGCGCTCGACGGGGTTGCTGGAGAGGACCTCGCTGGTGTCGGGCGCGGTGACGCTGCCGCGCAGCGGCTGCTCCTTGAGCAGCCAGGCCAGGGCGAAGGCGACGAGGGCGGGCGGCACGGCGTAGAGGAAGACGTCGGTGATGGAGGCGGAGTACGCGTCGAGGACGCCGGCGCGCTGCGCGGGGGGCAGCCGGTTCACGGCCCGTGGGTCGGCCTGGAGGCCGCCGGGGGTGACGCCGGGCGGCAGGGGGGTGCCGGCGAGGGCGTCGGTGATGCGGGGGCCGAGGCTGTTGGCGAAGATCGTGCCGAAGACGGACACGCCGAACGAGGCGCCGATGGAGCGGAAGAAGGTGGCGCCGGAGGTGGCGACGCCGAGGTTCTCGTAGGCCACGGCGTTCTGCACGATCAGCACCAGCACCTGCATGACCAGGCCCAGTCCGAAGCCGAAGACGAAGAAGTACAGGCCCGTCTCCGTGGCGCCGACCGTGGGTGTGAGCCGGTGGAGCAGGAGCAGGCCGACGGTCATGACGGCGGTGCCGGCGATGGGGAAGACCTTGTAGCGGCCGGTGCGGCTGACGATCTGGCCGGAGCCGATCGAGGAGATCAGCATGCCGGCGACCATCGGCAGCATGTGCACGCCGGACAGGGTGGGCGAGACGCCCTGGACGACCTGCAGGAAGGTGGGCAGGTAGGTCATGGAGCCAAACATCGCGAAGCCGACGACGAAGCCGATGACCGAGCAGAGCGAGAACGTACGGATCCGGAAGAGCCCGAGCGGCAGTACGGGCTCCTCCGCCCGGCGCTCGACGAGGACGAACGGGACCAGCAGCGCCACCCCGAGCACCCCCAGGCCGATGATCTGCCACGACGCCCAGGGGTAGGTGGTGCCGCCCAGCGAGGTCATCAGGACCAGGCAGGTGGCGACGGCCGCGATGAGGGCGGTGCCGAGGTAGTCGATGCGGTGCCGGGTGCGGTGGGCGGGGATGTGCAGCACGGCGGCGATGACTCCGAGCGCGACGACGCCGATGGGCAGGTTGATGTAGAACACCCAGCGCCAGCTGAGGTGGTCCACGAACAGGCCGCCGAGCAGCGGACCGAGCACGCTCGAGCCGCCGAAGACCGCGCCGAACAGCCCCTGGTAGCGGCCCCGGTCGCGGGGCGGCACGATGTCGCCGACGATCGCCATCGACAGCACCATCAGCCCGCCGCCGCCCAGGCCCTGCAGGGCGCGGAAGCCGATCAGCTCGGGCATGTTCCGGGCGAGCCCGCACAGCGCGGAGCCGATCAGGAAGATCACGATCGCGGTCTGGAAGAGCTTCTTGCGCCCGTACTGGTCGCCGAGCTTGCCCCACAGCGGGGTGGCGGCGGTGGAGGCGAGCATATAGGCGGTGACCACCCAGGACAGGTGCTCGAGGCCGCCGAGGTCGCTGACGATGGTCGGCAGGGCGGTGGAGACGATGGTCTGGTCGAGCGCGGCCAGCAGCATGCCCAGCAGCAGTGCGCCGATCGCCACGCGGACGCCGCGCCGCGTCCGCCCCTCGCCGGGTACGGGCGGGGTGACCGCGGCCACCGCGGGGCCCGGGCCGGGGCCCGGGGTGTCCTGGCCCATGGGCAGCTCCTGAGTGCGGGGGTGGGATTCCGCTCGCTTCGGCCCGGGTCCGGCCCGGGCCGGCACGGGTCGCTCGGGGCCGCCCGGGTCGGCGCGGGCTCGGCTCGGGTCGGCGCGTGCTCGGCTCGGTTTCCATCGTCCGCCGGAGGGGCGGTTCCGGCCCGCTGGGGTACGCCGACCAGGGGCGTTGGCGTTTTCCCCGCACCTTTTTGTATCGTGGAGAAACAAAGTGGCTCCGCCCGCACTCCCTGACCGGCGGGTGGAGCCGCTTGTCTTTTTTCTCCGCGCGCTTGGAGTCCTTCCGATGACCACGACCACGCTCACGGCCCGCGCCCTGCTCCTCGACATGGACGGGACGATCGTCAACTCCGACGCGGTCGTCGAGCGCTGCTGGCGCCGCTGGGCGGAGGAGCACGGTCTGGACGCCGACGAGGCCCTGAAGGTGGTCCACGGCCGCCAGGGCTACGCCACCATGGCCGTCCTCCTCCCGGACCGCCCCATGGAGCTCAACCACGAGGACAACCGGCGCATGCTCGAGGCCGAGACCGCCGACGTCGACGGCGTCGTCCCGGTCCCCGGCGCCCCCGCCTTCATGGCCGCCCTGGCCGGCCTCCCGCACGCCCTGGTCACCTCCGCCGACCGCGCCCTGTCCGACGCCCGCATGGGCGCGGCCGGCCTGCCGATGCCGGCGGTACGCGTCACGGCCGAGTCGGTCGGCGCCAGCAAGCCGGACCCGGAGGGCTTCCTCAAGGGCGCGGCCGAGCTGGGCTTCGACACCCGGGACTGCGTCGTCTTCGAGGACTCCGAGGCGGGCATCACGGCCGGCAAGGCCGCCGGCATGCGCGTGGTGGGCGTGGGCCCCCGCGCGGCGGCGCACGCCCCCGACGTGGCGGTCGCGGACCTGACGCACGTCCGGGTGGAGCCGGCGCCGGACGGCGGCATCCTGCTGACGATCACGGAGGGCTGAGGTCCCGGCACTCCGGGCGTAAGGGCGGGCCGAAAGGCCCGCCCTCAGCATTGAAGGCCTCCTGGATACGCGGTTGGGAATCAGTGATGGCGGGCCTTCGTTCTGTCCACGGCCGCCACACCGATCGCCGCCAGGGCGATCTGGATCAGCCACTCGATCCAGTCGATCCCGCCCGTGACCGAGACGTGCAGGGCGCGCGCGATCGCGGTGCCGGCCAGGGCCGCCGCGATACCGACGAGGATCATCAGCCACAGGGGAACGTGCTGGCGTCCCGGAAGGACCAGCCGGCCGAGCAGGCCGATGACGAACCCGATCACCAGAGCGCTGAGAATGCCCGAGACTTCCATGGGACTCACTTCCACGGGCGGGGCGGAACCTGGAATCCACCACCCGGTTCTTCATGTCAATCCCTTTGTACCCCTATATACGGCATATGCGGCACGGATCCACAGATCCGGCTTCCCAGCCAAGGGGACGGATGGGATAATTGTGATCGAAAGCACGAGAAGGTGAAGATCACGAACGACCGTGAGTCGAAGGCCCCCCGGACCTCTCGCGACCACGCACCCCAGGGGAACCACGCACCCCCGGGGAATCGCGTGTCCGCGACGGAGGCGATCCGCAGCGCGGCCGAGCAGCTGACCGAACTGCTCGGGCGGCGGCCGGAGTCGGTCTCCGCGCTGAAGCCCACCGAGGACGGCTGGGAGGCTCGGGTCGAGGTGGTGGAAGTGGAGCGGATCCCCGAGACGACCAGCGTGATGGCCAGCTACAACGTCGTGCTCGACCCGGCCGGTCAACTCCTGGGCTACGAGCGGGGACACCGCTACACACGCGCACAGACCGACAGGGACGACCGCGAGCGCTAGCCGTGGCCCCGCCCCTTCGTCACGAAGGGAAGACATCGTGACTGTGATGCCGCAGGGCGGCGTGCCGCCCGCCGGAGGTGGCGGACGGTCGGGGAACCTCTACGACGTGCTGGAGCTCGTCCTGGACCGCGGCCTGGTGATCGACGCCTTCGTCCGCGTCTCCCTCGTGGGGATCGAGATACTCAAGGTGGACGCCCGCATCGTCGTGGCCAGCGTCGACACGTACCTCCGCTTCGCCGAGGCGTGCAACCGGCTCGACCTGGAGTCCGGCCGCAAGGCCCCCGCCCAGCTGCCCGACATGGTGCAGGGGGCCGTCGAAGGGGGCGCCAAGAGCAAGAGCAAGGGCGTGCTGACCGGCGCGGTCGAGGCCATCACGGACTCGTTGCACAAGGGTGACGACGAGGAAGCGGAACCCGAGCGGCGGCCCTCCGAGCGCGAGGGCACCCATCGCGGGGAGCCGGAGCGCAGGCCCCGGCGCTCGTCGCGGGCGAGGGAGGAATGAGCGATGCCGGTGTACGTCTACGCCATCACCACGGCGTCCCACCCCCTGCGCCTCGACGACATGGGCGGCGTCGGCGACCCTCCGACGGCGCTGTACACGATCGGTGACGACTCCTTGCGCGCGGTGGTGAGCGACGCCCCCGAAGACCTCGCGGCGGGCCGGCGCGACCTGGAGGCCCATCACACCGTGCAGGAGCGCCTCTGGGCCGACGGCACCACGCTCCCCCTGAGCTTCGGCTTCGTGGCCCCGGACGAGGAAACGGTGCGTACGGTGCTGCGGGAACAGGGCGAGCAGTTCGCCGCCGCCCTCGACGAGCTCTCCGGACGGGTGGAGTTCAACGTCAAGGCGGTGCAGGACGAGGACGGGCTGCTGCGTGAGGTCCTGACGACCTCCGAGCAGGCCCGCAGGCTCAACGAGGCGACGCGCGACGGCGGTGGCACGTACGAGGACCGGCTGGAGCTCGGCCGACTCGTCGCCCAGGAGGTCCAGGCGCGGCAGGAGTCCCTGGCGGCCGAGATCGTCGAGGCGCTGCGCCCGCTCACCCGCTCCGAGCAGCTCTCGCCGCCCTCGCAGCAGTACTTCCTGAACGCCTCGTTCCTTGTCGACACCGACAGGTCCGAGGAGTTCACGCGGACCGGTGCCACGCTCGCCGAGCGGTACGCCGACGTGGCCGAGCTGCGCGTGCGCGGCCCTCTGCCCCCGTACAGCTTCGCCTGAGCGTTCCGAGAGGATCCGAGAGGAGCAGCCGTGGGACTGGTGATGCAGCTTCTGGCGCTGCCGCTCGCTCCGGTCAGGGGCGTCGGATGGGTGGTGGACAAGGTCCGTCTCGCGGCGGAGCAGGAACTCAACGACCCTGCGGCCCTTCAGGAGGAACTGGCCTCCCTGGAGCGGGCGCGCGAGGAGGGCCGCATCGAGGAGGAGGAGTTCAGGCGGCGGGAGGACGCCTTGCTGGCACAGCTGATGACGGCACGGCAGCGATGACCCCCGTACGGCCTCTGACGGGAAGGCGGAGATGATGAACAACGCCAAGATGGGCGCGGCCGTTCTCGGCGGATACGTGCTGGGGCGTACCAAGAAGGCCAAGCTCGCGATCGGGCTCGGCAGCCTGCTGGCCGGCTCCCGCGTCAAACCCGGGCAGCTCGGCAAGGTCCTTGCCGAGTCCCCCTTCCTCAGCAACGTCAACGACCAGGTCCGCAGGGAGCTGGTGTCCGCGGGCAAGGCGGCGGCGACGTCGGTGCTGACGGCCAAGGCCGAGCACCTGGCCGACTCCCTGCACGAGCGGACCGCCGGCATGCGCGACAAGGCGGCCGTCACGAGCGGTGGCGAGGAGAAGGAGAAGAAGGCTCCGGCGGCACGCGGGTCCGGGCACAGGTCCTCTTCGCAGTCCCGAGGCGGAACCACGGCTTCCACGCACCGCACGCCGCGATCCGGCGGGACGGCCGGCAAGCACCAGGAGGAGGAGGGGCACGCGGAGGAGAAGCACGGCACGGCCGGTGGCCGTTCCTCCGGCGGCGCCCACAGGACGAGGAGGTCGGACGATGGCTGAGCGGAGGGCGGCGGCGCGGGGCGCCGGGGCGGCCGGCGGCCTGCGGGACCGGGTGCAGGCCAACCCGGGCGCGAACCGGTTGGTGGAGGAGGCCGAGGCCTACGTCGAGGCGCGGCTCGAGCGAGTGCTGCAGGACATGGCGCACCGGGTGGAGGAGTCGGCGACCAAGCTCGGCGAGGCCCACCTGGGTCCGCACGAGCTGGCCAGCGCCGTCGCGAAGGGCGGCGAGCGGTTGAAGGCGGGGGCCTCGCCCAGCGCGGCCGTGCTCTCGGCGGCCGCCTCGCACGCCAAGACCGCGCTGTGGGAGAAGGTCAAGGAGGTCACCGGCAAGCGGCGCGACCAGAAGCGGTCGGGCGGCCCGGCCGGCGGCAAGAGCCTGACGGTGATCGAGGACGTGGAGGTCGGCGTCCCGGTGCGCGAGGCCTACGACCAGTGGAGCCAGTTCCAGGACTTCGGCCGGTTCGCCAAGGGCGTGGTGAACGTGGAGCGGGAGGACGACACGACGTCCCAGTGGCATGTGAAGATCGCCAAGGCGAACCGCCACTGGCAGGGCAAGGTCACCGAGATGGTGCCCGACGAACGCATCGCATGGACGTCCGAGGGCGCCAAGGGAACCACCAAGGGCGCGGTCACCTTCCACCCGCTCGGCGAGAACCTGACCAAGGTGCTCCTGGTGATGGAGTACTTCCCCCAGGGGCTGGTCGAGAAGACCGGAGCGCTGCTGCGGGCCCAGGGCCGCCGCACCCGGCTCGACCTGAAGCGCTACCGCTCGTTCGTGACCCTGCGCGGGGAGGCCACCGGCGGCTGGCGCGGCGAGATCCGCGACGGCGAGGTGGTCGCCGAGGCAGGGGAGGAGGACGCCGACGACCGGGAGCGGGAGCGGGACGAAGAGGCGCCGCCCGAGGGCTCGTACGAGGACCGCGAGGACGCGTACGAAGGCGACTACGGCGAATACGAGGAGGAGGGCCGGGGCGAGGGCCGCCGCACGCGCGCGGACGAGACCGAGAGGCCGTACGAGGACGAGGAGGCGTACGAGGGCGAATACGAGGAGGGCGACGAGGAGGACGAGGACGCCGAAGACGAGAAACCGCGGGCGCGCTACCGCGACGAGGACGACTCCCGGCGCGCCGGGGGCGGCGCGTGGGAGGACGAGGAACCCGAAGGCGCGGAAGCACAGGACGAGGAGCCCCGCCGCTCCAGGAGGTGACTTCCCGGACGTGGGCCCGCAGATGAGCCGACGCAGACCCGGAGATGAACCGAGGAGGTCGACCCCGCCGTGACCGAACCCGTTCTCCCCTCCGCCGGCCCGGCACGCTCGCTCTCCCCTTACGGGCAGCAGGGCAGCAGCGCGAACCTCGCCGACATCCTCGAGCGCGTGCTCGACAAGGGCATCGTCATCGTCGGCGACATCAAGATCAACCTGCTCGACATCGAGCTGCTCACCATCAAACTCCGTCTGCTGGTGGCCTCCGTGGACAAGGCCAAGGAGATCGGCATCGACTGGTGGGAACACGATCCGGCCCTGTCGTCCCGGGCCGGCGACCGACACGAGCTCGAGGAGCAGAACGAACGCCTGCGGGCCGAGGTGAGGGCGTTGCGGCGACAGGCCGCCGAGTCGCCGCCGGCGGGCCTTCCCGAGGGCCGGTCGGGCGACGCCGAGCGCCCGACCGACGACGCCGCCCGCCCGCGGCGCGCCGACACCGAGCGCCCCACCGAGCGCCCCATGCGAGAGCGCCCCGCCGAGCGCTCTCGCGGGACGGAGCGCCCGCGGACGGCGGAGCGTGCCCGAGGCGCCGAACCGGCCCGCGGCAGGCGACGACCCCGGGGCGACGAGGACCGCTGACAGCGGCGGTCATGGTCGAAAGGGGCGGGAGAGCGGGAGGTAGGCGAAAGGTAGGCGAAAAGGAGGCGAAAGGGAGGAGCGATGGCCGGCGATCTCAGCTACGCGTACGCCGTGGTGCCCTTCTCGCCGTCCCTGGAGCGCACCGCGCTGGCGGGGGTCCGGGGCATGGCGGGCAGCCCCGTCGCGCTGGTCCGCTCCGACGACGTGGCGGCGGCCGTGAGCCCCGTCCCCGAGGCCGACTTCTCGCAGTCCGCACTCAAGGCGCACCTGGAGGACCTCGACTGGCTGGAGCGGTCGGCCCGTGCGCACCACCTGGTCGTCGAGTCCCTCGCCGCCCACACCACCGTCCTGCCGCTGCGGCTCGCCACGGTCTACGTCGACGACTCGCGCGTGGTGCGCATGCTGCAGGAGGGGCAGCCGGTGTTCGCCGACTCGCTCGCCCGGCTCGCCGGGCACGCCGAGTGGGGCGTGAAGGTCTACGTGGACGCGGCCGCCGCACCGGCCCCGCCGGCCGCCGCACCGCACGACGCGCCCGATGCGGGCCGCGCCTACCTGCGGCAACGCCGCCATCAGCACCAGGCGCGCCGGGACGCCTGGCGGGCGGCGGAGGAAGTGGTCCGCCGGATCGACGCCGAGGCCCGCGACCTGGCCGCCGGCCACGCCCGCCACCGGCCGCAGCAGGGCCGCCTGGCGGGCGCGGCCCCCGGCGAGAACGTCGCCAACGACGCCTACCTCGTCCCCCACGACCTCGCCGAGGAGTTCCGTCGCCGCGTCCACCATGCCGTCGCGGACGCCCCCGGCATCCGCGTGGACGTCACCGGCCCATGGGCCCCCTACTCGTTCGCCGACCCCGCCGCCCTGCCGGGAGCACCACCGTGACGACCCCTTACGCGGCCCGCGCGCCCGACGAGGGCCGCCCCCTGGCCGAGCGGCAGGTGGCCTTGATCGACCTCCTCGACCGCCTGTTGAGCGGCGGCGTCGTCCTCACCGGCGACATCGTCCTGTCGATCGCCGACATCGACCTGGTGCGCGTATCGCTGCGCGCTGTCGTGGTGGCCATCCGCGAGCAGACCGAAGGCCGGTGGGAGATCCCGCCCCGCAACGCTCCGGTGCCGGGCGACGAACCGGCCGAGGGCGGTGACGACCGTGCCGAACCGTGGTGACCCGCCCCGGCCCGATCAACCGCCCCGGCCCGACCACCTGCGGGACGTCGCCCGGGCGGCGGCACGCGCCCTGTCGGTGGTCCCGGCCCACCCCGACGAGCTTCCGCCTCCCCTCGGCGCCCCCGGCCGCACCGCCGCCGAACGCCTGCACACCGATCCAGACACGGTCGAGCGGGACCTCGTCCGTCTCGTACTGACCATCGTCGAGCTGTTGCGCCAGCTCATGGAACGCCAGGCGCTCCACCGCGTCGACGAGGGAGACCTCACCGAGGAGCAGGAGGAACGGCTCGGCCTCACCCTGATGATCCTCCACGACCGCATGGCCGAACTCTGCGAGCGCTACGGGCTGACGATGGACGACCTCAACCTCGACCTCGGCCCCCTCGGCACGCTCCTGTGACCGGCGGACCTCTGTCACGATCCTCCGATGCCGCCACACGAAAGCGCCCCGGTCGTCCCCGCCCCCGCTTCCGCCCCCGCCCCCGACGACACCCGCGACGAGGTCCTCATGGTCCTGACCCCGCTGTGACGCCACCATTCCGCCCTCGGCGGCCCCCGGCCCTGGATCGAGAACCCTTCACCGCCCTGCTGTGATCTGCCGCGGCGAAGCCCGAGTCCCGCCGGGACGCGTTTCCCGATTGCGATCCTAGGATTCTTAGGTTAAAACTAATATTCCTAGGAAACGGGGTGTGTATGGCACGGGCCGGGCTGACGGCGGAGCGGGTGACGATCGCGGGCGCCGAGCTGGCGGACGAGGTCGGGTTCGATCGGCTGACCATGTCTCAGGTGGCGCGGCGGCTGGGCGTGAAGGACGCGAGTCTCTACGCGCACGTTCGCGGCCTTGAGGATCTGCGTGGGCGGATTGCACTGTTGGCGGCGGACGAGAAGACGATCCGTATCGCGGAGGCGACGGCCGGGCGGGCGGGTAAGGACGCGCTGGTCGCGTTCGCGGACGCCTGGCGTGACTACGCCCGCCGGCACCCGGGCCGTTATACGGCGACGCAGATCCGGATCGAGATCGATCCCGAGCTGGCTGCGAACGCGCCGGGTCCGCGGCGTGCGGTCGAGCTGACGTACGGCATGCTGCGCGGCTACGGACTGGCCGAACCGGATCTGACCGACGCGGTCCGCTTGCTGCGCAGCACCTTCCACGGGTTCGTTGCTCTGGAGGCGGCAGGCGGCTTCGCGCACAGGCGCCCGTCGCAGGACTCCTGGGTCCGCGCGCTCGACGCCCTGCACACCCTTCTGGAGCACTGGCCCTCGTCCGAAGAAGGAGACCGAGCATGACCGAGCCGACCGTCGGGACGTTGCGCGTGAACGGCGCGACCCTGCACTACGAGGTGCGCGGCCAGGGCCCGCTCCTGCTTCTGATCCCAGGAGGAACGGGTGGCGCGGCCTCCCTGGCCACGGTGGCCGCCGACCTGGCCGACGCGTACACGGTGGCGACCTACGATCCACGAGGGATGTCCCGGAGCGTGCTGGACGATCCCGAGGCCGAACAGAGGGTGGAGGAGCACGCCGAGGACGCGTTCCGGCTGCTGGACGTGCTGTCACCCGATGAGCCCGTCCGGGTGTTCGGCGCCAGTTCGGGGGCGATCGCCGCCCTGCACCTGCTCGTCGCCCACCCGGAACGCGTGGAACGTGTCGTCGTGCACGAACCGCCGGTGGTGGAGGTTCTCCCGGACGCCGCCGCGCACCGCGCACTCCTCGCGCGCGTGCAGGACACGTTCCGCGGCCAGGGGCTGATGCCGGCGATGGCCGTGTTCGCCGCAGGCATGCAGAAGGACGGTGACACCACCGAGCCCGAAGCCGAGGTCGAGGTCGAGGTCGAGCTCCCGCCGCAGGCAGCGGCACGGGCCGAGCAGACCATGGGCGACCTGCCGTACTTCATCGGACGCATCGTGCCGAGCTTCATGTCCTACGCCCCCGACATCCACCGCCTCAAGGCCCTGTCGGACCGGCTCGTGCTCGCCTGCGGGCAGGACTCGCGCGACGAGCTCCCCTACCGTCCGGCCGCCTTCCTGGCCGAGCGTCTCGGCACGGAACTTCTGCACTTCCCCGGCGGGCACATCGGCCTGACCACGCACCCCACCGAGTTCGGCGAACTCCTTCGAAAGGCATTCCACGCCTAGAGACACGAACCGAGTGGCCTGGGCCGGGGCCGGATCTGGTGGACCAGGTGCGCAGGCTCGGCCTGTCGTATGAAGTGCGCTGGGAAGAAAACACCGCCCCCTCAGCGGGGGCAACCCGCGCCAGGGAGCACTGGTCCCGTCACACCTTCCCGTCGACGCGCTCCAGGAAGGTCACCTCGGTGTGGGACACGAACTTCTCGCGCTCCGCGAGGAAGTGCCGCGTGTGCGGCTGCCGCTCGTGGGCGTCGAAGGCGGCCCGGCTCTCGTACAGCTCGTAGAAGACCCGCAGGCCCGGTTCGCCCGGCACCCGGTGACTGACGTACGCCACAGTGCCGGCCTCGTGCTGCCGGATGCCCTCCAGGGTCCGGGCCACCAACTCGTCGAAGCCGTCCGCGGCGGCCGCGTCTCGCAGGGTGAAACGCACGATGAGCCCGAATCCAGCGTTCATGGGCACTCCCCCCTCAGCTCGCGTGGCGCCAAGAGTGGCAGACGTCGGCGGGCGGAGAACGGTGTTTTCGGTAGCCGGGCACCTGTCCGGGTGGTCACTCTCCGGCTGCTCAGCCACGAAGGTGCCTTTCGCCGGCAAGGTCAACAGCAGGCCCCGGTCGCATAGTTCCCGGATCGCGCGGCGGGTCGTGCCGATCGCCACGCCGTACTCCTCTCCCAGGTCACGCTCGCCCGGCAGGCGGGCGCCCGGCCGCAAGTCGCCCGCTGCTATCCGTACGGCGATGTGGTCCGCCACTTGCATGTAGACATAGGCTGCCCGGGCCGGGTCGACGGGCGGGGCGCCCTGCGAATCTGCCATGCCGGTCAACATAGGGCACCGGGGCACCGGGAGCCGCCCATCGAGGTGGCCCCCCTGACGCGTCAGGCGTCGAACTCGTACTCCAGCACGTACGACGCGGAGTCCAGCGTCATATCGCTGATCTCAACAACCCTGCCGTCTTCGGCGAACGCGGTGCGGGTGATGTGGACGACGGGTGTGCCCAGGGAGAGGTCGAGCTGCTCGGCTTCTTCGACAGAAGGCATCCGGCAGCGGATCTCCTCGCGGAAGCGAACCGGCTTGTAGCCGAGTTCGGCGAGCCTCGCGTACGTCCCTCCCGGGCCGGTGTCCTCCCGCGTGATGGCAGACCCGGCCACCAGGTCGGCGGGCAGGTAGGAGGTGGAGAACAGCACCGGCTTGCCGTCCAGAACGAACCGTCGGCTTCTGACGCAGACAGGCGCGTTCGATGCGAGGCCCAGAGCATCGGCGACTCGTGAGGGCGCCGTTCGCTCAGCGACCTCTATGTTGTCGACGACCAGGACTCGGTCCTCGGTGTCGGTCGACCAGATCGACCGCCCGGCGCCCCAGTTTCCCTCGGCCAGCCTCTGGATGCCGCGCCGGTGAAGCGGACGGAAGGACCGCACGAATACACCGGCTCCCTTCCGGGCTTCGGTGATGCCTTCGCTCTGCAGCACGCCCAACGCCTGCCGCGCCGTCATACGAGCCACGCCGTAGGCAGCCATCAGCTCGTTCTCGCCGGGCAGTCGGTCACCAGGGCCGTACTCGCCTGCCCGAATCGCATTCCGCAGCTCGGCGGCGATCCTCTGGTACTTGGGCTGGCGGCCAGTGTCCTGGTTGGCCATCGGGTGATCACCTCTCTTCTCTGGACAGCGTACGGGCGCCCTGTCGCTGACGCGGAGCGGGGGCGTTGCAAACCAGGGGCCCATTCCCCAAAGTCCGTTGACATCTCTAGAGACGTATTGCTTGAGACATCTCTAGAGATGTAAGAGTGCGCTCCGACAACCGCCCTCTGCTGTTCGGGAGTCCAGATGGCTGCTACCGATCCGTCGCAACCACGGGAAGCATCCTTGTCAGGCAGGCGCCCTGCCACAGAAAACGCCGCAAGCCCCGCTTCGCAGCCCTGCACGGGCTGCGCGGAAATCAAGGCGAGCCACTACGCGTCCGTACGGCAAGGAAATAGGCAGAGGGCCGAGGCGGCAGCCGTGGCCATGGGCCGCCATCTGCGGGCGGCCCACTCGTGACTCTCTTGCAGGCAGCGCTCGGCGCCCTGTTCCCGTTTGTGGTGCTGCACCTCTTTGGCTGCGCGTTGAGCACACGGCCGACCCTGTCCGCACCTGCGCACCTGTACACACCACCAAGAGCCGCTCGGTTCGCCCTCTCCTCCTCGGGGGCGCCGCAGGGCTGCACACCTCTGGCACGGTCCGAAGTCCCTGCGCCCGGCCGCAAGGCAGCGCTGGCCTGCACACACCCCGACGCGGACTGGACGACCTCCGGCGGCATGCAGACCTGCACCCGCTGCGGCACCCGACGCGTCGTCGACTACCGGGCCCTCGCCCTGGCGCTCGAACTGCCTGAGCGCGGGCCCTCCGGCCACCCCGACGGGCCGACCGTCGCCGGTTCCGGCACGGGGGCCATGAGGCGAATCGGGGAGGCGCACGCGACAAACCCCTGACCAAGACGTGAAGCCCGCGAGGGTCTCGGCGAGGACGGGGGTGCGGAGGCAGCCTCTCCCGCCGCCCCCGCACCCCCGTTCACGTCACTTCACGAAGCAAAACCGGACCACTTCGCCTTCGCTGGCCGACTCGTTCCACCGCTCGAAGCCCGCCTTCTCCAGCACGCGGATGAACGGCGGATTGGACGGTTCCACGGTAGCGAACACCGTCCGCACGTCCGCCGAGGTAAGGGCGAACTCCGCCAGTACGCGGGCCGCTTCGGGCACGTACCCGCGGCCGCGTCGTGACGGCACGATGCCGTGGCCGATCTCGAGGGTTCCATCGGCGGGGGCCAGAACAGGCCCGTCGAGCCGACCGCCAGGCCGCTGCCACGCTCGATGATCAGGCGATGGCCGTAGGTGTCCAGCCAGGTGGGGAAGCCCTCGAAGAGCCCGGCGACGACGCCGTCGCCTTCGGCAACGCACTTCGCGCCCCCTGGCGCGCCCGCGTACGCGCCGCCGCGCTTCCGTACGGCGCATCCTGGCGCTTGCCGCCCCCTCCGCGCCCCGGTGGAATGCGCGGTGGAACACGACGACCGAAGACGCTCCACACCGACCACCGCGACGCGAGAGGTGTGAGAACCGCGTGATTCACATGACCGAGACCCTGGCCATCCACACCATCGAGGGTTTCCTCACCCCCGACGAGACGTCCCAGGTCGTCAAGGTGCTCGACGAGCACCTTGACGCGACCGGCTGGGTGCCCGCGCGGCCCAGTGACGGCATGGTTCCGCCGGACGCCGTTCAGGAGATCCTGGCGGGAGCCGTCGAGCGGGCGCTGCCGGCGATCCGGCGGGTGTTCCCGTCCGTCGCCGGCGTCACGCCATGGGACTACCACGATCTCGGGCCCGGGGACGGGATACCACCGCACCTGCACGGCGTGGACGACCCGCACAGGCGTCCCCGGCGGGTCGCCCGCGTGGCGTTCCACCTCCAGGAGGCGGAGTGCGGTGGCGAGTTCTTCGTGGACACCGCCTCCTCCGAGGCGCTGTGGACCGATCGCACGGCGGAGCCGGGCAGCGGCTTCGTGCCCGGCACCCGCTTCGCCCGCGAGATCTCGCATCATGCCGGGCCCGAGGCCCTCGCCGCGCTGCGCGCCGTCCCCCGCACCCGCTGGACCAGCTCGCCGCCCGCCGGTACCGCCGTCGTCTACGGAGCCCAGCTCGTGCACGGCGTCGAGCCGGTCGTCACGGGCCGGCTGCGCAAGCTGATCACCAACCTGCTGGACGCCTCACCCCGCTGACCCCGACCGCTGCCGGCGCTCGAGCCGCAGGGCGGGGACGTCTGTGCCGCCGTGCTGGACCAGGAGAAAGCACCAGGCCTTCGCTCTGTCGTTCCATTTCTCCCGCTCCGGGATGCGGTGACCTGGAGATGGAGGTGACCATGGAGGAGCGGCTGTTCACCAAAGGCCGGTCGCTGGGTCCGCCATGTCCGGCGATGCTCGGCGTCCCGGCAGCGGTCTCCTGGCGGGAGGGGTCCATGAACGACTACCCCCTGATCGCGGATCACGGCCTGGTGGGCGACTTGCAGACCGCGGCGCTGGTGACGTCCGACGGGACGGTGGACTGGTGGTGCACGCCGCGGTTCGACTCGCCGAGCCTGTTCGCGTCGCTGCTCGACAGCGACCGGGGCGGCCACTGCCGCCTCGCCGCCGACCTCGGGGATCAGGCCACGGTGCGGCAGCTGTATCTGCCGGACACGCCCATCCTCATCACCCGGTTCATGGCCCCGGAGGGCGTCGGAGAAGTCATCGACTTCATGGAGCCCATCGCTTCGCATGCTCCCGCCCCCCGGCACCGGCTGGTCCGGGTCGCCCGGGTCGTCCGCGGCAGCCTGCCCTTCGAGTTGCTGTGCCGGCCCCGCTTCGACTACGGCCGGGCCGCGCACACGCTCAGCCGCCTCGACGACGGCAGCGTCGTCTTCCACGGCCCCGGCACCGATCTGCACGTCCAGGCGACCGCACCGGTCCCGCTCCACCCCGACGGCTCGGACGTCTCCGCCCGTTTCACGCTGCGCGCCGGCGAGAGCGCCGCGGTGGTCCTCACCAGCGAAACGGGCGAGCCTGGCGCGCTCAGCGGGCGCCCGGGCGGGCCGCCGCCGGCCATCGAGGAGGTGACGGCGGCGTTCGACGCCTGCCGTGACTTCTGGCTCGGCTGGTTGCGGTCATGCCGCTACAAGGGCCGCTGGCACGAGATGGTCGTCCGGTCCGCGATCACCCTCAAACTGCTCACCTACGCCCCGACGGGTGCCCCGATCGCGGCGGCCACCATGGGCCTGCCCGAGCAGATCGGCGGCGAGCGCAACTGGGACTACCGCTACACCTGGGTGCGCGACGCGTCGCTGTCGGTGCGCGCGCTGATCGACCTGGGCTTCACCGCCGAGGCGGAGGCGTTCCGCCGGTGGATGCGTGAGCGGCTGGAGGCCGGCGGCACCGCCTCCGGGGAGCCGCTGCAGATCATGTACCGGGTGGACGGCGAGCCGCACCTGACCGAGGAGGTCCTCGAGCACCTGGAGGGCTACCGGCGTTCCGCCCCCGTCCGGGCCGGCAACGCGGCGGCCGACCAGATCCAGCTCGACATCTACGGTGAGGTCGCGTACGCCATCGCCCAGAGCGACGACATCGGCGGCATCCGCGGCTGGCGGGTGTTCGCCGGGCTCATCGACTGGCTGTGCGATCACTGGGACCGCCCGGACGAGGGCATCTGGGAGACCCGTGGCGGCCGCCAGAACTTCACCTACAGCCGACTGATGACCTGGGTCGCCTTCGACCGGGCGATCCGCCTGGCCACCGCCCACGCCCGGCCCACCGACCTCTCCCGTTGGCGTGGAGCCCGCGACGCCGTCTTCCGGCAGATCACCGAGCGTGGCTGGAGCGACGAGCGCGGCGCCTTCGTCCAGCACTACGACACCGACGTCCTCGACGCCTCACTGCTGCTGATGCCCCGCGTCGGGTTCCTGTCGCCCACCGACCCGGACTGGCTCAGCACCCTGGACGCCATGACCGACGAGCTCGTCAGCGACAGCCTGGTCTACCGCTACGACCCAGCGGCTTCACCCGACGGCCTGCGCGGTTCCGAGGGCACCTTCAGCCTGTGCAGCTTTCTGTACGTCGAGGCTCTCGCCCGCTCCGGCCGCGTGCACCAGGCCCGCTACGCGTTCGACAAGATGCTCACCTACGCCAACCACATCGGCCTGTTCGCCGAGGAGATCGGCCCGTCCGGAGAGCAGCTCGGCAATTTTCCGCAGGCGTTCACCCATCTCGCGCTCGTCGCCGCGGCCCTCGCACTCGACGAGGAACTCGACCGCGCCGAGCGGCCGGGCGCCTGATCCGCCCGCCGCGAAGAGAGGCCGGAGCCAGTGACCGAAGATCCTTCCGTCGAACCGCACGCCGCCCCCGCCCGGTCGGGTGCCGGCTCGCGGATGCTGGCACCGCTCGCGCTGGCGCAGTTCATCTGCAGCTTCGCCGGCTCGAACATGAACGTGATGATCAACGACATCAGCCACGACCTGGACACCACCGTGCAGGGCGTACAGGTCGCGATCACCGTGTTCCTGCTGGTCATGGCCGCCCTCATGATCCCCGGAGGCAAGGCGACCGACCGTTTCGGCCGCAAACGCTGCTTCCTCACGGGCCTGACCGTCTACGGCATCGGCGCCGTCCTCAGCGCCGCCGCGCCCGGACTCGGCGTGCTGATCCTCGGCAACTCCATCCTCGAAGGCGTCGGCACGGCCCTGCTCATCCCCCCGGTCTACATCCTCACCACGCTGCTGTTCACCGACCTGACCTCCCGCGCCCGCGCGTTCGGAGTCATCATGGCCGCCGGCGGCGTCGGAGCGGCCGCGGGCCCACTGATCGGCGGGCTGATCACCTCCGCGATCAGCTGGCGCGCCGCGTTCGTCTTCCAAGCCCTGGTCATCGTGCTGATCATCGCTCTGAGCCGGACGATCGCCGACCCGCTGCCACCCGACCCCGACCGGCATTTCGACGTCCGCGGCGCCGTCCTGTCCGCCGGCGGACTGGTCCTGATCGTCATGGGCATCCTCGCCGCCGACAACAACCTGTGGCTCATGCTCGGCCTGCTCGCCGCCGGCGTCGTCGTCCTGGCCTGGTTCCTGCACTGGATCCGCCGGGAAGAGCGCGCCGCGGCGGAACCGCTGCTGTCCACCGGCCTCTTCCGCAACCGCGCCTCCAACCTCGGCCTGGTCACCCAGAACGCCCAGTGGCTGCTGCTCATGGGCACCTCGTTCACCGTCGCCACGTACCTGCAGGTCGTACGCGGCTATGACGCCATCCAGACCGGCGTCATCTTCACCGCCGCCACCCTCGGGCTGCTCGCCTCCTCGCTCGCCGCGGAACGCCTCGCCGAACGCCTCCCTCAGCGGACCCTGATCATCGCCGGGTTCGCCCTCGCCGTCGCCGGCACCGGCGTCCTGATCGGCCTGGTCGCCGGCTCCCCGAGCGCCTGGGCGTTCGCTCCCGGTCTGTTGCTGATCGGCCTGGGCCTGGGCGTCATGCTCACCCCGTCCGTGAACGTGGTCCAGTCCGCCTTCCCCGAGGACCAGCAGGGCGAGATCTCCGGCCTGTCCCGGAGCGTCTCCAACCTCGGCTCCACCTTCGGCACCGCCATCGCCGGCACCATCCTCGTCGCCAACCTCACCAAGCACGCCTACGCCGCCGCCATGGCCACCCTCGCCCTCGCCGCCCTCGCCGGCCTCGCCACCGCCACACGACTCCCCCGCACCACCCCGGCCGCGAACGCCCCGGCCAGCGACCCGAACTGACCGCGAACGTGAACCCCGGCCCGAGGCGAGTGCCGGAGAGCGCCCTTCCTCCTCAGAGGCCTCTCAGGGGCGTCTCGGGGTGCCCTCAGGGCGTTCCCCGAGGTCGGCGCGGTGCCCCCAGGGACATGATCACTACATGACGAGCGACAACGGGACACGGGCGACGACACCGCAGACCGGGGCGACGGCGACGGCACCCGTCAACGCGGCGACGACAGGCCCCGACGCGGCGACGACCTGGCAGCGGTCGGCCTTCGCCGCCGCCCCGGTCTGCATGACCGCGTACGGACTCACCCGCCTGATCGACGACCGGCACGGCCCCGGCCCCGACTGGTCGCTGGGGCACCTCGCCCTGCTGGCCGGGGTGCTGCTGTTCGTGCCGGTGTTTCTGGGACTGCGCCGGGCGGCGGCGCCCGGGCGGGGGCGTGTCCGCCGGTGGTTCGCGGACGCCGGGGCGGGGATCGGCCTGCTGGGCGTCGTGGCCGTGACGGGGCAGGTGCTGATCGATCTGGTCGTCGGGTACTGCTCCGTGGACCGGGTGACGATGAACGAGCTCTTCGAGCGCGTCCAGAGCCAGGCGGGCGTGAAGCCCGCCTTCTATACGGTGGGGCCGCTGCTCTTCTACGTCGGTCTGGTGCTGCTCATGACCCAGCTGGCGGCGCTGCGTGCCATAGCCGCCTGGCGTCCGGTCGTCGTGGTGGCGGGCATCGTGCTCGCGGCGGGAGATCTGGATCTGCTGCCGGTGGCCGGCGTGCTGTTCCTGCTGGCCCTCGCGCCCCTCGGCGAACTCCCCGGCGTCGTCCGCCCCACACCCCTCATACCGGGCATGGGCGTGGGCCCGGGCCCGGGCCCGGAAGTTCCGACGGCGATCCCGGCGGGCTCAGTGGCCCCCCACTGACGGCAGCAGCGGGCTGCCCATACGTTCCAGCCAGGACCCGTACGCGGCGCTGGCCTCGGCCACGTCCACGTACGCGGCGGTCAAGTCGGCGAAGAGCGCGTCCAGTTCGCGCAGGGGTAAGGAGCCACGCCGGGAAGCCAGGGAGAGCTGGGTGGTGAGGGGGTCGCCGGACAGGGGGCGGATCACCGTCCCGGGCACGGGGTCGGTGGTGGGCGCCGCCGGGCGCACGGCCTCGCCGCAAGCGACGAGCTCGGCAGCGGTGGTGTTGTCGCGGACGTGGATGAGGCGGGGGTCGAGGCCCGCCGCCATGAACGCGCGGCGCAGGGCCGTGGCCTCGTCGTCCGCCGTGGGGTCGACGATCCAGGGGTCACCGGCCAGGTCGGCGAGCGGGATCACGGGGCGGGCCGCCGCGGCGTGGGTGGCGGACAGGGAGACGAAGCGCGGCTCGGCGGCGATGAGGACGCGGCGCTCGACGCCCTCGGGGACGTTCAGGGGGAAGCCGGCCGTCTCGTGGACGAAGGCCACGTCGAGCTGGTTGGTCGCCAGGAGCTGGAGAAGGGTGTTGGAGGACACCTCTATGTGGATGGTGGTGTCCGTGTCCGGAAGGCGCCGGTGGATGCGGCGCAGCCAGCCGGTGACGGCGCGGCTGCCGATGCTGCCGATGCGCAGCCGCAGGCCGCCGACGCCGACGGCCGCGTCCCGGGCGGCCGCCACCAGCGCCGCCATCTCGGCGATGATCGGCCGGGCGCGGGAGAGGACGGAGTGGCCGAGGGGGGTGGGGTGGCTGCCGTGCTGGCTCCGGGTGAAGAGGAGCCCGCCGACGGTGCTCTCGATGCGCCGGAGCTGAGTGGTTAGTGAGGGCTGGGTCATGCCCAGCTGCACCGCGGCCTTCCGCACGCTGCCGGTGTCTGCGATGGCGCAAAGTGCACGGAGGTGCCTGACCTCAAGCTCCACGCGAGCGAGCATATCCGCGCCCCGTACGCCACACCAGACACATGCCGGACGAGAACGGGCAGTTGGACGGCCGACTGGACAGCAGGTGGCGCAGGATAGGCGATTGGATGGCGCTATGGCCAACTGGCATCATCCGCACCATTGATAACTCGTCAGAGACTCATGGGGAACAAGAGTTCACCCGGTGAGCCCCGGCCGCGTGCTCCCACCGCACCCGGCCGAAGAGGCTCTCGGCACGAATGGAGTCCCCCACATGAATCGCTCCGCGATGGTGCTGTCGGCCGCCCTCGGCCTCGGGCTGGCAGCCACGATGACCGTCGTGCCCGCTTCCGCCACGACGGCGGACGGGAACGCGGCACCGCAGTACACCCAGTCCTCGTACGTCGGCTCCAAGTCCGAAGAGGCCAACAACAAGGCCTTCTTCGACGCCGTCATGAAGTCCGCGAAGGCCAAGCAGGCCGCGTCGCCGGGCCTCCGCGCCGTCACCGTCACCTACGACGCCAGCCAGGCGCCGAGCTTCGCGACGGAGATAGCGAGAAGCGCGCAGATATGGAACAGCTCGGTCCGTAACATCCAGCTGCGCGCCGGCTCGAACGCCGACTTCCGGTACTACGAGGGCAACGACTCCCGCGGCTCGTACGCCAGCACCGACGGCCACGGCCGCGGCTACATCCTCCTCGACTACCGGCAGAACGAGCAGTACGACTCCACCCGCGTCACCGCGCACGAGACCGGTCACGTCCTGGGTCTTCCGGACCACTACTCCGGCCCGTGCAGCGAGCTGATGTCCGGCGGCGGCCCCGGCCCGTCCTGCACCAACCCCAACCCGAACTCGGCCGAGAAGAGCCGCGTCAACCAGCTCTGGGCCAACGGCCTGAAGGCCTTCGACAAGGCGCCCTTCACCAAGGTCCACTAACCCCTCCGGCGCGGGCCGGCCCGGTCGCACACCACCACACGGCACCGAGCAGCACCGCACCGCACACAAAATGGCCCGGTTCCTTTCGGAACCGGGCCATCTCGCGTGGATCACGCGACGCTCGTGCTCAACACGTCTAGCAGGCCTGGGCCTGCGCCTCCGCCTCCGGCTCCGTCGGCCGGCGCATGAGGAACCCCGCCCCCGCGCCCGCCGCGAAGAGCGCGAAGACCGAGACCGCCGTGCTCAGCCACGAGGCACCCAGCCACTGGCCGCCGAAGTAGCCGAGGCTCACGCTGTAGGCGGCCCAGGTCAGGCCGGCCAGCGCGGACCACGGCAGGAACTCCGCCACCCGGCGGTGCATCACGCCCGCGCCGAGGCTGACCACCGAGCGCCCGGCGGGCGCGAAGCGGGCCAGGACGACGAGCGGGCCGCCGCCGCGCAGCAGGGCCGTACCGAGCCTGGCCTGGGCGGCGGTCAGCCGCCGGGAGCGGGCGATGGCGCGGTCGAAGCGGTCGCCGCCGCGCCAGGCGAGCCGGTAGGCGACCATGTCGCCCAGCACGGAGGCGGTGGCGGCGCACATCACGAGCGCGAACATGTCGGCGAAGCCGGCGTGACCCTGGGTGGCCTCACCCACCGCACCCGCGGCCGAGCCGGCGGCCGCGGTGGCGGCGGTGATCACGAGGACGCCGCTCGGCAGCACCGGCAGGAAGACGTCGAGGAGTACGGACACCCCGACGATCACGTATATCCATGGGGTCTCGGCCAACGCCCCCAACAACTCCAGCACGTCCTGATCTCCCGGTACGGTCCCCCGCCGCGACGTCGCAGGGGAGCGGCAGGGGCGGCCTTGACAACCGTACAGCGTACGCCTGGGGCTGCTGGGGGATGAGCGCAGGGTCCGTGATGTTGTTCGAATCACGTCCCGCCGCGGGCGCCGGCCCCGCGCGCCGAGGACGTCAGCCCTGCTGCCGCGGGCGTCAGCCCTGCTTGCCGCGGGCGAAGACGCGGTCCAGCGCCAGCGCGCCGGGGCCGGTGAAGACCAGCAGCAGGAAGGCCCAGGCGAACATCGCGGAGGCCTCGCCGCCGTTCTGCATCGGGAAGAGGCCGCCGGCCTGGTGCACGTCGAAGTAGGCGTAGGCCATCGAGCCGGAGGCGATGAAGGCCGCGCTGCGGGTGCCGACGCCCAGCAGGACCAGCGCGCCGCCGACCAGCTGGATCACGGCCGCGTACCAGCCGGGCCAGGTGCCGGCCGCGATGGTGCCGCCGTTGGAGCCGGCCGCGCCGCCGAGCACGCCGAAGAGCGAGGCCGCGCCGTGGCAGGCGAAGAGCAGGCCGACGACGATCCGGAAGATCGACAGGACGTAGGGCCGGGCCGCGTCGAGGCGCTCGACGAGCGGGGAGGCGGGGGCGGCCGGGGCGGTGCGCTCGCCGGACGGGGAGGGCGCGGCCGCGGTGGTGGTGGGGGGCATGGGTCGGCTCCTCGTATCGGGGACAGGAACAAGGACGACCCTAAGTTAGGCACACCTTACGAATACTTGCAAGTTCAAGTTTCTGGGTGCGGATGCCGCCACGCACCCTCCTGACCTCCGCATACGACCGCCGGGCCCCCTCCCGCGATGAAGCCTCGCAGGAGGGGACCCGGCGGTCGTGGTCGCTCAGCAGCCGTTGAGGATGCCCTCCAGGGCGGCCTTCTCGGCGGAGTCGACGGTCAGCTTGTAGTCGTACTTCACAGAGACCCACATGCGGGCGTACGTGCAGCGGTACGACTGCAGCGGCGGCAGCCACTGCGCCGGGTCCTTGTCGCCCTTGGCCTGGTTGACGCGGTCGGTGACCGCGATCAGCTGCGGGCGGGAGAGGTCGTTGGCGAAGGCCTGGCGCTGGGCGGTGGTCCAGGTGTTGGCGCCCGACCGCCACGCCTGCGCCAGGGGCACGACGTGGTCGATGTCGATGTCCTGGGCATCCTTCCAGGTGGCCCCGTCGTACGGGGAGAACCAGGCGCCGGACACGGCCGCACACTTCGCGTCCTGCTCGACGTTCTCGCCGTCGCGCTGCAGCACGACCTCGCGGGTGTTGCACTGGCCGTGCTGGGTGATCCAGTGCGGGAACTTCGACCGGCTGTAGCCGTCCATCGACCCCTCGGGCTTGACCGTCAGCTGGCCCAGCTCCGTACGCGCGGTGGCGGCGTCCGGCGGGGTGGGCGGGGCGGCGTGGGCGGCCGGGCCGTTGAGCACGAGCGTCCCGACGAGGGCGGCGAGGCCCGCGGCGACGGCCGTACGACGCGCGTAGACGCCGCGCGAGGCCGAAGGAGCGCGCAGTGCGGACATGAAGAACTCCCTTGAGGGTGGAGGGGGTAGAGCCGCGAAAGGTGCGGCCAGCATCACGGCGACGGGTGTACAGGGGGTGGTCGCCACGTGTCAGGATGACGACGCGGTCATGTCAAGGCAAGGGTTCCGCGACGTGAGATACCTCGGAGGGATCCATTCCGGTGAAACCGGAGTTATCCGTTCCTGATACAGCGCCAGACGGACGCCCCCGTACGGGCGTTCGCCCATGCCACCGATCGCCCGACCGCCACGCCACGGAGGCCGTCACGGACGCCGTCACGGAGGCCGTCACGGACGCCGAGCGCCTCGACCGGGGGCGGCCGGCCGGCCCGTAGGGTGGCCGCGTGCTCGCCGCCGACGTCCTGCTGCCCGCCGACGCCACCCTCGGGGCGGTCCTCGCCGTCATGTTCGCGGTCGCGGTGGCGGTGGCGGCCGTCGCCCGCCTCGCCGACGGCCGCGAGCGCGGCTACGCCCGCCAGATCGCGCTGGCCGGACTGCGCGCGGCGGTCCAGCTGGCCGCGGTGTCGGCGCTCATCGGCTGGGTGGTGGGGTCGGTGCCCGCGCTGCTGGGCTTCCTGCTGCTGATGTACGCCGTCGCCGTGCGCACGGCGGGACGCCGCGTCACACCCAATCGCACCTGGTGGTGGGCGGCGGCGCCGATCGCCGCGGGCGTCCTGCCGACGGTCCTCGCGCTGCTGCTGACCGGGCTCGTACCGCTCAGGGGCGTCGCCCTGATCCCCGTGACCGGCATCCTCATCGGCGGGGCGCTCACCGCGACCGTCCTGGGCGGCCGCCGCGCCCTCGACGAGCTGAACACGCGCCACGGCGAGGTGGAGGCGGGCCTGGCGCTGGGGTTCCCGCCCCGCGACGCCCGCCTGGAGATCGCCCGCCCGGCCGCCTCCGACGCGCTGCTGCCGGGGCTGGACCAGACCCGGACTGTGGGGCTGGTCACGCTGCCCGGGGCCTTCGTGGGGATGCTGCTGGGCGGCGCCACGCCCGTGCAGGCGGGCGTGGTGCAGCTGTTCGTGCTGGTCGCGCTGCTGATGGTGCAGGCGGTGGCGGTGGCGGTCGTGCTCGAGCTGGTCGCCCGCGGCCTGCTGTACCGCGGGGAGCGTCCCGTATCCTGAGGGGAGCAGAAGGGGAGTAGCTCTTCGCCGGACCGTCGACATACTGCTGAGTTCCGTCTCAGCCGGCGCCCGGAGGCCTCGGACACCGCGCCGGGGCCAGCGAGACCTTCGGCCGCAGTGTCCACGACGCTGCCGTGCCGAAGCGACCCCTGATTCACGCAGGTCACTGTTTCGGTGCGGTAGTCCCCACCGACAGAGGAATCCACCCCGTGTTCAGTCTCACCGTCGCCGCCCTGGTCTTCGGCGTCGTCTTCCTGGCCGAGCTGCCCGACAAGACGGCCCTGGCCGGCCTGATGCTCGGCACCCGCTACCGCGCCTCCTACGTCTTCGCCGGCGTCGCGGCGGCCTTCCTCGTCCACGTCTCCCTCGCCATCGCGGCCGGCAGCGTGCTGACCCTCCTGCCCCACCGGCTCGTCCAGGCCGTGGTCGGCGTGCTCTTCCTCGCGGGCGCGGCGATGCTGCTGCTGAAGAAGGACGACGACGAGGAGGAGCCGAGGAAGCCCGCCGACCAGTCCTTCTGGAAGGTCTCCGGCGCCGGCTTCATGCTGATCCTGGTCGCCGAGTTCGGCGACCTCACCCAGATCATGACCGCCAACCTCGCCGCCCGCTACGACGACCCCGTCTCCGTCGGCGTGGGCGCCGTGCTGGCCCTGTGGGCGGTGGCGGCCCTGGGCATCGTGGGCGGGAAGACGCTCATGCGGTACGTACCGCTGAAGCTGATCACGAAGGTGGCCGCGCTGGTGATGCTGGCGCTGGCCGGCTTCAGCCTGTACGAGGCCGTCGCGGGCTGACGAGGGCCACTGGGGCGCGGCCGGCGGCGATGCGGGATGATCCATACATGCCGCATCTCGCCCTGGTGACCCTCGTCGTGCGCGACTACGACGAGGCCATCGCCTTCTACGTGGACGCCGTCGGCTTCGAGCTCAGGGAGGACATCCCCCTGGGCGACGGAAAGCGCTGGGTCGTGATCGCCCCGCCGGGATCGCGCGAGTCGGGCATGCTGCTGGCCCGCGCCGCGGACGCCGCGCAGGAGGCCCGCGTCGGCGACCAGACCGGCGGCCGGGTCGGGTTCTTCCTGTACACGGACGACTTCGCGCGCGACCACGGCCGGATGCGGACCGCAGGTGTCCACTTCATTGAGCAGCCCCGCCACGAGCCCTACGGCACCGTCGCCGTCTTCCAGGACCTCTACGGCAACCGCTGGGACCTCCTCGAGCCGCGCTGACTCCCCCGCCCCGCCGGGCAACTGGCGCACTGTCAGGAACATATGATGGTCAACCGACTGGGCCTCCCGACCGGGAACACCGGACGGAGCCGGCCCAGCGGTGCGAGAGCAGACGGGCCGGCGACAGCCGGAGCAGGGAGGGTGCACATGGAACAGCGCGAGTCGACGGGCGGCCGTTCCCTACTGGCCGCGATCGCGGCCCTGGCCGGACTGGTGACGGCGACCGGCGCGGTCGTCCTCCACGACCGCACGGGCCCCCGGGCCGTACTCATCGCCCTGTCGGTGATCCTCTTCGCCGTCACCGGCGGCCTCTGGCAGCTTCACCGCAGACGCACGGCCCCGGCCCGCTCGTAAGCGATGCCGGCGCCGGCCCGCCCCACGGGCACGGAAGGCCCCTTCACCACACCGGCGAAGGGGCCTTCCGCATCCGCCCACCGGCCGTGAACGCCGAAGGCCCCCAGTCATGATCGACTGGGGGCCTTCGTACTGGTGGGCACAGACGGATTTGAACCGCCGACATCCGCTTTGTAAGAGCGGCGCTCTACCGCTGAGCTATGCGCCCCGGCACGACAGCACAGCCTACATGGCCCTCCCCAGGTCCCGGCAAACCAGGAAGGCCCTGACCACCCGGTACGGGGGTTAACCCCACCCCACAAGCGGTAGCAGGTGGGATCCCGGAGGGCCCGTCGCCGCGCATAGGCTCGCCGCGCAGGCAGTCGCTGCCCGCGCCACCAGCCGAAACGGAGACCGTCATGCTTCCCCGCGCCCGCCGCGCCGCCCGCCTGTCAGCCCTCGCCGGCGGGGTCCTGGTCGCCGCCGTCGCCCTCACCGGATGCGGTTCGGCCGACGCCGACGAGGCGACCCCCGAGCACAAGGCGTTCGCCCTCGCCGGCCGTGAGCTGACCGTGGACACCGACAACTCCGCCATCGAGCTCGTACCGGCCTCCGGGAACGGCAAGGACGTGCGGGTAACCCGCTGGTTCGACGGCTGGGTGGTGGGTGGCGAGACCGGGGTGAGCTGGGAGATGGAGGGCGGCGACACCCTGAAGCTGCGGATGAAGTGCCGGGGCCTGAGTGTGGACTGCGAGGCCAAGCACAAGATCGAGGTGCCGCGCGGCGTCGCCGTGACCGTCAAGGGCGGCAACGGCGAGATCAAGGCCCGGGGCTTCGAGACGGCCCTCACGGTCCGTACGAGCAACGGCGCCGTGGACGTCCGCGACGCCAAGGGCGCGGTGGAGCTGAGGACTTCCAACGGGGCGATCACCGCCGAGGGCCTGCGGGGGTCGAAGGTGAAGGCCACCACCTCCAACGGCCAGGTCCGCATCGGGCTGGACCGGGTGCCCGACGAGGTGCGCACCACCGCGAGCAACGGCTCCACCCGCATCACCCTCCCCCGCGCCCCCTACAAGGTCGACGCCAAGGCCGGCAACGGCAGCGTGAACGTGGACGTCCCCCGTGACGACGCCAGCCGACACGAAGTGATCGCGCACAGCGTCAACGGCGCCATCGAGGTGCGCACCGCGGGCTGACCGGCCCGTGTGTCCGCCCCCGGTGGATGGGAGAATGGCACCCGGCCTGGGTGATCCATCGGGAGTGGGCAAGGTGACGGCGACGTTCGCACGTACGGTGACGGCTGCGGCCCGCGAGGCCCTCGCGCTCGTCCTGCTGCCCCTGCCCCTGCTCGCCGTCGCGGTGGCCGCCGCGCCCGCCGCCTTCCCCGGGGGCGGCACCCGCCGCTGGGGCTGGGGACGCGGTGAGAGCCAGCGTGCGGAGGCGCAGGCCGCCAAGGACGCGGCCGCGGCGGCGTTCTACGAGCTGGACACCGCCCAGCGCGACCTGCGGATCTCCATCGAGACGATCACGGCCGCCGACTCCTCGCCCGCCGCGCGCAAGGCGGCCGCCGACTTCGAGGCGCTCGGGCGGCGCATAGACGAGGTCTCCGCGACGTACATCGGCGCCGTCGACTCCCTCGATCTGGACCGCGACGGCCTCGAGGCCTCGGCGGCGCAGCGGGCCCGTACGGAGCTGACCCGGGCTCGGGAGGAGCTCCAAGAGGTCAAGGCCGAACTCGACCGGTTCGCGCAGAGCCTGGGCTCGCTGCTGACCCGGGCCGAGAACCAGCTGGCGCAGCTCGCGCCCGCCGTGGAGCGGGCCCGGCAGGGGCTGCTCGCGGCCAGTGAGGCGCTGGACGCGGCGCGGGCGGGCGGACTGCGCGCCGACGACCTGGCCGCCCGGCTCGCGGCGCTCGCCCCCGACCTGACCAAGCTCAACCAGGGCGCCGGGCAGCACGGCGTACGGGAGACCGTCCAGCGCGCCGAAAGAGTGCAGCGGGAGGCCGAGGCGATCCGCGGCGAGGCCGAACAGCTGCCCGAGCGCGCGGCGGAGATCGACAAGCGGCTCGTCTCGCTGCGCACCCGCGCCCAGGCGCTGGCCACCCGGGCCGCGGGCGTGGCCCCGGTCCTCAGCGAGCTGCGCCGCCGTTACAGCGCCGCCTGCTGGCAGGACCTGCAGCAGGTGCCGCAGGAGGCGGAGCGGGCCGTCGCCCGGGCGGAGGAGAAGCTGGGCGAGGCCCGCACGGCCCGCGGCGAGCAGCGCTGGGCGGACGCCACGGCCCTCCTGGCCACCGTGCGGGCGCTGCTCAACACCACCGACGAGGCCGTCTCGGCGGCCGGAGACCGGCTGCGGCGGCTGGACGAGGTGTCGTTCGACCACGAGAAGGAGGTCGAGCGCACCCGCTTCGCCCTCCGCGACGCCCAGCGCCTGGCGATGGCCGGGCGCAGCACGCCCGATCCCCGGCACGCCCGCCCGCTCGACGACTCGGTGGCCCGTCTGGAGCGGGCGGTCGGCGCCCTGGAGGGGCGTCATCCGGACTGGTGGCACTTCCTGACGGAGACCGAGGCGGTCCGGCGGGCCGTCGCGGACGTCGTGCGCGAGATCCGCGAGGAGCGCGGCGGCGCGGCGCGCTGAGAGCGCCGGCCACGCCGACCGCGCTGGGGGGGCTCAGCCGGTCCGGCGGGCCAGCGTCAGGCCGTCCGCGACGGTGAGCATGACCGCCTCCGTGCGCCGGTCCGCCGCCACGTGCGCGTTGAACGCCCTGATGTGGGCGCCCGGGCCGCCGGTGACGGCCGGGTCGACGACCTGGCCCATGAACAGGACGTTGTCCACGACGATCAGCCCGCCCGGCCGCAGCCGGGGCACGATCTCCTCCCAGTAGTCGATGTAGCCGTCCTTGTTGGCGTCGATGAAGGCCAGATCGATGTGCGGCTCGGCGGGCAGGGCGCGCAGCGAGTCCAGGGCGGGCGCGATGCGCAGGTCGATACGGTCGGCGACACCGGCCTCGGCCCACGCCGCGCGGGCGTGGGCCGTCCACTCCTCGGAGATGTCGAGGGTGATCAGCCGCCCGTCCTCGGGCAGCGCCTGGGCCATGGACAGCGCCGACAGGCCGGTGAAGGTGCCGACCTCCACGACGTTCCGGGCGCCGGTGAGGCGCACGAGGAAGGCCAGCAGCGGCGCCTGCTCCTCGGCCACCTGCTTGAGCGCGTCGCCGGGGAAAACGGTGTGGGTGGACTCGACCAGGGCGCGCCGCACCGGGTCGAGCGGGGGGTTGTGCGCGAGGACGTACGCGTACAGCTCGGGAGTGAGCGGGGCGCTCTTGGTCTCGGCCACGTGGTCTCCTGGGTATGTCAGCACCGGATGCGGCTACCGGTCGACGAGCCTACGGGCCACGGGCGCGGGTTTACGAGACCTCTGCCACGACCCCCGCCGCGCGGGCGAAGGCCCGTACGATCTCCTCCCCCGCCGCCACCCCGCGCGTCGTGAGCGCGGTGACATGCGGCGCGTTCCAGCCCACATCCGCCAGCTCGCCGTGGCCCGGGCGCCAGCCCCGGCCGGCGGCCAGGAGCAGGTCGGCGTCCAGCAGCGAGTCGCCGGCGGCCAGGACCTCGTCGGCGCCCGTGCGGCGCGCCACCTCGGCGACCGCCGCGCTCTTCGTCAGCGGACCCGGCACGGCGTAGATCTTGCGGCCCTGCAGCGACACCGTCCAGCCGCGCTCCGCGGCCCACTCCGTCAGCTCCGTCACCCATCCCTCCGGCAGCAGCGGCCGGTCGACGACGAGGTAGGAGAACAGGTCCGCCGCCGTGCTCGCCTTGAGCAGCCACCGGGGATCGGCGGTGTCCACCATGCGCGCGTGGACCTCGTCGAGGCCGGCGCACTCGGCGGCCAGCGTGCGCCGCACCCGCTCCCGCCAGTCGGCGTCGGGCTCGCCGCGCACGAGCAGCTCGCCGCCGTTGGCGCAGATGGCGAACTCGGGCGCGGGCCCGGGCAGCCGGATGCGTTCGTACTGCTCGCGGGTGCGGGTGGTGGTGGGAACGAACGTCACCGCGCCGGCCAGTTCGGCGAGCGCGGCGGCCGCGTCCTCCGTCATGTAGGAGAGCGGCTTCTGCTCGTAGGTCTCGACGCAGAGCAGGCGGGGCGCCTGGCCGTCCGGCATGGACAGGGCCAGCGCGGCGGTGGAGTAGATCAGGGTGCGGTCGAGGTCGCTGGCGACCAGGACACGGGAGGCCGTGGTCACTTGGCGGCCACCGCCTTGCCGTCGGTGCCGGTGGCGCCGCGGGTGTAGCGGGGGTGGATCAGGCCGACGCAGCTGTAGGGCAGGTCGTCCACCTCCTCCACGGGGACGCCTCGCTGCTCGGCGAGCAGGCGGACGTGGTCCAGGTCGGCGCCGGTGCCACGCCGGGCGAGGATCTTCCAGGGGATGCGGCGCAGCAGGACGCGCGTGGTCTCCCCCACGCCCGGCTTGACGAGGTTGACGTCGTCGATGCCGTACTCCGCGCTGATCCGCTCGACGGCCGCCCAGCCCGCCCAGGTGGGCGTGCGGTCGGCGGCGGCGAGCTCCTTGGCCTCGCGGGCGACGGCCTCCTCGGCCTCGCCGAAGCGCGCCGAGACGGTGTCGAGGAAGGTGCGGGAGACGTCGGCGCCGGCCAGCTCGCGGTAGAACTTCGCGCCGTGGAAGTCGCGCGGCCCGACGAGGTCGGCGCGCAGGACCGTGCGCGAGATGAGGCCGGAGACGGTGGAGTTCAGGCAGGCCGAGGGGATGAGGAAGTCGTCGCGGGTGCCGTAGGTGTCCACGCAGTGCCCGGGGTCGGCGAGGACCGCCAGCCGCGGGTCGAACCCGGCGGGCGCGCCGGCGCCCTCGAAGGCCTGGGCCAGCTCGCGGGTGATGGCGCCCTTGCCGGTCCAGCCGTCGACGAAGACGACGTCGGCCGGGTCGTGGTGGGCGGCGATCCAGCGCAGGGCGTTGGGGTCGATGCCGCGGCCGCGCACGATGGACACGGCGTAGTGCGGCAGGTCCAGGCCGTGCGCGTGCCGCGCCCAGCGGCGCATCAGCACGCCTACGGGCGTCCCGGCGCGGGCGAGCGAGACCAGGACCGGGCGGGGCGATCGCTCGGCGAGCACCGTCTCCGTGACGACGCCGACCGCGCGCGCCATGCGGTCGGCCGACGCCTCGAGGGCCGCGTGGTAGGCCGCCTGGTAGCGCTCGCTGGGCTGGTACTCCACCGGCAGCGACTCGGCGTAGTGGGCGCCGCCGCTCTGGATCGCCTCCTCCCGCTCCTCGGTGGGCGCCTCGAGGTCCACGGCGGACAGGTCCTGCAGCAGCCAGCCGACCTCGTCCGGGGCGTAGGAGGAGAAGGCGGGGCCGCGCAGCGGTTCGCCTCCGGCACGGTGGGAGGGGATCACGGCGAGCAGCACCTTTCGGGCGTGCGCGGCCAGCTGGTCCAGCAGACCGCCGGGAGCGTGCAGTTCGGGAGTGTCGGCGGTGGAGTCGGTCACCACGACGACGGTGTCGAAGCCGGCACCGGCGACGTTGTAGGCGTACCGCTCGCCGGCCCCCTCCGGGGCGGGGAAGGCGATCCGCGAACGGATGGCGTAGCCGGGGTCGTCGACGGGCAGCACGGGTGAGCGGGTGGTGGTGGAGAAACGAACGCCGGCCGCCTCGCCGAGTGCGTCCTGCAGCGCCTGAGCCAGGCGCAGGGGGGCGTACATCAACTCCTCGGTGCCGAGGACGAGGACGCGGCCGGCCCCCGGCGGGAGGGCGGAGAGGACACGGGCGGCCATGTCCGGCAACTCGGCCTCCAGCCGCACCCGGTGGTCCGGGGTGAAGCCGTGGCGGCCGCCATCGGGCAGGCCGACCGGCCACCCGAGCTCAACCCTCTGCGCCGGTGGGCGATCGTGCCGCCAGGCGGTGGGGGCACCTCCCAGCGGTAGCCGGGGGAGAGCAGGCGCCGGCGTACCCGCACCCGGCGACGATGCCGCAGCAACCAGCTCCTGCCCCCGCTCCAGCACCCCGTCCGGCAAGGACACCGTGCCGGACGCCAGCGCGACCAGATCGACCCGCGCACCCAGCCCGCCCGCGAACTCGTCCAACCGCGCGCGATCGCGCGCGTCCCGCATGTCCACCAGCGCCACGACCACGTACCGCCCCCGTGGGAACCGCGCGTGGAGCGCCGCGATCGTGTTCAGTACCGTCCGCCCCGTCGAGAACTCGTCGTCGACGAGCACCAGCGGGCCGTCGCCCGCGAAGAAGTCCGGGTCCTCCGGCAGCAGCAGGTGCGACGTGGCGTGGCTGTGCTCCTCCTCGAACCCGCCGACGGACGGCACGCCGGGCACGGCCCGCCGGGTCGAGTGCAGGTAGGGGGCGAGGCCGATGCCGTCGGCCACCGCGTGGCCCAGGCCCGTGGCCGTCTCGGCGTAGCCGAGCACCACCGCCCGTGCGGCGTCGGCGTCGCCGAGCAGGGCCCGTACGCGGCGGCCGAGGCCGGCGCCGGCCTCGTACACCGCCTCGGGGGACGCCGGCACGTGCTTGCCCAGCACGTTGGAGACGAGCAGGTGCGCTCGTTTCGGATTGCGCCGCAGGGCCAGGCCCAGCAGCTCCGGAAGGCGGGCGTCGCCTTCCAGCCCGACGCCCAGCCGGTCCGCGACCCACTGTCCCGACCACACCACGTGCGAACTCTCCTCGCTCATACGTCCTGCAATCCCGCCGCCAGCAGCTCGACGAAGCTGACCTCTTCGCGCGCGACGCCGAAGACCTCGGCGCGCCGCATGGTCCGCTCGGCCCAGGCCCGGTGCGGTTTCACTTCGTTCATCTTGTTCGTGTAGGCGGAGCGCATCACTCCACCACCGTCGCGTTCCGGCCGCAGGATGTCCTGCGCGTCGCTGAACTCCTCGTGGCTGACGACGGAGAGCGCGTGCACGGGGGCGACGTGCGTGGGGTGGATGCAGGTCTTGCCCTGCAGGCCGTTGGCGCGGTCGAGCTGGATCTCGCGCAGCAGGCCGTCCATGTCGTGCTCGATGAGCGCGGTGCGCAGGGCCTCGGCGGGGCCGGCGAAGGGGCTGCGGCGCAGCTGGGGCTTGAACATCCGCTCGGGCTGGGGGAAGTACTCCCAGACCGGGCCGCTGATGGTGAAGCCGCTGCCGTCGGCGCGGCCCAGCACATTGACGACGTCGGCGATGACGGAGGCGACGAGCTTGACGTCGTAGGCGGTCATGTCGGGCGCCCGGCGCAGCCCGTACGCCGAGCAGAAGTCGGTCACGCCGAGCCGCAGCGCCAGCACCCGGTCGCGGTACTTGTCGACGGCGCGGGCGATGCCGGTCAGGGTCTCGGTGCGGGTCTCCAGGTGCAGGAGCTCGGGGGACTCGAGGACGGGCATGGCGAACAGCCGCCGACCGCCCCGGGCTTCGGCCTCGGCGAGCGCCTCGAGGAAGGGAAGGCCGCGTTCCTCGGTGAACTTGGGCAGGACGAATCCGGACAACAGCCGCCCGGCGGGGCCCAGGCGCCGTACGAGGTCGGTGATCTGGCCGGGTTCGCGGACCCGGACGAACAGCAGCGGCAGGTCGTCGCCGGAGGCGGCCAGCTCCGTGAACTGCCGGACGAGGTTCTCCTCCGCGCCGGCGACGTCCGCGTCGCCGATGGAGTCCTCGAGGCACAGCACCATGGAGACCACCCCGCGCCGCGCCTGTTTGTGTATGTCCCGGGCGAGGGTGAGGCGGGTGGCGGGGCTGTAGAGCGTGGCGCCGAGGGCGACGGCGAGCGTGGGGGCGGGGGAGTCGGCGGTGAACTCGCCGGGCTCCCTATGGAACAACCCATTCCGCACCGCAGACGCAAGGTGCCCGAAATGCCTCATCGCTCTCCCCGGATGCCGCGGCCTGGACGCCTTCCCACCGGGCCGGCCGGCACGAAGTGTGGCCGATTATCGTACGTCCGGAGGAGGGTCAAGAGTTCCCCAAGGACGTGAAAAACTCATGACGGCCGTGGATCCGTCCGGTAAGCGGAGGAGGTCCGGGGCCCCTGCGTTGTCCGCCGGCCGCACGAGGGGGCAGGATTGCCGACATGACGCACGCCATGCTGAAGGGGTCGAACATCCCGCTGGAGGCCCCCACCGTACGGGCCGTACTGCGCTGGACCCCCGGCCCGGGCGTCCCGGACGTGGACGCCTCCGCCCTGCTGCTCGGTGACGACGGCCGCGTGCGCTCGGACGAGGACTTCGTCTTCTACAACCAGCCCCGGCACCCCTCCGGCCTGGTCCGGCACCTGCCCAAGAAGCGGCTGGTCGAGGGGGCCACGGACTCGCTCGAGGCCGACCTGACGGCGCTGGACCCCTCCGTGGCGCGCGTGGTGCTGGCCGCCTCGGCCGACGGCGGCACCTTCGGGCAGGTCAGGGACCTGTGCGTGCTGCTGTACGACGCCGCGCGGACGGCCGCCGGGACGACGGACGTCGCCCCCGTCGCCCGCTTCGACGTCACCGCGGAGACCGGCGACGAGACGGCCATGCTCTGCGGCGAGCTCTACCGGCGCGGCGACGCCTGGAAGTTCCGCGCGCTGGGCCAGGGGTACGCCTCCGGCCTGGTCGGGCTGGCCACGGAGTTCGGGATCTCGGTGGACGAGTCGGAGGAGGGCGCCGGCGCGGGCGCCTCCACGCCGGCGTCCGGCACCCCCTCGGCCATCCCGGAGCCCGCCGCCGAACCGCTGCCCGAGGCCGCTCCCCCGGCCGCCGCGCCCGCGCCCGGCTACGCCTATCCGCCGCCGCCCCCGGCACCGCCCACGGTCCCGCCGCAGCCGTCGTACGGCTACCCGCCGCAGTACCCTCCGGCCCCGGCGGTCCCGGCCGCCCCGGCGGCCCAGCCGTCGTACGGCTACCCCCAGCACGGCACGCCCCAGCCCTCCTACGGCTACCCGCCGCAGCGGCCCGTGCCCGACCCGGCCTTCCGGCTGCCCCCGCAGGGTCCGCAGTTCCAGCCCGACCGCTGAGCCCCGCCGCTGAGCCCGGCGACCGCCGAATCCGCCGGCCGCCGAGTCCACCGGCCGCACGGGCCCGCGGCCGCGGTCAGACCTTCGTCTTGTAGCCGCGGCCCCACTGCAGCCCCCAGCCGTAGAGCCGGTCCAGCTCGGACTGGAAGCCGTAGACGTACTTCATCTCCCGCCGCACGAGGATCTCGCCCTTGACGTTCTCGATCAGCACCACGGCGCACGACCGCGCCTCGGGGGCGCGCTCGTGCAGCGCGACCTCGAGCCGGGGGCCGTTGCCGGGATAGAGCGTCACCGTCGCGTGTGTACGGTCGAACGCCGGTGTGCCGTCGTAGATGTAGACGAAGATCAGCAACCGCTTGAAGTCGTCGCGGTGGTCCATGTTGATGTAGATCGTCTCGCCCGACCCCGAGCCGAACCGGTCGTCGCCGCTGAGCTGAACATACGGCGGCGAGTTGACGCTGCCCAGTATGTTGCCGAGCGGCTGGACTACGCCCTTGGACCCGTCCTGCAGCTCGTACATACAGGCGAGGTCCAGGTCGACGTCGACCATGGCCGGCCCCTGCGCCTGCACCACCTGCGGCGTGAACTTGCGCAGCGGGTGCCGCAGCCCGGACAGGCCCAAGCCGCCGGAGGGCCGCTCGCCGAAGTCCGAGGTGCGCATCCGCCAGGACAGGTTGACCCGCAGGTTCCCGGTGGCGGCACCCTGCTTGGTCAGCGAGAACGTGGGATGCCGCCTGGTCAGCTCGACCGAGCCGTTGGAACCGCCGGCGTCGAACTGGCGGGCGGCGGCGCCTCCCCAGTTGCCGAAGAGCTTCTCCCATACCGACATTGCCGAAAACCCCCACATGAGCAGCACACATGCCACGGGGCGGCCGTGAGGTTGATCCTCGCGACCGCCCCGGTGAGAGCGTTCCTCAAATGTGCCGGGGTCACACCCCGGAGGAGACCTCGGCCTTCGCGCCGGAGCCGTCGCCCGGGCCCGCCTCCCTGCGGTTGCGCACCACGGAGGACCAGAACGACAGACCGATCAGCACGACACCGATCGTGCCGGTGACGACCTCGCTGATCTCGTGCTTGATGGTGATCAGCAGGATGACGGCCAGCGCGCCGATGGCGTAGTGCGCGCCGTGCTCGAGGTAGACGTAGTCGTCCAGGGTGCCCTTGCGGACCAGGAAGACCGTCAGCGAACGGATGTACATCGCACCGATGCCCAGGCCCAGCGCCATGACGAAGATGTCGTTGGTGATGGCGAAGGCGCCGATGACACCGTCGAAGGAGAAGGACGCGTCGATGACCTCGAGGTAGAGGAACAGGAAGAACGCGGCCTTGCCCGCCAGTCCGACGACCGAGGGGCCGCCCTTGGCGGACGCCTTCTCGGCCTCCTCCTCGGCCTCTTCCTCCTGCTCGAGGCGGTCCTCGAAAAAGCCGGAGACGCCGCCGACGATCAGGTAGGTCACCAGGCCGCCGATGCCGGCCAGCAGCACCGTGGTGGCCTTGTCGACCGTGCCCACGCCGTCGTGGACCGGAACGGCCGTGGCGAGGGTGGTGGCGGTGATGAGCAGGACGACCAGCGCGACGACCGTGGAGAGCGTCTCGAGCTTGCCCAGCCGGGCCAGCGGCTTCTCCAGCCACGCCAGCCACTTGATGTCCCGGTCCTCGAAGATGAAGTCCAGGAAGATCATCAGCAGGAACATTCCGCCGAAGGCGGCGATGGCCGGGTGGGCGGCGGTGACCAGTTCCTCGTAGCGGGCCTTGTCGTTGATCGCGAGATCGACGGCTTCGAGCGGGCCGAGCTTCGCCGTGATCGCGACGATGACAATGGGGAAGACCAGCCGCATGCCGAAGACGGCGATGAGAATGCCGACCGTCAGGAAGATCTTCTGCCAGAAGGCGTTCATCTTCCGGAGGATTCCGGCGTTGATCACCGCATTGTCGAACGAGAGCGAAATCTCCAGGACGGAGAGGATCGCGACGATCGCCAGCCCCTGCCACCCCCAGAGAACGCCGGCCAAGGCCAGACCGGCCGCCGTGATGGCGAACGACCAACCAAAGGTTTTCAGGAGCACTGGCTACCCAATCCTTCGCTGTTCGGGATGACCGCGCGGACGCGGCTTTACGAAACGTTGACCCCGAAGTCTAGGGCGATGCCCCGCAGGCCCGACGCGTACCCCTGACCGACCGCGCGGAACTTCCACTCGCCCCCGTACCGGTAGACCTCGCCGAAGATCATCGCGGTCTCGCTGGAGGCGTCCTCGCTCAGGTCGTAGCGGGCCAGTTCGCTGCCGTCGGCCTGGTTGACCACACGGATGTAGGCGTTGCTGACCTGGCCGAAGCTCTGCCCGCGCACATCGGCCTCATGAATGGAGACCGGGAATACGATCTTGTCGCACACGGCGGGCACCTTGCCGAGGTCCACCAGGATCGACTCGTCGTCGCCGTCCCCCTCACCGGTGAGATTGTCACCCGTGTGTTCGACGGAGCCCTCGGGACTCTTGAGGTTGTTGTAGAAGACGAAGTACTCGTCTCCCAGCACCCGGCCCGCGGCGCACAGCAGCGCGCTGGCGTCCAGGTCGAAGGGGGCTCCCGTGGTGGAGCGCGCGTCCCAGCCGAGGCCCACGGTCACGTTGGTGAGGTTCGGCGCGGCTTTGGAGAGGGAGACATTGCCTCCCTTGGCGAGCGTGACACCCATGATCTTGCTTCCTCCCCGAGTTCAGACGATTCGCCCGTGCGCGTCCGGCGCCGCACTCCCCGGAGGGTGTGCGGCGCCGGACGAACAGCTCGCGTGCGACGGTCGGACGCTCGTCGGACCGTCGGACGTTGACGCCTCTCAGACCGTCTCAGACCGTCAGACGTTGACGCCGAAGTCCTGCGCGATGCCGCGCAGGCCCGAGGCGTAGCCCTGACCGATGGCGCGGAACTTCCACTCGGCGCCGTTGCGGTACAGCTCGCCGAAGACCATGGCGGTCTCGGTCGAGGCGTCCTCGCTGAGGTCGTAGCGGGCCAGCTCGGTGTTGTCGGCCTGGTTCACGACGCGGATGTAGGCGTTGCGGACCTGGCCGAAGCTCTGCTGACGGGACTCGGCCTCGTAGATGGAGACCGGGAACACGATCTTGTGGACGTCCGCCGGGACACCGGCCAGGTTGACCTTGATGACCTCGTCGTCGCCCTCGCCCTCACCGGTGAGGTTGTCACCCTGGTGCTCGACGGAGCCGTCGGGGCTCTTGAGGTTGTTGAAGAAGACGAAGTTCTGGTCGTTGGCGACCTTCCCCTGGTCGTTCGTCAGCAGGGCGCTGGCGTCCAGGTCGAAGTCCGTACCGGTGGTGGTACGGGCGTCCCAGCCGAGACCGACGACGACCGCGGTCAGGTTCGGGGCCGCCTTGGTCAGCGAGACGTTGCCGCCCTTGCTGAGACTGACTCCCACGAGTCCTCCATTGGTTCGAGGGGCCAGGCCGGACCCGTGCCCCCGGTTGTGCGATGGCATCCGATCAACGTTTTGATCCTAGTGACCGGTTCCCACCGATTACAGGCTCTTGCGCGAAGGACGTCCGCGGCGCCCGCCGGGGTTGCGCACCCCGGCCGCCCCGGGAGTCGCTCAGAGAGCGGCCAGCGCCTTGGTGTACTCGTTCAGGTCACGCGCGTCGGGCA
This sequence comes from Streptomyces sp. C36, assembly GCF_040932295.1. Taxonomy (NCBI): domain Bacteria; kingdom Bacillati; phylum Actinomycetota; class Actinomycetes; order Kitasatosporales; family Streptomycetaceae; genus Streptomyces; species Streptomyces sp. C36. The sequence goes on along the minus strand of NZ_JBFQGI010000002.1, from coordinate 459,101 downwards.
GGCCGTTGACGATCGTCCAGCGGACGACGCCCTCCTTGTCGATGATGAAGGTGCCGCGGACCGAGCAGCCCTTCTCCTCGTCGAACACGCCGTAGGCGCGGCCGGCCTCGCCGTGCGGCCAGAAGTCCGACAGCAGCGGGTACTCGAGGCCCTCCTGCTCGGCGAAGACGCGCAGGGAGAAGGGCGAGTCGCTGGAGACGGCCAGCAGCTGGACGTCGTCGTTGGCGAACTGCGGCAGCTCGTCGCGCAGGGCGCAGAGCTCGCCGGTGCACACACCGGTGAAGGCGAAGGGGTAGAAGAGCAGGACGACGTTCTTCTCACCGCGGAAGTCCGAGAGCCGTACGGTCTCGCCGTGCTGGTTCTTCAGCTCGAAGTCCGGAGCCTTGTCGCCTACGACGATTGCCATGGTTCGCATCCCTCTCTCGACGGGAGCCGGCGCCCGGGGGCGCGTACGGCCCCGCCCGCCGGCGCGGGTAGGCGCCCAGTGTGTCACTGCGCCCGGCGCGCAACGCACCGCGCCCCCCGGCAGTCGGACTGCGGGGGGCGCGGAGGCGGTTTTCGGCTGCGGCGTGGGGCCGCCGTCGGTCAGCGCTTGGGGGCGACCAGACGGGCGCCGGACCAGTCCTTGGCCACACTGACGCTCTTGGTCTGGCTCAGCCCGGCGGTCTGCGCCGCCTCGCTGACGTCGCTCGGCTCGACGTAGCCGTCACGGCCGGTCTTGGGGATCAGCAGCCAGATGACGCCGCCGTCCTCGAGCAGACCGATGGCGTCCACCAGCGCGTCCGTCAGGTCGCCGTCCTCGTCGCGGAACCAGAGCACGACGGCGTCTGCGACGTCGTCGTAGTCCTCGTCGACGAGGTCCTGGCCGGTGATCTCCTCAATGGCCTCGCGGAGCTCCTGATCGACATCGTCGTCGTAGCCGATCTCCTGGACCACCTGTCCGGGCTGGAAACCCAGCCTGGCGGCAGGGTTGGTCCGCTCCTCCGCGTGGCCCGCGGTCGCGCTCACGGATTGCCTCCTGTCATCTTTCGAGAAATGTTCTTGTGGTCCCCGCGTGCGCGAGGCATTGGGCGTAGTCCACACGTGACGGACCGATCGCGCAAGTACCCGGCCATCGGGCCCGCCGAAACGTTGACGGACGCGGACGTCTCATGGCAACTCCAACCATCAGGCAGCAGGCCCAAGTGATTCACGCCACAGCGTTCCGTCGGGTTTGCGAAGTTACTCCGTGCGATTACCGGAACCGGGCCCGAACGGCCGTACGCGAGGGACCCTCCATGGGAGCGTAAGGTTGCGATTTGGCCGCCCCCAACGGCCTACCTTCGACGCTTCGTCTCGTGAGTGGTGGTTACCGCTCAGTAGAGATGACGTTTCCGCCGCCGCGGTCCACGATGGGAGCCGGCGCGACATAACAGCAGAGAAGTAATTGACCCGCGTGCGCAGCATGACCCGCGTGCAGAGCACGACACGCCCCGAACAGCGAAGGAACAGCGTGGCTTCCGGATCCGATCGCAACCCGATCATCATTGGCGGCCTTCCCAGCCAGGTCCCGGACTTCGATCCCGAAGAGACCCAGGAATGGCTCGACTCGCTCGACGCAGCCGTCGATGAGCGAGGCCGGGAACGTGCCCGCTACCTCATGCTTCGCCTGATCGAGCGGGCTCGCGAGAAGCGCGTGGCCGTGCCCGAGATGCGCAGCACGGACTACGTCAACACCATCGCGACCAAGGACGAGCCGTTCTTCCCCGGTAACGAGGAGATCGAGCGCAAGATCCTTAACGCGACCCGGTGGAACGCGGCCGTCATGGTCTCGCGCGCGCAGCGCCCGGGCATCGGCGTCGGCGGCCACATCGCCACCTTCGCCTCCTCCGCCTCCCTGTACGACGTGGGCTTCAACCACTTCTTCCGGGGCAAGGACGAGGGTGACGGCGGCGACCAGATCTTCTTCCAGGGCCACGCCTCCCCCGGTGTGTACGCCCGTGCGTTCCTGCTCGACCGACTGTCCGAGCAGCAGCTGGACGCCTTCCGCCAGGAGAAGTCCAAGGCGCCCTACGGCCTGTCCAGCTACCCGCACCCGCGCCTGATGCCGGACTTCTGGGAGTTCCCGACCGTCTCGATGGGCCTCGGCCCCCTCGGCGCGATCTACCAGGCCCGCATGAACCGCTACATGGAGGCGCGCGGCATCGCCGACACCTCCAAGTCCCACGTTTGGGCGTTCCTGGGCGACGGCGAGATGGACGAGCCCGAGTCGCTCGGCCAGCTGTCCCTGGCCGCTCGCGAGGGCCTGGACAACCTGACCTTCGTCGTCAACTGCAACCTGCAGCGCCTCGACGGCCCGGTCCGCGGCAACGGCAAGATCATGCAGGAGCTGGAGTCGCAGTTCCGCGGCGCCGGCTGGAACGTGATCAAGCTGGTGTGGGACCGCTCCTGGGACCCGCTGCTGGCGCAGGACCGCGACGGCATCCTGGTCAACAAGCTCAACAGCACCCCCGACGGTCAGTTCCAGACGTACGCCACCGAGACCGGCGCGTACATCCGTGACCACTTCTTCGGCGACGACCAGCGTCTGCGGAAGATGGTCGAGAACATGACCGACGACCAGATCCTGCACCTGGGCCGTGGCGGTCACGACCACAAGAAGATCTTCGCGGCCTACGCGGCGGCCAAGGCCCACAAGGGCCAGCCGACCGTGATCCTGGCCCAGACGGTCAAGGGCTGGACGCTCGGCCCGAACTTCGAGGGCCGCAACGCGACCCACCAGATGAAGAAGCTCACGGTCGAGGACCTCAAGCGCTTCCGCGACCGTCTGCACATCCCGATCGCGGACAAGGAGCTGGAGTCCGGCCTGCCGCCGTACTACCACCCGGGCAAGGACTCGGAGGAGCTCCAGTACATGCACGACCGGCGCAAGGCGCTGGGCGGCTACGTACCGAGCCGTGTGGACCGCTCCAAGCCGCTCGTCCTGCCGGGCGAGAAGGCCTACGCGCCCACCAAGAAGGGCTCCGGCCAGCAGTCGATCGCCACCACCATGGCCTTCGTCCGCCTGCTGAAGGACCTCATGCGGGACAAGGAGATCGGCAAGCGCTTCGTGCCGATCGCCCCCGACGAGTACCGCACCTTCGGCATGGACTCGCTGTTCCCGTCGGCGAAGATCTACAACCCGCTGGGTCAGCAGTACGAGGCCGTGGACCGCGAGCTGCTGCTGGCGTACAAGGAGTCCCCGACCGGTCAGATGCTGCACGACGGCATCTCCGAGGCGGGCTGCACCGCCTCGCTGATCGCCGCCGGCTCCGCCTACGCCACGCACGGCGAGCCGCTGATCCCGATCTACGTCTTCTACTCGATGTTCGGGTTCCAGCGCACCGGCGACCAGTTCTGGCAGATGGCCGACCAGCTGGCCCGAGGCTTCGTCCTCGGCGCCACCGCCGGTCGCACCACCCTGACCGGTGAGGGCCTGCAGCACGCCGACGGTCACTCCCACCTGCTGGCCTCGACCAACCCGGGCGTCGTCGCGTACGACCCGGCGTTCGGCTTCGAGATCGCGCACATCGTCCAGGACGGTCTGCGGAGGATGTACGGCGAGAACGCCGAGGACATCTTCTACTACATGACCGTCTACAACGAGCCGATCCAGCACCCGGCCGAGCCGGAGAACGTGGACGCCGAGGGCATCCTCAAGGGTCTGTACCGCTTCAAGCAGGGCGAGGCGGGCGCCATCCCGGCGCAGATCATGGCCTCCGGTGTGGCCGTGCCGTGGGCGATCGAGGCCCAGCGCATCCTCGCCGAGGAGTGGAACGTCAAGGCGGACGTCTGGTCGGCGACCTCCTGGAACGAGCTGCGCCGCGACGCCATCGAGGTGGAGGAGCACAACCTGCTCCACCCGGAGGAGGACCAGCGTGTCCCGTACGTGACGAGCAAGCTCGCCGACGTCGAGGGCCCGAAGGTGGCCGTGTCCGACTGGATGCGCGCCGTCCCGGACCAGATCTCGCGCTGGGTGCCCGGCACGTACACCTCGCTGGGCGCCGACGGCTTCGGCTTCGCGGACACGCGTGGCGCGGCCCGTCGCTTCTTCCACATCGACGCGCAGTCGATCGTCCTGGCGGTGCTCACCGAGCTCGCCAAGGAAGGCAAGATCGACCGCTCGGCCCTGAAGCAGGCCATCGACCGCTACCAGCTCCTGGACGTGGCCGCGGCCGACCCGGGCGCCGCGGGCGGCGACGCGTAAGCGCTCGCGCTGACGGTCAGCAGTAGCAACACCTGAGCCCCCGGCCGCGGAAAGCGGCCGGGGGCTCAGGCGTACCCGCGGACGTCGGCGGAGCTCAGCGCTCCCACACCTTGTACGCCCGCACGACGTACGGGGACTCGGGCACCCAGCTCCCCGACGGATACGTGTCGAACTCGCCGGTCTCACCACACGTCGCACTCTGATACGTGGTGACGGGCCTGCCCGTCCGGTTGACCAGCGACGCCGCCGTGACTCCCTGCGGCAGCGCCACACAGCTCTCGATCTCGATGCCGGCCAGCTCGCTCACCTGCCGCTGCCCCCGGAATTCCGTCTTGGGCCACAGGCACAGCTGCCCCGCGGAGCACGTGCCGCCGGTACCCCCGGGCCTCGCGCTCGCGCCGGGCGCGCTCATGAGGAGCGCGGCGGCGACGGCGGTGACGGTGACGGCCACGGTGCTGATGCGCGTACGCATATGGGTTCCTCCCCCTGTCGGTTGTCCGAACGGGAAGGAGTCTTCCGAGCGGTGATCATCGCTGCCAAGAGCGCCGGGCAGGCCATGCCCTGATAGGGGAAGACGACCGACGGCGGGGGTGGTACCGAGGTACCGCCCCCGCCCCGCGGCGTCAGATGTGCGCCGCGCCGGACGCGGAGTCCGCGTTCTCGCCCCGCTTGGTGAGGAACGCGACGAGTGCCGCGAACAGCGCCACGCAACCGGCGACGGTGAAGGCAACGTTCATTCCTGCCACGAAAGTGTCATGCGCGACGGCCGAAATCCGCATCGCGGCCTCCGGCGACGCGTTCGGCGGCACCGGCGCCACACCGACCTGGACGGCGTCGGCGGCCCGGGACAGCTGCTCGGGCGGGACCGCCGGCAGCCCGGCGTCCGCCCATTTCTCCGGCAGCAGGTGGTCCACCCGGGTGGCGACGACGGCGCCCAGCACGGCCGTGCCGAGCGAGCCGCCGACCTGCATGGCGGCCTGCTGGAGGCCGCCGGCCACGCCGGCGTGCTCCAGCGGGGCGTTGCCGACGATGACGTCGGTGGCCCCCACCATGACCGGGGACAGGCCGAGGCCCAGCAGCGCGAACCACACGGACATCACGCCCGTGCCGGTGCCCGGCTCGAGCGTGGACATCCCGAAGCAGGCGACGGCCGTGCAGAGCATGCCGACGACCAGCGGGATGCGCGGCCCGGCCTTGGTGATGACCGCGCCCGCCGCCGGAGCGGCCACGATCATCATTCCGGTGAGCGGCAGCAGGTGCAGGCCGCTGTTGACGGGGGTCATCCCGTGCACGTTCTGGAGATAGAAGGTGACGAAGAAGACGCCGCCCATGAAGGCGAACGCCATCAGCAGCATCAGGACGGTGCCGGCGGAGAGGGCCACGGACCGGAAGAGGCCGAGCGGCAGGAGCGGCTCGCGCGACCTGAGTTGCCAGACGGTGAAGAGGACGAAGCAGATCAGGGAGACGCCGAGGAAGCCCAGCGTCCGGGTGTCCCCCCACGACCAGTCGGTGGCCTTGATCAGCGCCCAGATCAGGCAGAACATCGCGCCGGACAGCAGCACGATGCCCAGGACGTCGAAGGACTTGGGCGAGCGCTCGGCGCGGTTCTCCTTGAGGATGACCGCCCCGAGGGCGAGCGCGGCGGCGCCGACCGGCACGTTGATGAAGAACACCGACTGCCAGTTGACGTGTTCGACGAGCAGCCCGCCGACGATCGGACCGCCGGCCGTGGAGGCGCCGATGACCATGCCCCACAGGCCGATGGCCATGTTGAGCCGCTCGGCGGGGAAGGTGGCGCGCAGCAGGGCGAGCGCCGCGGGCATCAGCAACGCGCCGCACAGGCCCTGCAGCACGCGGAAGGCGACGACCGCCGACACGCTGCCCGACAGGGCGATGAGTCCGGAGGACAGGGCGAATCCGGTGGTACCGATAAGGAAGATCAGGCGGTGGCCGAAGCGGTCGCCGAGCTTGCCGGCGGTGATCAGGGCGACGGCGAGGGCGAGGAGATAGGCGTTGGTGATCCACTGGACGTCGGCGAGCGAGGCGCCGAGATCCTTCTGGATGGCGGGATTGGCGATGGCGACGATCGTGCCGTCCAGGGCGACCATCATCACGCCGATCGCGACGGATATGAGAGTCAGCCAGGGGTGGCCCCGCAGTCCTGTGCCGCTGGGCCCGAGGTCCGGCGTCGCCTCGGCGACGGTGGTCCGAGTCATGCCGACGAGATTATGTCAGTCGCTGCCACTTGACCATCGATTTCAACCGTCATGATCTGTCAGTTCGGCCACAGCTATCCTGAGCAGCGCGAACACGGCGAGAAGAGGCGACCATGCAGGCGATCGAGGGTCCCCCAGGGCTGCGTGAGCGCAAGAAGCGGCGGACCCGGGACGCGCTGATCCGGTCGGCCCTGGAGCTGTTCTCCCTCAAGGGCTACGAGGGCACCACCGTCGACGAGATCGCCGCCGCCGCGGACGTCTCCCAGCGCACCTTCTTCCGCTACTTCACCAACAAGGAAGAGGTCGCCCTCTCCGTCCAGGACATGGCGGAGTCGCGCTTCCTGGCCGCCGTCCTCGAGCGCCCCGCCGCCGAGTCGCCGCTCACCGCGCTGCGCACCGCCGTGCTCGCCTCCTGGGACGGCATCGAGGAGGCCATCGAGGCGGTCGTGCCGCTGGAGCTGCACGTGCGCACGTACCGGATGATCCAGGAGACGCCGCAGCTGCTGGCCGCGCATCTGCGCCGGCAGGCCGAGCTGGAGGACCGGCTGGCGGCGGAGATCGCCCGCCGGGAGGGCCTGTCCGCGCAGGATCCCCGGCCGCGCATCCTGGTCGCCGCGTTCAGCGGGGTGATGCGGGAGACGAGCAAACTGTGGGCCGATGTCGCGGGGGGCGACATGGCGGAGCTCCGCGGCACCACGGCGGCCTATCTGGACCAGATCGGCCCGGCCCTGGCGGAAAACTGGCGTTCTTGATCGGAAGGCGTTCGTCTGCGCCCAATCGCCGTTGATCCAAACGTGAGATAGCTCACCGACTTCCCGGACGCAAGCGGAATTCTCCTACTGTGGTTCGCGGTGACTTCTTTCCCGGAGCTCGACTCCTCCTCCATCCCCTGGACGAACGCGACCACGGTCTGGCGCGCACTCCTCGCGCTGGCCGTCGTGTTCGTCATGCTCGCCACGACCGGCTGGACCGCCGTGAGAGGCCACAAGGCAGCGGCCGACCCGCGCGCCACGGCGCTCGGGGAATGGCTGCACGGCTCCATAGGCGGCCGGCCGCTCCCGTCCCCCGGGGCGGACGCCGGCACCCTGGGCCGCTTCTTCGGCTCGCTCACCGCCGGCCAGCGCGAGCAGCTCGCCGAGCGCTATCCGCTCGTCGTGGGCAACCTCGACGGCGCCCCCGTGAAGCTGCGCTACCGCGCCAACCGGATCGCGCTGGCCAAGGCCCGTACGACCGAGGAGCGCCGCACCCACGACGGCGCCCTCACCCCGGCCGGCCGCTATGAGGCGACCCGGCGGATGCACCGCTTCGAGTCGCTGCTCGGCGACGGCCGCCAGGTCCTCGCCTTCGACGCGAGCGGCGCCGGGCGCGTCGCGGAGGTCTTCGGCGACCTCGACCGCGCCGAGCGCGTCTCGGTGGTCGTCCCGGGTGTCGACACCAACGTGCTCACGTTCGAGAAGTCCCAGCGCGCCTACAGCGCCCCCGTGGGCATGGCCCGGTCCCTCTACGCCGCCGAGGGGAAGGCGAGCCCCGGCACCAGGACGGCCGTCATCGCCTGGGCCGACTACACCTCCCCCGTCGGCGTCGGCATGGACGCCGCGACCGGCAAGCTCGCCGCCGAGGGCGCGCTGCGGCTGCGCAAGCTGGTGCGGACGCTGCCGGGCGACTCCGAGGTCTCGCTGTTCTGCCACAGCTACGGCTCGGTGGTGTGCGGGGTCGCCGCCCGCGAACTTCCCGCCCGCGTCAGCGACGTGGCGGTGGCGGGCAGCCCCGGCATGCGCGCCGAGCGCGTCTCCGACCTGGGCACCAGCGCCCGGATCTGGGCGATGCGCGATCAGGACGACTGGATTCAGGACGTGCCCCACATGGAGGTCGGCGGTCTGGGTCATGGCGCCGACCCGGTCTCCACGGGCTTCGGGGCGCGGAGGCTGTCGGCCTCCGGGGCCCGTGGCCACACCGGCTACTTCGAGCCCGGCACCACCAGCCTCGCCAACTTCGCCGGCATCGGAGTCGGAGCCTCCGGCTCCGTCCGGTGCGCGGGTGACGCCAGTGACTGCACCATCGGTCTGGACCAGGATCGAGTCGTCCCCGCCGCATGACGCGCGTAGCGTCGTGAGAGGAGACGGGCGGACGGGCGCCGCATACGATGAGCGGCATGGGTGATGTGCTGGCCGGTTTCCACACCGTCTGGGAGTTCGACACCGACTCCGTGCTCATCCGCTTCGAACGGGGGATCCGCACACCGAAGCTGCTCCAGACGCTCGGCGAGCGGCGCGTCCCCTACGAGGCGCTCGCCGGGGTCGAGAAGACCCCGGGAAGACATGGCACGGTGGTGCTGCGCGCCATGCCCAGACCCGGCGCCGACCCGCTGGCCGACGCGGCCGGCGGCCGGCTCAAGGAGGGCTGCGACCCGTACCGCCTGGTGCTCCCCGCCGAGCGCGAGCTGCTCGCGGAGTACTACGCCGAACGGATACGGGCCGAGCTCGGCCCGGACGCGGACGAGCCGGCCGAGCGCCACCTGGTGGCGGCTCCGGTGCCGCCGCTGTCCTTCAAGGGCTACGACGGCAAGGCCTCCTTCGACGGCCGGGCCGTCTCCTTCCGCTGGTTCTGGAGCGGCGCCTCCTCCGCCAAGTGGAAGGCGGGCGACCAGCGGTTCGCCGTCGAGGAGCTGACCGGGGTGCACTGGAGCTCCCCCGAGGCCCCGGGCGGACACCTGCGGCTGCTGCGGCGCGGCACGGACGGCCCGCGGCCGGGCGCCGCGGACCAGGACCCGGCGGCCGTGGTCTTCGGCAGGGGCTACGGCCTCGTCCACGAGTCGCTGCCCTTCGCGGCCGCGGTGCTGGCGGCCGTACGGGCCAAGGCGCCCGTGCCGCCCTCCGGGACGGTGCCCGCGGCCCGGCCCGACCCCGGCGGCATCGCCGAGCGCATCCGCCACCTCGGGGAGCTGCACGACGCGGGACTGCTGACGGACGACGAGTTCAGCGCGAAGAAGGCCGAGCTGCTGGCGGAGCTGTGAAGTCCCGGGGTGATACCGGGGTATGACATCCGGGACGGCACCTCGGGGTGACGTTCTCGCCGGTCGGTCCCCCTACGCTGATCACGTCATGCCTTCGTCACCGCTCCGCCGTGTCCGCGCGGCCCTCGCCCCCGCCGAGCCGCTCCTCGGACACTCCCGCAGCCGCTTCGTGCGCCGCCTGCCGTACGTCGTCGCGGCGCTGTTCATCGCCATCCTCCTGCCGTCCGGCACCATGGTGCTCGGCGACGAGTACGGGCTGGACTCCGATCTCGCGCTCCTGCTGTGCCTCGTGCAGACCGTGCCGCTGCTGCTCGCCGTGCGCCGCCCCCTGGTCGCCTGGGCGGTGGCCTTCACCGGCTACGTCGCGTGCGCGGCGGCCCTGCTCGCCGTGCCGGCGGCCAAGGGCTGGGCCTGGCCGTGGACGCCCGGGGGCATCATCGGCATGCTGCTGTTCATGCTGGCCCTCGGCCTGCGCGAGCGGCCCCGCGTCCTGGCCGCGGTCTGGGCCCTGACCGGGGCGGCCGGCATCTTCTTCGAGAGCCTCGACCCCGGCCGCAGCAACGGCTCCTGGCCGATCCCCGTCATCCTCGGCGGCATCCTGCTCGTGGTGACCCACCTGCTGCGCGAACGCGGCCTGGCCCGGCGGGCGCTGGCCGAGCAGGAGACCATCAGCGAGGCCGAACGGGCCCGCCGCACCCTGCTGGAGGAGCGCGCCCGCATCGCCCGCGAGCTGCACGACGTGGTCGCCCACCACATGTCCGTCATCACCGTGCAGGCCGACAGCGCCCCCTACCGCATCACGGACCTGCCGGACGCGGCCCGCGAGGAGTTCACCACCATCGCCGCCACCGCACGGGAGTCGCTGACCGAGATGCGCCGCCTGCTGGGCGTGCTGCGCAGCGAGGACGGCACCGGCCCGGCCGGCGGCCCCGAGCGGGCGCCGCAACCGGGCGTGGAGCGGATCCCGCAGCTGGTCGAGGCGACGGTACGGGCCGGGGTGCCGGTGGAGCTGTCGATGCCGGAGCCGGTGCCGGCCGCGCTGCCGCAGGCCGTGGACCTGTCCGCCTACCGCATCGCCCAGGAGGCCCTGTCCAACGTCGTCCGGCACGCCCCGGGCTCGGCCACCCGGGTCTCGGTCTCCCTCGGCGAGGACCGCCGGAGCCTGACGCTCCTGGTCGTCAACGCCGCCCCGGCCGAGCCGGGCGGCGCACCGCTGGAGACCGGCGGCACGGGCCACGGCCTGGTCGGCATGCGGGAGCGGGTCCGGCTGGTCGGCGGCACGCTCGACACCGGGCCGCTGCCCGACGGCGGCTTCCGGGTGGCGGCCCGGCTCCCGTTCACCACAGAAGAGGAATCCTCCCCCGCATGACCATCAAAGTGATCATCGTCGACGACCAGGCCATGGTGCGCGCGGGGTTCGCCGCGCTGCTGGCCGCGCAGAGCGACATCGACGTCGTCGGCGACGCCGCGGACGGGCGGCAGGGCGTCGAGCTGAGCCGGCGCGCCCACCCGGACGTGGTGCTGATGGACGTCCGCATGCCGGAGATGGACGGGCTGGAGGCCGCGCGGCGGCTCCTGGACCCTCCGCCGGGGGTGGTGCACCGCCCGAAGGTGCTGATGCTGACGACGTTCGACGTCGACGACTACGTCTACGAGGCGCTGCGCGCGGGCGCGTCCGGCTTCCTGCTGAAGGACGCGCCGCCCGCCGACCTGATCTCGGCGGTACGGGTGGTGGCCGCCGGAGAGGCCCTGCTGGCGCCCTCGGTGACGCGCCGTCTGATCGCCGACTTCGCCGCCCGGCCGGCGCCCCGGCGCAAGGGGGCGGTGCGGCTGAACGGGCTGACGCCGCGTGAGACGGAGGTCCTGGAGCTGATCGCGCGGGGCCTGTCGAACCAGGAGATCGCGGCGGAGCTGGTGCTGGCGGAGCAGACGGTCAAGACGCACATCGGGCGGGTGCTGTCCAAGCTGAGCCTGCGCGACCGCGCACAGGCGGTCATCTTCGCCTACGAGTCGGGGCTGGTGACCCCGGGCGAGTGACCGCCGGTGCGCCTGCGCCCAAGGGCTAGTCGCGGTCCGCCGACGTGAAGGACATGTCCGCGTAGCGGGGCCCGGCGACCTTGGAGGCGACCGGCTCCAGCGCCGCCAGCTCGTCCGCCGTCAGCTCGAGGCGGGTGGCGCCCACGTTCTCCTCCAGGCGGCTGCGCTTGCGGGTGCCCGGGATCGGAACGACCGTCAGGCCGTGCACCTGGGCCCGCTGCTGGACCCAGGCCAGCGCGACCTGGGCGAGCGTGACGCCGCGGGCGGCGGCGATGGCCCGTACCGGCTCGAGCAGGGCCGCGTTCGCCTCGGCGTTCTCGCCGGTCATGCGGGGCAGGGTGCGCCGCCAGTCGTCGCCGGACAGCTCCTTGCCGGCGTCGGTGAAGGCGCCCGTGAGGAAGCCGCGTCCGAGCGGCGAGTAGGGCACGAGGGCGACGCCGAGCTCGCGGACCGTGGGCACGACGTTGTCCTCGATGTCCCGGCTGAAGAGCGACCACTCCGACTGCACGGCGGCGATCGGGTGGACGGCGTGCGCCTGGCGCAGCTCGCTGCCGGTCACCTCGCTGAGCCCCAGGTGCTTGACCTTGCCCTGGGCCACCAGCTCCGCCATCGCGCCGACGGACTCCTCGAGCGGGACGTCGGGGTCGCGGCGGTGCATGTAGTAGAGGTCGATCTCGTCGACGCCCAGCCGCCGCAGGCTGGCCTCGACGGCCTCGCGGATGTAGGGCGGGTCGTTGCGGATGACCCGGTCCGCGGGGTTCTCGGGGTTGGCGTCGATCGCGAACTTGGTGGCCAGGACGACCTCGTCGCGGTGGGCCCGGATGAAGGGCGCGATGAACTTCTCGTTCTCCCCGGCGCCGTACATGTCGGCGGTGTCGAAGAGGGTGACGCCCAGTTCCAGCGCCCGCTCCAGCGTCGCCCTGGCCTCGGTCCCGTCCGTGGGCCCGTAGGCGAAGCTCATGCCCATGCAGCCGAGTCCCTGGACTCCGGTCTCGGGGCCGCCGTCGCCGAGGGTGACGCGTGCGATCGTCTCGTTGCTCATGTCCCTCATGCCCTTTCGGACGCCCGGCGGGCGTCGGAGTAGATGTCGATCTTGTAGTCCAGTACGTCCAGGGTGCTGCGCAGCTCGGCGATGCGCCTGCGGACGTCGTCGCGGTGGGCGCTCAGCAGCCGCTCGCGTTCGGCGAAGGTCTCCTCGCCCTGGCGGACCAGCTCGGCGTAGCGCACCATGTCGGCCACCGGCATGCCGGTCAGCCGCAGCCGGCCCACGAAGTCCAGCCAGTCCAGGTCGCGGCAGGTGTAACGGCGCTGACCGGTGTGGGAGCGGTCGATGTGCGGCATCAGGCCGATGCGCTCGTACCAGCGCAGGGTGTGCGCGGTGAGTCCGGTGTACTCCGAGACCTCGCTGATGGTGAACCGGTCCCTGCCCTGGGGCCGGCGGCCGCGCTGCCGGTCGAGTTCCAGGCACGCCTGAAGCTCCACCGGTGGGCTGTCCATCACTGTCATTGCCGTCTCCCCCTCGCGAACCGTGCGTCGTGCCCCACGCTAGAGAGTTGGAGTGCACTCGAAGCAAGCGAGATCCGGCGTGATCCGCGGCCGCGTTAGGCTCCTTGCCATGGAGAGCCTGCGCATGATCGAGAACTGGCCGGTCCCGACCGCGGCGGCGGCCGTCGTACGGGCCGACGGCACCCTGGCCGGTTCGCACGGCCCGACCGGGCACCGGTTCGCGCTGGCGTCCGTGACCAAGCCGCTGACCGCGTACGCGGCGCTGGTCGCCGTCGAGGAGGGCGCGGTCGAGCTGGACGAGCCGGCGGGTCCGGTGGGCTCGACGGTCCGCCACCTGCTCGCGCACACCTCGGGCCTGGCCTTCGACGAGCACCGTCCGATGGCCGAGCCGGGCACCCGCCGCCTGTACTCCAACGCGGGCTTCGAGGCGCTGGGCGACCACATCGCCAAGGCGACGGACATCCCCTTCGCGGAGTACCTGCGGCAGGCGGTGCTGGAGCCGCTGGGGATGACGTCGACGGACCTTCCCGGCTCGCCCGCCAAGGACGGCGTCTCGACGGTGGAGGACCTGGCGCGCTTCGTGGCGGAGCTGCAGCGCCCGCGGCTGCTGGCGCCCCAGACGGTGGCCGAGGCCACGTCGGTGGCCTTCCCGGGCCTGGCCGGCGTGCTGCCCGGCTACGGCAACCAGCGGCCCAACGACTGGGGCCTGGGCTTCGAGATCCGCGACCGGAAGTCGCAGCACTGGACGGGCACCTCGTCCTCGCCCCGCACCTACGGGCACTTCGGCCAGGCGGGCACGTTCCTGTGGGTCGACCCGGAGGCGGGCGCGGCCTGCGTGGCGCTGGCCGACCGTGCCTTCGGCCCCTGGGCCATCGAGGTGTGGCCGATGCTGACGGACGCGGTCCTGGCCGAGCTCGGCCGGGCCTGATCAGCCGAAGTGCGGCTCGGCGTGCATCTCCCACGCCAGCAGCTCGGCGGCACAACCGGCGGCCTCGGCCGTCAGGTCCTCGGCGTCCAGGACGCGCGCGGCGTCGCCCTCCCGCAGCACCTCCCCGCCCAGCCGGACGGCGCCGCGCACCACGTGCACGTACAGCCAGGGCGCGTCCGGCAGGGCGGTGCGCTCGCCGGCCCGCAGGCGCCGGACGTGCAGCACGGCCTCGGCGCGTGTCAGGGCGTACGGCGTGCCGTCGGCGATGCCCCGCACCACCTCGTACGACGGTTCCTCGTCGCCCTCGGACGGCGTGAGCCACATCTGCACGAACCGCAGCGGGGCGCTTCCGGCGTTGCGCTCGCTGTGACGCACGCCGGAGCCGGCGCTGAGTCGCTGGACGTCGCCGGGGCGAATCGTTTCGACGTGCCCCGTGGAGTCCTCGTGCGCGAGCTCGCCCTCCACCACCCAGGTAACGATCTCGACATCGCGATGGGGGTGCTCCGGGAAGCCGGCGCCGCCCGCGAGGCGCTCCTCGTTGCAGGCCGCGAGCGGGCCGAAGCGCACGTTGTCGGGGTCGTAGAAGCCCGAGAACGAGAAGGCGTGCCAGGTCTCGATGCCGGCCGCCGGGTCCCCGCCGAGGAAGCGTTCGGCCGCTCGTTGCACGTACATCACCGGCCCACCGTAGCCCCGCGAAGGACCCTGCGGGGGCCCGGCGGCTCCGGACCCCACCCGAATAAGGCAGGCTTGTGCCCGTGCCCGAACCAGTTGCTGACACCCCGCACCCGCACAGCGCCACCCTGCGCAACCTGGAGAAGTCCTCAGGGACGCTGGCCGCCGCGGCCATCACCCGGATGGACGCCCAGCTGTCGTGGTACCGGGCGATGCCCCCGGAGAACCGGTCCTGGATCGGCCTCGTCGCCCAGGCCGGCATCGCCGCGTTCACCGAGTGGTTCCGGCATCCGGAGACGCCCCAGGCCATCAGCACGGACGTCTTCGGCACCGCCCCGCGCGAGCTGACCCGGGCGATCACGCTGCGCCAGACCGTGGAGATGGTCCGCACGACCATCGAGGTCATGGAGTCGGCCATCGACGAGGTGGCCGCGCCCGGCGACGAGTCGGCGCTGCGCGAGGCGCTGCTGGTGTACGCCCGGGAGATCGCCTTCGCCACCGCCCAGGTCTACGCGCAGGCCGCCGAGGCGCGCGGCGCGTGGGACGCCCGGCTGGAGTCGCTGGTGGTCAACGCGGTGCTGTCGGGCGAGGCCGACGAGGGGGCGCTGTCGCGGGCGGCGGCGCTGGGCTGGAGCGGGCCCTCGAACGTCTCGGTGGTGCTGGGCACGGCCCCCGACGGGGACAGCGAGCTGACCGTGGAGGCCATCCGCAGGGCCGCGCGGCATGTGAAGGTGCAGGTCCTCACCGGGGTGCTGGGCGACCGGCTGGTGGTGATCGTGGGCGGCGCGGAGAACCCGCTGCAGGCCGCCAAGGCGCTGATCGGCCCGTTCGCGGCCGGCCCCGTGGTGGCCGGGCCGGTGGTGGGCGACCTGCTGGCCGCGACCCGCTCGGCACAGGCCGCGGCGGCCGGGCTCAAGGCGTGCGCGGCCTGGCCGGACGCCCCCCGTCCGGTGCTCGCCGACGACCTGCTGCCCGAGCGCGCGATGGCCGGTGACCCGGCCGCGCGGGAGCAGCTGGTGGAGGAGATCTACAGACCGCTGGAGGAGGCGGGCTCGGCCCTGCTGGAGACGCTGAGTGTCTACCTGGAGCAGGCGAGCAGCCTGGAGGGGGCGGCACGCATGTTGTTCGTCCACCCCAACACCGTGCGATACCGCCTCCGACGTGTGACGGACGTCACCGGCTGGTCACCCTCCGATGTCCGGTCAGCGTTTACGCTGCGAATCGCACTGATCCTGGGGCGCCTGGCCGACGCCGAATGACACGCGTAGGCTTTTGTTGACTATCCACAATTCCCCTGACGGTTCTTCGTCCCTGTCCTCACGGGTGAGCGATACCGTCCACGAGAGAGAGTGTGAGGGTGCTCGTACTCGTCGCTCCCGGCCAGGGCGCTCAGACGCCCGGCTTCCTGACCCCCTGGCTCGACCTTCCCGGTGTTGAAGACCGCCTGCGGGAATGGTCGGCTGCCATCGACCTGGACCTCGTCCACTACGGCACGAACGCCGACGCCGACGAGATCCGTGACACCTCCGTGGCCCAGCCACTGCTCGTCGCGTCCGCCCTGGTCTCCGCCGGGCAGCTGTTCGCCTCCCCGGACGACTTCGCCCGCCTCGTGGGCGCCGCGGCCGGCCACAGCGTCGGCGAGCTCGCCGCCGCCGCGCTGACCGGTGTGCTGTCCGAGCGGGCCGCCATGGAGCTCGTGCGCAAGCGCGGCCTGGCCATGGCCGAGGCCGCCGCGATCACCGAGACCGGCATGTCCGCGCTGCTGGGCGGTGAGCCCGACGTCGTGCTCCCGCACCTGGAGAAGCTGGGCCTGACCCCCGCCAACGTCAACGGCGCGGGCCAGATCGTGGCCGCCGGTACCGCCGAGCAGCTGGCGGCGCTGGAGGCGGACAAGCCCGAGGGCACCCGCCGCGTCGTCGCGCTGAAGGTGGCGGGCGCGTTCCACACCCACCACATGGCGCCGGCCGTCTCCGTCCTTCAGGACGCGGTCGCCCAGGTGGAAGCCGCCGATCCGCACACGCGTTATGTCTCCAACAAGGACGGACACGTCGTCGCGAGCGGCCGGGAGGTCGTCGAGCGTCTGGTGGGCCAGGTGGCCAACCCGGTCCGCTGGGACCTGTGCATGGAGACCTTCAAGGAGCTGGGCGCCACCGCGATCATCGAGGTGGCTCCCGGCGGCACGCTGGTGGGCCTGGCCAAGCGCGCCCTGCCCGGTGTGAAGACGCTCGCGCTCAAGACCCCGGACGACCTCGAGGCCGCCCGCGCGCTCATCGCCGAGCACGCCGGCGTCGCCGGGTCCACGGCCGAATAAGGAGCCCGAGAGCATGACCGCGAAGATCAAGCCCGCCAAGGGCGCCGCATACGCGCGCATCATGGGCGTGGGCGGCTACCGTCCCGTCCGGGTGGTGCCGAACGAGGAGATCCTCAAGCACATCGACTCCTCGGACGAGTGGATCCGCTCGCGCTCGGGCATCGCCACCCGTCACTGGGCCGGCCCGGACGAGACCGTGACCGCCATGTCGCTGGAGGCCGCCGGCAAGGCGATCGCCGACTCCGGCATCGCCCCCGAGCAGATCGACGCCGTGATCGTCTCGACGGTCTCGCACTTCAAGCAGACCCCGGCCGTCGCGACCGAGATCGCCCACAAGGTGGGTGCGGGCAGGCCCGCCGCCTTCGACATCTCGGCCGGCTGCGCGGGCTTCGGCTACGGCCTGACCATGGCCAAGGACATGGTGACCGGCGGCTCCGCGGAGTACGTCCTGGTCATCGGCGTCGAGCGGCTGTCCGACCTGACCGACCTGGAGGACCGTGCGACGGCCTTCCTGTTCGGCGACGGCGCGGGCGCCGTGGTCGTGGGCCCCTCCAAGGAGCCGGCGATCGGCCCCGTGGTGTGGGGCTCGGAGGGCGACAAGGCCGAGACCATCAAGCAGACCGTGGCCTGGGACGTCTACCGCGAGGAGACCGACGTCCGCTTCCCCGCCATCACCCAGGAGGGTCAGGCGGTGTTCCGCTGGGCCGTCTTCGAAATGGCGAAGATCGCCCAGCGGGCGCTGGACGAGGCCGGGGTCGCACCCGAGGACCTGGACGTCTTCATCCCGCACCAGGCGAACATGCGGATCATCGATTCGATGGTCAAGACCCTCAAGCTGCCCGACAGCGTGACGGTCGCCCGCGACGTGGAGACCACCGGCAACACCTCGGCGGCCTCCATCCCTCTGGCCATGGAGCGCCTCCTGGCGACCGGAGCGGCGAAGAGCGGGGACACCGCGCTCCTCATCGGCTTCGGGGCGGGTCTCGTGTACGCCGCCACGGTCGTTACCCTCCCCTAGGCGAGATCCACGGTTCCGGCCCCTCACAGGCGCCGGCGGGCTCGACGCCTCAGCAGTTTCCTTAGCAGCACACCGCACTATCGATAGAAGGAGCGCCACATGGCCGCCACCCAGGAAGAGATCCTCAAGGGCCTCGCCGAGATCGTCAACGAGATCGCCGGCATCCCCGTCGAGGACGTCCAGCTGGACAAGTCCTTCACCGACGACCTGGACGTCGACTCGCTGTCCATGGTCGAGGTCGTCGTCGCCGCCGAGGAGCGCTTCGACGTGAAGATCCCCGACGAGGACGTCAAGGGCCTCAAGACCGTCGGCGACGCTGCCGACTACATCCTGAAGCACCAGGCCTGATCAAGCGTTCGTCGCCACCCCGGCGGGTGGCGGTTCCAGCACCTCTACACGTGGAGACAATTCCTGTGAATCCGACCAATCGCACCGTGGTCGTCACCGGTATCGGCGCAACCACACCGCTGGGTGGCGACAGCGCAACGACCTGGGAAGGGCTGCTCGCCGGGCGTTCCGGCGTCAAACCCCTGGAGGGTGAGCGGTTCGCCGAGCTGCCCGTCCGCATCGCGGCCCGCGTGGCCGTCGACCCCGCCGACGTCCTGCCCCGCCCGATGCTGCGCAGGCTGGACCGTTCGGCCCAGCTGGCGCTGATCGCCGCGCGCGAGGCGTGGGCCGACGCGGGCTTCACCGCCAAGGCCGGCGAGGACCCCTCCGTCACCCCCGAGCGCCTGGGCACCGTCGTGGCCTCCGGCATCGGCGGCGTGACCACCCTGCTCGACCAGTACGACGTGCTCCGGGAGAAGGGCGCCCGCCGCGTCTCCCCGCACACCGTGCCGATGCTGATGCCCAACAGCCCCTCCGCCAACGTCGGCCTGGAGGTGAACGCCCAGGCGGGCGTGCACACCCCGGTCAGCGCCTGCGCGTCGGGCGCCGAGGCCATCGGCTACGCCTACGAGATGATCCGCTCCGGCCGTGCCGACATCGTCGTCGCCGGCGGCACCGAGGCGGCCATCCACCCGCTGCCCGTCGCGGCCTTCGCCAGCATGATGGCGATGTCCAAGAACAACGACGAGCCCACCAAGGCCTCCCGCCCCTACGACAAGGCCCGCGACGGCTTCGTCCTCGGCGAGGGCGCCGGCATCGTGATCCTGGAGTCGGCCGAGCACGCCGCCCGGCGCGGCGCCCGGGTCTACTGCGAGGTGCTGGGCCAGGGCCTGTCCGCGGACAGCCACCACATCGCCCAGCCCGAGCCCACCGGCCGCGGCATCGCGGCCGCGCTGCAGAACCTGCTCGACACCAGCGACCTCAAGCCGGCGGAGGTCGTGCACCTCAACGCCCACGCCACCTCCACCCCGCAGGGTGACGCGGCCGAGATCAAGGCGCTGCGCAAGATCCTGGGCGACGACCTCGACCACGTCGCGGTGTCCGCGACCAAGTCGATGACGGGCCACCTGCTCGGCGGCGCCGGCGGCATCGAGACGGTCGCCACCGTCCTCGCCCTGCACCACCGCACGGCCCCGCCGACGATCAACGTCGACGAGCTGGACGAGGACATCGACGCGGACATCGTCCGCGACGAGCCGCGCGCCCTCCCCGAGGGTTCCATCGCGGCGATCAACAACTCGTTCGGCTTCGGCGGCCACAACGTGGTGCTCGCCCTGCGCACGGTCTGATCCCCGGCGCACCCCCGGCGAAAGAGGGCCCGGTCCGGTCACTTCGGTGACCGGGCCGGGCCCTTCCGCGTCCTGGCGCCCGGCCGGTCTCAGTGCTCCTCGGTCCCCCGGCCGTCGAAGCTGGCGAAATACGACGCGATCATGTCCTCCTCGCCGTGCCCCTGCGCGATCGCCCGGCGGAACCGCTCCGCTCCCGCCGCCGCGACGTCCAGCCGGACCCCGGCCGACTCCCCTGCCGCGACGATCAGCCGCGCGTCCTTCTCGGCCGTCGCGGTCGCGAAGCTCGGCGGTGTGAGGGCGCCCTCGAGCAGCAGGGCGGTCTTGGCCCGGAGATAGCCCATGTCCAGCGGCCCGCCCGCCACCGCGTCGAGGAAGCCCGCGGGGTCCACGCCCAGCCCCTCGGCCAGGGCCAGCGCCTCCGCGGTGCCGTGGGTGACGGTGAGCACCCAGCTGTTGAGGACGAGTTTGAGGCGGGTGGCGGCACCGGCGGTGCCGTCGTCGCCGACCCAGACCGTACGGGCGCCGATGGCGTCGAAGACGGGGGCGAGGCGGCCGCGCACGGCCTCCGGCCCGGCGGCCAGCACCGTGAGCTGCCCCTCTTCGGCGGGCTGCCTGGTGCCGAGCACCGGAGCGTCGACCAGGACGAGGTCGTGCTCGCGGGCGAAGCCCGCCAGTTCCCCGAGCCCCTCGAGGCCGGCGGTGGAGGCCTGCGCCCACAGCGTGCCGGGGCGCAGGCCGGGGGCGGCGGCGCGCATCACCTCGAGGGCGGCGGGCCCGTCGTGGAGCATGGTCAGGACGACGTCGGCGTCCCGGACGGCCTCGGCGGGAGTATCGGTGACGGTCACGCCGTGTGCGGCGAGGGGCTCGGCCTTGGCGCGGCTGCGGTTCCAGGCGCGTACGGACAGGCCGGCGCGGGCGAGGTTGCGGGCCATGGGCGCACCCATGATTCCGGTACCGAGGACGGCTGCTGACGTGGTGTCGGACATGGCTGCACGCTAGGTGGTGGAGTGCACTCCAGCACAAGGCGCCCGGCCGTCGCGCCGGCCGGGTCAGACCACCTGGTGCAGCCAGCGCACGGGCGCGCCCTCGCCGGCGTAGCGGAAGGGTTCGAGTTCGTCGTCCCAGGGCTTGCCGAGGAGTTTGGCGACCTCTTCCTGGAGGTCGCTCTCGCCCCGGCCGGCGCGTGCGAGCGCGGCCCGCAGCCGGTCCTCGGGGACGAGGATGTCGCCGTGGACGCCGGTGACGGCGTGGAAGATGCCCAGGTCGGGGGTGGAGCTGTAGCGCTCGCCCTCGGCGGTGGCACTGGGCTCGGCGGTCACCTCGAAGCGGAGCAGGTGCCAGCCGCGCAGCGCGGAGGCGAGCTGGGAGGCGGTGCCGGGTCTGCCCTGCCAGGAGAATTCCGAGCGCCAGGTGCCGGCGGCCGCCGGCTGGCGGACCCAGTCGAGGGTGACGCGCACCCCGAGGACGCCCGCCACGGCCCATTCGACGTGCGGGCACAGCGCGCGCGGCGCGGAGTGGACGTACAGAACTCCACGTGTCGTCACCGGGACCTCCCGTGCGGTTCGAGGTTCGCCTTCCCCAGCGGCCTCGCACCCGTACCGGTCCCGCCCGGAGCAGCAGACAGTCTGCCCCAATGGCCACTCCCGCACCAGCCCGCGAGGTTACCAACAGTAAACACCATCGGGAGCATTTCTCCTGAAAAGGGACAGGATGTGACGTGTTGTGGTGCGGTGGCGCCGCAGTACGAAAGATGCCGGGCGGACCCGATCACCCGGGGAAAAGCTACCGTGCGGCGGCGCGCCGGGGGTGACGTACCGTCGGTCCCGGACAGATATCACCCGGCCGGAGGGGGAACGACGATGGGCGCCAGCACGAGGTGGAAGCCGCCCGCGGCGGTACGGGCGGCGGTGGCGCTGCTCGCGGCCGCGCTGCTGGTCACGGGCTGCGACGACGGCGACGCCGAGAGCAAGGCCGCCGTCGCGAAGCCGAGCCCCACCCGCCCGGCGTGGAACCCCCGCCCCACCTCGATCGCCTCCCTGGGCGACTCCATCACCCGTGGCTTCGACGCCTGCTCGGTGTTCGAGGACTGCCCCGAGGTCTCCTGGGCCACCGGCACCGCCGTCGACAGCCTCGCCCGCCGCCTGCTGACATCGCCGCAGACCAGCAGCTGGAACCACGCCCGAACCGGCGCCCGGATGGCGGACCTGCCCGGCCAGATGCGCGCGGCCGTCGCCCACAAGCCGCAGCTGGTGACCGTGCTCCTGGGCGCCAATGACGCCTGCCGCGCGAATGTGGCCGATATGACGCCCGTGGACTCCTTCCGTGCCGACTTCGAGTCCTCCCTCAAGCAGCTGCGCACGGCCCTGCCCACCTCGCAGGTCTACGTCGCCGGCATCCCCGACCTCCAGCGGCTGTGGTCCGAGGGCCGCAAGAACATGCTGGGCCGTCAGGTCTGGAAGCTGGGCTCGATCTGCCCGTCCATGCTGCGCGACGCCGAGCTGATGGACGAGGAGGCGCAGGGCCGACGGGCCCAGGTGGTCAAGCGCGTCGGCGAGTACAACGCCGTGCTGAAGGACGTCTGCTCGCGCGACGTGCTGTGCCGCTACGACGGCGCGGTCAACAGCTACGACTTCACCGGGCAGCAGCTGAGCAAGTGGGACTGGTTCCACCCCAGCAAGCAGGGCCAGGGGGAGCTGGCGGGCCTCGCCTACCGGACGATCACGGCCGTGCGGCAGCCGGGCGCCTGACGGACGGGAACGGGGCGGGAAAGGGGCGGGGCCTGTCAGGTGGCCCCACCCCTCGCCCACGGGGCGCGGCCCCGGCCTCCGTACCCTCGCCCCGGACGGCCGGTGCCGCGCGGGCCCGCGCGAACCGGCGCGGGCCGTGGCCGAAGGCGGGCGCGGAAGCCGCGGCCGCCCTCTGCCCGCACGCTATCCGATGAACCCGCCCATCTCCTAAGCGAGTTCACCCGCACCGGGGACGGCGACCTTCATTCGGTGCTGTCGCGGTGGGCGCGCAGGCCGACGCCGAGGACGCCGTCCCAGTCCGTCAGCTCCTCCACCAGCGGGTGCGCGGAGCCCTTGCCCTCCAGGCTCAGCACCACACCCGCCTCCTTGGCCTTGCCCTTCCCCTTGTCCGTCCCGTCCGGCACGACCGCCTCGGCGTCGACGTGAACGTCCGTGACCCGGAAGCCGCTCTTGGTGCACAGCTCCAGCACCCTGCCCAGGACCCCCCTGCGGGTGCGGTAGGACAGCCGCAGCTCGACCCGTTCGGTGGCCGGCACCACCGCCAGCCGCCGGGTGAACACCGGGAAGCCGCGCACCACCAGGAAGTGCACGACGGTCGCGGCGCCGCCGAGCAGCGGCAGCCCGCCGCCGCAGGCCATGCCGACGGCGCAGGTCAGCCAGATGGTCGCGGCCGTCGTCAGGCCGCGCACCGCGTCGCGGCGGACGAAGATGAGGCCGCCGCCGATGAATCCGATGCCCGAGACGATCTGCGCGGCCACCCGCGAGCCGTCCAGGCGGGTGCCCGTCAGGTCCCCCAGGGCGCCGAAGCCGTGGATCGAGACCTCCATGAACAGCGCGCTGCCCACGCCCACCAGGGTGTGGGTGCGCAGTCCCGCGCTCTTCTGCTGCAGCTCGCGCTCGAGGCCGATGAGCGAGGAGAGCAGCAGGGCGAGGGCCAACTCGGCCATCTGACGGGCTCCTTGGCCCGCTCCGGGGTCGAACAGTTCGGCAGCGACGGACCGGCCGGCGGATATGAGCGGATCGACGAAGAGCTGCACTATGACCATCTCGCCATTGTGGCCTGAAATCACCTCTCTACGAAGAGAGTTGGCAGCCCTCTACCGCCGATCGCGGCCCGGTGATTTCCTTCCGTCTCATGAGACCCACAGAGATAACCCGGCGGCGGGTCCGGACCGTCCCGCTGGGCGCCCTGGGCGCCGTCCTCCTCGCCTGCCTCCCGCTCGCCCTGCCCACCCCGGCCGGCGCCACTCCCGCCACTCCCGCCGCCCCCGCCCTCACGGTCGAGGAACAGCGGCTCACCGGCGCCGTGCCGCAGGAGATCCTGCGGCGCAGCGGCTTCGACGACGTGGCGCCCGGCTTCGCCCGCGCCCTGGCCGGCACGTCGGACCTCGCGCGGGCCGAGCGGCTGGCGACGGCGGAGGGGCGGCGGCTGTGGCGGCGCGCCGTGGACCGCGCGCAGGGCCGGGGTCCGGACGGCGGGGACCTGAGCAGGGACGACGACCGACCGCTGTACTGGGCGAGGCTGGGCATGACGCGCGCGCTGCGCGAGTGGCGGCCGGCGTTCGCCCTCGACGAGCGGGGCCGCGCCGCCCTGCTGGCCGCGGTGGAGCGCTCCTCGCGCGGCCAGGACTCCATCGAGCTGCCGGCGGGGACGAAGGTCAAGCGCGTGCTGATCACCGGCTTCGACCCGTTCCAGCTCGACTCCGACGCCCGCCGCTCCAACCCCTCGGGCGCGGCGGCGCTCGCGCTGGACGGCACCGTCGTCGACACTCCCGCGGGCCCGGCACGCGTGGAGGCGGTCGTCTTCCCGGTGCGCTGGGCCGACTTCGCCGACGGCACCGTCGAGCGCACCCTGCTGCCCCACTTCCGGCCGGGGCCCCGTCGGGTGGACCTGTTCACGACCATCAGCCAGGGCCGGCCCGGCCGCTTCGACGTCGAGCGCACCAACGGCGCCTGGCGTGGCGGCTACCCCGACAACGCGAACGTCTCCCGTACGGAGACCGTGCCCGTGCCGCCGGGGGTGCCCACGGTGACCCCGCAGCCGCAGTGGACGACGACCTCGCTGCCGTACGCCGCGATCACGGCCGCGCACACCGGCCCCTTCCCGGTGCACGACAACACCGCCGTCACCGAGATCCCGGCGGGCGGCACGGAGGAGGTGGACCGGGCGGACGGTCCGACGCCGGGCTCGACGGCCCGCGCGGGCGGCGGGGGCGACTACCTCTCCAACGAGATCGCCTACCGCGCGACCCTGCTGCGCGACGCGGTGCGGCTGCGCGTGCCGGGCGGCCACCTGCACACGCCCGTGCTCAACTTCGGCGCCGGCAACACCGACCCCGCGACCGGGCGGGTCACCGACCCGGCGTTCGTACGCGACCGGCTGGCGATCACCGCGCAGATCCGGTCGGTGCTGGCGGTGGCGATGGGCGGCGCCGACCGGCCATCATGACCTGATGATCATCGCAACAGCGCAGTTCCCCACCCGCCCGCTCGGCATCGCGGCCAACGTCGAGGCCATGGCCTCGCTCGTCGCCGAGGCCGGCGGGCGGGGCGCGGCACTCGTCGTCTTCGCCGAACTGGCCGTCACCGGCTACGAGCTCGAGGCGACGGCCGCCGACCCCGACCGGCTGACCATGGCCCCGGACGACGCCCGGCTCGCCCCGCTCCGCGAGGCCTGCCGGGCGGCGGGCGTCGCGGCGGTGGTGAACTGCGCGGGCCGGCTGCCGGACGGGCCCTCGATCTCCTCGTTCGTGTACGGCCCGGACGGCGCGCCGCTGACCCGTTACGACAAGGTGCACCTGACGCCGAACGAGCTGGCGGCCGGCTTCGCGGCGGGCACGGCGGACGGGCGGTTCACCCTGGACGGCGTGTCCTTCGGCCTCGCCATCTGCTACGACGCCCACTTCCCGGACGTGGCCGCCCGCGCGGCGGCGGACGGCTGCCGGGTGCTGCTGGCGAGCTCCCTGTACGGCAGGGGCCCCGGACAGGCCGAACGCCGGGAGATCTTCCCGGCGTTGGCGAAGGACCACGGCCTGCACGTCCTGCTGGCCAACCACGTGGGGCCCTGCGGCCCGTACGACACCTGTGGCGGCAGCGGGGTCTGGGGGCCGGACGGAAGCGCCGTGGCCGAAGGTCCGGAGGAGGGGGCGGCGCTGGTGACGGCCGAGGTGTAGCCGGCCCCTACCAGTGGGCGGGGGGCTGCGGAACGCCCTGCTCCGGCTCCCCGGCCGGCTCGGGCGTCTCCTCCCCCATCAGGTTCCGCACCAGCAGCGTGGCCCCGGCCACCGCGCCCGGCATCACGAAGACGGCCACGAACGGCACCAGGAACAGCAGCGCCAGCGGCACCCCGAAGCCCAGCGTCAGCAGCTTGCGCGAGCGCAGCAGCCGCAGCCGCTCCCGCAGCGGCACCCCGCGCCGCTGCAGCGCGACGGCGGTGAGCTCCTCCGCGAGGAAGAACCCGGAGACCAGGAAGCCGAGGACGGGAATGACGGTCTGCCCGATGACGGGCACGAAGCCGAGCGCGAACAGCAGTACGCCCCACACGGCGACCCGCACGAGCACGGCGAGGCTCTCGCGGGCCGAGATCCACAGCTCCCGCCACAGCGGCAGCCCGGACTCGGCGGCGCTGCCGCCCTCGGCCAGGTCGACCCGCTCGGACAGCGCCTCGTAGAAGGGCTGTCCGACCAGCAGGGTCACGGCGGTGAACGTGATCGTCGACAGCATCAGCACGGCCCCGAAGAACACCGTCATCAGGGCGCCGCGGAAGAGCCCGACCCAGGGCGAGCCCCAGTCGTCGGCGAAGGGCGTGGCCCAGGCGACGAAGTCGTCCGCCCAGAAGGCGAGCACGACGGCCGCCGTCGCGTAGCCGACCAGCGTGATCAGCCCGGGCAGCAGCCCGAACCCCCACTGCCGGCGGTTACGCCCCACCCAGCGCTGGCCCTGGGCCAGGTACGTCATGCCCGCAACAAGATCTCGCATGGCGGGAAAGCGTAGCGGCTCGGCGGAAGGTGATCGTCGCGCCCGCGTCCCGGGACGGTCGCGAGACCGTCCCGGGGTCGCTCAGTCGCCGAAGCTGACGATCATCTTGCCGGTGTTCTCGCCGCGCAGCAGGCCCAGGAAGGCGTCCACCGCGTTGTCGACGCCGTGCACGACCGTCTCGCGGTACTTCAGCTCGCCGGAGCGCAGCCAGCCGCCGACCTCCTCGACGAACCGCGGGCGCAGCGCCTCGTGGTCGTTGACGATCATGCCCTGGATGCGCAGCCGCTTGCCGAGGACGAGGGCGAAGTTGTTCGGGCCCGGGACCGGCTCGGTCGCGTTGTACTGCGAGATCAGGCCGCACAGGGCGATCCGGCCGTGCGGGTTCAGGACCGAGATCGCGGCCTCGAGGTGCTCGCCGCCGACGTTCTCGAAGTAGACGTCGATGCCGTCGGGGGCGGCCTTCTTCAGCTGCTCGAGGACGGGGCCGTTCTTGTAGTTGAAGGCGGCGTCGAAGCCGTACTCCTCGACGAGCAGGCGCACCTTCTCGTCCGAGCCCGCGCTGCCGATGACGCGCGAGGCGCCCTTCAGCCGGGCGATCTGGCCGACCTGGCTGCCGACGGCACCGGCGGCACCGGAGACGAAGACGGCGTCGCCCTCCTTGAAGGAGGCCACGTCGACCAGGCCCGCGTAGGCGGTCATGCCGGGCATGCCCAGCACGCCGAGGTAGGCGGACAGCGGGGCGGCCTCGGGGTCGACCTTCACGGCGTGCCGGGCCTCGACCAGGGCGTACTCGCGCCACCCGAGCCCGTGCAGTACGTGGTCGCCGGGCGCGAAGCCCTCCACGCCGGAGGCGACGACCTCGCCGACCGCGCCGCCGTCCATGGGCCGGTCGAGCCGGAAGGGGGGAATGTAGGACTTGACGTCGTTCATCCGTCCGCGCATGTACGGGTCGACCGACATGTGGGTGTTGCGGACCAGGAGCTGCCCCTCGCCCGGCTGGAGGACCGGGGCCTCGCGCAGGGCGAAGTCCTCGGGCTTGGGCCAGCCCTGCGGGCGGGCGACCAGGTGCCACTCACGGCTGGTGGCGGGGGTGGCGGCGGCTGAGACGGACATGGAACCAACCCTTCCTAATGCTTCATGAACTGAAACAACCATGCGCCTCGATATTTCACATTGTCAAGCAAGCGAGTAGCCTGTTCCGTATGACTCCTCAGACGCCGCGGACCACGCCGCACACCGACGCCCTGACCCTCGAGGTGGTCGAACTGGTCGGCACGGTCGTGGCGCGCTACCACGAGGAATACGAGGAGGCCGCCGCCAAGCACTCCCTCACCGGCGCCCAGGCGCGCGTCCTCGCCCTGCTCTCGCGCGAGCCGATGCCCATGCGGCGCATCGCCCAGAAACTCAAGTGCGAGCCGTCGAACGTCACGGGGATCGTCGACCGGCTGGAGGGCCGCGGCCTGGTCGAGCGCCGCCCCGACCCGGACGACCGCCGCGTCAAGCTCGCCGCCGCCACCGAGGACGGCCGGGAGACCGCCGGCCGGCTGCGCGCGTCGCTGAACTTCGCCCGCGAGCCGCTGGCCGGGCTCTCCACCGAGGAGCGCACGACGCTGCGCGACCTGCTGCGGCGGATGCTGGGCGAGACCCCCTGATCCACTCCGGCTGATCTACTCCGGCAGGACCAGCGCGCCGGCCGTCACCACGGTCCCCAGGCGCGGCATGTCCAGCGCCACCGAGGCACGGTGCTCCTCGGCCGTCAGGGCGCTCATGGCGTCCTCCACGAAGACCACCTCGTAGCCGTGGTCGACGGCGGCCCGGGCCGTCGACTCCACGCCGAGATTGGTCGCGATGCCGGCCAGGACGAGCGTGCGCACCTCGCGCTCCCGCAGCCGCGCGTCGAGCTCCGTGCCGTGGAACGCGCCCACGGACCGCTTGACGATCTCGATGTCGCCCGGCTCGGCCAGCCCCGCGAGCAGTCCGCTGCCGGGCGGCTGCTCGGCGAGGCCGGGCCGCTCCACCCGTACCAGCACGACCGGCGCGCCCGCCTTGCGGAAGGCGCGCGCCAACTCCGCCGCCGCGGCGGCCACTTCGTCTCCCGATCGCGGAGCGAGCGGCAGCGCCACGACGCGTTCCATGAGATCGACGAGGACGAGTGCGGTGCGCTGGGCGTCGATTTCCGTCATGGCCCAGACCGTACCGGCCGCGACCACGGCGTGGGCGGCCTCCGGGCCTGCTCAGGACTGCCGGGAGGTAAAGCTTGCGCGAAGGAAGGGCTTCGCCCGGCACGCCGCGGCCGGCGGCACAACTCCCGGCGGATCTCCGGTCGGTCGCGCGCCGGGACGCCCGGGTGCGCGACGATGGCCCGCATGAGACCGGAGCACGACCCCGTACCCGGCGGCACCCCCGCCTTCGGCCCGCTGGAGTTCCAGCTCGTCCTGCTGCGCCGGATGGCCGACCACCAGCCCGGCCTGGTCGAGGACGCCCTGCGCGAACTGGGCGTGGGACGCGCCGAGATACGCGAGGCCAACCGCCGCTGGCAGGCCATGCTGCACTCCCCGCGCCGCCGTGGCGCGGGAACGCGCTACCGCTCCGTCCTCGGCCCGCCCGAGACCGTCGGCGAGCGCCGGGTGGGCGACCTCGCCTTCGAGGCGACGACCTGGCCGGTGCCGCTCTGGCCGGACCTGCGCTTCGAGGTGCTGGCCGCGCCCGGCGGGGCGGTCTGGAACGAGTGGCTGGTCCGCGCCCCCGGCGCGCCCGCCGCCGTGCCGCGGACGGTCGAGGAGCTGCTGCCCTGGTCGTGCACGGTGGACGAGGTCGCGCGGGCCTTCGCACCGGCCCGCCCCATGGAGGGCACGGCCCCCACCCGCTGGCGGCTGGCCTTCACGGCCCCCGACGCCACCGGGGCGCGCGGCGGGTACGTGGCCGAGTTCACCTGGGGGCTCTTCCAGCGGCTGGTCCCGTAGGGCGCCACGGCCGCCCGGCCGCGAGGCCGTCTCGCACCACAGGGGGAGGCGAACTGGCCGATCGGCCGAGGCGGGGGCGCGGGGCCGGTCCCTAGGTTGGAGGCCATGTCCCGTGCGTCCCGTCGAACCCTCCTGCCCGTCCTCGGCCTGCTGTCGGCCGTGGCGGCCGCGCTGCTGGCCGCCTGCGCGCCGGGCGGCGGGACCGACAAGCCCATCGGCGGGCCCGCCCGGGCCGAGGAGCCGTCGCGGGTGTCCATCCCGTCCATCGGCGTGGACAGCCCGCTGATCCGGCTGACCCGGGGCGAGGACGGTGCCGTGCGGGTTCCGCCGCCGGAGAAGGGCATGACCGCCGGCTGGTACACCGGCAGCGCCCAGCCCGGCGCCCCGGGCGCCGCCGTCATCGTGGGCCACAGCGACGTACACGGCGGCAAGGCCGTCTTCCACGACCTGGACAAGGTCGGCGAGGGCAGCGTCATCGACATCCGGCGCGGGGACGGCCAGGTGCTGCACTTCGCGGTGACCGGCACCGAGAAGGCCGCCAGGGGCGCCTTCCCGGACCGCAGGGTCTACGGGGAGACGAAGGAGAGGGCGCTGCGCCTGGTCACCTGCGCGGGCGAGCACCACGCCGGCGACGGGGACCGGGCGGAGAACCTGATCGTCTACGCGACGCTGAGGCCCTGAGGGCCGCCGGCCCCCGCCCGGAACGCCGTGCCGGGCTCAGGCGAGCCCGGCGTCCAGCGTGATCGTCGTACCGGTGAGCGCCTGGCTGACCGGGCAGTTCTTCTTGGCGTCCTCGGCGGCCGCGACGAAGCCCTCCTCGTCCAGGCCGGGCACCGTGCCACGGACGGTGAGGTGGATGCCGGTGATGCCCTCGCCGGGCTGGAACGTCACCTCGGCCTTGGTCTCCAGCCGGGTGGGCGGGGTGCCGGCGCCGGTCAGGCCGTGAGAGAGGGCCATCGAGAAGCAGCTGGAGTGCGCGGCGGCGATGAGCTCCTCGGGGCTGGTCTTGCCGTTCGCCTGCTCGGCACGGGAGGGCCAGGAGACGGGCTGCTCGCCGATGCCGGACGAGTCGAAGGAGACGACGCCGCTGCCCTTGAGCAGCTCGCCCTCCCAGACGGTGGTCGCGATGCGATTGGTGGCCACGCTGTTTCCTCCCACGAAAGATCCCACGACGAACGGTCATCACACCATCGGGACAACGTCCCGATCATCCTGCGCCCGCCTACCGGCCCCCGGCTCCGACACGCCCGTTCCAAGCGACCAGCGCGGGCCTGCCGTGCTCGGTGCCGATCCGGCTGACGGTCCCGGTGTCGAGCCGGAACAGCGCCCCGGCCGACGGCGGAAGCCCGAGCCTACGAGCCGTCAGCACCCGCAGGAAGTGGGCGTGGGCGACCAGGACGATGTCGCCTCCACCGTCCTCCCCCAGCCGGGGCCCGATGCTCGCGAGCACCCGGTCCGCGCGCTCGCCCACCTGGGCGGGGCTCTCCCCGGGGTGCCCCGGCGGGCCGGGCGCCACCCCGTCCTCGAAGAGGAACCAGCCGGGCCGCTCGCGCCGGATCTCGGCGGTGGTGATGCCCTCGTACCCGCCGTAGTCCCATTCGTGCAGGTCGTCCACGGTCTCGGGGTTCTTCAGGCCGGCCAGCTCGGCCGTTCGCGCGGCGCGGGCCATGGGGCTGACGAGGACCTCGGCGATGTCCCGCTCCGCCAGCCACGGCCGCAGCGCCTCCGCCTCGCGTTCACCGCGCTCGGTCAGCGCCAGGTCGCTGTAGCTGGTGTGCCGGCCGTCGCGGCTCCACTCGGTCTCGCCGTGCCGGATCAGCAGCAGCTCACGCATCGGTGCCCGGCGCCTGCGCCTCGCCCTGGGCCTTCTCCTGCGCCTGCACCACGGAGGCCTTGACCTCGTCCATGTCGAGCGCGCGGGCCTGCCGGATGACGTCCTCCAGCGCGGGCTCGGGCAGCGCGCCGGGCTGGGCGTAGACGGCGATGTTGTCCCGCACGATCATCAGCATGGGGATCGAGGTGATCTCGAAGGCCGCCGCGAGCTCCGGCTGGGACTCGGTGTCGACCTTGGCGAACACCAGGTCGTCGTGCTTCTGCGCCGCCCGCTCGAACACGGGCCCGAACTGCCGGCACGGCCCGCACCACTCCGCCCAGAAGTCGATGAGCACGAACCCGCTGCCCGACACGACCTCGTCGAAGTTGTCCTTGGTCAGCTCCACCGTGCTGCTGCTCATCAGCGCCTACCCGCTTCCGGTTGTCTCGGTCGTCCAGTGTGGCTCGGGGACGTTACCGGTAACGAGGCGGCGCGGCCCACTATTCCGTACGCGAGCCCGCCGGTCGCGCGGTGGCGACGGCCTCCCGGTCCATGGCGCGGACGCGGGCGCGCAGGCCCGTGCCGTAGCGGCGCAGGAGGAGGACGGCGGTGGTGGCGAGGCCGGCGAGGAGGCCGAGCCAGACGCCGAGGGTCCGCAGGTCCGCCGGGTACGCGAGGAGCCATGCGGCGGGCAGTCCTACGGCCCAGTAGCCGACGAGGGTGATGCGGAAGCCGCTCCTGGTGTCGTCGAGGCCGCGCAGGAGGCCGACGCCGATGTTCTGGGCGCAGTCGAAGAACTGCAGCACGGCGACGACCGGCAGCAGCCCGGTCGCGATCGTCATGGCCCGGTCGTCGCCGCCCGCGTCGCCCGCGTCCAGGAACGGGCGCAGCACCAGGTGGGGCAGGGTGAGGTAGACGACGGCGACGGCGGCCATGACGGTGGCACCGCAGGCGAGGGCGGTGTTCTTCAGGCGCCGGGCGGCCTCGGGGCGGCCGAGGGCGAGTTCGCGGCTGACGTTGACGGAGGCCGCGTGGGAGAGGCCGACGGCGACCTGGAAGACGATGTAGACGAGCTGGTTGACGGCGGTGTGGGCGGCCAGGGCGGCACTGCCGAAGGAGCCGGCCATCAGGGCGGTGACCGAGAAGAATCCGGCCTCCGAGCCGTAGGTCGCGGCGATGGGGACGCCCAGGCGCAGGAGTTCGCGCACGGTGGCGCCGTCGGCCTTGAGCGTCTCGAGGCTCAGCAGCGGGGCGAGGACGGTGTCCCGCTTCGCCGACGCGTACAGGGCGAGGAAGGACAGGAGGTGGACGGCGGAGGTGGCCACGCCGATGCCGGGAAGGCCCAGCTCGGGCAGGCCCCAGGTGCCGTGGACGAGCAGCCAGTCGAGGCCCGCGTTGACGGCGACGGAGGCGAGGGTGATGCGCAGGAGCGCCTGCGGACGGCGCATGCCGACGGTGAACTGACGGATCGCCTGGAACCACAGGCACGGCAGCAGGCCGGGGGCCAGCGCCAGCAGCATCGTCCGGGCGCGGCCGGCGACGGCCGCCTCCTGGCCGAGCCCGGTGAGTCCCTGGCCGACGAGGAGCATCAGGGCGGCTCCGGCGAGGCCGGCGAGCGTGGCCACCGCCATGCTCGCGCGGACGATTCCCCGGACGTCCTCGCGGGTCCGGGCGGTGTCGCCGCCGGGGGTCTCGGCCCGGGCGGCGGCGGCCGCGACGCGGTTGCCCACGGCGGTCACCAGCCCCACGCCCATGGTGCGCAGCTGGTTGAAGAGGACGAGGGCCAGGCCGCCCGCCGCCAGGTCCCGGGTGCCCAGCAGGCCCATCATCACCGTGTCGGTGGTGGTCAGGGCCACCTGGGCCAGCTGGGTGAGCACCAGCGGGACGGCGAGGGCGGCGAGGGCACGGCTGTCGCGCAGGAGGGTGGTCGGCCGCATCGGGGGCGTCACTTCGCGCGGAGCTTGGTCAGGGTCTCGTCGATCTCGCGCTCCACGGCGGGGTCGACGAGGTTCCGGCGGTGCATCCACTCGTCGTCGAAGACGGTGTCCATGTATTTCTCCCCGCCGTCGTTGACGAGCGCGACCATCGTGGTGTCCGGCGGCAGGGACGGCAACCGGTGCAGGGCCTCGTACACCACGCCGCCGGCGGATCCGCCGATGAGCAGGCCGGTGCGGGCCACGACGCGGGCGGTCGCGAAGGCCTCGACGTCGCCCACCTTCACGCCCTCGTCGATCAGGTCGAAGTCGACCAGGGCGCCGATCGGGGCGCCTTCGGGGGTGCCGGTGCCGGACTGGTGGTAGGGGTGGGCGGGGCCGCCGAAGGCGATGGAGCCCTTGGGCTCGACGCCGACGGTCCGTACGCCGGGGACGAGTGCGCGCAGGGCGCGGGTGGTGCCGCACAGGGCGCCGCCGGTGCCGACGGCGCCGATGAGGACGTCGATGCGGCCGCCCAGGGCCTGGTGGAGCTCATGGGCGAGCGGGTGGTAGCCGACGGCGTTGCTGGGGTTGTTGTGCTGCTCGGTGAAGACGGTGTTGTCCTGGCCGCGGGCCATCTCCTCGGCGAGTTCCTCGCGGGCCGCGGTGGCGAGGTCGTCCGTGCCGTCGTCGGCCACATGGACGAGTTCGGTGCCGAGCGCCTTCATGCCGCGCAGCTTGTCCGGGCAGGCGTGGCGGTCGACGACGGCGGTGAAGGCGTAGCCGCGCTCGGCGGCGATGACGGCGAGGCCGAGTCCGGTGTTGCCGGAGGTGGACTCGATGACGCGGCCGCCGGGGCGCAGCGCGCCGCGGGCCTCGGCGTCGAGGATCATCTGGCGGGCCATGCGGATCTTGGCGGTGCCGGTGGGGTTGTACATCTCCAGCTTCAGCAGCAGGCGGCTGCCGTTCCCGGTGCGGCACAGCTCGAGGAGGGGGGTGCATCCGATGAGGTCGGACACCCGGGAGACCACGGCGGGGCGCGTCGGTGCCTCGTTCATGGGAGGAGCTCCTGTGAGGGGCGTCGGCGGGCGGGGAGGAGTTCAGCGGGCGGGGCGGCGGTCCAGGCGCCAGCGCGGCCGTCCTTCGACGGTGTCGAGGACGACCTTGGGCGGCAGCGGCAGGTCGTGGAACGGCGACTCGTTGGAGTCCATCTGGTATCCCGCCGTGTTGGGGTAGACCAGCAGGTCGCCGGGCGAGGGGCGGGCGGGGAAGGGGATCTTGCGCCAGGTGAGCAGGTCCGGCTCCAGGCAGGTCGCGCCGCCCACGCACGCGGGGTGGACGCCCGGGCCGCGGGCCCGGCCGGAGGGGGTCACCAGCACGGGGTCGGGGAGGAACTCGCTGCCGAACCACTGCTCGGACAGGCTCAGGCTGGTCCCGTCGACGGTGACGACGGCGTAGCCGTCGCGGTCCTTGACGCCCTGGACGCGGAAGACGGACGCGCCGGCCCGGTCCAGCAGCGCGCGGCCGGGCTCCAGCAGCAGGAGGGTGCCGGTCCGGCGCAGCCGGGTGCCGAGGTCGTCCCGGCCGCCCTCGGGCACGGCGGCCAGGACGGCCCGGAGCGCGTCGGCTCCGGCGACGGGCGAGTGGTACGGGTAGAAGCCGTCGGCCGGGAACGCCTTGCGGGCGTGGTAGTGCTCGGGGCGCTGTGCCGCCAGGAAGGCGTGCCAGTCCCGGGCCGCCGCGTAGTCGACGGCGAAGCCTCCGCCGATGCTGATCCTGTCGGCGGGCAGTCCCAGGGCGCGGGCCCTGCGGCAGAGGCCGAGGAGGTGTCCGGCGAGGTCGGCGCGGGGCTGGACGGCGTAGCCGGACAGGTGGAAGCCGAAGCCCTCCGTCCGGACGGCGTCGCCGGCCCGTACGCACCGCGCCAGCGCCTCCTCGAGCTCGGGCCCGTCCATGCCGAAGCGGCTGTGCGGCTGCCGCGGGGGGAGCCGGCGCAGCAGCAGCCGGGCCGGGCGGGCCGGGACTTCCCGGGCCAGGGCGACGACGCGGTCGAGTTCGCCGAGGGAGTCGACGGCGGTCAGGGCGCCCTGGAGTACGGCGATGCGCAGCAGTTCGTCGTGCTTGGCGGGGCCGGTGACCACGAGGTTCTCGCCGCGTACTCCGTGGGCGAGGGCCTCGCGGAGTTCGCCGAGGCTCGCGACGTCCACCCCGGCGCCGGCGGCGGCGCAGCGTTCGATCCAGGCGGCGGCCTTGTTGGCCTTCTTCGCGTAGTACACGCGCCCGTCCACCCCGGCGTCCCGCAGCGCGGCGCGGAACGCGGCGAGGTTGGCGTCGAAGCGCCGCGGGAGCAGGAAGTGGAAGGGCCCGCCGAAGGCGTGGGCCAGTTCGTGGAGGAGGCCGCTGTCGAGGATCGCGTCCGTGCCGGGGTCCGGGTGCGCGGGGAGGGTGGGCAGGGCGGGGGGCGCGAGGGGGGCGCCGTTCATCGCCACAGCGGCACCCGCGTTCCCCGGCCCTGCTCGACGGCGAGCCGGGCGAAGCGGTGGCCGAGGGCGATGTCGGTGACGACCAGCCCGCTGTTGTAGGCGAAGATCCGCTGGCCCGGCGCGGTGCGGCCGGTCGCCGTGCCGGCGAGGACCGGGGGGAACTCGGCGTCGACGGCGGGGAGCACGCCGTCGGCGTCGGCCATGTCGGTGCCGGTGACCCTCATCTGGGCCTCGCTGGTGGCCACGACGCGGTCGGCCCGGTGCAGGGCGGAGGGGGCCAGGCCGTGGCCGACCAGGATCGCCAGGGCGCCCGGCCCGAGGTCCTCGGCCTCGACGGCGGCGGGGGTGTGGGCGCCGGCGGTGGCGACGACGACGTCGGCCTCCGCCGCCGCGGCCCGTGCGTCGGTGACGACCTCGACGTCCCGCCCGGGGAAGTGGGCCCGCAGCCGGGTGCGGACGGCCTCGATGCCGTCGGGGTGGGTGCCGAAGAGCATCAGCCGCTCGAGGCCGGGCAGCGTGGTCAGCAGGAACGGCAGGGCCAGCCGTCCTTGGGTGCCGGTGCCGATGACCAGTGCGCCGCGCGCCCCGGGGGCGGCGAGCTCGCGGGCGAGCAGGGCGGAGACGGCCGGGGTGCGCAGGGAGCCGACACGGCCGCAGTCCATCATCGCCACGGGCAGGCCGGTGACGTCGTCGTAGAGCGTGAGGCAGGTGTAGTAGTGCTGCTCCTCGCGGCCCTTGTGCAGGCCGTGCTTGTACGAGGTCTTGACGGCGACGACGTCGCGGGAGCCGTCGCGGCCGAGCATCGCGTACGCGACGGAGTGGCCGTCGGGCGGTGCGACGGTGAGTTTGCGCGGGTTGTCCGACCGGCCGGCGGCCAGGGTGCGGTAGGCGTCCTCGACCGTGGCGACGACGTCGGCGAGGGTGATGTCGATGCCCGCGAGGTCGCTGGTGGTCAGCAGGCGCAGGGTCGTGTCGTCGTCGGACGGGCCGGGTATCCAGGGGTCGGCGTGGGTCGCGGTCATGTCGGACTCCTCGGGTGCCGGTGGATGATCAGGCGGCGCGGGCCTGGAGGACGGCCTGGCCGTAGCCGTGCTCGGCGGCCTCGGCCGGCGGGCGGGTGGCGCGCCCGGGGACGCGTACGGACGCGCGCTTGAGCCAGCGGTCGGTGCCGTCGTAGCGGGCCGTGAAGGGGACGCGGCCGTGTACGACGAGGTCGTTGTCGACGACGAGGACCTCGCCGGGGCACAGGCTCACCGCGACGGAGACGCGGGCGAGTTCGGCCTCCAGCCGCCCGTACGCGGCCCGGTAGGCGGGGGTGGCGTTCTCGAGTGGGGTGTAGGCGGGGTCGAAGCGCAGGGTGAGGCCGTCCGCGGACCGCCACAGGGCGGGGACCTCCGGCGGCCGCCCGTCGAAGTCCCGGGCCGTGAAGTAGGCGTCGTCGGGGAGGATCGGCAACTCGGCGCGCGAGAGGCGGGCGATGTCGGCGTCGTCCAGCCGCGCCTTGCGGACGCTCGCGGCGGTGGTGGCGACGCGGTCGGGGTTGCGCAGGCAGCCGAGCAGCAGCACATGGGCGCGGCCGGGGTGGAAGGCGTCCTCGGTGTGCGGGCTGAGCAGGACGTCGCTGCCGGCGCCGGTCTGCTTCTTCTCGTGACCCGGCGAGGGGACGATGTCGTGGACGAAGCGTCCGTCCTGCTGGCCCTCCCAGGCGAGCGGGTCGCCCATGGCGGTGGCGAGCAGCAGCATCACGACGCCGTGGACGGCGCCGGCGTCCCCGGCGGTGGCCCAGCTCGCCGGCGTGGGGCCCAGGCCGGCGTCGTCGACGCCCAGGCCGCGCAGGACGAACAGGCCGTCGTCGGTGTCGACGGGCCGCAGGTGGTGCCGGATCGCCTGCGGCAGGGCCGCCGCCGACGCGGCGACGCGGCGCAGGAGCCGGGGGGACGTGGCGGAGGGGCCGCATTCGGCGAGGACGCGGGCGGCGACGCGGTGGAGTTCGGCCGCCGAGGCGGCGTCGAGCAGGCGGACAGGTGCAACTCCCGTGCTCATGGCAAGGTCATCCGTTTCCGTTGGGCGGGGCGGAGCTCTGGCGGAAACGCGGCGTGCACGTCAGCGGTCGACGAGGAACGTACCACCGAACTTAGGCAAGGCAAACCTTACTTACAGGTAGTCAGCTTCACCCGATTCCGCCCAACTTGCGGGCGAGAAGCGGAGGTTGACGAGCCCTCGGCTTTCGCTTCATAGCGCACACATAGTTGCGATCAGAACAAGATTTAGGGTAGCCAACCCTAAGTAACGACAACTTCACAGGAACGAGGGCGACGTGAATCGGACAAGGCGTCAGGCACTGCTCGCCGGGGGGAGCATCGGCGCGGCCGCGCTGCTCTCCGCCTGCGGCGGCGGCACCAACACGGCCTCCTCACCGGCGGACTCCACCGCCGGCACGCCCCGCAAGGGCGGCACGCTGCGCGTCGGCGCGCTCGGCCGCGCCTCCGCGACCACCCGCGATCCGCACGGAGTTCAGGGCAACGAGAGCGACTACCTCATCATCGCCCTCGTCCACGACACGCTCACCGCACCCGGCGCCAAGGACAACACCGTCGGCCGCCTCGCCTCCGGCTGGAAGTCCTCCGACGACCTGAAGACCTGGCGCTTCACCCTCGCCAAGGGCGCCGCCTTCCACGACGGCTCCCCCGTCACCTCCGACGACGTGGTCTGGTCGCTGCGCAGACTGCGCGGCACCCCCGCGGGAGCCGGCCGGCTCCCGGGCATCAGGGCGGAGAACATCACCGCCGACGGCAGGGACACCGTCGTCCTGGTCTCCGACGCCGCCAACGCCGAACTGCCCCTGCTCACCCGCCTGTCCACGTTCGTCCTCAAGAAGGACACCCCCGACAAGGAGGTCGCCAAGGCCCCCGGCGCGGGACCGTTCCGGCTCGACTGGTACCGCGACGGCAACGCCCGTCTGCTGCGCAACGACACCTGGTACGGCGGGCGGGTCCACCTCGACGCCGTCGAGGTCACCATGTTCGAGAACCCCCAGGCCATGGCCAACGCCCTTCTGGGCGGCCAGATCGACCTCGCCTCCAACGTGGGCGCCGTCGCGGCCCGTACCGCCGCCTCGCGCAAGGACATCCAGCTCGTACGCCGCCCCGACGACATGGCCATGCCCATCGTGATGCGCACCGCCGACGGGCCCTTCGCCGACGTCCGGGTCCGCGAGGCCATGAAGCTCGTCGTCGACCGCGAGGCCATGGTCAAGCAGGTCCTCTCCGGCTACGGAACCGTCGCCAACGACATCCTGGGCACCGGCGACCCCGCCTACGCCAAGGACGTCCCGCAGCGCCGGCGGGACCTCGAGCGGGCCGGCGAGCTGCTCCGGGAGGCGGACTTCGACCTCTCCCGGACCTACGAGCTCGTCACCACCGAGGACGTCCCCGGCCTGGCCGAGTCCGCGACCCTCTTCGCCCACCAGGCCCGCGAGGCCGGCATCAAGGTCAAGGTCGTCAAGCAGGAGTCCGGCGCCTTCTACGACAGGACCTGGCTCAAGGGCGAGCTCTACACC
This sequence comes from Streptomyces sp. C36, assembly GCF_040932295.1. NCBI lineage: Bacteria > Bacillati > Actinomycetota > Actinomycetes > Kitasatosporales > Streptomycetaceae > Streptomyces > Streptomyces sp. C36. The sequence goes on along the minus strand of NZ_JBFQGI010000002.1, from coordinate 420,043 downwards.
AACTACTGGGGCACCAACGACTCCGTGGTGTTCTTCGCCTCCAAGACCATGGTCACCGGCGCCGGGCAGAACGAGGCCGGCTGGTCGGAGCCGCGCTTCGACGACACGTACCGCAAGGTCGTCGGCACCGCCGACAGGACGGCCCGCGCCACCGCGCTGCGCGAGCTCCAGCGGATCGAGCACGAGAAGTCCGGCTACCTGCTGTGGGGCATGGCCGACGGCATCGACCTCGCCGGCCCCACGGTGCGCGCGATGCCCAGGCTGCCCGGCTACGGACGGGTCCAGCTCGAGAACGTCTGGCTCGCGCGTTGAGCCAGGCGCCGATACGACGGGCCGAGGCCGCACCCGCACCCCCACCCGTGCCGGCCTCGGCCCCGCGCCGCGCCGCGACGGCCGCCGCCCGCCTCGCCCTGGCGCTCGCCCAGCGCGCCCTGATGCTGGGCGTGCTGCTCGCCGTCGTCTTCTGCGCCGTCGAACTGCTCCCCGGCGACGCGGCGTCGGCCACCTCCGAACACGGCGAGAGCGCGGCCGGCATCGCGGCCCGGCGCCACCTGCTCGGCCTGGACCGGCCCGCCTGGGAGCGCTTCGGGGACTGGATGACCGCACTGCCCACCGGCGACCTGGGCACCTCCGCGCGCGGGGAGGACGTCACCGGCCTGCTCTCCGCCCCCTTCCCCAACACCCTGCTCCTCGGCGCCACCGCCTTCGCCGTCACCCTCGCCACCGCGCTCGCCCTGGGCTGCCGGGCGGCCACCCGCCCCGGCGGCGCCGTGGACCGGATCATCGGCTTCGCCTCCGGCATCGCCCTGGCCCTGCCCGAATTCGTGGTCGCCGTCGGCCTGTTGCTCGTCCTGTCCCTGTGGACCGGCCTGCTGCCCGCCGTCACCCTCACCGCCCCCGACGGCTCCCCCGCCTCCTGGACCATGCTGGTCATGCCCGTCCTGGCCCTCGCCGTCCCCCAGATCGGCTGGAACGCCCGGATCATCCGCGGCGCCCTGGCCGACCAGGCCGACGCCCCCCATGTGACGGCCGCCCACCTGGACGGCCTGTCCGCCCGCCGCGTCCTGCTGCGCCACGCCCTGCCCGGCGCCTGGCCCGCCATCGCCACCGGCGCCGCCACCTCCACCGGCATGCTGCTGGGCGGGGCGGTCGTCGTGGAGACCCTCTTCCACTACCCCGGCCTCGGCACCGTCCTGGCCGGAGCCGTCGCCGACCGCGACACCCCCGTCATCGCCGGGGTCGTCGCCTGCACCGGAGCCGTCATCAGCCTCGTCCTGCTGGGCGCCGACCTCGTCCGCGCCCGCGCCCTGGGAGCCCGCCCATGAGCGCCGTCCCCTTCACCGTCCCCCGCCCCCGGCGCCCGTCGGCCCGCGTGCTCCTCGCGGTGGCGCCCGCACTCCTGCTGACGCTGCTCGCCCTGACCGGCCCGCTGCTCGCCCCGCACCCCGTCGACACGCCCGTCACCGCCCCCTACTCCCCGCCCGGCCCCGGCGCCCCCCTCGGCGGCGACCAGCTCGGCCGCGACGTACTGAGCCGGATGCTCGACGGCGGCGGCCCGCTCATCGGCGGCGCCCTGGCCGTCGCCGTCACCGTCACCGCCCTGGCCGCCGTGCTGGGCTGCTTCGCCGTCCTCACCCCCACCCTGGGCCGGCTCGTCGAGCGCGGCGCCGACGGGGCCATGCTGCTGCCGCCGGTGCTGGGCGTGATGCTGCTCGCCCTGGCCTGGCCCGGCGGCGGACGCCTCGCCGTCATGGCCGCCGCCGTCGCGCTCGGGGTGCCGTACGCGGTACGCGTCGTCGCCGGCGCGGCGGCGCCCCTCGCCGCGTCCGGCTTCGTCGAGGCGGCCACCGCGAGCGGGGAGCGGCTGTGGTACCTGGCGCTGCGCGAGATCCTGCCCAACCTGCGCGCCACCGTCCTGGCCCTGTTCGGCCTGCGCTTCGTCGCCGCCGTCTACGTCATCTCCATGGCCGGCTTCCTCCAGCTCGGCCCCCGGCCCCCGGCCGCCGACTGGGCCCTGATGATCCGCGAGAACGCCCCCGGCGCCCTCCTCAACCCCTGGGCCGTCGTCGCGCCCAGCCTCGCCATCGGCCTGCTGGCCGTGAGCGTCAACCTCGCCGCCGACGCCCTCACCCCCGGCGCCCGCCCGGCACGGGCGACGGCACGGACCCGACGACCCCATCCCCGGCGAAGGGACCTCCCCCGGCCATGACCGACAACTCCCCCACTGTGGTGAGCGTCACCGGCCTCGAGATCCGGCTGCCCGACGGGCCGGTGCTGCTCGCCGGGGCCCGTATCGCCCTCCGGCGCGGCCGGATCACGGCCCTCACCGGCCCCTCCGGCTCCGGCAAGACCACGCTGCTGCGCGCCCTCGTCGGCGACCTGCCCGCCGGCGCCCACGTCGCGGCGGGACGGATCGACGTCCTGGGCCACGACGTCCTCGCCCTCCCCCCGGACCGGCTGCGGCACCTGCGCCGCCACCGCGTCGCCTACGTCGGCCAGGACCCCGGCTCCGCCCTCGACCCCCGCATGCGCGTACGCCGGCTCGTCGCGGAGACCGCCGCCGACCCGTCCCCGCGGGCCGTACGGAATCTGCTCGCCGAATGCCGCCTGCCCCTGGACGACGGGCTGATCGACCGCCGCCCGGGCGCCCTCTCCGGCGGCCAGCAGCGCAGGGTCGCCCTGGCCCGTGCCCTGGCCCGCCGCCCCGACGTCCTCCTGCTCGACGAACCCACGGCGGGGCTCGATACGGCCCTGCGCGACGAGATCGCCGACCTCCTGCGGTCCCTGGCCACCACCCGCGACATGGCGGTCGTCCTCGCCTGCCACGACCCGGACCTGGTCGGCCGCTGCGCCGACGAGGTCGTGGAGCTCACCCCGGCCGTGCGCCCGGCGCCCCGGCCGGCCGTGCCCACGGGCCGCCCGGACCGCGCCGGGTCCGGCCCCGGTGCCGCGCCGGGGGCCGGGCTGGCCGCCCACGGGCTCGAGGTGACGTTCACCCGGCGCGGGCACGCGCACCGGGCGCTGGCCGGAGTCGACTTCGCGGCGGCCCCCGGCAGCGCCGCCGGCGTCGTCGGCCCGTCCGGCTCCGGCAAGACCACGCTGCTGCGCGTTCTCGCCGGACTGCGGCGGCCGGACGCCGGCACCCTCACCCTCGACGGCAGGCCGCTGCCCGCCCTGGCCCGCGAGCGCGGCCGCGGCGGCGGGCGCCGCGTTCAACTGGTCCCGCAGAACCCCCTCGGCACGCTCAACCCCGCCCGGACCGTCGGCGCCGCCCTCGCCCGGCCCCTCCGCCTGCACCGGACCACGGCGAAGGCGGACGTCGCCGGACGGGTCGCGGAACTCCTGGGCGACGTCGGCCTGCCCGCCGGTGTCGCCCGCCGCCGGCCCCACGAGCTCTCCGGCGGGCAACGCCAACGCGTCTCCATCGCCCGCGCCCTGGCCTGCGCCCCCGACGTCCTGCTGTGCGACGAGGTGACCTCCGCGCTCGACCCCGGCACCGCCACGGCCGTGCTGGACCTCCTCACCGGGCTGCGGGCCACCCGCCGGCTGACGCTCGTCCTGGTCAGCCACGAGCTCGACCTCGTCGCCGCCTACACCGACACCGTCCACATCCTGGCAGCGGGCCGCGTCACCGCGAGCGGGCCCACCGGCCGTCTGCTCCCGGCGCGCCGCTAGGTCGCGCGCCCCCGGACAGCACGACGCCCCGCCCGGTCGGAGCCGGTCGGGGCGTGGAAACCGCAGGTCGCATCGTTTCTGCACCTGCAACGTGAAGTGGGGCGGGTGGGACTCGAACCCACGGCCGACGGATTATGAGTCCGCTGCTCTAACCGGCTGAGCTACCGCCCCGTTCACGGCGCGTCGCGCACATCTGTGCGCGCCGTCTGCCGCAGCATAGCCGCTCATACGATCTGCTGCCCCGGAGGGGCCGTATCGTGTGATCGGTCTGACCATGAGGACTTCGATCACGGCGGTTCGGTTCCCTCCGGAATGAAAAAAGGACCCCGAGGGGTCCTCTCTCACTGCTCCCCCGACTGGACTCGAACCAGTAACCTGCCGATTAACAGTCGGCTGCTCTGCCAATTGAGCTACAGGGGACCGCGCTCCCCCGACTGGACTCGAACCAGTAACCTGCCGATTAACAGTCGGCTGCTCTGCCAATTGAGCTACAGGGGATTGTCGCGTTTGCCTCGAATGCACCTCTGACCGGTCTCCCGGGCGGCGTGCGCTCGCTGCGAGACATAGATTAGCGCAAGCAGGGGGGTGCTCCGCCAATCGGTATCCCCCTGCCCCGGGAGTGACCATCGGTCCGGCCGGGTAGGCGGCGGGCACAGCGGATCCGAGACGAACCCCCGAAGGTCCCGGGAGAAGTCCCGGGGAAGCGGAAGGAAGGGGCGCCATGCGCTACCGGCTGACGTTCATCACCGGCGCGGCTGTCGGCTACGTGCTCGGCGCGCGGGCCGGGCGCGAACGGTACGAGGCGCTGCGCAAGGGAGCGCAGCGGGTCGCGCAGAACCCCGCCGTGCGCAACACCGTCGAGACCGCCGCCGTGAACGGCCGGGCGATCGCGGGCAAGGCCGCCGGCCGGATCGGGGACCGGCTGCCGGGCTCGGTCGCCGGCCGGATCCGCTCCCTGCGCGAGCAGCGCGGCGGCGACGAGGACGACTGGGGCACGAGCAACACCTGACCGGATGCCCCAATGGCGCCCGGGGTTTGGCATCATCTCGGCATGGGCATAGTCGCCGGGTTGGACAGTTCTTCGGAGAGCACGCGCATCGTCGTCTGTGACGCGGACACGGGCACCGTGCTCCGGCAGGGGTACGCGCCCCATCCCCCGTCGGTCCCGGAAGGCGATCCCCAGGCGTGGCTGATCTCGCTCGGCGACGCCGCCACGGGCGGCCTGCTGGAGGGCGTCCAGGCCATCGGCGTCTCCGCCCAGCAGCACGGACTCCTCACGCTCGACGCCGGCGGCGTGCTCGTGCGCCCCGCCCTGCTCGGCAACGACAAGCGCGTCCAGGCGTCGGCCACCGAGCTGGCCGACGCGCTGGGCGGCCGGGCCGCGTGGGCCGAGGCCGTCGGGGCGGTGCCACAGGCGGCCCAGGCGGTGGCCAAGCTGCGCTGGCTGGCCCGTAACGAACCCGAGTCCGCCGCGCGCGTGGCGGCGGTGCTGCAGCCGCACGACTGGCTGGTCTGGCAGCTGCTGGGCCGCCCGCTGCGCCGTACGACGGACCGCGGCGACGCCTCCGGTACGGGCTTCTGGTCCGCGGCGACCGGCAGCTGGCGGCCGGACCTGGTGGAGCTGGCGCTGGGCCGCCAGGCGGCGCTGCCGGACGTGCTGGCCCCCGCCGAGCCGGCCGGTCACACCCCCGAGGGGCTGCTGATCTCGGCGGGCACGGGCGAGACGATGGCGGCGGCCTTCGGCCTGGGCGTGGGCCCGGGCGACGCGGTCGTCTCGCTGGGCGCCTCCGGCTCGGTCTTCGCCGTGCACCACTCCGCGCTGGCGGACTCCACCGGCACCATCACCTCCTTCGCCGACGCGACCGGCATGCACCTGCCCGTGGTGCACACCCTCAACGCGGTGCGTGTGCTGCGCGGCACCGCCGAGCTGCTCGGCACGGACCTGCACGGCCTGTCCGAGCTGGCCCTGCTGTCCTCGCCCGGTTCGTACGGCATGGTGCTGCTGCCCTACCTGGAGGGCGAGCGGACCCCGCACCTGCCGCAGGCCGCCGGCACGCTGACCGGTCTGCGCCGCGAGAGCATGAAGCGCGAGCACCTGGCCCGGGCGGCCTTCGAGGGCATGCTGTGCGGGCTCACGGACGCGCTGGACGTGCTGCGCGGGCGCGGCGTCGAGGTGCGCCGGGTCTTCCTGCTGGGCGCGGCTGCGGAGCTGCCGGCCGTGCAGGCGATCGCGCCGTCGCTGTTCGGCGTGCAGGTGGTCGTGCCGCAGCCGGCGGACTACGCGGCGCTGGGCGCGGCCCGGCAGGCCGCCTGGGCGCTGGGCGTCCAGCAGGGCGTGCTGTCCCCGCAGCAGCCTCCGCTGTGGCCCTCGGCCGCCAGCCAGGTCTTCGAGCCGGCCGCCGACGACCTGCCGGTGGGGCAGGCGGTGCGGCAGCAGTACGCGGCCGTGCGCGAGCAGACCCATCCGGGGGCCTTCGACGCCGTCTGACGCGTGCCGGTCCGGGGCCGCGTCGGTCCCCGCGCGTCAGGCCGGGTGCGCGTCAGTCCAGGTAGCCGCGCAGCTGGTCGGCGAAGGCGTGGTCGCGCAGCTTGTTGAGGGTCTTGGACTCGATCTGGCGGATGCGCTCGCGGGTGACCCCGAAGATCCGTCCGATCTCCTCCAGCGTGCGCGGCCGGCCGTCGGCCAGGCCGTAGCGCAGCTGGACGACCTTGCGTTCGCGCTCGCCGAGCGTGGAGAGCACGGCCTCTAGGTGCTCGCGCAGCAGCAGGAAGGCGGCCGACTCCACGGGTGAGGTGGCGTCGCCGTCCTCGATGAGGTCGCCCAGCGCGACGTCGTCCTCCTCGCCCACGGGGGCGTGCAGCGACACCGGTTCCTGGGCCAGGCGCAGCACCTCGCTGACCCGTTCCCCGGAGAGGTCGAGCTGGGCGGCGACCTCCTCGGGGGTGGGTTCGTAGCCCCGCTCCTGCAGCATGCGCCGCTGCACCCGCACCACACGGTTGATCAGCTCCACGACGTGCACGGGGACGCGGATCGTGCGGGCCTGGTCGGCCAGCGCCCGGGACATGGCCTGGCGGATCCACCAGGTCGCGTAGGTGGAGAACTTGTAGCCCCGGGCGTAGTCGAACTTCTCGACGGCCCTGATCAGGCCCAGGTTGCCCTCCTGGACGAGGTCGAGCATGGTCAGGCCGCGGCCGATGTAGCGCTTGGCGACGGAGACGACGAGCCGCAGGTTGGCCTCGATCAGGCGGCGCTTGGCCATCCGGCCGAGCACGACCAGGCGGTCGAGGTCGAGGGCGAGCTGGGTGTCGAGGTCGGGAGTGGTGCTCAGCTTCTCCTCGGCGAACAGGCCCGCTTCGACGCGGCGGGCCAGCTCCACCTCCTCGGCGGCCGACAGCAGCGGGATGCGGCCGATCTCGCGGAGGTACTGGCGGAAGAGGTCGGAGGACGGCCCGCTGGTGTCGGCCCGCGCGGCCGGCTCCGGGGCGGGGCCGGGAGCGGTCTCCCGGTCGGGTCCGGGAGCGGGATCCGGGGCCGGCTCCTCCGCGAGGGCCAGGGTCTCGGACGCGGGAGGCTCGGCCTGCTGCGGCACGGTCGGTGCCGGATCGGCCTGGGCCTGAGGCAGGGTCGGGGTCCGGGTCTGCACGGGGGCGACCTCCAGGGTGATCGCTGCTGAGGCGGCAGAACATGCGGCGGAGCATTCGAAGCGCTACGCGGCCGGCCGCCTCCCGTGCCGGGGATCCCGCGCACGGTCGCGGAGGGGTCCGGGTCCGGCCGGCCGGACCGCCGCGCTCCGAGGAAGCGGGCACCGCCCACCAGTGTGGGGCACGACGCGGGCCCGCCACGAGGGGCGTGCGGGCACTTTCTGAGCCCGGACGGTGACCGGGCGGTTACAGCGCGGCCGCGCCGCGGTCCTTCAGGGCACGGCCGTACTGCTCCAGCACCCACAGCTCGTTGGCCACGGCCGCCAGGTGGTCGGGGTCGGCCTGGCTGCCCAGGCGGACCATGCTCGCCTGGACGTCCTGCACGCGGCGTTCCACCGCGCGCAGCCGGACCTGGACCAGCTGCACCCCGGCGTAGGCCTCGTCCACGGTCTTGGCGCGGACCGCCTCGACGGCGAGCTCGGTGACCAGCGAGCGGACGGTGTCGTCGGGGGCGGCGTCGCGGACCTTGGCGAGGTAGCCGGCGTCGGCCTGGGTGACGGCCTGGGTGACGCCGCCGGCCTGCTCGATGGCGCGGCGTACGAGCACGTAGGGGGCGGCGGTGAACTCGTCCTCGCCGTAGGCGTCGAAGGCGGGGGCGACCAGCGCGGGGTGCTGCAGGGCGAGCTTGAGCAGCTCGCGCTCGGTGAGCTGGGCGGGGCTGCGCAGGTTGAGCGCGGGGCCGGGCCGGGCCTGCGGGGCGGCCTGGGCGGCGGCGGGGGCCGTGCGCTGCGGGGAGCGCGCCTGGTCCGGCCGCTGGCCGCGCTCGCGGGCCCAGCGGGCCAGCTGCCCGACGCGGCGGACGACGAACTGGCTGTCGAGAATGCCGAGCATGCCGGCGAGCTGGACGGCGTACTCGTGCTGGATGGCGCTGTTCTTGATGTTCGCCACGATGGGCGCGGCGGCCTCGAGGGCCGCGGCGCGACCCTCGGCGGTGTCCAGGTTGTGCCGGGCGACGACCTGGCGGATGGCGAAGGCGAACAGCGGGGTGCGGGACTCGACGAGCGCGGCCACGGCGGCGTCGCCCTCGGCCAGGCGCAGGTCGCAGGGGTCCATGCCGCCGGGGGTGATGGCGATGGAGGTCTCGGCGGCGAACTTCTGGTCGTCCTCGAAGGCGCGCAGGGCGGCCTTCTGGCCGGCGGCGTCGCCGTCGAAGGTGAAGACGACCTCGGAGGCGGCGTTGTCCATCAGCAGCCGCCGCAGGATCTTGATGTGGTCGCCGGCGAAGGCGGTGCCGCAGGTGGCGATGGCGGTGGTGACGCCCGCGAGGTGGCAGGCCATGACGTCGGTGTAGCCCTCGACGACCACGGCCCGGTTGGTCTTGGCGATGTCCTTCTTGGCGAGGTCGATGCCGTAGAGGACGTGCGACTTCTTGTAGATCGCCGTCTCGGGGGTGTTGAGGTACTTGGGGCCGTTGTCGTCGTCGCGCAGCTTGCGGGCGCCGAAGCCGATGACCTCGCCGGTGATGTCGCGGATGGGCCACATCAGGCGGCCGCGGAAGCGGTCGATGGGCTTGCCGCTGCGGCTGTCCTGGGCGAGCCCGGAGAGCAGCAGCTCCTTGTCGCTGAAGCCCTTGCCGCGCAGGAAGCGGGTGAGGTGGTCCCAGCCGGCGGGGCTGTAGCCGACGCCGAAGTGCTCGGCGGCGGCCTGGTCGAAGCCGCGGCCGGCGAGGAACTTCCGGCCGATCTCGGCCTCGGGGCTCGAGAGCTGGTCGGCGTAGAACCGCGCGGCGATCTTGTGGGCCTCGACCAGGCGGATGCGTTCGCCCTGCTGGCGGCCGGGGGTGTAGCCGCCCTCCTCGTAGCGCAGCGTGATGCCGGCCTGGGAGGCGAGGCGCTCGATGGTCTCGGCGAAGGAGAGATGGTCGATCTTCATGATGAAGTCGACGGTGTCCCCGCCCTCCTGGCAGCCGAAGCAGTAGAAGAGCCCCTTGGCGGGGCTGACCTGGAAGGACGGGGACTTCTCGTCGTGGAAGGGGCACAGGCCCTTGAGGTTGCCTCCGCCGGCGTTGCGCAGCTGGAGGTACTCGGACACGACGGCGTCGATCGGGACCGCGTCCCGGACCGCCTTCACGTCGTCATCGTTGATCCTGCCTGCCACGCGTGAATTCTACGGTGACCCGGTGACACTCCCGTCCCCCGCGCCCTCCCCCGCGCTCGGGGCGAGCTTGATCGTGAACACGAGGTGCGGGCCCACGCCCTCCACCGTGAACTCCTCGCCCCGCGCCTCGAAGCCGTGCCGTTCGTAGAAGCCGCGGGCGCCGGTGCGGCCGTTGCACCACACCAGGCCGGCACCCCGGGAGGCGGCCTCGGCCAGGCCCGCGCGCAGGACCGCGACGCCGTAGCCGAGGCCGCGCACGGCCGGGTCGCTGGCCATGCCGCGGAAGCGGTACGCCGGCTCGCCCGTGCCGGGCAACGGCTCGGGCAGGAACGTGACGCAGCCGCGCACCGCTCCCCGCTCGTCGTAGGCGGCGACGTGGAACGTGCCGGGGGCGGCGTCCTCGGGGAAGGCCGCCGCCTCGGGGGGCAGGCCGGGGCGCAGGACGGCGTGGCGCAGCGCGAAGACCTCCGCGACGGGCACCAGGGCGGTGCGGATCGCGCTCACCCCGCCGCCAGCTCGGTCAGCGGGACGGACGGGTCGGCCAGGGCGTCCGGGTCGGGGCGGGCGCCGACGCGGATGAGCCGCTGGATGGCGGGGGTGACGTCCCACACATTGACGTTCATCCCGGCGAGCACGCGCCCCTCGGACAGCCAGAAGGCGACGAACTCCCGCTTGCCCACGTCCCCCCGGCACACCACCTGGTCGTACGAGCCCGGCGGCGCGTAGCCCGAGTACTCCATGCCCAGGTCGTACTGGTCGGAGAAGAAGTAGGGCACCCGGTCGTAGGAGACCTCCCGGCCGAGCATCGCGCGGGCGGCGGCCGGGCCCTCGTGGAGGGCGTTGGCCCAGTGCTCGACGCGCAGCCGGGTGCCGAGCCAGGGGTGCTCGGCGGCCGCGACGTCGCCGGCGGCGTAGATGTCGGGGTCGGAGGTGCGCAGCGAGGCGTCGACGGCGATGCCGCCGCCGTCGGCGCGGTCGACCAGCGCCAGGCCCGCCGCCTCGGCCAGGGCGGTGCGCGGGGCGGCGCCGATCGCGGCGAGGACGTCGTGGGCGGGGTGCTCCTCGCCGTCGTCGGTGCGGGCGGCCAGGACCATGCCGTCGTGGCCGATGATCTCGGTGAGGCGGGCGCCGAAGTGGAAGCGGACGCCGCGCTCGCTGTGCAGGTCGGTGAAGAGCTGGCCCAGCTCGGGGCCCAGGACGGTGTGCAGCGGGGTCGGCTCGGGTTCGACGACGGTCACCTCGGCGCCGTAGCCGCGGGCGGCGGCGGCCACCTCCAGGCCGATCCAGCCCGCGCCGGCGATGACGAGGTGGCCGTTGTCGCGGCCGAGGGAGGACAGCACGCCGCGCAGCCGCTCGGCGTGCGCGAGGCGGCGCAGGTGGTGGACGCCCGCCAGGCCGGTGCCGGGGATGTCCAGGCGGCGGGGCTCGGAGCCGGTGGCCAGCAGAAGCTTGTCGTAGTGGACGACGGTGCCGTCGCCCAGGCGTACGGTCCTGCCCGCCCGGTCGAGGTGGACGGCGGGCTGGCCGAGGTGGAGCTCGACGTCGGCCTTGGCGTACCAGTCGGGCTTGTGCACGAAGACGCTGTCGCGGGCGTCGCGGCCCGTCAGATAGCCCTTGGAGAGCGGCGGGCGCTCGTACGGGTGCTCGCGTTCGTCGCAGATGAGGATCACCCGGCCGGTGAAGCCCTCGGACCGGAGGGTCTCGGCCGCCTTCGCTCCGGCCAGGCCCCCTCCGACGATGACGAACGTCTGGTTCGCGTCCACCACTTGTTGCCTCCTCGCTGCGCGCGGTGCGCCGGTCGCCCGGCGCGTCCGCGGTTGTCGTCCCCGGACGGGAAGAGCCACTGCCGAGAGTCCCGCACCCCGCGTGGCGCCGGTAGAGGGAGTACCCCGGGCGGGGTGCGGCCCGCAAGGGCCGTACGGGGTTACTCCCCCGGCACGGTGGGCAGTTCGCTGCGGGCTCCTACGAGCCGGGCGTGCAGGCCGCGGGCGGAGCCGTCGGTCAGCGCGGCGATCTGGTCGACGACCACCCGCATCCGGCCCGTGTCGTCGGCAGCCTCGGCGAACAGCGTGCGGAACTGCGGGTCGAGGCCCTCGGGGGCCCGGGCGGCCAGCGCGGCGCCGAGCTCGGCGATGACCACGCGCTGTTCGGCGCGCAGCTTCTCCTGGTCCTCGCGCTGCATGACGTAGCGGTCGGCGACGGCCTTGAGCACGGCGCACTCCAGGCGCGTGGCGCGCGGAACGACCAGCTCGGCCCGGTAGCGGGTGAGCCGTCCGGGCCCCCAGGCGGCCCGGGTGGCCCCCTCGGCGGCGAGGCAGAAGCGGCCGATGAGCTGGCTGGTGGCGTCCTTGAGCCGGGCCTGGGCGACCGCCGTGCCGTCGTAGCCGTGCGGCCACCACTCCTGCTCGAGGAGGCGGTCGAGGGCCTCGGCGAGCTCGTCGTGGGCGGCGCCGGGGGCGTAGCGGCCGGCGGCGACGGCGAAGACTTCGCGGCGCTCGGGCTCGGCGAGCAGGACGCCCGGGTCGAGGTGGCCGGCGTGCAGGCCGTCCTCGACGTCGTGCACGGAGTAGGCCACGTCGTCGGCCCAGTCCATGACCTGTGCCTCGAAGCTCTGGCGGTGGCCGGGGGCGCCCCTGCGCAGCCACGCGAAGACGGGGGCGTCGTCGGCGTAGACGCCGAACTTGCGGGAGGCCGGGTCGGTGGGGTGGCCGCCGCGGGTCCACGGGTACTTGGTCGCGGCGTCCAGGGCGGCGCGGGTGAGGTTCAGGCCGACGCTGACCAGCTCCCCCGTGGCCGGGTCGGGCACGAAGCGCTTGGGTTCGAGCCGGGTGAGCAGGCGCAGCGACTGGGCGTTGCCTTCGAAGCCGCCGCAGGGCCCGGCGACTTCGTCGAGGGCCTGCTCGCCGTTGTGCCCGAAGGGCGGGTGGCCGAGGTCGTGGGCCAGACAGGCGGTCTCGACGAGGTCGGGGTCACAGCCGAGCGCCGCCCCCAGCTCGCGGCCGACCTGCGCGCACTCCAGCGAATGGGTCAGGCGGGTGCGGGGGCTGGCGTCCCAGGCCTGGGAGCTCACGCCGGGCGTGACGACCTGGGTCTTGCCGGCCAGGCGGCGCAGCGAGGCGGAGTGCAGCACCCGCGCCCGGTCGCGCTGGAAGGCGGTGCGTCCGGGCCGCTTGTCGGGCTCGGGCGCCCAGCGCTCCAGGTCCGCCTCCTCGTAGCCTGCGATGCCGTTCTGCTCTGACGCGGTCCCCGCTGTGCTGCCGTTCATACTCCCGACGGTAGCCGCAGGGTGTGACAGCAGCGACGCGCCTCGGGGGCGGGAACCGGCCGGACGTACCCTGCGTTGATCCATCGCGAACGGGGGAGGTCCCAATGGACATCGTGGGTCGGGTGCGAAGGGCGCGCCTGCGGCTGCCCACCACACGAAGCGGCAGACGGCACCTGGTGTGGGCCGTCATGACGGCGTGTGTGCTGGGGCTGCTGCCCGCCACATGGGTGTTCGTCTCGGGGACGCCCCGGGTGCGGGACATCGGCGAGGTGCCCTCCGCGCCGGTGGCGATGGTCTTCGGTGCGGGGCTCTGGGAGGGCAGGCCCTCCCCGTATCTGGCGCACCGTCTGGACGCGGCGGCGGAGCTCTACCGCGACGGCAAGGTGCGCGTGGTACTGGTGACCGGCGACAACAGCCGCAGGGACTACGACGAGCCGGACGCGATGCGCACGTACCTCGTCCGGCACGGTGTGCCGGACGACCGGATCGTCAGCGACTTCGCCGGCTTCGACACCTGGGACTCCTGCGCCCGCGCCGAGCGGATCTTCGGCGTGAAGCAGGCGGTCCTGATCAGCCAGGACTTCCACATACGCCGCGCGGTGGCCCTGTGCGGGGCCGCGGGCATCGACGCGTACGGCGTCGGGGTGGCCGCCCGGCACGACGCGACGTGGTACGCGGGCGGTACGCGCGAGGTGTTCGCCGCGGGCAAGGCGGCGCTGGACGCGCTGGTGCGGCCCAGCCCGGCGTTCCTGGGCCCGCACGAGCCGGGCGTCGAGCGCGCCCTGGCGGACGCGCGGAAGTAGCGGCGGAGCGGCGGCGGAACAGCGGCGGCGGGCGGGGCCGGGCGACTCAGTCGCGCCGGGGCTCGCGTCCGTTTATGGCGTCGACGTAGAGCTTGAAGATCTCGTCGTCGTTCATGGGGCTGTACGAGACCCTGTCGCTCTCCTCGCCGTCGGGACCGCCGCCGTTGAGGCCGCCCAGGACGCCGATGAGGTCGCCGGTCCTGGTCTTCTCGTCGAAGTCGGCGAGCCAGGGACTGCCCGAGGTGCCGGAGTAGAAGCCGTCGCAGCGCATCGTCATCTGCCGGTGGCCGGGCAGCTGGGAGGTCATGGCCGTGCAGCGGATGGCCCGGTCGGCGGGGTCGCTCTCGGAGCTGGGGTAGCCGATGACGGTGACCCGGTTGACGTAGCCGGGCGTGCGGACCAGGCGGTTGGCGCCGGTGACGCGCTCGAGCTGGCGGCCCCGGCCGTCGGCCTTGACGGTGGCGAAGGCGAAGTCCAGGTCGGAGCCGTCGCCGGTGTCCTCGCGCCGCGGGTCGACGAAGGAACGGTCCACCGCCCACACCCCGTACGGCTGCTTGGACTCGCCCTGGCGGTAGCCCGGCACGAAGGCGGCGTCGTCGCCGAAGCCGCAGTGGCCGGCGGAGATGATCAGATTGCCCTTGGGGCTGTGCACCACGCTGGCGGTGCAGTGGTGGTCCCGCATGTCCTCACCGACGTAGAAGAGCACCCCCACCGTCGGCACCCCGTCGAAGTGGCGGGCGCTGCCGGTGATCGGCTGGGCGCCGTCCTTGTCGCCGTCCGCGGCGGCCTTGGTGGCCGCGGACATCCGCGCGGGCCCCCAGAACCGCCGCGCCTCCTCGCTGGACCAGCCGTCGTCGCGGCCGTGACCGCCGGCCCCTTCGGGCACGGCCGCCGCGAGCGCGACGACATAAAGCCCCGCGAACAGCGCCCGGACCCACCGGGCCCGGCTCCACCGGGAGAAACGCACGAGCACCCCCACCACGTCAGGAAGGTAGCGACAGGCTAACCGCATCCGGCGTGAACGCCACGCACCGGGCTGTATTCCGCATGGTCATTTTGCGCATGGTCGGTAGTGCCCATAGTCGGTAGTACGCCGGTAGTACGCCTGCCGCGGCGGGCTTCCGCTTACCGCGGGACCCTGCCGGCTCACCCGCCCCACTGGTCGTAGGCCAGCTTGCACACCAGCGCCAGGACCACCACGACCAGCACGCCCCGCACGAAGCCGCTCCCGCGCTTGAGGGCCATCCGGGCGCCCAGCGCGCCGCCGGCGAGGTTGAAGACGGCCATCGGGGCCGCCACCTGCCACAGCACGGCGCCCTGCGCCGTGAACGTGACCAGGGCGCCCACATTGGTGCAGACGTTGACGATCTTCGCCGTGCCGGAGGCCGTCACCAGGTTCATATGGAGGATCCCGGCCAGCGCGAGGACGAGGAAGGTACCGGTCCCGGGGCCGATCAGCCCGTCGTAGAAGCCGATGCCCAGGCCCGCGACGAGGATCGCGGCGAGCACGCGACGCCCGGTGGGCGGGGCCGGGTCGACGACCGTGGTGCCGAACGTCGGCCGCAGCAGCACGAACGCGAGCACCGCGAGCAGGACGGCCATGATCAGGGGCCGCAGCACGGCGCTGTCGATGCCCGCGGCGAAGAAGGCCCCGGCCAGCGAGCCGCCCAGCGCCGCCAGCCCGATCCGCGCGGCGGTGCGGACGTCCACGGGCGCCTTGCGGGCGTAGGCGACGGCGGCCGCGGACGTCCCCCAGATGGCGACGGCCTTGTTGGTCCCGAGGACGTGCGCGGGCGCCATGTGCGGCAGCCCCACCAGCAGGGCGGGCAGCTGCAGCAGACCGCCGCCGCCCACCACGGCGTCGATCCATCCGGCCGCCGCCGCGGTGAGGCACAGCACGGCCAGCGTGGTCAGCGATATGTCGGGGATCACCGGCGCGATCGTACGCGCACGGCGGACCTCCCGGTCCGGCACGGTCCGGCCAATCACCCCTGACGGCGGGGTGATTGGCATGGGCCCGGCGGCCTAGTCCAGGGTCGTGGCGTTCCAGCGCCAGGACTCGCGCCGCCCGAGCCCGGGCAGCTCCAGCCGGCCGGTGGCCCACAGCAGCGTCCGCCAGGGGTCGTCGCCGACGGGAACGTCGCGGAAGAGCCGGCGCAGCACCCGCTCGCAGAGCCCGGCGTCGGGCCGCCACTCCACGCCGAGGCCGCCAGCGATGTCGTGCAGGTGCACCAGCGTCTCGATCACTCCCATGGCTGCGAAGCCCTCGGGGTCGGAGACGCCGTAGGAGTGGTGCGCCCGCGCCTCCGGCGGCCTCGTCCGCACCATGGCCACCAGCAGCCCGGCGCTCGCCTCCAGCACCTGCACCAGCCCCTCCACGCCCGCGTCCCGCTCGGCGTGCAGGGTCTCCTTCGGGCCGCCCTCCCGCTGCCGGGTCATCAGGAACGGCACGTACCCGTCCACGGGTCCGCTGCGCGGCGCGAGTTGGGTGGCGTAGCAGAACAGGTCGTCCGCCACGTGCTCGACCGTCTCCCAGCAGTCCCACTCCAGCGAGCCGGCCTTCTCCGCCCACTTCTCCGGCGGGGCCTGGCGCAGCACGGCAACGGCCTGCCGCACCACGTCCTCGATGTCCTCGGGTGTGACCGGCACCCGCGGGCCGCTCGTCGATCCGGATACTTCATCAGTACGCGACATGCCGCGACGCTACCAACGCCCCCCGGCAGGCCGCTCGAACATATTCTCGTGGCCTGGGGCCCCATAGCCTGGGGCGCGAGGGACGGCGACCCACTCGTGGCGAGGAGCACAGCGGACATGAACGGCTGGAACGCGAGCGACATCCCCGATCAGAGCGGCCGTACCGCCGTGGTGACCGGGGCGAACAGCGGGATCGGGTTCGTCACCGCCAGGGAGCTCGCCCGGCGCGGGGCGCGGGTGGTGCTCGCCTGCCGCGACGCCACGCGCGGCGAGGCCGCGGAGGAGCTGATGCGGGCCCAGGTGCCCGGAGCGGACGTGCGACTGGCCGAGCTGGACCTCGCGGACCTGTCGTCGGTACGGGCCTTCGCCGCCGGCCTGAAGGAGGACCGGCTGGACCTGCTGGTCAACAACGCCGGGGTGATGGCGCTGCCGCACCGCAGGACGATCGACGGCTTCGAGATGCAGCTGGGCACCAACCACCTGGGGCACTTCGCGCTGACCGGCCTGCTGCTGCCCAGGCTGCGCGAGGCCGGGCCCGGGGCACGGGTGGTGACGGTCTCCAGCGGGCTGCACTACCTGGGCACGGTCGACCCCCGGGATGTGCAGATGGACCACCGCTACCGGCGCTGGACCGCCTACGGCCGCTCCAAGAGCGCCAACCTCCTCTTCACCCACGAGCTGGCCCGGCGCCTGACCGCCGAGGGCTCGCACGTCGTCTCCCTGGCCGCGCACCCCGGCTACGCGGCCACCAACCTGCAGACGGCCGGGCCGCGCATGGCGGAGCGGCCGTGGTCCGAGCGGGCGGCGGAGCTGCTCAACCGGCTCGTCGCACAGAGCGCGGAGGACGGCGCCCTGCCCTCGCTCTACGCCGCCACGGCGCCGGGGGTCCGGCAGGACGACTTCTTCGGGCCCCGCATCCCCTTCTGGCGCGGCTCCCCCGCCCCCTCGCCGCGCGCCTCCTGGACGCGCGACGACCGGGCGGCCGCGGGTCTGTGGGCGGCGTCGGAGCGGATGACGGGCGTGACGTACTAGGGCGTGTCCGACCCATCGGCACGCCCTAGCCCCGGGCCGGCCTCTCGCCCGGCTCCAGGCCCGACGCCCGCAGCACCGCGCGCGCCCCTTCGCCGTCGATGCGCTCGGCCAGCGCGGCCATCGCCACCGCGCCCTCCCGCAGCAGCCCCCTCTCGCGGGCGCGGCGCGCACCCGTCTCGAGGTGGTGCCAGAGCAGGGGATTCGCGGCGAGGACGCCGGGGTCGAGCTCCACGCGGTTGCCGCCGACGTCGCGCAGGACGAGGCGGGGGGCGATGCCGTCCGCCCGCCGCACCTGGGTGAGCAGGTCGGTACGGACGCGGTGCTCGCGCAGGAGGCCGCGGGCGGCCAGCCAGTCGGCGCCGGCCGTGACCCGCACGGGCCTGAGCACGGCGACGAGCGCGGCGCCGATCGCCGCCCAGCAGATGCCGCGGGCCGCGTCGAGGCTGCCCCGGGCCAGGTCGGCGAGGAGGAGCACGCCACCGAGGGCCAGCCCGCACCGCCAGGCCGAGCGTGCCTCGCGCCGCCAGGTGCGGTCCCACGCGAGCACGCCCCGGGCCGGCGCCCGCTCCCCCGGACCCCGGCCGTATCCCTCGCGTCCCTCGCGCACGCGCGCACGCGTCCGTAATGTCGGTCGCCGTCCCATACCGCTGACGCTAGGGCCGTCCTCCGCCCGAAGTCGGTTGCGTTGACGGCCCGCTGACGTGGTTTTGGCCAATCCTTGCGCCGTACTGACGCGCCCTCCGCCGGAAGCGTTCAAGAGCGTTAAGACCCCGTATGAGATCAGCCGAAAACCGCCAAGACGCCGCCAAGGAACGACACGCTCCCGCCGGCGCGGGCGCACGCTGAGCCTCCGACTCAACGGAGGTACGACAAAAGATGTCCATGCTGGCCAATTCGGAGCACGCGGCGAGCGCCGGGGAAGAGCCGCCCGATACCGGCGCCGCGCGGCCCTCCGCCGAGGACCGGCACCGGCTCACCGCCACCCAGGGCCTGGCGGCCCTGTCGCTCGACGCGATGGCGTCGGTGGCGTACGGGCCCGAGGCGATCGTCCTCGTGCTGGCCGCGGCCGGGGCGCACGGCCTCGGCTTCACCCTGCCGGTCACGCTCGCGATCGCCGCCCTGCTGGCCGTCCTCGTCGCCTCCTACCGGCAGGTCATCGCGGCCTTCCCGGACGGCGGCGGCTCGTACGCGGTCGCCAAGCGGCACCTGGGCCGGCGCACCGGCCTGGTCACCGCGGCCTCCCTGGTCCTGGACTACGTGCTCAACGTGGCCGTCTCCGTCACCGCCGGCGTCGCCGCCCTCACCTCCGCCTTCCCCTCCCTCCACGAGCACCGGCTGTGGATCTGCCTGGGCGTGCTGGCCCTGGTCACCGGCGTGAACCTGCGCGGCATCGTGGACTCCGCCCGGGCGTTCCTGCTGCCCACCGTCGTCTTCGTCGGCTCGATCCTGACGGTGATCGTGGCCGGCCTGCTGCGGGACGCCCCCGCGAGCACCGAGGCGGCCGCCGGCCACGCGTCCGCGCTGTCCGGCGACGCCACCGCCGTCGGCGCGCTGCTCCTGCTCAAGGCCTTCGCCGCCGGCTGCTCGGCCCTCACCGGCGTCGAGGCCGTCGCCAACGCCGTGCCGGCCTTCCGCGCCCCGGCCACCCGCCGGGCCCAGCGCACGGAGGTCGCGCTGGGAGCGCTGCTGGGCGTCATGCTGATCGGCCTGTCCGTGCTCATCGGCCGCTTCCACCTGCAGCCGGTCGAGGGTGTCACCGTCCTCGCCCAGCTCGCCGACGCCTCGCTCGGCCACAACGGGGCGTTCTACGTCGTGCAGTTCGCGACCGTGGTCCTGCTCGCGCTCGCCGCCAACACCTCCTTCGGCGGTCTGCCGGTCCTCATGGGCCTGCTGGCCCGCGACAACTACCTGCCGCACGTCTTCGGCCTCAAGGCCGACCGCCAGGTCCACCGGCACGGCGTGCTGGCCCTGGCCGCCGTCTCCGCGCTGCTGCTCGTCTTCTCCGGCGGCGACGTCAACACCCTCGTACCGCTCTTCGCCATCGGGGTGTTCGTCGGCTTCACCCTCTGCCAGGTCGGCATGGTCCGGCACTGGCGGCAGGACCGGTCGGCCGGCCGGCGGGGCAAGGCCCTGCTCAACGGCTTCGGGGCGGTCCTCACCGGCGTCTCGGCCGTCGTGGTCACCGCGACGAAGTTCACCGAGGGCGCCTGGCTGATCGTGGTCGCGCTGCCGCTGCTGGTGGCGGTCTTCGAGGCCGTCCACCGGGCGTACGGGCGGATCGGCGAGCGCCTGGAGCTGGGCCGGGTGCCCGAGGCCCCGCGCCGCTGCCGCTCCCTGGTGGTCGTCCCGGTCTCCTCGCTGTCCCGGCTGACCAGCAAGGCACTGACGGCCGCCGTCTCGCTCGGCGACGAGGTGCTGGCGGTGACCGTCACCCACCCCGACGCGGAGGGCCGGCGCGCGGCGGAGTCGCTGCGCCGCGACTGGGAGCTGTGGCGCCCCGGCGTCGACCTGGTCGAGCTGCCCGCGCCCACGCGCTCCCTGGGCCGCCCGATCGTGGAGCTGGTCCGCGAGCTGTCCGGCCGGCATCCCGACACCAGGGTGACCGTGCTCATCCCCGAGGTGGAGCCCGCCCGCCTCTGGCAGCGGCTGCTGCAGAACCAGCGGGGCGCGGTCGTCGCCCACGCCGTGCGGCGGGACACCGACGCGGTGATCTGTCGGCTCCGGTTCCGGATCGGGGCCTGAGCGGGCCCGGCGCTACATCGTGGCGGGCGTCGAGCGCTCCGGCATCGACGACGGGACCCTGCCCCGCGACTGCGGACCGCGGTGCCCGCCGCGCAGCAGCGCCGCGCCCAGCGGCGTGAGGGTGTGCATCACCGCGCTGCCGTTGCGCAGGGTCAGCACCAGCCCGGCCTCGCGCAGCACGCCCGCGTGCTGGCTGGCCGAGGCGGCCGACACCCCGACCCTGCGGGCGAGTTCGCTGGTGGTGCAGCCGCCGCCGATGGAGCCCAGGACCGCCGAGCGGGTGTGCCCGACGAGCTTGCCCAGCGAGCGCGGGGCGGCCGGGACGGCGGGCGCCGTCTCGGACATGGCCCGCGCGGGGTAGACCAGGACGGGCGTCAGCTCGGTGTTCTGCAGGGTCACGGGCGTGCGCCGGCAGAAGAACGAGGGCAGGAGCAGCAGTCCGCGGCCGCCGAGGTACATGTCGCGGTCCACGGGGTAGTCGACCTCCAGCACCGGGGCCCGCCAGCGCATGGTGGGCGGCAGCGAGGACAGCAGCGCGTCCGCCCCGCCGTCCAGCAGCGCCCGGCCGCGCACGGCGCGGTCCGCCTCGATCTGTGCCTGGATGTGGTCCCAGTACGGGGCGATGGCGGCCTGGTGATAGGTGTGGAGGGCGCTGATCAGCTTCCCGAACGCCCGGGCGTCGCCGTCGGCCAGCGATCGTATCCAAGCCGGCAGGGTCCGGACGGTGGGCAGTCGGCTCAGTTCGTCGTGCACCCGGTCGGCCGGGGTGGCCCGCAGCGCCGCTATGCCGGACTCCAGTCCGTCTAACCCTTCGGGCGGTGTCAGGAAGTCCGGGAAATATCCACGGGACGGAACCAGCGGCGCCAGTAGCCGCGTTTCACCATTCAACCGAGCCCGGGTTTCCGACCGCCAATCCCCGAAGATCGACTCGCCTTGTTTGTCCCGAAGCCGGTGCAGGCTCAATACGGTTTCCCAGAGCACGTCCGGGTCTCCGGCCAGGCGCAACCGGGCCAGATCGAGTCCAGTGAAATGGACACGCAGCACCAAACCCCCACATGAGACATCCGCGACCACCCCCCGCTCACTGAGTATGCACACCGATACGAGCTGTTACCACGCCCTTTTGGCCACAGTTGAAAGGACTCGCGGCGAACATCGCAGAAGCGAAATGCTATTCACGCACTCAGGGCCGCCCCGCTCGTTCCCGTGGGGGGTGGCGAGCGAAAAAGCGGCCGCTGGGTATGCGAGTTGCCGCCCGAGCCGATGCGGGCGGCAACAACTCCCGGTGGGGGAGTAAAGAGGGGCGGCGCTCCCGCACGGGCGCCGCCCCTTCGCCATGCCCATCAGGTTACGGGCAGGTTAACGATCTCGGGTTCCGGAACGAGGAAGGGACGGCGTCCGCGCGGACGCCGTCCCTCCTCTCCTGCCGGAGCCGTCAGGGTCTGAGGGTCGAGGTCATCCCATACGGCTCCGGAGCTTGGTCCCGGCTCAGCGGCTGTCGCTCGACGAGCCGTTCAGAGCCGCCGCGCGGCCCGCCTCCAGGCGGGCGACCGGGATGCGGAAGGGCGAGCAGGAGACGTAGTCCAGGCCCACCTCGTGGAAGAAGTGCACCGACTCCGGGTCGCCGCCGTGCTCGCCGCACACGCCGAGCTTGAGGTCGGGGCGGGTGGCCCGGCCGGCCTTGGCGGCCGCGCGGACCAGCGAGCCCACGCCGTCCCGGTCGATGGTCTCGAACGGGCTGACCCCGAAGATGCCCTTCTCCAGGTACGCGGTGAAGAAGCTGGCCTCGACGTCGTCGCGGGAGAAGCCCCACACGGTCTGGGTCAGGTCGTTCGTACCGAACGAGAAGAACTCGGCGGCCTCGGCGATCTGGTCCGCCGTCAGGGCGGCGCGCGGCAGCTCGATCATCGTGCCGAGCGGCAGCGTGAGGTCGGTGCCGCTGGCGGCCTCGACGTCGGCGATGACGCGCTCGGCCTCCTCGCGGACGATCTCCAGCTCCTGGACGGTGCCCACCAGCGGGATCATGATCTCCGCGCGCGGGTCGCCCTGGCGGCCGATCCGCTCGGCCGCGGCCTCGGCGATCGCCCGCACCTGCATGGCGAACAGGCCGGGGATGACCAGGCCCAGACGCACGCCGCGCAGGCCCAGCATCGGGTTCTGCTCGTGCAGCTTGTGCACGGCCTGCAGCAGTCGCAGGTCGTTCTCGTTGGCGTCCTCGCGGGCCTCGGCCAGCGCGACCCGGACCGACAGCTCGGTGATGTCGGGCAGGAACTCGTGCAGCGGCGGGTCGAGGAGGCGGACCGTGACCGGCAGCCCGTCCATGGCCTCGAACAGCTCGACGAAGTCGGCCTTCTGCAGCGGGAGAAGGGCACCGAGTGCCTCCTCGCGCTCGGCGTCGGTGTCGGCCAGGATCAGGCGCTCGACCATCTCGCGCCGCTCACCGAGGAACATGTGCTCGGTGCGGCACAGGCCGATGCCCTGGGCGCCGAAGCGGCGGGCGCGCGCGGCGTCCTCGGCGTTGTCGGCGTTGGCCCGCACGCGCAGACGGCGGGTGCGGTCGGCGTAGGCCATCATCCGGTGCACGGCCTGGACCAGCTCGTCCGCGTCGTCGGCGCCGGCGTGCATGCGGCCCTCGAAGTACTCCACGACCGGGGACGGCACGACCGGGACCTCGCCCAGGTAGACCTTGCCGGTGGAGCCGTCGATGGAGACGACGTCGCCCTCCTGGATGACCACGCCGCCGGGGGCGGTCATCCGGCGCTGCTTGGTGTCGACCTCCAGCTCCTCGGCGCCGCAGACACAGGTCTTGCCCATGCCGCGCGCGACGACGGCCGCGTGCGAGGTCTTGCCGCCGCGCGAGGTCAGGATGCCCTCGGAGGCGATCATGCCGTCGAGGTCGTCGGGGTTGGTCTCGCGGCGGATCAGGATGACCTTCTCGCCCGAGCGCGACCACTTCACCGCGGTGTACGAGTCGAAGACGGCCTTGCCGACCGCGGCGCCCGGCGAGGCGGCGATGCCCCGGCCCAGCAGCTCCGTCTGCGCCTTCTCGTCGAAGCGCGGGAACATCAGCTGGGCGAGCTGGGCGCCGGTGACGCGCTGCAGCGCCTCGGCCTCGTCGATCAGGCCCTGGTCCACCAGCTGGGTGGCGATGCGGAACGCGGCGCCGGCGGTGCGCTTGCCCACGCGGGTCTGCAGCATCCACAGCTTGCCGCGCTCGATGGTGAACTCGATGTCGCACAGGTCCTTGTAGTGCGTCTCCAGCGTCTCCATGATCTGCATCAGCTGGTCGTACGAGGCCTTGTCGAGCTGCTCGAGCTCGGCGAGCTGCATGGTGTTGCGGATGCCGGCGACGACGTCCTCGCCCTGCGCGTTCTGCAGGTAGTCGCCGTAGACGCCCTGGTGGCCGCTGGCGGGGTCGCGGGTGAAGGCGACGCCGGTGCCGGAGTCGGGGCCGAGGTTGCCGAAGACCATCGAGCAGATGTTGACGGCCGTGCCGAGGTCGCCGGGGATGCGCTCCTGGCGGCGGTAGAGCTTGGCGCGGTCGCCGTTCCAGGAGTCGAAGACCGCCCTTATGGCGAGGTCCATCTGCTCGCGGGGGGCCTGCGGGAAGTCGCGGCCGGTCTCCTTGGAGACGATGGCCTTGAACTCCTCCACCAGGTGCTTGAGGTCGCCGGCGTCGAGGTCGACGTCGGTGGTGACGCCCTTGGCCCGCTTGGCCTCCTCCAGCGCCTCCTCGAAGAGGTCGCCGTCGACGCCCAGCACGGTCCTGCCGAACATCTGGATGAGGCGGCGGTAGGAGTCCCAGGCGAACCGCTCGTCGCCGGCCTGGGCCGCGAGGCCGGTCACGGACTCGTCGGACAGGCCGATGTTCAGGACGGTGTCCATCATGCCGGGCATGGAGAACTTGGCGCCCGAGCGCACCGAGACGAGCAGCGGGTCGTCGGCCTGGCCGAGCTTCTTGCCCATGTGCCGCTCGAGGGCCTCGAGGTGGGCGGTGACCTCGTCGCGCATCGACGACGGCTCCGTGCCGCCCTCGAGGTAGACCTTGCAGGCCTCGGTGGTGATGGTGAAGCCGGGAGGCACGGGCAGTCCGAGGTTGGTCATCTCGGCGAGGTTGGCGCCCTTACCGCCGAGCAGGTCCTTGAGGTCCTTGTTGCCCTCGGTGAAGTCGTAGACGAACTTCTGGCGATCTTCGGATACCGGCACGGGAATCGACTCCTCACTCGGGCCTCCCGGGACGCTGAGGGGGGAGGACTGCCCTGACGGCGGGGAGCGTACCCAGATCGAAGGCATCTGAGGAGGTCTACTCCGCCAACTTGGGGGCGCAACCACCCGTCCGCCAGCAGATCGAAAGTTGCGCGCTCAAATGAGGTCTCACCCCCCTTCCTTCAGGCCTTGAACTCAACATGACCGAAAATAATCGCCCGATCACGGCCCGTCGAAAAACTCCACCCTCTGCCATCAAAGGTTGAAACCAAAAGGGGTGGCACGCAGTGCCACCCCTTGGAAAGGTGCACCCCCGATTCAGGCGCTCATCTGAGCGAGACCCCTATCAGAGGTGGCGAGAATCACGCCGTGTTCGACGGCGTTTCACCCGCCCGAAGTATCGAGTTCGGCGTCCGCACCCACGACGGCGCAGTCGTACGGGTCGTTCAGCCATCCGTCCGGAAGCACCACCCGGTCGCGGCCGGACGTACGGCCGCGGGGGCCGTCGGCACCCGTCGGCCAGGCCTGATCCAGGTCGAGCTCGCTCAAAAGAGCGTCCAGTTCGTCCAGAGATGAGGCGATCGCCAGCTTCTTACGGAGCTCCGAGCCGACGGAGAAGCCCTTGGTGTACCAGGCGACGTGCTTGCGGAAGTCGATGACGCCGCGCTGCTCGTTCTCGAGCCACTGCCCCAGCAGCTCGGCGTGGCGCAGCATCACGCCCGCCACCTCGCGCAGGGTCGGCGCGGTGGGCGCCGCCTGGTCGCCGTCCCCGAGGGCGGCGACCAGGTCGCGGAAGAGCCAGGGCCGGCCCAGGCAGCCGCGACCGACCACGACGCCGTCGCAGCCCGTCTCGCGCATCATGCGGACGGCGTCGTCGGCGGACCAGATGTCGCCGTTGCCCAGGACCGGGATCTCGGGCACCGCCTCCTTCAGGCGGGCGATGGCCTCCCAGTCGGCGGTGCCGCTGTAGTGCTGGGCGGCCGTGCGGCCGTGCAGGGCGATGGCGGTGACGCCCTCCTCGACGGCGATCCGGCCGGCGTCGAGGTAGGTCATGTGCTCGTCGTCGATGCCCTTGCGCATCTTCATGGTCACCGGCAGGTCGCCGGCGTTGCCGACGGCCTCGCGCAGGATCGAGCGCAGGAGGTTGCGCTTGTACGGCAGGGCGGAGCCGCCGCCCTTGCGGGTGACCTTGGGGACGGGGCAGCCGAAGTTGAGGTCGACGTGGTCGGCCAGGTCCTCGTCCACGATCATGCGGACGGCCTTGCCGACGGTCACCGGGTCGACGCCGTAGAGCTGGATGGAGCGCGGCTTCTCGGTCCCGTCGAAGTGGATCAGCCGCATCGTCTTGGCGTCCCGCTCGACGAGCGCCCGGGTGGTGATCATCTCGCTGACGAAGAGCCCCTTGCCACCGGAGAACTCACGGCACAGCGTGCGGAAGGGAGCGTTGGTGATCCCCGCCATCGGGGCCAGGACCACCGGCGGCTGCACCGGGTGCGGACCGATCTGGAGCGTCATGGAGGGAGCTTCCTCGAAGTCATGCGGACGGTTGGGCGGACCGTTAATTGTCCCTCATCCGGGCGAACGGACGATCCGCCGAAGGTCCCGTCCTCCCCCGTCAGGCCATGACTCTCCTCAGGCCGTGGCTCTTCTCAGGCCGTGGCTCTCCTCAGGCCGTGGCTCTCCTCAGGCCGTGGCTCTCCTCAGGCCATGACCGACGTCAGCTCGCCCAGCCTCAGCAGCCGCTCGTGGGTCTCCTCGTCGGCCGGGGTGAAGGTCAGCACCCGGGCGCCGGGTGTGGGGCCGGTCCACAGGCTGGTGTAGTCCAGGCGCAGCGTGCCGACCTGCGGCTGGAGCAGGACGCGCGTGCGGTGGGCGGTGGGCTGGACCACCTCGTGCCGCTCCCAGATCCGCCGGAACTCCGGCGAGGCGTCCTGCAGGCGCTTCAGGAGGCACTTCCAGGCGGGCTCGGCGAGGTGGTCGGCCATCGCGGCCCGGAATTTGGCGGCCATGGCGCGGGTGGCCTCCTCCCAGTCGGCCGTGCCGGTCCGCCAGGCGGGGTGGGTGAAGTACAGCCACAGGCAGTTGCGGTCCTCGGGCGGGACCTCGTCGAGGTCGCACAGCAGCCGCCCGTAGGCGCGGTTGTAGGCCAGGATGTCGTAGCGGGCGTTCTGCAGGCAGGCGGGGAAGGGCTCCAGCCGCTCCAGCATCAGGCGCATCCCGGTGGTGATGGTCCCGCACTCGGCACCCGCCCGCGGGTCGGCGGAGCCCGCCAGGGCGAAGAGGTGGGCGCGCTCGGCGCGGTCGAGCATCAGGGCGCGGGCGACAGCGTCCAGGACCTGTGCGGAGACCTGGATGTCGCGGGCCTGCTCGAGCCACGTGTACCAGGTGACGCCCACGGCGGCCAGCTGGGCGACCTCCTCGCGGCGCAGTCCGGGGGTGCGGCGGCGGGGCCCGCGCGGCAGGCCGGCCCGTTCGGGGCTGATGCGTTCGCGGCGGCTGCGCAGGAAGGCCGCCAGTTCGTGGCGCCGTACCTCGTCGGGCCGGGCGGCGGCGTAGGCGGCCGCCCTGCTTTCGATCACCATCGTGGTCATGTGCTCCAGGGTGCGGTACCGCTGATCCAGTTGCCAGGTAGTACGGGTACCAGGATAAGGGCACTCTGGTACCCGTCTCGCGGCGCTGCCATCGTCGTGTCCCGTGAACGACATCCGCATACCCCGTCCTGTCCCCCTACCGCCTCCCTCCCCCGCCGGGGCGCCCGTCCCGGCCCCTCGTCCCGCCCGTCCTGCGGATCCCTCCCACTCCCCCACGTCCCCCGCGATCGGCCGCGCGGGCCTGTTCACCGTGCTCATCGGTGCCGCGCTGCCGTTCCTCGACTTCTTCATCGTCAACGTCGCCCTGCCGACCATCGACGACGACCTGGACGCCGGTCCCGCGCTGCTGGAGATGGTGGTCGGCGGCTACGGCGTCGCCTACGCGGTGCTGCTCGTACTGGGCGGGCGGCTGGGCGACATGGTGGGCCGGCGACGGCTGTTCGTGTGGGGCACGGCCGCGTTCGGGGTGACGTCCGTGGCCTGCGGCCTGGCGCCGGACGCGTGGTCGCTGGTGGCCGCCCGCATCGCGCAGGGCGCGGCGGCGGCGCTGATGCTGCCGCAGGTGCTGGCGACGATCCAGGCCACCACCAGCGGGGAGCGGCGGACCAGGGCGATGAGCCTGTACAGCGGTACGGCCGGGGTGGCGAGCGCGGTCGGGCAGGTGCTCGGCGGGGTGCTGGTCTCGGTGGACCTGGCCGGGACCGGCTGGCGGTCGATCTTCCTGATCAACGCGCCGGTCGCGGCGGCCGCGCTGCTGCTGGCGCTGCGCTCGGTGCCCGAGACCCGGTCGGCGAACCCGGCGCGGGTGGACGTGCGGGGCACGCTGCTGCTGACGCTGAGCCTGGTGTCGCTGCTGGTGCCGCTGACGGAGGGGCGGTCGGCGGGCTGGCCGCTGTGGTCGTGGGTGCTGCTGGGGGTGTTCCCCCTCGCGACGGCGGCGCTCGTGGTGGTGGAGCGGCGCGAGGAGCGGGCCGGGCGTACGCCGCTGGTGCCGCCGTCGCTGCTGCGGATGCACTCGGTGCGCAGCGGGCTGGCGGTGATCGCCCCCTTCTCGGTCGGCTGGGGCGGCTTCATGTTCGTCCTGGCGGTGGTGCTGCAGGAGGGGCTGCGGCTGGGGCCGATGGCGGCGGGGCTGGCGCTGCTGCCGATGTGCGCCGCGTACCTGGCGGGCTCGATGGCGGGGCCGCGGCTGGCGGCCCGGTACGGGCGGCGGGTGGTGACGGCGGGCGCCCTGATCCAGCTGACGGGGCTCACGACGGTGCTCGCCACGTTCTGGTTCGGCTGGGACGGGCTGGGCGCGGCCGGTCCGGGGCCGGGCCTGGCGGTCCAGGGACTGGGGCAGGGGCTGCTGATCCCGCCGACGCTGCGGATCGTGCTGAGCGAGATCCCGGTGGACCGGGCGGGCGTGGGCAGCGGGGTGATGGTGACGACGCAGCAGGCGTTCATGGCGCTGGGCGTGGCGACGATGGGCTCGCTGTTCCTGTCACTGGCACCGTCCGCCGGCATGCGGGAGGCGCTGCTGATCACGTTCGGGGCGCAGCTGCTGGTGGTGATCGCGACGGTGCTGCTGAGCCTGCGACTGCCGAGGTCGCTGCGCTGACCCGGGGGTGAGGGGCGCCGGTCCCGGTGGGGTCGGCCCCGGATCCCGAGGCCGGAACAAACATGGACTGACAGATATTGAAATCTGTCAGTCCATGTGTCACGCTTCTGGTGTACCGACCTCCCGGACCCACCGCCGGGAGGCCTCCCACCCCACTCCAGGAGTTCCCCGTGCTGCACCGCACTCTGGGCACCACCGGCCCCCAGGTCTCCGCCCTCGGCCTCGGCTGCATGGGCATGTCCGCCCTCTACGGCGACGCCGACCGCGCCGAGTCGATCGCGACCATCCACGCCGCCCTCGACGCCGGCGTCACCCTGCTGGACACCGGCGACTTCTACGGCATGGGTCACAACGAACTGCTCATCGGCGAGGCCCTGCGCTCCGCCTCGCCCGCCCACCGCGAGAAGGCCCTCACCAGCGTCAAGTTCGGCGCCCTGCGCGACCCCGACGGCGGCTGGTCGGGCTACGACGGCCGCCCCGCCGCCGTGCGGAACTTCGCCGCCTACTCCCTGCAGCGCCTGGGCGTCGACCACATCGACGTCTACCGCATCGCCCGCATCGACCCGGACGTCCCGGTCGAGGAGACCGTCGGCGCGATCGCCGAGCTGGTCGAGGCCGGGCACGTCCGCCACATCGGCCTGTCGGAGGTCGGCGCGGACACCATCCGCCGGGCCGCGTCCGTCGCCCCGATCTCCGACCTCCAGATCGAGTACTCCCTGATCTCGCGCGGCATCGAGGAGGCGATCCTGCCCACCTGCCGCGAGCTGGGCATCGGCGTCACGGCCTACGGCGTGCTCTCGCGCGGCCTGATCAGCGGCCACTTCGCCCGCGACCGGCAGCTCGCGGCCAACGACTTCCGCGGCATGAGCCCGCGCTTCCAGGGCGAGAACCTCCAGCGCAACCTCGACCTGGTCGACGCGCTGCGCGAGGTCGCCGAGGCCAAGGGCGCCAGCGTCGCCCAGACCGCCATCGCCTGGGTCCTCTCGCGCGGCGAGGACATCGTCCCCCTGGTCGGCGCCCGCCGCCGCGACCGTCTCACCGAGGCGCTCGGCGCCCTGGACATCACCCTCGGCGCCGACGACCTGGCCGCCATCGAGAAGGCCGTCCCCGTGGGCGCCGCGGCCGGCGAGCGCTACCCGGCCTCGCAGATGGCCCACCTGGACAGCGAGCACTGACAGCGAGCACGGACAAGGGGGGTGCCCCGCGGCCGGGGAACGACCCGGGCCACCGCTCACGCCACGACGCGGGTACGGTCGTACAAGCCAACCGCACCCCGAAGGGACGCCGCATCCCGATGCCCCCCGAGCCGCTGACCCCGGACCGAATCCTCGAAGCCACCGAGGACGTGCTGCGCCGCTACGGCCCCGCCAAGGCCACCGTGGTCGACGTGGCCCGCGCGCTCGGCGTCAGCCACGGCAGCGTCTACCGCCACTTCGGCAGCAAGGCCGCGCTGCGGGAGGCGGTCACCGAGCGCTGGCTCGCCCAGTCGCACACCGCGCTCTCGGCCCTGGCCGACGCGCGGGGCCCGGCCGAAGGACGGCTGCGGGAGTGGCTGACGGCGCTCTTCGCGGCCAAGCGCCGCAAGGCGGGCGACGACCCGGAGCTGTTCGCGATGTACATGGTCCTGGTCGGCGAGAACAGCACCACCGTCGAACGGCACATAGAAACGATGATCGAGCAGCTCGCCCGGATCATCGAAGGCGGCGTGAGCGAGGGCGAGTTCCGGCCCGTCGAGCCCACGACCGCCGCCCGCGCGGTGTGGGACGCGAGCAATCGCTTCCACGACCCGGCCTACGCACCGGAGTGGTCGCGACCGGGCATCGAGACGGCGTTCGAAGCGGTGTGCGACCTGGTCCTGCGCGGCCTGCACGCGTAGAGCTGGACGCGTAGAAGGGCCCCGTCAGCTCACGCCGAGGAACCGCAGCACCGCCAGTACCCGCCGGTGGTCGGCCTCGGCCTTCGGCAGGTCGAGCTTCGCCAGAATGCTGTTGATGTGCTTGGCCACCGCGCTCTCGCTGATGACCAGGTGCCCGGCGATGCCCGCGTTGGAGCGGCCCTCGGCCATCGACGCGAGCACCTCCCGCTCACGCGCCGTCAGCCGGTCCAGCGGGTCGCTGTGCCGCCGCGTCAGCAGCTGCGCGACGACCTGCGGATCGAGCGCCGTGCCGCCGGCCGCCACGCGCCGCAGCGCCTCGATGAACTCCTCGACGTCCGCGACGCGTTGCTTGAGGAGGTAGCCGAAGCCGGCGGTGTCGCCGGTCAGCAGGTCGGTGGCGTACCGCTCCTCCACGTACTGCGAGAGCAGCAGCACCGCCGTGTCGGGCCACCGGGCGCGCAGTGTGAGCGCGGCCCGGACGCCCTCGTCGGTGTAGCCCGGCGGCATCCGCACGTCGAGCACGGCGAGGTCGGGTTCGTGCAGCTCGACCGCCGCCAGCAGGGCCTCCGCGTCGCCGGCCTCCGCCACCACCTCGAATCCGGCCGCCTGGAGGACCCTCACCAGGCCCACCCGGAGCAGAACGGAATCCTCGGCGATCACGGCGCGCACGGCAGCTCCACAGTCACTACGGTCGGGCCCCCCGCGGGGCTGCTGATCGAGAACGTGCCGTCGACCGACGCGACCCGCTTGGCCAGCCCGGCCAGCCCCGTGCCGCCCGAGGGATCGGCACCGCCCACGCCGTCGTCGGAGACGACGACGATCAGTATCCCGCCCACGCGTTCGACCCGGACCTCCGCCCCCGCCGCCCGCGCGTGCTTGACGACGTTGGCGAGCGCCTCGGAGACGACGAAGTAGGCGACGGCCTCGATCGCGGGGGCGGGCCGCTCCGCCAGGTCCACCCGTACCCGCACGGGCAGCGGCGCCCGCTCCGCGAGCCCGGACAGGGCGGCGTCCAGGCCCCGGTCCTCCAGGACGGCCGGATGCAGCCCGCGCACCAGGTCCTGCAGCTCGGCGATGGCCTCCTTCGCCTCGCGGTGCGCCTCGTCGATCACCTTGCGCGCGTCCTCGGACAGGTCGGGCATCGTGACCTTGGCCAGCCCCAGGTTCACGGCCAGCGACACCAGCCGCTGCTGGGCGCCGTCGTGCAGGTCGCGCTCGATGCGCCGGCGTTCGGCGTCCGCCGCGTCCACGACGCCCGCCCGGGCCTCGGTGACCTCCTCCACCCGGCGCCGCAGCCGGTCGGCCGGGCTGGGCCCCAGCAGGTCCGGTGCGATACGGGTGTCGAGCCGGACGAGGGCCCCGGAGAGCCAGGCCGCCGCGTACAGCCCGGCGAGCCCGGCGGCGGTGAGGTAGCCGGCCTGCACCGCGTAGCCGGCCTCTGCCAGCCGGGTCTCCGGCGGCAGGGCCCAGACCCACACGTAGACGGTGGCGGCCACAGCGGAGGCCGCCCACAGCGTCAGCACGCAGGCGCCACCCGCGGCGATCAGCGGCCCGGAGACCAGGTGGTACCGCACCTGCCGCCACGACCAGCGCCGACCGGCCGTCGGTATCCCCACCCCGAGCCGGGAGTGGAAGCGCGCCGCCTGCATCCGGGTCAGCACCGGCGACGCCGCCCCGAGCACGGCGAGGCACACGAGCACCGCCACCAGGCAGCTCAGCGCCTTCGTGGGGCCGCCGTTCAGCCACGGCACGGCGAGGACGACGAGTGCGGCGGTCTGGATCAGCGCACCGACGGCGAGGAAGGCGGTGGCGCGGCCCGCGCCCTCGAAGGGGCGCAGGAGCGGGACAGGGTGGGGCTTTCGCATGCGTCACACGGTATGTGCGCAGGTCAGGCGGGTCGATGGCAGTGATGACCGGACCGGGGGTGAAGCCAGTGCCACCCCCGCTCCCCGGTGCCCCCGACGCCGGAGGCCCGGCGCCCCCGAAGGGGTGCCGGGCCTCCGTGGAGTGCCGTGGCAGCAGCCTGCCGCGTCAGCAGCCCAGCAGACGGGCGCCCAGGTAGGACTGGATCTGGTCCAGCGAGACGCGCTCCTGCTTCATGGTGTCGCGCTCGCGGACGGTGACCGCGTTGTCCTCGAGGGTGTCGAAGTCGACGGTGACGCAGAACGGCGTGCCGATCTCGTCCTGGCGACGGTAGCGGCGGCCGATGGCGCCGGCGTCGTCGAACTCGATGTTCCAGTGCTGGCGCAGGTCGGCGGCCAGACCCTTGGCCTTCGGGGACAGCTCCGGGTTGCGGGACAGCGGCAGGACCGCGACCTTGACCGGGGACAGGCGCGGGTCGAGGCGCAGGACGGTGCGCTTCTCCAGCTTGCCCTTGGCGTTGGGGGCCTCGTCCTCGACGTAGGCGTCGAGCAGGAAGGCGAGCATGGTGCGGCCGACACCGGCGGCGGGCTCGATGACGTACGGGGTCCAGCGCTCGCCGGCTTCCTGGTCGAAGAACGACAGGTCCTGGCCGGAGGCCTTGGCGTGGGCGTTGAGGTCGTAGTCGGTGCGGTTGGCGACGCCCTCGAGCTCGCCCCACTCGTTGCCACCGAACTGGAAGCGGTACTCGATGTCAGCGGTGCGCTTGGAGTAGTGGGAGAGCTTCTCCGCGGGGTGCTCGTACCACCGCATGTTCTCCTCGCGCAGGCCGAGACCGGTGTACCAGTTCCAGCGCTGCTCCATCCAGTACTCCTGCCACGACTCGTCCTCGCCCGGCTTGACGAAGAACTCCATCTCCATCTGCTCGAACTCGCGCGTGCGGAAGATGAAGTTGCCGGGCGTGATCTCGTTGCGGAAGGACTTGCCCATCTGGGCGATGCCGAAGGGCGGCTTCCGGCGCGAGGTCTGCTGGACCTGGGCGAAGTTGGTGAAGATGCCCTGGGCGGTCTCGGGGCGCAGGTAGGCGACCGAGCCGGAGTCCTGGGTGGGGCCGAGGTGCGTCGAGAGCAGGCCGGAGAACTGCTTGGGCTCGGTGAACTGACCCTTGTTGCCGCAGTTGGGGCAGTTGATGTCCGCGAGGCCGTTCTCGGGGAGCTTGTTGTGCTTGGCCTCGTACGCCTCCTCCAGGTGGTCCGCGCGGTAGCGCTTGTGGCAGGAGGTGCACTCGGTCAGCGGGTCTGAGAAGGTGGCGACGTGGCCGGAGGCCACCCACACCTCGGAGGCCAGGATCACCGACGAGTCGATACCGACGACGTCCTCGCGCGAGGTGACCATGTAGCGCCACCACTGGCGCTTGATGTTCTCCTTGAGCTCCACACCGAGCGGTCCGTAATCCCAGGCGGCACGCTGGCCGCCGTAGATCTCACTGCACGGAAAAACAAAGCCACGGCGCTTGCTCAGGCTGACGATGGTGTCGATCTTGTCGGCGGCCACGGTGCTCTCTTCATTGCGACGACGAACAGCGAATGGTTCAGGTTACCGGCGCTGCACCCCCTCTCATCAAATCGGCTCTGGCCTTGGCTTGACCCTTCCAGCCAGACCAGGACGACCCGGGCCGCTGTTGACAATCGTTTCCACTTTTGTTGAAAATGAGTGTCATGAACGTACGTCCGATCCGCCCCTTTCCTTCCTCCCGCCGTCGAATAACCACCGCCGCCGTCGCCCTCGCCGCGACGCTGGGCCTGGTGACCCTCTCCGCGTGCTCCGCCGTGAGCTCCGACGGCCGGACCGAGGACGGGAAGCTGAAGGTCGTGGCGTCGTTCTACCCGATGGAGTTCCTGGCGAAGGAGATCGGCGGCGAGCACGTCAGCGTCACCGGCCTCACCAAGCCCGGCGTCGAGCCGCACGACCTGGAGCTCACCCCCCGGCAGACCGGCTCCCTCGCCGACGCGGGGGCGATCGTCTACCTCAAGGGCCTCCAGCCCGCCGTGGACACCGCCGTCGATCAGTCCGGAAACAAGCACGTCGCCGACGCTGCCTCGCTCACCCGGCTCGAAGAGCACGGCACCGCCGTCGAGGGCGACGAGCACGGCCACGGGGAGGAAGGCGCCCACGAGGGCCACGAGCACCACGAGGAGGGCGGCGCCGACCCCCACATATGGCTCGACCCGCTGAAGTACGCCGAGGTCGCCAAGGGCGTCGCCAAGACCCTCGGCTCGGCCGACCCCGACCACGCGCGCGACTACGACAAGAACGCCGCCGCCCTGGCCGACCGGCTCCACGCGCTGGACAGGAAGTACACCGAGGGCCTGAAGAACCGCGCCTCGGGCGTCTTCGTCACCACCCACGCCGCCTTCGGCTACCTCGCCGAGCGCTACGGCCTGGACCAGGAGGCCATCGGCGGCCTCGACCCGGAGTCCGAGCCCAGCGCCGCCCGGATGAAGGACCTCCACGCCCTGGTCAAGGACCACCACGTGGGCACGGTCTTCTTCGAGACCCTCGCCAGCCCCAAGACCGCCCGTACCCTGGCGAAGGACCTCGGCCTCAGGACCGACGTGCTCGACCCCGTCGAGGGCATCACCGACGATTCCAAGGGACGCGACTACTTCGGCGTCATGGAGTCCAACCTCACCGCCCTGAAGAAGGCGCTCGGCACCAAGTGAGCGCATCCGAGGAGACCAGCCACGAGGAGATCAGCATGGAGCAGCCCGTCATATCCCTGCGCGGCGCCACCGCCACGCTCGGCTCGCGCCCGGTGCTCCGCGGCGTCGACCTGACCGTGCGACGCGGCGAGGTCGTCGCGCTGCTCGGCGCCAACGGCTCCGGCAAGTCCACGGCCGTCCGCTCGATCGTCGGACAGGTCCCGCTCACCGGCGGCGAGCTCGAGCTCTTCGGCACCCCGCGCCGCCGCTTCCGCCAGTGGTCGCGCGTCGGCTACGTACCGCAGCGCACCACCGCCGCCGGCGGCGTGCCCGCCACCGTCCGCGAGGTCGTCTCGGCCGGGCGGCTGGCCCGTACGAAGCTGGGGCCGTCCCGCAGGGCCGACCGGGAGGCCGTGCACAAGGCCCTCGAGCTGGTCGGCATGGCGGACCGGGCCAAGGACTCCGTCGACGCCCTCTCCGGCGGCCAGCACCAGCGGGTGCTCATCGCCCGCGCACTGGCCGTCGAGCCCGAGCTGCTGATCATGGACGAGCCGATGGCCGGCGTCGACCTCGCCAGCCAGGAGGTGCTCGCGAGCGCCCTGCGCGAGGAGGTCGCCCGCGGCGCCACGGTCCTGCTGGTCCTGCACGAGCTCGGCCCGCTGGAGCCGCTCATCGACCGCGCGGTCGTGCTCCGCGACGGCTGCGTCGTCCACGACGGGCCCCCGCCCCAGGCCGTGGGTCAGCACGCGCTGCCCGGCCACGACCATGTACACCCGCACGCCGACCCGGCCGCGGAACCGATCCGGACAGGGCTGCTGAGCTGATGGACATCCTCGAACTCGCCTTCATGCAGCGGGCGCTGCTCGCCGCCCTCCTGGTCGGCGTCACCGCCCCCGCCATCGGCGTCTACCTCGTCCAGCGCCGCCAGGCGCTGATGGGAGACGGCATCGGCCACGTCGCCCTCACCGGCGTCGGCCTGGGCTTCCTCCTCAACACCAGCCCCGTGTGGGTGGCCACGGCCGTCTGCGTGGTGGGCGCGGTGATCATGGAGCTCATCCGCTCGTACGGCAAGGCGCGCGGCGACATCGCGCTCGCCATGCTCTTCTACGGCGGCATGGCCGGCGGCGTGATGCTGATGGCGCTCTCGCCGCACGGCTCCAACGCCAACCTCACCACGTACCTCTTCGGGTCCATCACCACGGTCTCGGAGCAGGACATCGTGGCGATCTGCCTGCTCGCCGCGTTCGTCATCGTCACCACGATCGGGCTGCGCAGGCAGCTGTTCGCCATCTGCCAGGACGAGGAGTTCGCCCGCGTCACCGGTCTGCCGGTGCGGCTGCTGAACCTGCTGGTCGCCGTCACCGCCGCCGTGACCGTCACCGTCGCCATGCGCGTGGTCGGCCTGCTGCTGGTCAGCGCCCTGATGGTGATTCCCGTGGCGGCCTCCCAGCAGATCACCCGCAGCTTCGCCACCACCTTCGCGCTCGCCGTCGCCATCGGCGTGCTGGTGACCCTTTCGGGCACCGTCACCTCCTACTACGTGGACGTGCCGTCCGGCGCCACGATCGTGCTGCTGGCCATCGGCGTCTTCATCGCCCTGACCCTGCTGGCCGCCCCGCTGGCGAGGAAACGGGCCGACAGGGCGGCCCTGGCCGAGCGCTGCACCCTCGAGGACGCCGTCGCCCCCGGCGTCCCCGGGACGGCCGACGACGTCCGCGTCTGACGAGCCTGCCGGGCCCGCACTCCGGGCCTGGCACAATTGGCGTGGCAACACGTGCGATGTTCTGGCCGTCCTGAGGAGGCAACTGTGGCGACCGCCGGACCCCCGGTACGCGGGCGAGCCACCAAGCAGCGGGCGGCGGTCGCGGCCGCGCTCGACGAGGTGGACGAGTTCCGCAGCGCGCAGGAGCTCCACGACATGCTCAGACACCGTGGCGCCTCGGTCGGGCTGACCACGGTCTACCGCACCCTGCAGTCCCTCGCCGACGCCGGCGAGGTCGACGTGCTGCGCACCAGCGAGGGCGAGGCCGTCTACCGCCGCTGCTCCAGCGGGCACCACCACCACCTGGTGTGCCGGCTGTGCGGCAAGGCGGTCGAGGTCGAGGGCCCGGCCGTCGAGAAGTGGGCCGACTCCATCGCGGAGGAACACGGCTTCGTCGACGTGGCCCACACCATCGAGATCTTCGGTACATGCGGCGACTGCGCGGCGGCGCAGGCCAAGAGCTGACCTGATACGAGAACTGCCCCGGACGTCCGAGACGTCCGGGGCAGTTCTCGTATCCCGCGCCGGCCCCGCGCTCACGCGGTGGTGGATTCCCCGTCCTCGACCGCGTTGGGGATGGCGCCTCCGAAGCGGCGGTCGCGCTGCGCGTACTCCAGGCAGGCCCGCCACAGGTCGCGGCGGTCGAAGTCGGGCCACAGGACGTCCTGGAAGACCATCTCGGCGTACGCGCTCTGCCAGATCAGGTAGTTGGACGTGCGCTGCTCGCCGGAGGGGCGCAGGAAGAGGTCCACGTCCGGCATGTCCGGGTAGTACATGTACTTCTGGAGGGTCTTCTCGCTGACCTTCGAGGGGTCGAGCCGGCCCGCCTTCACGTCCTCCGCCATCGCCTGCGCCGCGTCCGCGATCTCCGCCCGGCCGCCGTAGTTCATGCAGAAGTACAGCGTGAGCTTGTCGTTGTCCTTGGTCTGCTCCTGGGCGATCTGGAGCTCCTTGGCCACCGACTTCCACAGCTTGGGCATCCGGCCGACCCAGCGCACCCGGATGCCGAGCGCGTCGAGCTGGTCGCGGGTCTTGCGGATGAAGTCGCGGTTGAAGTTCATCAGGAAGCGCACCTCGTCGGGCGAGCGCCTCCAGTTCTCGGTGGAGAAGGCGTAGAGGGAGATGCTGCCGACGCCCATCTCGATGGCGCCCTGCAGGACGTCCAGCACGCGCTCGGCGCCGACCTTGTGGCCCTCGGTGCGCGGCAGGCCGCGCTCCTTGGCCCAGCGGCCGTTGCCGTCCATGACGATGGCCACGTGCCGGGGCACCAGCTCACCGGGGATCTTCGGCGGCCGGGCGCCCGACGGGTGCGCGTCGGGGGTGCGGTACTCGCGTCGGGAACGGCCCAGAATCCCGCGTCGTGCCATGGATGCCACTTCTCCTTGATCCCTGTCTTTTCGTTTCGCTATTGCTCGACGTACCGGAGCGAGCGGAGGCCCCGCTCCAGATGCCACTGCAGATACGCGGCCACCAGGCCGCTGCCCTCGCGCACGTGGCGCGCCTCGCAGGCGTCCGCCGTCGCCCAGTCCCCGGTCAGCAGCGCGCCGAGGAGCTCGATCGACTCCGAGGAGGGTACGACGCATCCGGGCACCCGGCACTCCCCGCACACCACGCCGCCGGCCGCCGTGGAGAAGAACCGGTTGGGTCCGGGCATTCCGCACTTCGCGCACGCGCCGAAGCTGGGCGCGTAGCCGTTGACGGCGAGCGAGCGCAGCAGGAAGGCGTCGAGGACGAGGTGCGGGGCGTGCTCCCCTGAGGCCAGCGTGCGCAGGGCCCCGACCAGCAGGAGGTACTGCTGCACCGCCGGCTCGCCCTCGTGGTCGGTGAAGCGCTCGGCGGTCTCGAGCATCGCGGTGCCGGCGGTGTAGCGGGCGTAGTCGGTGACGATGGCACCGCCGTAGGGGGCGATGGTCTCGCTCTGGGTGCACAGCGGCAGCCCGCGCCCGACGAGCTCGCCGCCGCCGCGTGCGAAGAACTGCACGTCGACGTGGGAGAACGGCTCGAGCCGGGCCCCGAACTTCGACTTGGTCCGGCGCACGCCGCGCGCCACGGCCCGCACCCGGCCGTGGCCGCGCGTGAGCAGGGTGATGATCCTGTCCGCCTCTCCCAGCTTCTGGGTGCGCAGCACGATGCCGTCGTCGCGGAACAGAGTCATGCATGCATTGTCCCGTACGCGACGGGCGCCCGGGTCCAGGGGCGTCGGGGCCCGGGGGCGCCCGGGTCAGGGGTGCCCGGCGCCGTCCGGGAAGGCGCGGTGGGCGGCGCGGCGCCAGCGGTTGGCGGGCAGGGCGGGGCGCAGGGCGGCGTAGGCGCCGCAGTACTTGGTGAAGACGGCGGGGCGCACTCCGTGGTCGTTCAGCAGCAGGTCCGTCTCCGTCAGGTGGCCCGCGCTCTTGGTCTCCACCAGCACCAGGCCGTCGTCGCAGCGCACGGTCCGCCCGGTGCGCAGGTCGGTGCAGAGCAGCCCGGCGTCGCAGGTGACGCGCTCGCCGTCGGCCACGAACGTCGCCCGCCGGTAGTCGGTGCTCAGGGAGGGGGTGAGCGCCTCGGGGGCCTCTATGCCGTACGCCTCGCGCAGGGTGGCGGCGAGGAAGGCCTGGCAGGGGTCGTCCAGCGGGGCGTCCGCGCCGGTCAGCGGCCGGCGGTGCTTGACGGTGTCGCCGCGCCGCCCCTTGAGCTTGATCTCGAACTGCCGCTCCCCCGATTCCTGATAGACGCGCTCGCGGATCTTGAAGCGCAGCCGGCGGCCCTGCCGGTGGTCGTGGAAGGAGCGCAGGGCGGGGGTGTCGTAGTAGACGGAGTGGTAGCCGAAGGCGCGGTGGCCGTCGATGGTCAGGGCGCGGAAGGGGCCGCCGGGGCGGTGCGGGTCCGTGAGGCGCGCGACGACCTGGACGAACGTGTCGGCGGGGACGAGATAGCTGCGGTCGAAGCGGGTGAGCAGCTCGGCGCGCGCGGTGAC
The DNA here is from genome assembly GCF_040932295.1 of Streptomyces sp. C36. NCBI lineage: Bacteria > Bacillati > Actinomycetota > Actinomycetes > Kitasatosporales > Streptomycetaceae > Streptomyces > Streptomyces sp. C36. The sequence continues at coordinate 380,477 of NZ_JBFQGI010000002.1, read as the reverse complement.
CTCCTCCAGGCCGATCGGCCGGGCGGCCCCGGCGGCCTCCTCGACGGCTCTCGCCGCCGCCGGGGCGGCGAGGGCGGGGGCCGGGGCGCTCACACCGTCTCCCAGGAGGGGGCCGTGGCCTGGCGGACGGGCCGGCCGGCGGCCTCGGCCCGTGGCGGGGTGCCGGGCTCGGGCTCGCGGTAACGGACGTCGACGACGGTCAGGTCGCGGACGTAGTCGATCTCCATGACCGTCCAGTGCAGCGGCTCGCCGAGCCGCCGGGCGAGGTCGGCGCGCAGGGCGGCCGGGTCGGCGTGCACGGTGTCGAGGGTGATCACCGAGCGGCGCGAGCGCGCGTACAGCCGGGGGTGGTCGGCGCCGTAGACCACCAGCAGCAGGATCGCGCTGAGCGCGGCGGCGAGGCCGACGGCGAGGTGGGGCAGCCCGCAGACCAGGCCGAGGACGAGGGTGGTGAAGTAGTAGGCGACCTCCTCGTGCTGGACGGCGTCCGAGCGGAGCCTGATGATCGACAGGACTCCGAAGAGACCGAAGCCGAGCGCGAGGCCGCCGTTGCCGCCCACCTCGGCGAGGGCCGCGACCACCGTGAACAGCGCGACGTTCAGCGCGAGATACGCGGGCACCAGGTCCCGCCGCCGGTGCCGCGGGTAGTAGATCGCGAAGGTCAGCAGGCCCACGGCGACCAGGTCCAGCCCCAGATGCGCGGCGAGATGACGCACGGTTTCCATCGCTCCCTCTCTCTGTGCGATCGAACGATCACGAACTCGAGGGAAACTCTGGATGAACACCGTCGGCTACTCAGGGAAACGATGCGGATTCTTGACGAACGCGTGGGACACCTGACCGGATCCGTAGGGATCACGTCCCGATTCGCGCTCTTGCGACGCGACCGCTACGAGGGAGTACGGGCCGCCGCCAGCAGTCGGTCGGTGTCCTCCGGACACAGCAGCAGCGCCCGCCCCACCGTCGCCAGCACCTCGCGCTCGGCGGGGCGGTAGGGTCCGTCCGCCAGGGCGATGCGGGCCCCCTGCAGCAGGATCGACTCCCGCCCGGCCGGAGCCAGGTGGGGCGCCAGGGGCTCCAGGGACTCGTGGAGCTCGATGGCCAGGGCCGTGCCGCACGGGTCGAAGCCGTCGCGGCTCGCGCCGTCCGGCGGCGGCGCGTACCGCCCCGGCAGCCGCCCGGTGTCCGCGGCGAGCGCCTCGATCAGCGTGACGAGCTGCTCCTCGCTGCAGTCGGCGAAGCCGGCCGCCCGCACCGCGCCCACCGCCGCGCGCCGGACCGTACGGGCCTCCGTGCCGCCCGCGGCCAGCACCGCCAGGGCGACGGTGTGCACGGCGTCGCGCAGCATCGCCGAGAAGCGGGTCGTGGTCGGGTGGTCCAGGACGTCCATCGCGAACCGGCCCCGGCAGGCCGTGCATTCGACGATGGGCCCCACCGGCCCGCGCGGCAGCAGCGGCACCCCGAAGGCGACAAGGCGACGGCGGCCCGTGCGGCGGTGGTAGTTGCGGTCGCCGCCGCAGCCCGGGCAGAAGAACTCGCCGTCCCCGACGGTGCGCCATACGGTGCGTACGCCCACCACACACCGGTCCGGGCTGTGTCGGCCTTGCGCGTGCATCACGGCGCACCTCCATAACGCCACGGCCTCGTCGCCGCGTTGACGTGATGTTAGCCACATCCGTGATGCTGCGTCAGTACCCCGTCACACACGGGGACGCGGCTCGCGGCCGAAAGCACCGGCGATCCCACCCGGATGCGGTGCTTTCGGCGGCGCGACGTTGACGGCCGGACCGTCTGACGACCGGGGACCGCCCCCGTCAGCCGCGGTACGCCCGGTTCACCGCCGACACGACGGCCTTGATCGAGGCGCGGGTGGTGTTGGGGTCGATGCCGATGCCCCACAGCACCGTGCCGTCGATCACGCACTCGATGTACGAGGCCGCCTGAGCGCTGGCACCCTCGCTCATGGTGTGCTCGCTGTAGTCCAGCAGGCGGGCGTCGACGCCGGTGTCGGCCAGCGCGTCGAAGAACGCGGAGATCGGGCCGTTGCCCGTACCCGTCAGGACCGTCTCCGTCCCGTCCACGAAGGCCTCGACGGTCAGCGCGTCCGTGCCCTCGCTGGTGGTGGAGGTCTGGGCGGAGCGCAGCGTGATCCGGCCCCAGGGGTTGTCGTCCGTGGGCAGGTACTCGTCCCGGAAGACGGACCAGATCTCCTGCGGGGTGACCTCGCCGCCCTCGGCGTCGGTCTTGTTCTGGATGATCCTCGAGAACTCGATCTGCATCCGGCGCGGCAGGTCCAGCTTGTGGTCGTTCTTCAGGACGTAGGCGATGCCGCCCTTGCCCGACTGCGAGTTGACGCGGATGACGGCCTCGTACGAACGGCCGACGTCCTTGGGGTCGATGGGCAGGTAGGGGACCGCCCACTCGATGTCGTCCACGGTCTTCCCGGCGGCGGCCGCGTCGGCCTCCATCGCCTCGAAGCCCTTCTTGATGGCGTCCTGGTGGGAGCCGGAGAAGGCGGTGTAGACCAGGTCGCCCGCGTAGGGGTGGCGCGGGTGGACCTCCATCTGGCTGCAGTACTCGGCGGTGCGGCGGACCTCGTCGATCTGCGAGAAGTCGATCTGCGGGTCGACGCCCTGGGAGAAGAGGTTCATGCCCAGGGTGACCAGGTCGACGTTGCCGGTGCGCTCGCCCTGGCCGAACAGGCAGCCCTCCACGCGGTCCGCGCCGGCCATGACCGCCAGCTCGGCGGCGGCGACGGCGGTGCCCCGGTCGTTGTGCGGGTGGGCGGACAGACAGACGAACTCGCGCCGCGACAGGTTGCGCGACATCCACTCGAAGCGGTCGGCGTGGGTGGAGGGGGTCGAGCGCTCGACGGTCGCCGGCAGGTTCAGGATGATCTCCCGGCCGGCCTCGGGCTGCCAGACGTCCATGACGCCCTCGCAGACCTCCAGGGCGAAGTCCAGCTCGGTGTCGGTGAAGATCTCCGGGCTGTACTGGTACCCGAAGACGGTCTCGTCGCCGAGGATCTTCTCGGCGTACTCCATCACCAGCCGGGTGCCGTCCACCGCGATCTGCTTCACCTGCTCCCGCGAGCCGCGGAAGACGACCCGCCGGAAGACCGGGGCGGTGGCGTTGTAGAGGTGGACCGTGGCGCGGTGGGCGCCGCGCAGCGACTCGACCGTGCGCTCGATCAGCTCCTCGCGCGCCTGGGTCAGGACGGAGATCGTCACGTCCTCGGGGATCGCGCCGTCCTCGATGATCGACCGTACGAACTCGAAGTCCGTGGCCCCGGACGAGGGGAAGCCGACCTCGATCTCCTTGTAGCCCATGCGGACCAGCAGGTCGAACATCTCGCGCTTGCGGGCGGGCGACATGGGGTCGATCAGCGCCTGGTTGCCGTCGCGCAGGTCGGTCGACAGCCAGCGGGGCGCGGCGGTGATGCGGTTGTCCGGCCAGGTGCGGCCGGCGATGTCCACGGCCTCGTAGGGGCGGTACTTGTGGACCGGCATCCCGGAGGGCCGCTGGGTGACGGTGGCGGCGGTGACGGGCGTGGGGCGGCCGACGGACAGGGCGAACTCGGACATCTGCGGAGGGCTCCTCGGTGATCCGCGGGATACGGCCGACGTCTGTTCTCCGAGGCGTCTGCGCAACGCCGAACTCCGCGGGGAGGGGGTCGGCCTATGTCTACAGGCCCTCGCCGCGGCAGCTAAGAAGAAGCAGCACGTCACGCATGATGCACAGCAGACTACGCGAGGTTCCGAAGGGGCTGTAGGGGCGTTCCAGCATGCGGGATGGGGGCATCTCCCGGCGATAGCCGGAGAGGAACCCCGCCACTCGTTTGTGTTAATCGCGGCATCGGCCAATGACAAGGCCGGGGGCCGGTGCCAGATTGCACGCATGGCCGAATCAGAGAAGTCAGAGAAGACGGTTTTCTGCACCATCATTCCGCCGCACGTCCTCGACCGCCTCGCCCAGACCGACGACCCCCGGCTCTACGAACCCGCCCGCCGCACCCTGGAGCACGACGGCTCCCTGCGCACCCGCCGCCGCGTCACCGCCCTCCGCGGGGTCTACGCGGACTCCTCGGCCGGCACCCCCTCCGACACGCCCCGGCGCACGATCTACGACGCCCGCTGCCACGAGACCCTGCCGGGCACCAAGGTGCACGCCGAGGGCGAGGCGCCGAGCAAGGACGCCACCGTCAACCGGGCCCACGCCGGTCTCGGGGCCACTTTCGATCTCTATCTGAAGGTCTACGGCCGGCATTCCATCGACGACGCGGGCCTGCCGCTGAACGCCACCGTCCATTACGGACGGAAATACAACAACGCCTTCTGGGACGGCGAGCAGATGGTCTTCGGAGACGGCGACGGCGACGTCTTTCTGGACTTCACCATTCCAGTGGATGTCATCGGCCACGAACTCACCCACGGCGTGGTCCAGCACACGGCGAATCTCGAGTACTACGGCCAGTCCGGCGCGCTGAACGAATCCCTCGCGGACGTCTTCGGATCGCTGATCAAGCAGTACGCCCTCGGGCAGTCCGCCGACCAGGCGGACTGGCTGATCGGGGCGGGCCTGCTGGGCCCGGGGGTGGACAAGGGCTCGGCCCTGCGCTCGATGAAGGCCCCCGGCACCGCCTACGACGACGACGTCCTCGGCAAGGACCCACAGCCCGCCACCATGGACGACTACGTCCGCACCAGCCGGGACAACGGCGGCGTGCACATCAATTCCGGCATCCCCAACCACGCCTTCTACCTGCTGGCCACCGCCCTCGGCGGCAACGCCTGGGAGCGGGCCGGAAGGATCTGGTACGCCACGCTGACCGGGGGCGAGCTGGCGGACGACGCCCAGTTCGCGGACTTCGCCCGGCTGACCGTGGCCTCGGCCCGGACCCTGTACGGCGAGGGTGACGCGGTCAAGGCCGTGCTGGAGGCATGGCGCCAGGTGGGCGTCCCCACGGCCTAGCGGCCGGTAGACCGCCGCCGAGGGGGTAGAGGTGACAGCATGCGTATCGTCATCACCCGTACCGGCGGCTTCGCCGGCATCGAGCGCCGGGCCGAGCTGGACACCTGCGGCCGGCCCGACGCCACGCATCTGGAGGCCCTGGCCCACCGCGCGCTCGCGCCGGGCCGGGACATGCCGGCGAGGGGGGTGCCGGACGGCTTCCACTACGAGATCAACGTGGACGGCCGCTCGGTCCACCTCGCCGACCCGCACCTCACCGAGGAACAGCGCGAACTGATCCGCACGGTTCTCAAGGAAGGGGCGTAGTTCCGGTAGATCTACTGGAACTACGGAACTGCTGGATCTAGAAGCCCAGCTTCCGCAGCTGCTTGGGGTCGCGCTGCCAGTCCTTGGCGACCTTGACGTGCAGGTCGAGGTAGACCGGCGTGCCCAGGAGCGCCTCGATGTGCTTGCGGGACTTCATGCCGACCTCCTTCAGTCGGGCGCCCTTGGGGCCGATGATGATGCCCTTCTGGCTGGGGCGCTCGATGTAGACGTTGGCGTGGATGTCCAGCAGCGGCTTGTCCTTGGGCCGGTCCTCGCGCGGCAGCATCTCCTCGACCACGACGGCGATGGAGTGCGGCAGCTCGTCCCGGACGCCCTCCAGGGCGGCCTCGCGGATCAGCTCGGCGACCATGACCTGCTCGGGCTCGTCGGTGAGGTCGCCCTCGGGGTAGAGCGGCGGGCTCTCCGGCAGCATCGGGGCGATCAGGTCGGCCAGCAGGGAGACCTGCTTGTCGCCGACGGCCGAGACCGGGACGATCTGCGCCCACTGGATGCCCAGCTCCTCGCCCAGCTGCTGGATGGCGATCAGCTGCTCGGCGAGCTGCTTGGACTCGACCAGGTCCGTCTTGGTGACGATCGCGATCTTCGGGGTCTTCTTGATCCCCGCGAGCTCCTTGGCGATGAACTTGTCACCCGGCCCGAGCTTCTGGTCGGCCGGCAGGCAGAAGCCGATCACGTCGACCTCGGCCCACGTGGTCCGCACGACGTCGTTGAGCCGCTCGCCGAGCAGGGTGCGCGGCTTGTGCAGACCGGGGGTGTCCACGAGGACGAGCTGGGCGTCCGGGCGGTGCACGATGCCGCGCACGGTGTGGCGGGTGGTCTGCGGGCGGTTCGAGGTGATCGCGACCTTCGTCCCCACCAGTGCGTTGGTCAGGGTCGACTTGCCCGCGTTGGGGCGGCCGACGAAGCACGCGAAGCCCGCGCGGTGGGGGGCCTGGGAGGGAGCGGAGGCGTTGTCCATGCCTCACATTCTCCCCGATCGTCCACGCCCCGCCGACCAGCGGCCCCGGCCCGCGTGATCAATACGCCCGGGCCCGGCGCGGGCGCCGCCCGGCCGCCGAGCGGACGAGCCACACGATCCCGGCGGCGGGCAGCAGCAGGGCCGCCGCCAGAGCGAACCAGTCGGTGCCCTCGCCGCGCGTCCAGCCCAGGACGAGTCCGGTCCACAGGACGGCGGTGGCCGGGAACGGGCTCCAGTCCCGCGCGGCGTCGGCGCGGCCGGCGGCCCGGTCGTGGCCGCGTGCCCGCAGCAGCTCGCCCACGGCGTGCGGCCACAGGACGAGCAGCCAGGCGGCCTTCGTCCAGCTGAAGCCCTCGCCGCCCGCCCAGTCGACGACCAGGGTGAGCGTGAGGGCGGCCGACACCGCGCAGCCGAACCAGGCGGCGCGGGGCGAGGTCCGGGGGCGTGCCATGGGTCAGCCCGCGGCGAGGGTGTCGCGCAGGGTGCCGTCGGGGCCCGCGAGCAGGACCGGGGTGCCGGCGCCGCCCAGGTCCCGTACGGCGGCGCGGTCGGCGTCGGGGACGGTGTCCGCCTCGGAGACCACGGCCGCGGCCTCGAGGGACCTCGCGCCGCTGGCCACGGCCATCGCCACGGCCGTGCGCAGGGCGCTCAGCCGCAGCGAGTCCAGGGCGACGGTCCCGGCGACGTACGTACGGCCGGTCTCGTCGCGGACGGCCGCGCCCTCGGGGACGGCGTTGCGGGCGCGGGTGGCGCGGGCGAGCGTGAGGAGCTTGCGGTCTTCGGGGTCCAGGGCATCCGTCATACCCGGAGCATAGAAGCCGCCCCGCGGGGCCGGATCGGCCGGCCGGGTCAGCCGGCCGCCTCGCCGGTCACCGAGCGCATCGCGCCGCGCCGTCCCTCGGGCGAGCTCAGCAGGGCCACCTTCTCGGCCGTGCCGCTGCCGGGGACCGGGTTGTGCAGCACGATCGTGAGGTCGGGGCGGGCCGGGACGCGCAGCTGGGTGCTCTCCAGGAAGAGCGGGCCCACCAGCGGGTGCTCGATCTCCTTGGTCAGCAGGCCGCCGGGCTGTACGTCGCCGCGCGCCCACAGCTCGGCGAACTCCGGGCTGAGTGCGGCGGTCTCCGTGACGACGGCCTCGAAGCCCTCGTCGCCGGGGCGCTCGGAGCAGGCGGCGCGGTACTGGGCGACGACGCGGGGCGCGTTCTGCTCCCAGTTCGCGGCGCGCGAGCGGTAGACGGGGTCGGTGAAGTAGTCGACGAGGCAGTTGTGCCGCTGCTTGGGGCGGAAGCCGAGGACCAGGCCGGCGGCCTCGTTGAAGCAGATCATGTTCCAGTACTGGTCCATGATGTGGGCGGGCGAGGGCAGCCAGCCGTCGATCAGGCGGACGAGCGCGTCGCAGAGGTAGTCCGAGCCGTGCGTGGACTCCGGCAGCGGGGGGTTGAGTCCCGCCAGGACGTACAGGTGGCGGCGCTCGGGCCCGTCCAGGCGCAGGACGCGCGCGACCGCGTCGAGCACCTGCGGTGAGACGGTGATGTCGCGCCCCTGCTCGAGCCACTGGTACCAGGAGGCGCCCACGCCGGCCAGGACCGCGACCTCCTCGCGGCGCAGCCCCGGTGTGCGGCGGCGGCCCCCGCCGTCCGGCAGGCCGGCCTCCGCCGGGGAGACCCTGGCCCGACGGCTCATCAGGAAGTCGCGCAGCTCCTGGCGGCGGCGTGGTTTGGCGGCGGTGTGTGCTTCCTGCGACGCGATGGTCAACTCTCCCCCTTGCCTGGTGGTGCGGCCACCACCATAAGCACGCACTCCCCATGGTTGTTCCGGCCGCCGGAAGGTGGGGTCATGGCGATCGACACCCCCATCCGGGCGGAAGCCCCCACCCCCACCCCTGTCCCTGTCCTGTCCGGCCGCTCGAGGCTGATCCTGCTGGTGCTGTGCGCCGCGCAGTTCATCGTCGCGCTCGACTTCTCCATCCTGAACGTGGCGCTGCCCGTCCTCGGCGACGACCTGGGCATGGGCCAGGCCGACCTGCAGTGGGCGGTGACCGCGTTCGCGCTGCCGTCCGGCGGCTTCCTGCTGTTCTTCGGCCGGATCGCCGACCTGTACGGGCGGCGCCGGCTCTTCCTGCTGGGCCTGGGCCTGTTCACCGCGGCCTCGGTGCTCGCCACGCTCGCCTGGGATCCGGCGTCCTTCCTGGCCGGGCGGGCCCTGCAGGGCATGGGTGCGGCCGTGCTCGTTCCCACCGGCATGTCCCTGCTGACCACGACGTTCGCCGAGGGGCCGGAGCGCGAGAAGGCGCTGGGCATCAGCGGCACGCTGCTGTCGCTGGGCTTCACCGTCGGCATGCTGCTCGGCGGTGTGATGACCGACGCGCTGGGCTGGCGCTCGACGATGGGGCTGCTCGCGGTGGCGGGCGCGCTGGTGCTGCTGACGGCTCCCGGCCTGCTCACCGAGTCCCGGCACCCCGGCCGGCCGCGGCTGGACGTGCCGGGCGCGGTGACCGTGACCGGTGGCCTGCTGGCCCTGATCTACGCGCTGTCGACGGCGGCGCAGCGGGGCTTCGGCGGTGCGGACGTGCTTGTGACGCTGGTGGCGGGGGTGCTGCTGCTGGTGGCCTTCGTGGTCGTCGAGTCGCGGGCGGCCGAGCCGCTGGTGTCCCTGGCGATGCTGCGGCGGCGCACGGTCGCCTGGGGCAATCTGGCCGGCCTGATGACGTTCGCGATGATGAGCTCGGTCGTCTTCCTGCTCACCCTGTACCTGCAGGAGGTGCTGGGGCTCTCCGCCTTCCGCACGGGCCTGGTCTTCGGCGTCCAGGGTCTCCTCGCGGTCGTCGCCGGCATGACCGCTCCCAAGGTCATCGCCCGGCTGGGCGCCCACCGCACGCTGGTCACCGGCCTGGTGATCCAGGCGGTCTTCACGGCGGCCCTGCTGGGTGTGGGCCTGTCCTCCGGCGCGCTGCTGGCGCTCGTCGCCGTCTCGCTGGGCTGCGTCGGTCACCTGTGGGCGATCGTCGCCTACGGGGTGACGGCGACCTCGGGCCTGAAGGACGCGGAGCAGGGCCTGGCCTCGGGTCTGGTCACCAGCTCGCAGCAGGTGGGCCTCACCATCGGCATCCCGCTGCTGAGCGCTCTGGCGTCGGCCCATGTCAGCGCCCTGCGGGACGGCGGTTCGTCGTTCGCCTCCGCGACGCTGGGGGGCGTGCGGCTGGGGCTCGGCGTGGACGCGGCCGTGGTGGCCGTGGTGGCGGTCCTGACGGCGGTGGGGCTGCGCGGCGCGCGGGCGCGGGCCGCGCGCTGACGGCGCCGCGCGGGGTGCGGCCGGGAGCCGGGCGGGTCGCGGGAGCGGCCCGCCCGGCGTCCGTGCGTTCGCCCGCGGGCGGGTTCCTACCTCACCGTGGCCACGGGCTTCGCGCCGTGGGCCCGGGCCAGGATGCGCGCCGCCACCGCCGGGGAGTCCACCAGCGGGTGCAGCGCCAGGGCGCGCAGGGCCGCGTCGCGGTCCTCGTGGACGGCGGCCTGGATGGCGGCCCGTTCGACGGCCTTGAGCTGCAGCATCAGCCCCAGCTGGTCCTCCCGCAGGGGCGCGCACGGCAGCGGGCGGGCGCCCTTGGCGTCCACGACGCAGACCGTCTCGATGACGGCCTCGGGGTCCAGCGCCGGGACGGTCGTGCCGTTGCGGACGTTGAGGATCAGGCGGGCGCCCTCGTCGCCGGCGACGGCCCGCATCAGGGCCAGGGCCACGCGGTCGTAGCCGCCGCCGTCCAGGTCGCAGGTGTCGCGCTGCCAGCCGCCGCTGGCGGCGCGGCTCTCGGCCATGTACGTCACCTCGCGCTGCAGCCGGGTGCGCTCCCACAGTTCGTGCGAGCGGTGCGGGGCGGCGGCGGCCTCCTCGAAGAAGCCGCTCTGCTGCTGGTCGAGGAACTCGCCGCGGGTCTTGGCGGCCTCCCGCACCGAGCGCAGGGTCTCGCGGCGGAAGTAGTAGTAGTGCAGGTATTCGTTGGGCAGGGCGCCCAGGGCCCGCAGCCAGTCGGCGCCGAAGAGCTTGCCCTCCTCGAAGGAGTCGAGCGCCTGTTCGTCGGCGAGCAGGCCGGGCAGCAGGTCCCGTCCGCCCATCTCCAACGTCCTGAGCCACCCGAGGTGGTTGAGGCCCACGTAGTCGAAGGTCACCCGGTCGGGGTCGGCGCCCACGGCGCGGGTGGCGCGGCGCACCAGGCCCACCGGGGAGTCGCAGATGCCGATGACGCGGTCGCCGAGGACGGCGGACATCGCCTCGGTCACCATGCCCGCGGGGTTGGTGAAGTTGATGACCCACGCGTCCGGGGCCGCCGCCGCCACCCGTTCGGCGATGTCGAGCGCCACCAGGACCGTGCGCAGGCCGTAGAGGACGCCGCCCGCGCCGACCGTCTCCTGTCCCAACACCCCTTCGCTGAGCGGGATGCGCTCGTCCATCACCCGGCCGGCCGTGCCGCCGACGCGGATGGCGGAGAAGACGAAGTCCGTGCCCCGCAACGCCTGGTCGAGGTCGTCGGCGATGCGCACGGTCGGGGCGCCCGGTACGCCGGCGGCCTGGGCGGCCAGCACGGACGCGATCACTCTGGCGCGGGTCGAGTCGGTGTCGTACAGCACGAGTTCCGTACAGCGGCCCGGCGCGTCGCGCCGGGCGTCGTCGAGAAGGGCCCGGTGCACCAACGGCACCCGGAATCCGCCACCGCCGAGAATCGTCAGCCTCATGGCCGGAACGTACCGCAGCATCGGGCACACTGTCCGGACCCGCACCCGTGCATCCCTGAGAGGAGCAACGAGCGAGCATGACGGTCGATTCGCCGCACACGACACCGCGTGTCACAGCGCAGGCAGCCGGTCAGGGCGGGTTCACCCCCGTCGAAGGCCTCGACGGCACGGCGCCGGTCCTCGACCCGCTGGCGGCTTTGCGTTCGGACGGTGATCCGGCAACCGACGTCTACCTGACCGGCACCGTTTTCCTCGACATCATCCTCACGGGGCTTGACTCCGCCCCCGTGCGCGGCACGGAGTCCTGGGCGCGCGGCATGGGCTCCAGCCCGGGCGGCATCGCCAACATGGCCACCGCCCTGGCCCGGCTGGGCCTGCGCACCTCGCTCGCGGCGGCCTTCGGCGACGACATGTACGGGGAGTACTGCTGGGAGTCCCTCTCGCGCGGCGAGGGCATCGACCTGAGCCTGTCGCGCACGGTGCCCGGCTGGCACTCCCCGGTCACGGTCTCCATGGCGTACGAGGGCGAGCGGACGATGGTCTCCCACGGGCACGAGGCCCCGCCGCCGGAGCCCGTCCCCGAGTGCCCGCCGCCGGCCCGGGCGTGCGTGGCGCTGCTGGTCCCGGGCAAGGAGGAGGAGTGGATCGCGACGGCGGCCCGGCGCGGCAGCCGCGTCTTCGCGGACGTGGGCTGGGACGACACCGGTCGCTGGGATCCGGCGGATCTCGCGGACCTCGAGCACTGCGAGGCGTTCCTGCCCAACGCCGAGGAGGCCATGCGCTACACCCGCACCGACTGCCCCCGGGCCGCCGCCCACGCGCTCGCGGACAAGGTGCCGCTGGCCGTGGTGACGATGGGCGAGCGGGGCGCGTACGCGGTGGACGGCCGTACGGGCGAGTGCGCCGAGGTGCCGGCCATCGTCGTGGAGGCGCTGGACCCGACCGGCGCGGGGGACGTCTTCGTGGCGGGCTTCGTCACCGGCACCCTCGCCGAGTGGCCGCTCGCGGACCGGCTCGCCTTCGCGGGGCTGACCGCCGCGCTGTCGGTCCAGGAGTTCGGGGGGTCGCTGTCCGCGCCCGGCTGGGTGGAGATCGCCGCGTGGTGGCAGCACGTGCGGTCCTACAACGACCAGTCCGCGGCCACGCTGCGCCGCTACGCCTTCCTCGACGGCCTGCTGCCCGCCGCCCCCCGGCCCTGGCCGCTGCGCCGGGCCGTCCCCACGCTGGGCTTCCGGCACCCGTAAAAGCCTTCGGGCTCACGGGGGCACCGTCGTACCCTTGGTATTCCGAGGTTCTTCGGCTACCGGAACGCAGGAAAGAGGGGATGAGCAGGCCATCACGGCCGGCCCATGACTCAGACACCCACACGACCGCAGGCGAGCGCCCACTTCACGATCCCGGCCAAGCACCCGATGGTGACGGTCCTGGGTTCCGGGGACACGCTCCTGCGCGTGATCGAGAACGCCTTCCCGTCGGCGGACATCCACGTACGGGGCAATGAAGTCAGCGTCGTGGGCGACGAGCGGGAAGTGGCTCTCGTCAAGCGCCTCTTCGCCGAGATGATGCTGGTGCTCCGCACGGGGGCGCCGATGACGGAGGACGCGGTGGAACGCTCGATCGCCATGCTCAAGAACGAGGAGAAGGGGGCCGAGACCCCCGCCGAGGTCCTCACCCAGAACATCCTCTCCAGCCGCGGTCGCACCATCCGCCCCAAGACGCTCAACCAGAAGCGCTATGTCGACGCCATCGACAAGCACACGGTCGTCTTCGGCATCGGCCCGGCCGGCACCGGAAAGACCTACCTGGCGATGGCCAAGGCGGTCCAGGCGCTGCAGTCCAAGCAGGTCAACCGCATCATCCTGACCCGGCCGGCGGTGGAGGCGGGCGAGCGGCTCGGCTTCCTGCCCGGCACGCTCTACGAGAAGATCGACCCGTATCTGCGGCCGCTCTACGACGCCCTGCACGACATGCTCGACCCCGACTCCATCCCGCGCCTGATGGCCGCCGGGACGATCGAGGTGGCGCCGCTGGCGTACATGCGCGGCCGGACGCTGAACGACGCGTTCATCATCCTGGACGAGGCGCAGAACACCAGCCCCGAGCAGATGAAGATGTTCCTGACCCGGCTCGGCTTCGACTCCAAGATCGTCATCACGGGTGACATCACCCAGATCGACCTTCCCGGCGGTACGAAGAGCGGCCTGCGCCAGGTGCGGGAGATCCTCGACGGCGTCGAGGACGTCCACTTCTCCATGCTCACCAGCAACGACGTCGTCCGGCACAAGCTCGTGGGACGTATTGTCGACGCGTACGAGCAGTACGACAGCCGCGACGGAAAGTAAAGCGCAACCACGATGGCAATCGACGTCAACAACGAATCCGGCACGGAGGTCGACGAGCAGGCGATCCTCGACGTCGCCCGCTACGCCCTCGGCCGGATGCGTATCCACCCGCTCTCCGAACTCTCGGTCATCGTCGTCGACGCCGAAGCCATGGAGCAGCTCCACATCCAGTGGATGGACCTGCCCGGGCCCACCGATGTGATGTCCTTCCCCATGGACGAGCTGCGCCCGCCGGCCAAGGACGACGACGAGCCGCCGCAGGGCCTCCTCGGCGACATCGTGCTGTGCCCCGAGGTCGCGAAGACCCAGGGCCAGGAGGCGCCGACCGGGCACTCCATGGACGAGGAGCTCCAGCTCCTGACCGTCCACGGGGTCCTGCACCTCCTGGGCTACGACCACGAGGAGCCCGACGAGAAGGCCGAGATGTTCGGCCTCCAAGCCGCGATCATCGACGGCTGGCGCGCCGAGCGCGGCATCGAGGGGCCCTCGCCGGCTCCGACCTTCACGTGACCGGCCAACTGATCGCCGCCGCGGTCCTGCTGATCGTCGTCGCCTGGCTCGCCGCCTGCGCCGAGGCCGGCCTCGCCCGGACCACCCGGTTCCGGGCCGAGGAGGCCGTACGGTCCGGGCGGCGCGGCAGCGCGCGGCTGATGGCCGTGGCGGCCGACCCCACCCGCTATCTCAATGTGGCGCTGCTGGTCCGCGTCGCGTGCGAGATGGCCGCGGGCGTCTTCGTCACCTACGTCTGCCTGGAGGAGTTCGACGCCACCTGGCAGGCGCTGACCGTGGCCATCGCCGTGATGGTCCTCGTCTCGTACGTGGCCGTCGGCGTCTCCCCCCGCACCATCGGCCGCCAGCACCCCCTGAACACCGCCACCGCGGCGGCGTACGTGCTGCTGCCGCTCGCCCGGATCATGGGGCCGGTGCCCCGGCTGCTGATCCTCATCGGCAACGCCCTCACCCCCGGCAAGGGCTTCCGCATGGGCCCCTTCGCCTCGGAGGCGGAGCTGCGGGCCATGGTGGACCTGGCGGAGAAGGAGTCGCTGATCGAGGACGACGAGCGGCGCATGGTCCACTCCGTCTTCGAGCTCGGCGACACCCTCGTACGCGAGGTCATGGTGCCGCGCACGGACCTCGTCGTCATCGAGCGCGGAAAGACCATCCGTCAGGCGCTCACCCTCGCGCTGCGCTCGGGCTTCTCGCGCATACCGGTGACCGGCGAGAACGAGGACGACGTGGTGGGCGTGGTCTATCTGAAGGACCTCGTCCGCAAGACCCACATCAACCGCGACGCCGAGAGCGAGCTGGTCTCCACGGCCATGCGGCCCGCCGTCTTCGTGCCCGACACCAAGAACGCGGGCGACCTGCTGCGGGAGATGCAGCAGCAGCGCAACCACTGCGCGGTCGTCATCGACGAGTACGGCGGCACGGCCGGCATCGTCACCATCGAGGACATCCTCGAGGAGATCGTCGGCGAGATCACCGACGAGTACGACCGTGAGCTGCCGCCCGTCGAGGAGCTCGGCGACGACCGCTACCGCGTCACGGCCCGGCTCGACCTCGGCGACCTGGGCCGGCTCTACGGCCTGGAGGAGTTCGACGACGAGGACGTCGAGACGGTCGGCGGCCTGCTGGCGAAGTCCCTGGGCCGGGTGCCGATCGCCGGCGCGACCGCCGAGGTCCCGCTCTCCGAGCGGGGCATGGACCCCGCCCTGGCGGCCCTGCGCCTGACCGCCGAGGCGGCGGCCGGCCGCCGGAACCGCATCGTGACGGTGCTGGTCGAGCCGGTGCGGGCGGACGACGCCTGACCGGGCGAATCCCGTCCGGGCCGGGATTCCTCCCGGCCCGGGCCGGGAACGTACGCGAAATGGCAGTGGTCACACCTCTCGCGCGCCCGTTGCTGGCGTCGGCCTTCGTCACCAGCGGCGTCCAGACGATCCAGCACCCGGAGATGCTGGCCGACATGGCCGCCCCGGTGGCCCTGGCCATCGCCGAACGCGTCCCGGGCCTGCCCCGTGACGCGGCGGCCCTGGTCCGGCTGAACGGCGCCGTCCATGTGGCGGCGGGCGCCCTGCTGGCCGTCGGCCGGCTGCCCCGCCTCTCCGCCCTCACCCTGGCCGCCAGCCTCGTCCCGACGACGCTGGCGGCTCACGCGTACTGGAAGGAGAGCGACCCGGGCAAGCGCGCCCAGTCGCGCATCGGCTTCTTCAAGAACATGTCGATGCTGGGCGGCCTCCTGCTCGCGGCCGCGGAACGTCCGCGGCCGCGTGACCGGGTCGCACGGGCCGGTGACCGGCTCTGCCGGAAGACGATCCGGAAGACGGCCTAGAAGACGACCACCGACCGCAGCACATCACCCGTGTGCATGCGCTCGAACGCCTTCTCGACGTCGTCGAGCCCGATCGTCTCGGTGACGAACGCGCCCAGGTCCAGGCGGCCCTGCTGGTGGAGGTCGATCAGCATGGGGAAGTCCCGCGAGGGCAGGCAGTCGCCGTACCAGGAGGACTTCAGGGCGCCGCCCCGGCCGAAGACGTCCAGCAGCGGGAGCTCGAGCTTCATCTCCGGCGTCGGCACGCCGACCAGGACCACGGTGCCGGCCAGGTCACGGGCGTAGAAGGCCTGCTCGTACGTCTCGGGGCGGCCGACCGCCTCGATGACGACGTCCGCGCCGAAGCCGCCGGTCAGCTCGCGGATCGCCTCGACGGGGTCGGTCGTCCGCGAGTTGACGGTGTGGGTGGCGCCCATGCCGCGTGCCATCTCGAGCTTGCGGTCGTCGACGTCGACCGCGATGATACGGGCCGCGCCCGCCAGGCGGGAGCCGGCGATCGCCGCGTCGCCCACGCCGCCGCAGCCGATGACGGCGACGGAGTCGCCGCGCCCCACCCCACCGGTGTTGATCGCGGCGCCGATGCCCGCCATGACGCCGCAGCCGAGGAGGCCGGCGACGGCCGGGGAGACGGTGGGGTCGACCTTGGTGCACTGGCCGGCGGCCACGAGCGTCTTCTCGGCGAAGGCGCCGATGCCCAGGGCGGGCGAGAGCTCCGTGCCGTCGGTGAGCGTCATCTTCTGCTTCGCGTTGTGGGTGGCGAAGCAGTACTGCGGGCGGCCCCGCAGACACGCGCGGCACTGGCCGCAGACGGCCCGCCAGTTGAGGATGACGAAGTCGCCGGGGGCGACCTCGGAGACTCCCTCGCCGACGGCCTCGACGACACCCGCCGCCTCGTGGCCGAGGAGGAAGGGGAAGTCGTCGTTGATGCCGCCCTGCTTGTAGTGCAGGTCGGTGTGGCACACGCCGCACGCCTGGATCTTCACCACGGCCTCGCCGGGGCCCGGGTCCGGTACGACGATCGTCTCCACCCGGACCGGCTCGTTCTTGCCCGGTGCGATGACTCCGCGAACTTCCTGCGCCATGGTCAGCGCCCCACCCTTCTCGTCGCTGTCTGTCCGACAAGGTCACGGTACGCCCAAGGATCTGTCTCCGCGCGTAGAGGGCCCTTGACCGGCACAGGTCAAGAGCCCTAGCTTCGCGCTGCACCGTTCTTGTTACCCAGGAGTCACTAAAGTGTCGCTCTCCCTCAAGTCCACCCGCGTGCGCATCGCCGCGGCCACCGCCGCGCTGGCCGTCGGCGCCGGTCTCTACACCGCCGGCGCGGCCTCGGCCGAGCACTCGGTGCCCCGTACGGACAAGGAGATCCCGAACCTCACCCAGGTCCAGGACAAGATCAAGGCCTTCTACGGCGACACGGTCGACGCCTCCGGCCAGCACTACGCCTCGGCGGACAGCAACTACGCCAAGCAGGTCGCCGACATCGAGAAGAAGGCCAAGGGCCAGCTCGAGAAGGTCGTCAAGAACAACGCCCACGCCAAGAAGGGCGCGAAGAAGCCCGCCATCGTCCTCGACCTGGACGACACCACGCTGCTGACCTACAACTACGAGCTGCAGGTGGGCTTCCACTTCACGCCCGAGTCGCAGGACGCGTACCTGAAGTCCACCGACATGGCTGCCGTCTTCGGCATGCCGAAGCTCGTCAACTGGGCCAAGTCCCAGGGCATCGAGGTCTTCTACGTCACCGGCCGCGGCGAGCACCAGCGCGAGTGGAGCGCCCGCAACCTCAAGAACGTCGGCTACAAGCCCGTCGCCGACACCAACCACTTCTTCCTGAAGAACAAGCAGACCCCGCCCGCCTACCTCCCGTGCGGCGCGAAGTGCACCACTGTCGAGTACAAGGCGGGCACCCGCAAGTACATCGAGTCCAAGGGCTTCGACATCGTCGCCAACTTCGGCGACCAGTACAGCGACCTCAAGGGCGGCTACGCCGACCGCACGTACAAGATGCCCAACCCCATGTACTACCTGCCGTAAGGCCTCCGGCCCCGCGCACGGCCCGGACCTCAGGTGTGGGTCCGGGCCTCAGGTGTGGGTCCGGGCCTTGCGCAGCCGCTGGCAGCCCCGCAGCTCCCCGCCGTGGGAGTCGCAGACCTCGAACCACACGTTCTTCAGGCCGTGCCGGACGCCGTTCCGGCCGACGTCCTGCTCGCCGTCGGGGTTGTCGACCAGGACGGTGGTGTGACTGCCGCGCCCGTCCTCGTAGTGCATGATCAGCCGGCCGCCCCAGCCGTCGTCGTAGGCCTCGCGGTCGTCCCGGGACAGCGGCATCACGTACTCGATGCCGTACCACCCGTCCTTGGTGTCCCAGTACCGGTATCCCACGCTCGCGATCGTCGCGCCCTTGGTGCTCCGCGCCTCGAACAGGCTGAACGGGCCCGCGGGACCCCGCACCTTCTCGGCCGCGGGAGTCCTGGCGGGCGGCCGCTCGTCGCCGCCGGAACGGGGCAGCACCACGCCGAACAGCCCGTATCCGAGGGCCAGTACGGCCGCCACCACGGGCAGCCACGTCGCCCGGGGCCGCGCCCTCGCCACCAGAGCGCCGAACCGTCTCCGTTCCGCCGCCGGGGCGGTGGTCACGGGTGCTTCGGCGTCAGGGTCGTCGCTGTCGGGGTCGTCGCTGTCGGGGACGCCCCGCTCCCGTCCGGCGATCCGCTCCCTGGCCTCCAGCCACGCCCCCAGCCGCGGTTCGTCGCCGCATGCCACCACGAACGCCTCCAGGACCTCGGCGCGCGGCACCGCGCCCCGGGCGAGCGCGTCGGAGATGGTGCTGCGCGGCAGCACCCTGCCGTGGTCGGCCGCCCGCTGCTGGAGCCGCCGGTAGGTGAGCCCCGAACAATGGCGCAGCTCCCGCATCAGTCCCACCAGATCGGCCGCGTCCCGTGCCCGGGCCGGATCCGGTCCCCCCTGCTCGGTCATGGTGCACATGGTGGCAGCCACGCGCGGAGCCGCAACCCCGCACGACCCGCGGGGGGCGGTCGGGGACCGTTCAGCGCCGCTTCGGCACCGGTACGCGCATCAGGTCGCGGGCGACGGTCAGCTCGCCGTCGAAGCCCGCCGCCCGGGCCTGGCTCTCGAAGAGCGAGGGGTCGTCGTAGCGCTGCGAGAAGTGGGTGAGCACCAGGTGGCGTACGCCCGCCTCGGCCGCGACCCTGCCTGCCTGACCAGCCGTCAGGTGGCCGTGCTCGGTGGCCAGGGCCTCGTCCTCGTCGGTGAAGGTCGACTCGATGACGAGCATGTCGCAGCCCTCGGCCAGTTCCCGGACGCCGACGCACAGGCGGGTGTCCATCACGAACGCGAAGCGCTGCCCGCGCCGTACCTCGCTCACCTCGTCCAGTGTGACCCCGCCGACCTCGCCCTCGCGCTGCAGCCGGCCGACGTCCGGCCCGCTGATGCCGCGCTCGGCCAGCAGTTCCGGCAGTATCCGGCGCCCGTCGGGCTCGACGAGGCGGTAGCCGTAGGACTCCACGGGGTGGGAGAGCCGGCGCGCCTCGAGGCGGTACGACGGCGTGTCGACGAGCACCGCCCCGGTGCCCGCCACCGGCTCCGGGACCAGCTTCACCGTCTCGCGGTAGGCCGTGGCGTACCGCAGCCGCTTGAAGAAGCGCTCGCCGCTGGCGGGGTAGTGCGCGGTGACCGGGTGCGGCACCCGGTCGAGGTTGACGCGCTGGATCACCCCGGCGAGGCCGAGCGAGTGGTCGCCGTGGAAGTGCGTGATGAGGATCCGGTTGAGGTCGTGGGCGGCCACCCCGGCGCGCAGCATCTGCCGCTGGGTTCCCTCACCGGGGTCGAACATCAGGCCTTCGCCGTCCCACAGCAGGACGTAGCCGTTGTGGTTGCGGTGCCGGGTGGGCACCTGGCTGGCGGTGCCGAGGATGACGAGTTCGCGGACGGACAAGGGTTTATCCCGGGGGCCAGTTGAAGCCACGGCCGCCGAGGACGTGGGCGTGCGCGTGGAAGACGGTCTGCCCGGCGCCGGCGCCGGTGTTGAAGACGATGCGGAAGCCCTTGTCGCCGTTCTCCTGCAGCGCGACCTCTCCGGCCTCGCGCAGTATGTCGGCGGCGATCTGCGGCTCGGCGGCGGCGAGGGACGCGGCGTCGGGGTAGTGCACCTTGGGGATCACCAGGCAGTGCACGGGCGCCTGGGGATTGATGTCGCGGAACGCGAGGGTCGTCTCGGTCTCCTTGACGACCGTCGCGGGTACGTCACCCGAGACGATCTTGCAGAACAGGCAGTCGGCCTGCGGTTCTCCCGCCACCGGTGGGCTCCTCCCGGGTCATCGGCTCGTACGGTCGGGATGTTACCGGTCCGTCCGTACGAGCGCGGTGACCCGCCCCGTCATTTGCCCTGCACCGGCGCCTTGTCGGTGCAGCTCGCCGAGGGTCCGGGGGCCGGGCCGTGCGGGGGCTTCGGACCGTCAGGGGGCTTGGGGCCGTCCGGCGGCTTCGGGCCGTCAGGAGGCTTGCCCCCGCCCGTGTGGCCGCAGTCGCCGAGCACGCTCACCGAGAACACCGTGCGTCCGTCGACCTTGGCGGTGAGCAGACCGCGCAGGCAGGACTGGCCGGTGATGCCGGTGACCCTGCCGAAGACGATGATCTTCTTGCCGGTGTCCGTCCGGCCCTCGCAGTCGACGCCGACGACGGTCACGGGCTGAGTAGCGCCGCCGCTGTCCGGGCCGCCGTTCTCGGCCTTGCCGTGGCAGTTCAGCCAGGCCGTCTTCACGCCCTCGTGGTCGAGCGCGCCGGAGGCGAGCTTCTGTGTGGTGATGGCGACGGTCACCGCGTCGAGCCCGCCGACGGGCTCGCAGCCCGTGACGGCCATGACGGCGGCGCCGGTGAGCACGGCGGCGCTCGCCGCGTACCGCGCCCGGGACAGACGTTTGCGCATCGACGCGCCCATGGCGGGAGTCTCCCACCGGCCCGATCCGTGGGGAAGAACGCCTCCGGGCCATACCCGGGGGGCGGCATGCGGCGCGCAAAGGTTCGGGAGACCGGGGCGACTTCATGCCATCGGTACAACTTCGTGTGGACACAGGGCTGGACCCGGACAGGAATGGTCGCGCCTGCGGCTGAGGCGGTACCGGACGAGACGTAGGGTTCCGCCCGTGAGCACTTCGAAACCCCGTGCGATGGCGGCGTCCCGTTCGTGGTCGCCGCCGACCCGGATAGAGCGAGACCTCCACGACGCGGCGAAGGCCGGCGACCGTGGACGCTACCTGCGCGTCCTCGCCAAAGCGGACCTGTTCCTGTACGTCCCCAAGGACCACAAGGACGCGTCGGGCGGAAAACCGCCGTGGATTCCCTACGCGGACGGCCGGGGCAACTGGTGCGTCGTGGTCCGCACAGCGGGCGAACGGTTGCCGCGCCGGGCCCAGTTCACCGTCGTCCGCACGTCGCTCAACGAGCTCGCCCACGACTGGCCCGGCCGCCGCTTCTCCCTGCACGTCAACCCCGGCACACCCGCGGCCATGCTCCTGACCTCGGGCCCCTGGGACGTCCGCCGCTGGAAGCGCACGGCGAAGCGGCACCTGCTGGGCGACCGCCCCGTCTCCCTCCTCACCAAGGACACCGGCCACCGCACCGGCCCCCTCGCCCACGCGCTCGCCTGCGGAGCCCACCTGTCCGTACGCAACGGCGTGCTGTGGAACGACCTCGGCGACGCCTACGACGACTACGAACGCGACGCCGAGATCCTCCGCGACGGATGGGCCACCACGACCGCGCATGCCTGGCAGGAGCAGATGGACGCCCTGCTGGAGGGCCGCAACAGCCCGGCGGAACCCGAATTCGCCCTCAGCGTCCGCCGCGAGCTCTCCCGCGCCACGGACACCCCCCTCGACGCCGACACCTGGCGCCGCGCCTGCTCCCAGGTCCTCGACGACCTGGACGAACGGGCCATCGACGAGGCGGTCATCCAGCCCCTCATAGGCCGCATCCTCCGCTACGAGGCCCGCTTCCGGGCCGACGGCCTCCTCGAACCGGACGGCTACGTGCGCAGCGCGCTCGCCTACGACTACGGCCGCGCCGTCAGCTTCGCCCGCTGGGGCCTCGGCGCCCGGCTCTGCTCCGCGGCCACGGCAGAGGAGGCGATCCACCGCGCGGGCGCCCTCGCCCGCGAACACCACACCTCCTGGGCCGACTTCTCCGCCGGCTACGCGCTCGGGCGCGTCATGCGCTTCGACACCGAGGAATTCGGCTCGTGGTACACGAGCGTCCTCGAACCGCACCGTCTGCTGATGTCCGAGGAGGACAGCCCCTGGCTCACGCTGCCGTGGCGGCAGTGAAGTAGACCTGACGGGCGCGGCGGGCCGCCGCGGCGGCCCAGGACGCCACGTTCCGGGCCGCCGAACGGTCCGCCGCGCGACGGGCGGCGGGGCTCGGCGTGATCACCGAGGGCAGGCCGGGCGGGCGCAGCGACCCGTAGTCGGTGAACCGCTGGGTTCCGCCCTGGGTTCCGTAGCGCGCGGGGGTCATCACCACGCACCGTCCGCGTCCACGTCCGCGGGTACGCGGTGGACGTCGCGTACGTGCCGCCGCACGGCATCGGTCGCGTCCACGGCCCGCCGCCGGCCCCCCTCGTCCACGGCCCGCCGCTGCGCGGCCCCCAGCACGGCACACTCCCGGCACGCGGGCTTGCCCACCGGGCACATCAACTCGAACCAGAGGGACTTGCCCTCGCGGTGGCACGTGGAATTCCCCCACTCGTCGGCACACTCCCGCACGAGCCACAACCCACGCCCGTCCTCACGCTCCGGCCCACCGCGCCTCTCGGTGGGCAGCACCGGACTCGTGTCCCACACGGTGACCCGGACCCGCTCGCCCTGTCGGCCACGCAGGCGGAGTGAGCAGGGGCCCTTGGTGTGCACGTAGGCGTTGGTGACGAGTTCGGAGGCCAACAGAGTGGCGGTTTCGGCGATTTCGCCCATGCCGTGGCTGTCCAGTACGGCTCGGAGGGCGAGCCGTGCCACGCCGGGTGAGCGGGGATCGTGCGGGAGTTCGAGGGTGTACGTCCAAGGCTGTGACGGCGATACGGTGGCCATGGAAGTCTCCTGGCGGGAGGTGGAGTTGGCGTGAAGCGGTTGGCTGAGACCGTAGCGTCAGCGATGAAAGTTATTTAGCCGAAGCGGGGAAATGGCTTTAACTGCCACCCCCACCGGTGACACCTGCGCCGCATGTACGAACAGAGAGCCGTCATATGCCTGTGAGAAGCAGCGCCACCGCACGCCAACTCCGCCTGGGCGCCGAGCTACGAAAGCTGCGCGAACGCGCGGGAGTGTCCTCAACGGAGGCAGGTCGGCTGCTGGGCACCAACCAGGCTCAGATCAGCAACCTCGAGGCCGCCCGCATCGGCGTGAGCGCCGACAGGGTGCGCGCCCTGGCCCGCAACTACGACTGCTCGGACCAGGCGCTGATCGACGCGCTCGTCGCGATGACGGGGGAACGCAAGCGCGGCTGGTGGGAGGAGTATCGGGAGTCGCTGCCGGTCGGGCTTACCGACCTCGCCGAGCTGGAACACCACGCGACGGCGCTGCGCGTGGCACAGGTGATCAACATCCCCGGCCTGCTCCAGACCGTCGACTATGCCCGGGAGATCTTTCGAGAGGCTGTGCCGCCGCTTCTACCGCACGACATCGAATTCAGGGTCTCGCACCGCATCAAACGGCAAGCGATCCTCTACCGCGAAGCGCCTCCGCCCTACACGGCCGTCATCCACGAGGCCGCTCTGCGCATGCAGTTCGGCGGCCGCTCGGTGGCGAAGAGCCAGCTCGACCACATCGTCACCATGAGCGAACGGGACAACGTCACCATTGTCGTCATCCCCTTTGAAGGCAAAGCCTTCCCCAGCGCCGGCCACGGCATCGACTATTTCCAGGGCCCGGTCCGGCAACTCGACACTGCGCTGATCGACACCGCAGACAACGGCTCACTCATCGATGCCGCAGCCCAGTTGGACAGGTGCCGCCTCGTTCTCGACCGCATGGAACACGTCGCGCTCAGGCCGGACCCATCACGGGACCTCATCCACAACATCGCCAAAGCACTCTGACCGGGAGGAACACCGTGAGCCCCCTCAACTGGCAGAAGTCTTCGTACAGCGAATACGGCTCATCCTGCATCTATCTGGCGGCAAACCCGACGTGGCAGAAGTCCTCATACAGCGACGCTGCCGCCTCCTGCGTCTACGTGAGTGAGGCTCCCGCCGGAACCATCCACCTCCGCGAGAGCGACGCCCCCGACGTGATCGTCACGACCACCCCGGCCAGACTCCGCCCCCTCATATCCGCCATAAAGGCCGGCACTCTGGCCCGGGCGGCGGCCCAAACGATGGCCACCGCCCCCTAACCAGCCGACCGGCCTACCGGCAAAACGCATCCGCGCTGCCCAGGATCTGGGCCGTCTGCGTCGGCGTGGTGCCAAGCTCCCGCATGGTCTTCTTGGCCTGCTCCCCGAACGCCTTCGGGGACGTACTGCGGGCGACACAAATGGCGTTGCCGTACGTGATGAGCGAATCGTCGCTGATGTGGTCGAGATCCGGGTAGTTCTTCCGGACGGACCGGACGTACAACTTCGCCATGCCCCCGTCCAGCGTGCGCACCTTCGCGGGGCTGGAAGACGGGCTCGCAGGAGCCGCAGGACTCGCGGAAGACGCGGCAGCGGAAGGGCTGTCGTCGGACGAGTCGCACGCCGAAGTACCCAGAACGGCGGCAGCCGCAACGCAGAGGGCGAACCGGGAAGAGCGCTTGTACATAAAACTCCTGGTAGATGAACGTCGGGGAACATTCTCACCTATGCCCGCTACGCCCCGTGACGCGGGGCCAAGGCGGGCCAGCGCGGGGCGCATAGGGCGAGGCACACGCCCCCGGGTCACTGCAAGCTCTGGCCTTCACGTCACACCGGGAGGGGAGACGGCGGCCGGAATTCGAAGGGGTTCGGGATAATGAGTGCCGCCTGCGGCGTCAATCCCTATCAGAGGTAATCGAAAACCCCCGAAGAAGGTGCAATGCCCGACCTCAAGAGCGGCTCAAAAAAGCAGGACGCGCTTATCCTCGCGTTCACCGTCCTGCCCGCCGGCGCGGTGCCGGTCATCACCTGGATAGCCAAGGACGCCCAGGGCGCGACACAGATCGCCCTGATCACCCTTATCGCCATTCTCGCGACGGCACCCCCGCTCTGGGCGTTCTGGCAGCACAAGAAGTCGCGCCTCGAGGAACGAACTCGCCGAGAGGCGCTCCTCGCACCGATCATCGATTACATCGGCGAAAGCATCACGAAACCGTCCGAAGCCCCGGCCAAGGCGGCGCAAATTCATGAACGCCTGGCCCCACTCCTGGCGGAGAGCCTGGGCGGCGGGGCGCGGTGCGCGTTCTACTCGTACGACTCGAAGAACGAACGCTTCGTGAAGGAAGTGGCCTCCGGCGGGCCGAACGGCACACCTGACGAGATCGGAAACCGTTCGGAGAAATTCTCTCGCCTGAGGCATGTAATGGAACAGAAAGTCCCGGTGTACACGAAGGACATCCTGGACCCCGATGCGCAGCTGAACTTCACCCTGGGTGGAGGTTATCGATCAATTCTTGCGCATGGGGCCTGGGCCGGGGATGAAGTCCAGGGCGTACTGATTGTCGATGCTCCGAATCCGGGCGATCTCACGAGGGCCAAAGTGCCGGAAACATACGTATGGGTTTTCGCATCTTTGTTCGGTGCCTCAAACGCCCTCGGAATTGCCCCAACCGAGTGACGGGGCCTCGAGCAGAGGGTAAAACAGTAAAGATGCTCGGAACCGAGCGGGAACCCGCTCGCGGCTCACAAGAGCCGATGCGCATCTAGAGACAGTTGGGGGAACCGTCATGCCTGAGCGTGAATCGGCGATCATTACATCAGGACATCGCTGGATGGCCGGCCAGGAATCCACCGATGCCTACATCACCAAGGTGCTCAAGTTGGCCGCCACGACTCCCGGCCAGGAGCTGTTCCGCTGGATAAGGTCCAGGATCGCCCTGGTGCTACAGGCTCACCACAGGGGGTCGTGAGCCGAGGCGCGGCAAGCCGTGCCGGGTACCGGGGAGCGTGGTGTCACGCGCCCCGGTCACCGTCATGCCCACCGGCCCGTCGACCCGTCACAGCACCTTGAACAGGTAGACGTCGGCATGCCCACCGGGGATACCCGGAACGCGGCCGACTTCCGCGTAGCCGTGGCGCTGGTAGAAGCCCGGCGCCTGGAAGGTGAAGGAGGAGACCATGGCGCGGTCGCAGCCGCGTCGTACGGCCTCGGCCTCACCCTCCCGCAGCAGCTTCGAACCCCAGCCGTCCGCGCGGGACTCCTCCCGCACCCACAGCAGTTCGATCCCGCACAGTCCGCCCCAGGTCCAGGCGGTGAGACCGCCGATCAGCTCGCCGTCCTCGTCCATGGCCCTCACCGAGAACTCTCCGCGGGGGGCGGCGCCGGTGGCGACGTCGTTGAAGGCGACGAGTTCGCTCTCGAGCCGCTTGGTGAACTCGGCGTCGTTTTCGCTGACGGTCAGCAGGTGCTTTTCCACAGCAGTCATGAACCGCAGTATGCGCAGCACGCATGGCGCGCGCCACGGAAATATGCGTTG
Organism: Streptomyces sp. C36; assembly: GCF_040932295.1. Taxonomy (NCBI): domain Bacteria; kingdom Bacillati; phylum Actinomycetota; class Actinomycetes; order Kitasatosporales; family Streptomycetaceae; genus Streptomyces; species Streptomyces sp. C36. The sequence continues at coordinate 354,171 of NZ_JBFQGI010000002.1, read as the reverse complement.
ATCGCGGCGACATAAGACGGCAAGATCGCTTACGGCCTGGTACGGACCAGTGTGCCGCCGTCCCGCGATCGAGGTGCCCGTGATCCAGTACGTCCTCCCGGCGATACCCGGGCTCATGACGGTCGGGGCGCTCGCCGCCGCGGCCCGCGTGATCGTACGGCGACGGCGCCTGAACGAGGCGTGGTACCGGGGCGTGACCGTCGAAGGGCGCTGCCTGCGGACGTTCGTGACCACGGCGACGTGGCGCCGCGGCATGCACGAGAGCACGAACAGCACGATCAGCCACGCGTACGAGTTCACGACGCCGGACGGCCGGACGCTGCGCTTCGAGGAGGACGGGCCGTCGACGGTCTTCGAGGGCGACATCGTCCTCGTGCGCTACCCGCAGGGCCGGCCGGACCTGGCGACGGCCCTGCCGCCGGGCGACCGCGCGACCAAGGCCAAGTTCCGCGTGACGCTGGGCTTTCTGACCTTCGGCACACTGCTGTGCGTGGCGGTGACGTGCGTATTCGCCTTCACCGCGAACCTCATGACGGACATGTTCGAGAAGACCCGGGACATGAAGCCGCCGGCGTCCCCCACGTCTCCCGCGTCCCCCGAGTCGCCGGCGGCGCACCCGGAACCCCCCGCGCCGCCCTCGCTCCCCCCGCTCCCCACCGGCCCGCCCGACGGCTTCCCGAGCGACTTCCCCACCGGCTTCCCCAAGCCGCCGGGGGAACCGACCCGCTAGCGTCCCTCCTCCCGCACTTCCACGATCACCAGCGTGCCCTGACTGCCGGCGCGGACGGCATGCCGGGCGCCGGCCGTCACCACGTACATCTCACCCGGCCCCACCGTCGTATCGACGCCGTCCACCGTCAGCTCCAGCCTGCCGTCGAGCACCAGCAGCACCTCTGCTGCGCCGTGGACCTCCTCCTCGAGCGGCAGTGCGTCCATGCGCAGCACCTTCACGCAGGCCGTGCCCACCTCACCCAGCACACGGGATCTCCACGCCTCCGGCAGCTCGGCCGCGGTCCCGAACAGGCTGACCACACCCACGAGATGACTCCCCTCCACATCGCGATCAATTGATGTCAGGAAGCTATCCGGCCTGGGACAACAGGTGGTCGACCGTTAAGCAAAACCTCTCGTCACGCGCCCCGTTCCATTCGACTTCTGTCCGGCGGGTCCGGATACGCACCGTGGCGCTCTCGCCGAAGTCCTGGGAGGGTTGCCGCCATGACGACGAAGCTGTACGTGGGCAACTTGGGCTGGAACACGACGGACGACGCGCTTCGGCAGGCTTTCGCGGCGTACGGCCAGGTCGTCGACACCATCGTCATGCGCGACCGCGACACGGGCCGCTCCAGGGGATTCGGCTTCGTCACGATGGGCTCCGCCGGCGAGGCCGACGCGGCGATCAACGGACTCCACGAGCAGGAACTCGAGGGACGCCGCATCAAGGTCAACGTGGCCAACGCCAAGCCCCGCGGCGGAGGCCGCGGCTACTAGCCAGGCGGCCAACGCCTCCGGCCACCTCCGGTCGCCGCGCCGGCGCCGGCGCGGCCGCCGGCTCACGGACGGACGAGAGCCTGCTCCAGCAGGCCGTGAAGGACGCGCTGCTCCTGCGGGCTGAGGCCGGACAGCGGGGATTCCACGGCGAGGAGCTCGAGGAGGCGCGCGCGCAGAGCGGTGCCCTCGGCGGTGAGGACGAGGTGCTTGGCGCGGCGGTCGGTGGGGTGCGGGTGTCGCTCGACCAGGCTCTGCTTCTCCAGCTTGTCGACGACGAAGGTGGTGTTGGAGGGCTCGCAGCTCATGCGCTCGGCGAGCTCCCGCATGGTCATCGGCCCGCTCATCTCCCGCAGCGCGGTCGCCTGGGACGCGGTGAGGCCGAGGGTGGCGGCGCGCTCCCGCACGTGCTCGGCGATCCGCTGGGCCAGTCCGTTCACCAGACCGCACAGCTGCCGCTCGGCGATGGCCTGCGTCTCCGGGGACGTCGTCATACCACCACCCTACCAAGTCCATCAAACCTAGATATTTACAACTTGAATGATTCGAACTTGATGCTTATGGTGGGCGTCGCCGCCACGGGGAGAGCCCCGCGGCGGCCTGATGACGCACGCATAGGGGAGAACCATGGCTGACGTGACGGCACCTCAGGACGGACGACTGCGCCGCCCGGCGGGAATCCGCTCGATCCAGCTGGGCGACACGAAGGTGTCGTACGTACCGGACGGCGACGTGCGGCTCCGGCCGCTGCAGTTGCTCCAGGACTCCACCGACGAGGTATGGGCCGCGCACCCGGAGTACCTGGACGCCGAGGGCCACCTCGTGGGAAGCGTCGGCGCGCTGCTGGTGGAGCACGGCGACCGCGCACTGCTGATCGACGCGGGCTTCGGCCCGCAGAGGCTCGAGGCCCCGGACGGCCCGCTCGGCGCGATCCACGGAGGTGCGCTCCCGCACAGCCTGGCCGAGCTCGGTCGCCGCCCCGAGGACATCGAAGCCGTGGCCTTCACCCACCTCCACGCCGACCACCTCGGCTGGGCCTGCCACCCCGCCCCCGGCGGTGACCGGCCCCTGCTCGCCCACTCCGACTACCTGATCTCCGAGCAGGAGTGGGACCGGCGCGACCTCCTGGAGGCCCAGGGCATGACCGAGCAGGTCGCCACCCTCGCACCGCGCGTACGCACGGTCACGGACGGGCAGGAGATCTTCCCCGGCGTACACGTGCGGATCACCCCCGGCCACACCGTCGGGCACGCCGAGTACGTCATCACCGGGGGCGGACGCCGTCTGATCGCCTTCGGCGACGCCATGCACTCGCCGATCCAGGCCGACCACCCCGACTGGTCCTCGGGCTTCGACCACGACCAGGCCCGGACCGCCGACCACCGCCACCGCCTCGTCGCCGAGCTGGCCGAGCCCGGCACGATCGGCTTCGGCGTCCACTTCGCCGACGTGGTCTTCGGACACGTCCAGCGGGACGGCGACGGCCCGGCCTGGCGCCCCCTGGACGCCTGACCGGCCGGGGAGGCCGGAGCCGGCCCCGACGATCAAGGCGACGCCACCGCTGCGATCACCTGCCGGACGCCCCGGCCCCGCACACCGGCCGGGTCCGCAGCCAGTACGAGCGCGTGGCCAGCAGAAGGGCGACACCGTAGACGGCGAAGGCGCCGAACCCGACCCAGCCCACGGCGATCGCCTGCGACTCCGACCTGAAGTCGCCGAGCCGCATGGTCACGGCGCCGGTCGTGGCCAGGGCCATGTACGCGGCGCCGAGCACCCCGTACGGCACCAGCGTCGCCGCCCCGATGACCGCGGGGGTCAGCGGCAGCCAGCGCGGCACCGGCCGTCCGCCGAGCACGAGGGTCCAACGGGGGAAGGCCTGCCCCCATGGCCGGATCAGCCCGAACAGCAGGAACACACCGAGCGCGGCCAGCAGGGCGGTCGGGTCGAGCCCCCAGGACTCCAGCGTGAGCCACACACCGGACGACCCGTTCCGCTCGTAGGCCGCGAGCACCTCCTCGCCACTCAGCCCGGCGAACGTCCCGCCCGTCGCCCAGATCACCTTCATCACCGCGAACGGCACGAACGCGACGGACCCCGCGCAGGCGACGAGGTGCATCCGGCGGGAAGCGGCGGACGGATCCGGCCTCACCGCTGCCGCGTGCCGCTGCCCACAGCGGCCGCAGACGGCGCCGGCCCGCAGCGAACGGGCCGTGGCGGCGAGCAGCACCGCGCCGACCAACCCGAGAGCGTGATGCACGGCGTCAGCCGTGTTGTCGACACCCTGGCCGACCAGCAACCCGATGACGTCCATCAGCAGCGTGAAGGCGGAGACGGCGGACAGCGCACAGGCCGTCCACAACAGGCCGCGCACCAAGGGCCGTACCCCCGACCGCCGCGCGGCCACGACCGCGACCGCCCCCAGCGCGGCAACAAGAAGAACGAACCAACTCAGCCAGACCCCCCGTGCCCCGCCCACCACACGCCCCACCGCGAACCCGCCCTGCGCGACCGCCCAACACAGCGTCGCGTGCGCCACCCGGCGCCCCTCGCCCGTCCGTACGACATCACTCATGCCCCGACCGTCGCACCCGCCCCCACCACCGCACGTCCCCCACCGGCACGATCCCCCTCCACCCGACGGCGGAGCCGGCCGTCAGACCTACGTACGAACCGAACGGCTAGTCCTCAAGAAGCTCCCGCAGGGCTTGGAGCAGGACTTCCTTCTGCGACACCACCAACTCGTTCATCGTGATCTCGCGCTCCAACCCGCCGATTTCCCCCAGGGCTTCCTCGTCCCCGTCCTGAATCATCTCCACCTTGGGCAAGGAAACGAGCGACAAGTACTTCGACAGAAGGCGACCAAGTCCATGGTCACCGGTGACATCGGCCGGTACGTCCACGGCTTCGCCGACGAGATATGTCGCGGGCTTCTCGAGGAGCCACCCGGCCAAATGGCCGTCGATGAACAGAAGATCGAAGTCGCGCGAGATGCGCAGCCGGACCACGGCCGTCGACTCGATGGAGGCCTGCGAGCGAAGGCACACCAGCACATCGCCGCTGGGCGAGATCCAGCGGACGTCGGCCGGAAGGAGATCGAAGTTGCGCCCCAAAGGCGCACTGGGCGCGCCTTCACCGGGAGGGAGATCCCGGCACCTCTCCCACCAGCGCGCCAGCTCCGCTTCCTGTTCGGGAACCTGGAAGACAGCACCGACAAGGCTGCCGCCGTCCCGAGAGAACCGCATTTCGTCGGTGCCGGACCACAACCAGTCCACGCTGCCGAAGGTGTCGGCCAAGTACTGCTCGCGCAGCTCTTGCGCAATACGCGCACCGACGACCACCACAAGCCCACCGACCACGTAGCGCGGCCGTTCCTCCAGCACCGCGCCCGACGTTCGCGCGGACACGTCATCCGCCAGCCAGAGGTTCATGCCCTTCTCTTCCGTCTGGTCTCCGCCAACGAACATCTCGATGTCGTCCATTGCGTCTTCTGCGGCGCCCGACATCACGCTGTCGGTCAAGAGTGCCCGAAGGGCATCGAACACTTCCTTGCCGACCGTGCCGTGGATCCTTGCCACGTGTCCCGCCGAGACGGCAGCGCATCGCCGCAACTCCGCGCGCCCGTCCCCGAGGAAAGCGATGATGTGCTGCTCCACCCAATCCCGATCAGGCAAGTGGAGGGCCGCTGCGACCAGCGTCTCGCATATTTCGCTCACGCTCCCACGGGCGAAGACTTCGTCGGCTTCCTGCGGCGACACGGAGACGGGCGACTGATACCGCAGTCCCCCGCCGTCACACCCCTTGGTCATGAAACCCCGCATCACTCCGAGAGGCCAGCTCGTGGCATCGCCTCATCTTTCGCGCCCGTGATCCTCGATACCGTAGAACGCGAACACAGCCGCACGTTGCTCCGCGACCGTGACGATCTCATCCGGGCGAGCCGGAGCCAAAATGTCGACAGTCTCTTCGCTGACGGTTCGGGCTGCGGTATCGAAGGTGTACACGAACCGCCCGCCGGTCATCTGAGACTGCATACCGGAGCTCGTTACATCACTCCGTGCTCCCTGGCAGCAGAGCAGGAGGCCGCCATGCTCCAAGTCCCGGCGGGCAGCCAGCAGACAGGCGAAGAGATCACCTTCGCTGTACACCTCTTCGGGACGCCCCTCTCTGGCCACCCTCAGCCCGTAGGGAGGAGTGTCGGAGGAACACACGCGAACGCTCTCGATCGAACCGTCCTCCCTCACCGCCTCAAGCATCGTCCATTCCGTCACGGGGAACCTCCCGAGCGTGTCGGTCGCCCTTTACAACCCTGTTGACGTCGGTTCCTCTCTCACTCAGCCTTTGCTTCACTGCCAATATTCTGTGATCGCTTCTGGGGGAACATCCTGATACAGGAGGACCTCTTGGTCCCTCTTTGCAAAATTATCGATCCTCTCCTTCCCCGGGAATCCGCCGGCAGGAATGCTGGTTGGGCGCGGCCTCGAGCCCCATCGGGTCAGGGGATGCGTAGCTCGCCGTCTCCGGGTCGTAGTAGCGGAAGCGGTCGTAGTGCAGGCCCGTCTCGGCGTCCGCGTACTGGCCCGGGAAGCGGAGAGGGCAGTCGGGTTCGTCCGCCATGGCCGGCGGAGCGGGGAGGCGGGTGCCCCAGAGGGTGGTGCGGTGTTGCCAGGCCAGGGCCAGGGTGGCCGCGGGCGTCACCAGTTCCGTCGGGGTGCCGATCGGGTCGGTGATGACGGCGTGGAAGCGCGGGGGTTGGTCGGCCGACGGGCGGTGATCGGTCTGGGCCACGGCGCGGTGGGTGCCGGGGGCGTAGTCCCAGGTGGTGACCGTGCCGTCCGGGGACAGTTGTTCGGCCAGGCGCGTGTCGTCCCACGAGAAGAACGTTTCCTCGCCGTTCGACAAACACCGCTTCGATATTCGGCGGCCCAGCGGGTCGTACGCGTACGACCAGCGTTCGCCGTCAGGCGTCTCCGCCTCCCGCAGGCGGTCCTCCGCGTCCCAGGTGTACGCCCATGTACGGGTCTGCCCGTTCAGGAGCTTGCGGGTCTTGCGGGTCAGGCGGCCCTGGGCGTCGTGTTCGTACGTGGTGCGGCCCGCCCGGCGGATGAGGGTGCCCTCGGCGTCGCGCTTGCCGGGGGCCTCGTGGGCCGGGGCCGTGGCGTGGAGGAGGTTGCCGGCGGTGTCGTAGGCGTAGGTCTCGGTCCAGCCGTGGGCGCGTACGGCAGTGACGCGGCCCGCGCGGGTGAGGTCGAAACGGCGGGTGCCGGAGGTCAGTTCGCGGATCTCAGTGAGGTGGCCGTCCGCGCGGTAGGCGTAGGAGCGGTGCTGGAGGAGCCGCTCGGCCGCCTCCCCAGGCCCACCGCCGAGGTGGCCCGTGACGGTCTGGGACGCGAGGCGGTCCGTCGCGTTCCAGGTCTGGGTGAGCGTCGCCCCCTCCCCCAGGCGGCGTTCGGTCTCGCGGCCCGCCGCGTCGTACGCGAAGCCGAGCGAACCGGCGTCGCTGCGCAGCGCGAGGGGGCGCCCCGTCGGGTCGTACGTCCACTGCGAGCTCAGGCCCGAAGGTGTCGTCCGTTCCGTGCAGCGCCCGAGGGCGTCGTAGGCGTAGCGGGTCGTGCGGCCGTCTACCGTCTCGGACAGGACCCGGCCCAGCGCGTCGCGCTCGTACGTCACCTCGGCGTCCGCGTTGGCGGCGCGCGTCAGTCGGCCCGTGGCGTCGTACGCGTAGGTGGTGGCTTCCCCTGATTCGGCGCACTGTTCGACGACCCGCCCGAGGGCGTCCCGCGTGAAGTGAAGCGTTTCTCCGGCGCCGTTCGTGCGGGCGAGGAGCTGCCCCGCGCTGTCGTGGACATAGGTCAGCCGGCGCCCGTTGAAGTCCGTCTCGGCGGCGAGTCGGCCCGCCTCGTCGTAGTCGTACGACCAGGTCAGCCCCTGCGGGTTGGTGACGGCCGTCAGGCGCAGTTCCGTGTCGTAGGCGAAGGCGTACGTCGCGCCGTCCGGCTCCGTCCGCGATGCCGGGAGGTCGAAGTGGGTGGCGGTGTGGGTGGTGGTGTTGCCCGCGGGGTCGGTGTGGGTGAGGAGGTTCCCTTCGCCGTCCCACGTCCACGTCTCGTACGTGCCGTCGGGCAGCTCGCGCCGGCTGGGCCGACCCTCGGTCGTCCAGGACATCCGGGTGACGTGACCCAGCGGGTCCGTGATCTCGACGACGCGGCCGAAGACGTCGCGCCGGACAGCCGTCGTGTGGCCAAGCGGGTCGGTAACGGCCACCGGCAGGCCCGCCGCGTCGCAGACCACGGTGCGCACGTGCCCGAGGGCGTCGGTGACGGCCGTCAGATGTCCGGACTCCGCGCCATAGGCGTACCGCGTCCCGGCGCCCGCCGGGTCGGTCGTCGTCAGCAGGTTGCCGCGGTCGTCGTACGCATGCCGCCAGGTGGCGCCGCCGGGCTCAGTGACCTCGGTCGGCAGGCACAGGGCGTTGTACGCCGCCTCCCCCGTCGTGCCGTCGGGGAGCGTGATCCGGGTCGGATTGCCGGCGTCGTCGTAGTCGTAGCGCGTCGTCCGGCCGAGCGGGTCGGTGACGGAGACGGGCGCGTCGCCGCGCGCGGCCCACTGCGTGAGGGTCGTGTTGCCGAGCTGGTCGCTCTCCTCGACCACGCGTCCGGCGCCGTCGTGGCGGTACGTGCGCAGCCGCCCGAGGGAGTCCGTCTCCGTCGTCGTGCACGTCTCGTCGTCGTAGGACAGGGTTCCGGAGAGGAAGCCGTCGCTGCCCTCGGTGCGGACGACGCGGCCCCGGGTGTCGTACACGTAGGCGTACGACGTTCCGTTGCGGTCGGTCCAGGAGGTTATTCGTCCGTCCGCGTCGTAGGTGAAGCGCAGCGGCTCTCCGCTGGAGTCGGCGACCTCGGTGAGGTTGCCGGCATCGTCGTAGCCGTAGCGGAGGAGGAGCGTGCCGTCCGCGTCGGCGGGCGCCTGCGACGGCTCGTCCAGCAGGCGCAGGGCGGTGACGCGCGGGCCCTGCGTCTCCACGGCGACGTGGTAGCCGCCGTGGTGACGGATGGCGGTGGGGATGCCGGTGGCGGTGCGTTCGATGTCGATGCGCGCGCCGTTGCGGTCGTGCAGGCTGTCCAGCGGCAGCTGTACGGCACCCGGGGTGTCCGTGGGAGCGGGGTTGCCGAAGGTGCGGACGACGCCGCTGTGCGGGTCGGTGACCGTCAGCAGGCCGTCGGGCCGCCCGTCCCACTCCAGCGGCCAGCGCGGCCCCTTCATCGGCAGGACGGGCTCGCCCGGGGCCGGCACCGGGTAGGCCAGGCGCATGCCGTCGGCCGCGGCGAACACGACGCCCTCGGCGTCGAGCTGCACCCGCTCGTCGAGCGTGGACGCCCAGGTCGGGCCGAACCAGCCGCCCGCGCGATAGGACGAGAGGTGCGTACGCTCCACGACGAGTGGCAGGGCGGCGGCCAGTGTGACGTCGGTCTGGGGCAGCAGCACGACGCCGGTCGCGACGTCGACCGGGTCCTTCGCACACCGGATGCCCGCCGTGACGCGTGCGGCCCCCGGCAGCTCCACGAGGTCGGGACGAATGCCTCTCAGGAGGCTCCGGTCCCCGACGTACTCCTCGACCCCGCCCGCCACGGGCCCTCCCCCATCGCTTCACCGAACCGCACGACCGAACACGAGCGCCCAGAAATGGGCTTCCGGTGATCCTATGACGGTCAGTAAAAGCAACAGGCGGTCATGCAGCATGTGAAGCGAGTGCAGAAGAAGAGCGCCGACGTCGATTCCCCCGTGGCCGGCGTCGGCGCTCCCGCCCCTGTTCCCGTAGGGAAATCTTCGCGTTCAGGCCGGTCCCGCCACCATGGGAAGAACTACCCATGCCGCCGTGGTCAGGGCACGATGCCCGCCTGCTTGGCGAGCAGTACGGTGGAGACCCGGTTGTTGGTGCCGAGCTTGCGGTAGATCTTCTCCAGATGCCGGTTGACCGTGTGGGGGGAGATGGTCAGGCGGCGGCCGATGCCGTGGGCGGTGATGCCCTCGGAGAGGAGGCCCAGGACGGTCAGTTCGCGCGGGGTCAGGCCGTGGGACTGCGGCACGGCGAGGCGGCCGGCGGCGGCGCCGGCGCCCAAGTCGACGCCCAAGTCGACGCCCGGGTCGACGCCCGGGTCGATGCCCAAGTCGACGCCCGGACCGTCGAGCGGGGCGGTCGCGGCGACGGCCTCGCGCAGGCGGTGGAGTTCGCGTACGTGCCGGTCGGCGGTGGCCAGCAGCGGCTGGATGCGGGCCGCGAAGGCGAGGTCGTGCTCGGTGAACGCGCCGTCGCGGCCGAGCGAGATCGCGCGCAGCGCGCCGTTCTCGGCGGGCATGGGGAGGGCCAGCTGGTCGGTGGTGCCGTAGTCGCGGTGGGCCTCGCTGCGCCAGCGCGAGTTGTGCCAGCGGCTGTCGCCGCAGAGCTGGTTCATCGTCACCGGGACGCGCTCGCCGGCCACGAGGTAGGGGATCAGCGGGTGGCGCTGGCGCATGCGCCGCTGCACCATGTCGGTCATCGCATCGCCGCCCAGCCGCCGCGGCGCCCAGCCCTCGACGCGCCCCGCGCGGTCGTCCCCCCCGGGCAGCCGGGCGAAGATGACCGTGCCGCAGTCGAGGGCCTCGAGCAGGTGTTCCGCGATCAGATGCCGCAGCTCGCCGGGGTTCTCGCTCTCCAGCACCGCGACGACGATGTCGAGCATGCGCTCGTAGTCCCGCGCATGAAGCTGTGGCATGGCGGCTGCCTTCCCTTTGTCCCCACCCCCAGTCACCCCGGCGACCGGTAGGCCGGGTAGCCCCCTGGCACGGCATGTTACGGGGCTGGTCGGGGCGCCTCCACCGGCGCCGGACGCGTGCCGGACGCGTGGGGGGACATCAGGTCGCCGGTACGAGCCCCGCCTGCTGGGCCAGCAGCAGGGTGGAGACGCGGTTGTTCGTACCCAGTTTCCGGTAGATTTTCTCGAGATGGCGGTTGACGGTGTGCGGGGAGATCGTCAGCCGCCGGGCGATCCCCAGCGCCGTGAGGCCCTCCGCCATCAGGCCCAGCACGGTCAGCTCCCGGGGCGTCAGGCCGTGACCGGAGGGGTGGTCGGCCGTGAGCGCCGGGGCCGTCGCGCTCAGCCGGCGCAGCGCCTGGACGTGGTTGCCCGCCCTGACCAGCAGCGGTTGCACGCGGGCGGCGAAGGCGAGGTCGTGGGGGCGGAAGGCCCCGTCGCGGCCCATCAGGACCAGGCTGATGCGGTCGGGGCCGCCGGCGACGGGCAGGCCCAGCTGCTGGGTGACGCCGAAGTCGCGGCGGGCCTCCTGGTACCACTGCGACTGGCGCCAGGTGTCGCAGATCTCGCTCACGGTCACCGGGGCGCTCTCGCCGCCCGCGATGTAGGAGAGCAGGGGGTGGTGCTGGCGCATGCGCCTCGGGACGAGGTCACGGACGTGCGGACTGAGCCGTTCCGGCGCCCAGCCCTCGATGACCCCCGTCCCTTCCGGGACGTTGACCACCGAGAACGTCGCCGAGTCGCACCCCATCGCCTTCAGCAGGTGACCGGTGATCAGATGCCATGCCGAGTCCGCGGCGTCGTCCTCCAGGATCGCCACGGCCAGGTCGAGCATCTGCTCGTAGTCACGCGCACGGAGCCGCGCCATGTGTCCCCCACGCCCACCCTTCCCCCCGTTCGCCGTCTTCGTACGTTGAATACGTCGAAACCGCGGCCCCGGCCGTCAGCCCCAGCGTCCCGTGCGCCCCAGCAGCAGGGCCGCGGCCGCCGTCCCGGCCGTCGACGTGCGCAGCACGCTGGCGCCCAGGCGGTACGGATGGGCGCCGGCCTCGGCGAACGCGGCGAGCTCCTCCGGCGAGACGCCGCCCTCGGGGCCCACGACCAGCACGATGTCGCCGGTCGGCGGCAGCTCGGCCGTGGCCAGCGGAGTACTGCCCTCCTCGTGGAGCACCGCGGCGAGGGCGGCGCCCGCCAGCAGGTCCGCGACCTGCCGGGTCGTCAGGGGGTCGGCCACGGACGGGAAGCGCAGGCGCCGGGACTGCTTGCCCGCCTCGCGGGCCGTCGCGCGCCACTTGCCCAGCGACTTCAGGCCCCGCTCGCCCTTCCACTGGGTGACGCAGCGCGAGGCCGACCAGGGGACGATCACGTCGACGCCCGTCTCGGTCATCGTCTCGACGGCCAGCTCGCCCCGGTCGCCCTTCGGCAGGGCCTGGACGACGGTGATGCGCGGCTGCGGCAGCGGCTCGGAGCGTACGGACGTCACCGCGACCTCGAGGTGGTCCTTGCCCTCGACGGCGGCCACGGTGCCGAAGGCACCGGTGCCCTCGCCGTCGGTCAGGACGATCTCCTCCCCCACGCGCAACCGGCGCACGGACACCGCGTGGCGGCCCTCGGAGCCGCTCAGGGAGAAGACGGTGCCGGGGAAGACGCCCGTCAGGGAGTCCTCTTCGACCAGGAACACCGGCGCTGTCATGACGTACTCGCTCTCTCGGACTTTCTGATCAACACAATCGGCTCAGCGGATTCGGCTCGGCCCGACACCATCATCGGCTCAGCTCGACACCATCATCGGCTCGGCCCGGCACCATCGGCTCGGCGCCCGACGGGGCGCGGGCCGCGGCCAGCTCGGCGGCCAGCACGGCGACGAGGTCGCCCGCCGGCATGGCGCGGGCCAGGCGATGGCCCTGGCCCGCCCACAGGCTCATGCCCTCCGGGTCGCCCGCCGCCGCGGCGGCCCTGCGCAGGCCGGAGGTCATGTGGTGGATCTGGGGGTAGGCGGCGGGGGCGTAGGGGCCGTGCTCCCGGATGAAACGGTTCACCAGCCCCCGGGCCGGGCGGCCCGTGAAGGCCCGGGTCAGCTCCGTGCGGGCGAACAGCGGGTCGGTCAGGGCCCGCTTGTGCAGGGGATGGGCGCCGGACTCCGGGCAGGGCAGGAACGCCGTGCCGAGCTGCGCCGCGCACGCGCCCGCCGCGAGGACCTCGGCGATCGCCTCGCCCCGCATCAGCCCGCCCGTCGCGATCACCGGCAGCGGCACGCTCTCGCGGACCTCGGCCAGCAGCGGCAAAAGCCCGGCCCCGGCGCCCACACCGCCCGCGTGCGAGTCGTCCGCGCCCGCGCCATCCGCGCCCGCGCCGCCCGCGTGCGGATAGTGCGCGTGCGGGTCGTCGTGGTGGGTGCCCTGGTGGCCGCCGGCCTCCACGCCCTGTACGCAGACGGCGTCCGCGCCCGCCTCCCGCGCCGCACGGGCCTCGGCGGCCGAGGTCACGGTCACCACCGTGACCGTGCCGACCGCTGCCAAGGCGTCCACGGCCGTACGGGAAGGACACCCGAAAGTGAAGGAGACGACGGGGACGGGGTCCTCGAGGAGGAGGGCGAGCTTGGCGTCGTAGGCGTCGTCGGAGCTCAGGTCCGGCTCGCCGAGGGGCGTCCGGTAGCGGGCGGCCTCGCCGGCCAGCCGCTCGGCGTACGCCTCGACCGCGGCCGGGTCGGCTGCGGCCGGGTCCGCTGCGGCGGGCGGCTGGGGCAGGAAGAGGTTGACGCCGAAGGGCCGGCCCGTGCGAGCGCGGAGCTGCCTGATCTCCTCGTGCATCGCGGCCGGCGTCTTGTACCCGGCGGCGAGGAAGCCCAGACCGCCGGCCTCGCCGACGGCGGCGGCCAGCGCCGGAGTGGAGCCGCCGCCCGCCATCGGGGCCTGCACGATCGGGTGCTCGAACAGTCTGGTCACTCTGGTCAGTCCGGACAACGGAGCCATGACCACATCGTGTCACAAACCGACGAACCGGCCCCGGCCACGGGGAAGCCGTGGCCGGGGCCGGTCATGATCCGTCGGTCGCCGCCCGGGAGGGCGTCGCCCTGACGCCCGGGAGGGCGCCGCCCTCCCGGCTCGCCGTCGCGAGGACGTTCGTTCGCCGTCCGCGAGAGCGACGTTCGCCGGGCCTACCGCCCGTTGAACGCGTCCTTCAGGCGCGAGAACAGCCCCTGCTGGCCGGGCTTGAACTCGCCCGTCGGGCGCTCCTCGCCCCGCATCTTCGCCAGCTGGCGCAGCAGTTCCTCCTGCTGCGGGTCCAGCTTGGTGGGCGTGATGACCTCGACGTGCACGATGAGGTCGCCGCGCCCGCCGCCGCGCAGGTGGGTGACGCCGCGCTGGTGCAGCGGGATCGACTGGCCGGACTGCGTGCCCGGGCGGATGTCGATCTCCTCGACGCCGTCCAGCGTCTCCAGCGGCACCTTCGTGCCGAGCGCGGCCGCCGTCATCGGGATGGTGACCGTGCAGTGCAGGTCGTCGCCACGACGCTGGAAGACCGGGTGCGGGGTCTCGTGGATCTCCACGTAGAGGTCGCCGGCGGGGCCGCCGCCGGGGCCGACCTCGCCCTCGCCCGCGAGCTGGATGCGGGTGCCGTTGTCGACACCTGCGGGGATCTTGACGGTGAGGTTCCGCCGGGACCGGACGCGGCCGTCGCCGGCGCACTCCGGGCACGGGGTCGGCACGACCGTGCCGAAGCCCTGGCACTGCGGGCACGGGCGGGAGGTCATGACCTGGCCCAGGAAGGACCGGGTGACCTGGGAGACCTCGCCACGGCCGCGGCACATGTCACAGGTCTGCGCGGACGTGCCGGGGGCCGCGCCCTCGCCGCTGCAGGTCGTACAGACGACGGCCGTGTCGACCTGGATGTCCTTGGTGGTGCCGAAGGCGGCCTCCGCCAGGGTGACTTCGAGCCGGATCATGGCGTCCTGGCCGCGGCGCGTACGCGAGCGCGGTCCCCGCTGCGAGGCCTGGCCGAAGAAGGCGTCCATGATGTCGGAGAAGTTGCCGAAGCCGGCGCCGAAGCCGCCGGCGCCCGCACCCGCGCCGCCCGAGGCGGAAAGGGGGTCGCCGCCGAGGTCGTAGACCTGCTTCTTCTGCGGGTCGGAGAGGACCTCGTAAGCGGCGTTGATCTCCTTGAACCGCTCCTGCGTCTTCGGGTCCGGGTTGACGTCCGGGTGCAGCTCGCGCGCGAGACGGCGGAAGGCCTTCTTGATCTCGTCCTGCGAGGCATCGCGCCGTACGCCCAGGACCGCGTAGTAATCCGTGGCCACTACGACTCCGCCAGGATCTGTCCGACGTAACGTGCCACTGCGCGTACCGCTCCCATCGTTCCGGGGTAGTCCATGCGGGTCGGTCCGACCACGCCGAGTTTGGCGACTGCCTCGTCGCCCGAACCGTAGCCGACGGCGACGACCGATGTGGAGTTGAGACCCTCGTGGGCGATCTCATGACCGATGCGCACGGTCATCGCCGAGTCCTTGGCCTCACCGAGCAGTTTGAGCAGCACGACCTGCTCCTCCAACGCCTCCAGCACGGGCCGGATCGTCAGCGGGAAGTCATGACCGAAACGAGTGAGGTTGGCGGTGCCGCCGATCATCAGCCGTTCCTCGGTCTCCTCGACCAGGGTCTCGAGCAGCGTGGCGAGAACCGTCGAAACGGTTCCGCGCTCGTCCTGCTCGAAGGACTCCGGAAGATCCTGCACCAACTGCGGCACATCCGTGAACCGACGTCCCACGACACGGCTGTTCAGCCGCGCCCGCAGGTCCGCCAGGGCGTTCTCGCCCACCGGCGCCGGGCAGTCGATCATGCGCTGCTCCACCCGGCCGGTGTCCGTGATCAGCACGAGCATGACCCGGGCCGGAGCGAGCGAGAGCAACTCCACATGACGCACGGTCGAACGGCTCAGCGAGGGGTACTGCACCACCGCGACCTGCCGGGTCAGCTGCGCCAGCAGCCGCACCGTGCGGGCCACCACGTCGTCCAGGTCG
This sequence comes from Streptomyces sp. C36, assembly GCF_040932295.1. Taxonomy (NCBI): domain Bacteria; kingdom Bacillati; phylum Actinomycetota; class Actinomycetes; order Kitasatosporales; family Streptomycetaceae; genus Streptomyces; species Streptomyces sp. C36. Next base: position 338,880 of record NZ_JBFQGI010000002.1, on the reverse strand, counting down.
ACCGCGCCGTCCAGGAAGTTCTGGATGGCACGCCGCTCCGGCGAGGACAGCGGCTTGACGCCCGCCAGCTTGTCGACGAAGAGGCGGTAGCCCTTGTCGGTCGGGATGCGGCCCGCGCTCGTGTGGGGCTGGGCGATGAAGCCCTCGTCCTCCAGCGCCGCCATGTCGTTGCGCACGGTGGCCGGGGACACCCCCAGCCGGTGCCGCTCGGTGAGCGCCTTGGAGCCGACGGGCTCCTCGGTGCCCACGTAGTCCTGGACGATCGCGCGCAACACCTCGAGCCTGCGTTCGCTCAGCACCGCGCGCACCTCCATCGGTCCAAAAGGTTCAGCCGTCGTACGGGTCGTACCTGTTGTACGTCGTACGCGTTGTACGTCGTACCTGTTGTACGAGGGTCGCATGCGCGGGGGTCTCACCGGACCCCCGCCCTTGGCACTCAAAGGTCACGAGTGCCAGAACCCTCAAGCCAGTGTACGGCCGGGCACCACGGACAGGGCAAGGGCAGTCCCCGCCGCGTGCCCCCGGACCCGCGTCCGGGCGGGCAACGGCACCCCCGTCCGGATAGCGTCGCGGTATGGAGACTCAAGGGGAATCCGGCGCCGCGGGGGCGCATTGGGAACGGCTCGCTCCACACGTCGTACGCCGCAGGCTGCCGGGCTGGGACGCCACCGTCGGGGCGATCGCGGGGACGGACGGCGTCCTCGTCGTGGACACCGGATCGTCGCTGCGCGAGGGCGCCGTGATCCGCCGCGAGGTGCAGCAGATCTTCGGCCTCCCCGTGACGCACATCGCACTCACCCACCCCCACTTCGATCACATCCTGGGCACGGCCGCCTTCTCCGGCGTGCAGGTGTACGGGGCGGTGGGGCTCGGCGAACTGCTGCGCCACGAGCACGAGCGCGAGGAGCTGCGACGGGACGCGGTGCGCTACGGAGTCCCGCGCGATGCCGCCGCCGAGGCCGTGGAGATGCTCGTACCGCCCCAGCACGCCGTCTCCGGGGAGCTGACCGTCGACCTGGGCGGCGGGCGGCGCGTACTCCTCGCGAACGTGGGCCCCGGGCACACGGCGTACGACCTGGCGGTGCTCGTCCCCGGCGAGGACGGCGCGCCCGAGGTCGTCTTCTGCGGCGACGTGGTCGAGGAGTCGGGCGAGCCCCAGGCCGGGCCGGACGCGCTGCCGCACGCCTGGCCGACGGCGGTGGACCGGCTGCTCACCCTGGGCGGCGAGGAGTCGGTGTACGTGCCGGGGCACGGGGCCGTGGTGGACGCGGCCTTCGTACGGCGGCAGGGAGAGGCGTTGCGGGCCCGGTTCGGCGTGTCGTGATCCACAATGGCGCGCATGCGCAGCAGCCGACAGTACGACCCCGACCTGACGCCCCCGTGGAAGCGGAGCACGCCCGCGCCCGAGGTGCCCGCCGAGGTGGATCTCGTGGTGGAGGAGGTCACCACCGGCTTCTGCGGGGCGGTGATCCGCTGCGAGAAGACCGCGCAGGGGCCGACGGTGACACTGGAGGACCGCTTCGGCAAGCACCGGGTCTTCCCCATGGAACCCCGGGGCTTCCTCCTGGAGGGGCGCGTCGTCACCCTCGTACGCCCCTCGGCCCCCGCCGCACGCGGGCCGCAGCGCACGGCCTCCGGCTCCCTCGCCGTCCCGGGCGCACGGGCCCGCGTGGCGCGCGCCGGGCGCATCTACGTCGAGGGGCGCCACGACGCGGAGCTCGTGGAGCGCGTCTGGGGTGACGACCTGCGCATCGAGGGCGTGGTCGTCGAGTACCTCGAGGGCATCGACGACCTGCCCGCGATCGTCGACTCCTTCGCCCCCGGCCCGGACGCCCGCCTGGGCGTCCTGGTCGACCACCTCGTGCCGGGCTCCAAGGAGTCCCGCATCGCCGCCGCCGTCACGGGCACGGACGTCCTGGTCGTCGGCCACCCCTACGTGGACGTCTGGGAAGCCGTGAAGCCGTCCTCCCTGGGCATCCCCGCCTGGCCCCGCGTCCCCCACGGACAGGACTGGAAGACAGGCGTCTGCCGCTCCCTGGGCTGGCCGGAGAACACGGGGGCGGCGTGGCAGCGGATCCTGTCCGGCGTCCGGTCGTACAAGGACCTGGAGCCGGCGCTGCTGGGACGCGTCGAAGAGTTGATCGACTTCGTGACGGTGGGGGGTTAGCGCTCCAGTGTCTGGAATCCGGACGTGTCCAGCGTGACCCCGAGCAGGTCGAGTGGCACGGGGTCCCCGAATTTCGTGGTCCGCTGCACGCTGTAGTCGGCACCCGCGCCGACCCCGATCGGCTCGGTGAACAGCACGCACTTCGCCTCGAAAGGGTCGACGATCAGGTAGGCGGGCACCTGGCCGGCCGCATAGATCGACCTCTTGTCCGTGTAGTCACGGCTTGCGCTGGTCTTGGACACGACCTCGAGCAGCAGCGTGACGGCAGGTGCGGGGATGAGGCGTCCCGGCCCCGTGATGATGCCGCGCTCGTACACGACCAGGTCCGGCACAGGCTCGCTCGGTTCGCCCGGAATGTCGACGTCTTGAGTCTGCAGCCGGTCCCAGCGGTCACGAGGGATCTGGTCCTGGACGTCCTGAACGATCCAGTTATGGATTCGGTCAGGGCTCGCCATCATCACGATGTCCCCCCGCAGCAGCTCGACCCGCCAGCCTTCGGGAACCTCGAGATTCTCGAAGAACTCGATCTTCGTCCGGTCATCCACAGCGGTCATCTCCGTGGCCCTCCACATCCGCCGCAGTGCATTTGGCGGCAGCCTGTGAAGAGCGTAGGCAGGCCCACAGTCTATGCGCGCGTGTTCACTCGAACAGGTAATCAGTCCACCAGGTCGCGGACCACCGCATCCGCCAGCAGCCGCCCGCGCAGGGTGAGGGCCGCACGCCCCTCCGCGTACGCCTCCGCCCGCAGCAGGCCGTCCTCAAGCGCCCGAGCCGCCGCCTTCGACCCGGCCGGCTTCAGCAGCGCCAGCGGGCACCCCTCCTCGAGCCGCAGCTCGAGAAGAATCCGCTCGACCCGCCGGTCCTCCTCGGAGAGGACCTCACGCCCGGCCCCCGGCGAGCGCCCCTCGCTCAGGGCCTGCGCGTACGCGCCCGGATGCTTGACGTTCCACCACCGCACGCCCCCCACGTGGGAGTGCGCGCCGGGCCCCGCGCCCCACCAGTCGGCGCCGCGCCAGTAGAGCTCGTTGTGGCGGCAGCGGCCGGCCTCGCTCGTGGCCCAGTTCGAGACCTCGTACCAGGAGAATCCCGCCGCCGAGAGCATCTCCTCGGCGATCAGATAGCGGTCCGCGTGCGCGTCGTCGTCCGTCATCGGCACCTCACCGCGCCGGATGCGCCGCGCGAGCTGCGTGCCCTCCTCGACGATCAGGGCGTACGCGGAGACGTGGTCGGGGGCGGCGCCGAGCACGGCGTCCAGCGAGGCCCGCCAGTCGTCGTCGCTCTCGCCGGGGGTGCCGTAGATCAGGTCGAGGTTGACGTGTTCGAAGCCCGCCGCGCGGGCCTCGGCCACGCAGGCCTCGGGGCGGCCCGGGGTGTGCGTACGGTCGAGGATCTTCAGGACGTGCTGGCGGGCGCTCTGCATGCCGAAGGAGACCCGGTTGAAGCCCGCGGCCCGCAGTTCTTCCAGGTAGCGGGGGTCGACGGACTCGGGGTTGGCCTCGGTGGTCACCTCGGCGTCCTCGGCGAGCCCGAACTCGTCACGGATGGCGGCGAGCATCCGGCCCAGGTCGGCGGCGGGCAGCAGGGTGGGCGTGCCGCCGCCCACGAAGACCGTCTCGACCGGGCGCGGGTCGTCGCCGAGCACCTTGCGGGCCAGCCGGATCTCCTGGGCGACCGTCTCCGCGTAGTTGTCACGGGAGGCGAGGGCGCCGCCGGAGCCGCGCAGCTCGCTCGCGGTGTAGGTGTTGAAGTCGCAGTAGCCGCAGCGGGTGGCGCAGTAGGGAACGTGCAGGTAGAAGCCGAGGGGCCGCTGCCCGGAGCCGTCGAGGGCATGGCGGGGCAGTGCCCCGTCCTCGGGCATGGGTTCACCATCGGGCAGTACGGAAGGCATGCGTTCCATTGTCCAGCACGCGCCGGATTGCTCGGCGCGCTCACTCAGAGCACTCACTCAGAGCACTCGCCCCGGCCGATCACTCCGCCCGCAGCACCAGCAGCGCCATGTCGTCGTCGGGCGGGCCCGGCGCGAAGCCGTGCACGGCGTGACGGACGCGGGCGGCGACCTGCTCCGCGCTCAGGCCCGCGCAGTCGGCGAGGACGGCGGCCAGGCCGTCGCCGTCGTCGAGCAGGCGGCCCCCGGACTTGCGTTCGGTGACCCCGTCCGTGACGCACAGCAGCGTCTCCCCGGCCGCCAGGTCGAAGGTCTCGCTGCCGTAGCCGACCTCCTCGACGACGCCCAGCAGCATCTGGGGCGCGGCCACGGGCCGTACCGAGCCGTCGGGGCGCAGGAGCAGCGGCAGTGGATGCCCGGCGCTGGCGAGCGTGCAGCGCACGCCGCCGCCGTGGGGCACGAGCTCCCCGTACAGCAGGGACAGGAAGCGCGGCCCGGTTCCGGCCTCCGCCTCGGCCGCCTCCTCGCCCAGCATCCGGTTGAGGCGGTCGAGGACCCCGGCGACGCCGTACCCCTCCTTCGCCAGGAGCCGCAGCCAGGGGCGGACGAGGCCGGTGGTCACGGCGGCCTCGGGGCCGCTGCCGCAGACGTCGCCGAGGGCGAAGCACCAGCGTCCGTCGCCGGCCGCGAAGACGTCGTAGAAGTCGCCGCCGGCGGAGGCGTCGCCCCGGGGTTCGTAGACGACGGCCGCCTCGACGCCGGGGATCGCCGCGACGCCCCGGGGCAGCAGGCCGCGCTGGAGGATGCGGCTGATGGTGGCCTGCCGGGTGTACTGGCGGGCGGAGGTGAGGGCGCGGGCCACGCGCCGGGCGAAGTCCTCGGCGAGGGCGGAGACGTCGCCGGCCACGGCGGACGGCCCGGCGCGGCCCAGCAGGAGGGTGCCGACGCCGCGGCCGCCCGCGACCAGCCGGCAGGCCAGGGCCGTGCCGCCGTCGGGCCCGTACGGCCAGGGGACGGCCCGGCCCGCCGCGGGCAGGACGGGCGGGGTGCGCAGCAGGGCGAGGCGGAGGGGGTCGACGCGGTGTTCGCGGGCGTGCCAGACGCAGGACAGGCGTGGGGCGGGGCGGACGGCGCCGGGATGGCCGTCGGTGTCGAGCCAGACGGCGCACCAGTCGGCCAGGCGCGGGACGGCGAGCTGGGCGGCGAGGGAGGCGACCATGTCCTCGTCGAACTGCCCGGCCAGCAGTTCGGACGCCTCGGCGAGGAAGGACAGGGCGCGGTGGTGGCCGCGCTCGGCGGCGCGGCGGGCGGGCGGTGCGGGGGACGGGCCGGGGGCGAGGGCCTCGGCGGCGCCCAGGACGTCCGGCAGGGCCGGGTCGCGGAGCGGGGTGGCGAGGGCGCCGGGGACACCGGAGGTACCGAGGGCTCCAGGGGCTCCAGGGGCGTCCTCTCCCGGGCAGGTGGGCAGGTGGAACCAGACCGTCTTGTCGGTGCGGCGGTAGGCCGTGCCCCACGTCTCGGCCAGCTCGGCGACGAGCCGCAGCCCGCGGCCGCCGTGCGCGGCCCCCTCGCGCTCGCCCCTCCCCCGGCGCGGGCGGGCGCGGAACTCGCGGGCGGGGTGGTGGTCGGTGACCTCCACGACGAGATTGCCGCCCCGGGCGGGGTCCAGCCGGCACTCGAGGTCCACGGACGTCCCCGCGTGCACCACGGCATTGGTCACCAGCTCGCTGACCAGCAGCGTCGCATCGTCGGTGACCATGTCGTGGGCGTTCCAGCCGGCGAGGACGCTGCGCACGAACCGGCGCGCGGCCGATGGCGCGCGGGCGTCGCCGGGCAGGCTGGTACGGGCCGTCGGCGGACCCTCGCCCGCCGCGCCCGGCCCGGTGCCGGGCGGCGGCCCCTTGTCGTGCGGCCCGGCGGCCGCGTTCGTTCCGCAGGCGGGCGCACGGGCAACCGCCTGATCCTTACCGCCGCTTGGTGATGTCCTCACGGTGGTGCTCCTGACCGCTTACGGCATAGTGCGGAATTCACCACCGACAGAGTGACAGACCAACTGGGCTCAGGTGCGCCGAGTTGGGCAAGTGAGCCGTACGAGTGGAGAGGAGCGGAGATACGAGGGGAGATACGAGCGGAGACGCACGCGGAGGCGCACGCGGAGATACGAGCGGAGACGCACGTGTAGATACGCGCGAAGCTACGCGCGCACCGCGCTCACGCCTCGCGCGCGCCCTCGTACATCTCCTCGATCAGGTCCTTGTACTCGCGCTCGACCACGGGCCGCTTGAGCTTGAGGCTGGGCGTGAGCTCGCCGTGCTCGATGTCCAGGTCGCGCGGCAGCAGCCGGAACTTCTTGATCGTCTGCCAGCGCTGCAGCCCCTCGTTGAGCTGCCGCACATAGCCCTCGATGAGCTCCTCGGTCTCCTTGGCGGCGACCACCTCGGCGTACGACCGGCCGGCCATGCCGTGCTCCTTGGCCCAGTCGAGGATCGACGGGCCGTCCAGGGCGATGAGCGCCGAACAGAAGTTGCGGTCGGCGCCGTGCACCAGGACGTTGGAGACGTAGGGGCATACGGCCTTGAACCTGCCCTCGATCTCGGCGGGCGCCACGTACTTGCCGCCGGAGGTCTTGATCAGGTCCTTCTTGCGGTCGGTGATGCGCAGATAGCCGTCCGGGGACAGCTCGCCGATGTCGCCGGTGTGGAACCAGCCGTCGGACTCGAGGACTTCGGCGGTCTTCTCCGGCTGGCCGTGGTAGCCCTCCATGACGCCGGGGCTGCGCAGCAGGATCTCGCCGTCGTCGGCGATGCGGACCTCGGTACCGGGCAGCGGCCTGCCGACCGTACCGGTGCGGTAGGCCTCGCCGGGGTTGACGAAGTTGGCGGCGCTGGTCTCGGTGAGGCCGTAGCCCTCGAGGATGTGGATGCCGGCGCCGGAGAAGAAGTAGCCGATGTCGGGGGCGAGGGCGGAGGCGCCGGAGACGCTGGCGCGCAGCCGGCCGCCGAAGGCGTCGCGGATCTTGGTGTAGACGAGCGCGTCGGCCACGCGGTGCTTGGCGGCGAGCGCGAAGGGCACGGTCCTGTTGCCGGTGCGGCGGTAGCTGTCCTGCGAGACCTTGGCGTACTCGCGGGCGACCTCGGCGGCCCAGCGGAAGATCTTGTACTTGGCACCGCCGGCCTCCCGGGCCTTGGCGGCGACGCCGTTGTAGACCTTCTCGAAGATGCGGGGCACGGAGGCCATCAGGGTGGGCCGGACGACCTGCAGGTTCTCCACGATCTTGTCGACCCGCCCGTCCACGGCGGTGACGTGGCCGACGGTGATGCCGCCGGCCGTCAGCACCTTGCCGAAGACGTGCGCGAGCGGCAGCCACAGGTACTGCAGGTCGTCGGAGCGCATCAGCTGGGTGGCCTCGATGGCGCGGCCCATGTACGACCAGGCGTCGTGGCGCAGCCGTACGCCCTTGGGGCGGCCGGTGGTGCCGGAGGTGTAGATGAGCGTGGCGAGGTCTTCCCGGCGCAGGGCGTCGATGCGCGCGCGGACGGCGCCGGGGTCGCGCTCGAGGAGGGCGGCGCCGCGCTTCTCGAGCTCGGCGAGGGAGAGCACCCAGCCCTCCGGATCGCCCTCGGCCGCCACCGCGTCGGCGGCCTCGACGACCACGACGTGCTCGAGGCCGGGCAGCTCGGAGCGGCGCAGGCGCGCCTTGGCGAGCTGCCCGGCGTCCTCGGCGATGAGGATCCGGCACTCGGCGTCGGACAGCATGAACGCGGTCTCGTCGGCGTTGGTGCTGGGGTAGACCGGGGTGGTGGCGGCGCCGGAGCACATGATGCCGAGGTCCGCGAAGATCCACTCGAGGCGGGTGGCGGAGGCGAGCGCGACCCGCTCCTGCGGGAGTATGCCGAGGTCGATCAGACCGGCGGCGATCGCGAAGATCCGGTCGCCGGCCTCGCGCCAGGTGACCGAGGCCCAGTCGTCCGGACCCTGACCGGAGGCGGGCGGCACGGGGCGGCGGTAGGCCTCCGCGTCGGGTGTCGCCTCGACCCGCTCGACGAGGAGGTTCGCCACGGAGGGCGGCCGGCTCTCGATCAAAGTCTGTGTGTCGGTCACGGCATCCTCCGGGGCCAAGCTTCGTTGCTGGTGACTCGCGAGTAACCTTTGAGCAGAGATCAGACTAGAGCCGAAGAGCCTTTTGCGTAAGTGCCCCGTGAACGGTTGTGCGCCCTGCGCCCCACCACGCCGGAAACATCCTTTCCAGCGGGCGCGAAGCCGGATACGGAACCGGATACGAAAAGTGCCCGCCCCCTCCCGGGGACGGGCACTTCCGCGTCATCCGCGTCATCCGCGGCTCGCGCGGGCGAGGGCTACTTCTTGCTCTTCTCGCCGCTCTCGTCGCTGGACAGCACCGCGATGAAGGCCTCCTGCGGCACCTCCACGCTGCCGACCATCTTCATCCGCTTCTTGCCTTCCTTCTGCTTCTCCAGCAGCTTCCGCTTACGGGAGATGTCACCGCCGTAGCACTTGGCGAGGACGTCCTTGCGGATGGCGCGGACGGTCTCACGGGCGATGACCCGGGAGCCGATGGCGGCCTGGATCGGCACCTCGAAGTTCTGCCGGGGGATGAGCTCGCGCAGCTTGGCGACCAGCCGCACGCCGTAGGCGTAGGCCTTGTCCTTGTGCGTGATCGCGGAGAAGGCGTCGACCTTGTCGCCGTGCAGCAGGATGTCGACCTTGACCAGGTCGGCGGTCTGCTCGCCGGTGGGCTCGTAGTCGAGGGAGGCGTAGCCGCGGGTCTTGGACTTCAGCTGGTCGAAGAAGTCGAAGACGATCTCCGCGAGGGGGAGGGTGTAGCGCAGCTCGACCCGGTCCTCGGAGAGGTAGTCCATGCCCATCATGGTGCCGCGGCGGGACTGGCAGAGCTCCATGATCGCGCCGACGAACTCGGTGGGCGCGAGGACGGTCGCCTTGACGACCGGCTCGTGCACCTCGGCGATCTTGCCCTCGGGGAACTCGCTCGGGTTGGTGACGACGTACTCGGCGCCGTCCTCCATCCGCACGTTGTAGACCACGTTGGGCGCGGTGGCGATGAGGTCCAGGCCGAACTCGCGCTCGAGCCGCTCGCGGACCACGTCGAGGTGGAGCAGGCCGAGGAAGCCGACGCGGAAGCCGAAGCCGAGGGCGGCCGAGGTCTCCGGCTCGTAGACCAGCGCGGCGTCGTTGAGCTGGAGCTTGTCGAGGGCCTCGCGCAGCTCCGGGTAGTCCGAGCCGTCCAGCGGGTAGAGGCCCGAGAAGACCATGGGCTTCGGGTCCTTGTAGCCGCCCAGGGCCTCGGTGGCGCCGTTCTGCTGGGAGGTGATCGTGTCACCGACCTTGGACTGACGGACGTCCTTCACGCCGGTGATGATGTAGCCCACCTCGCCGACGCCGAGGCCGTCGGCCGGGGTCATCTCGGGCGAGTTGGTGCCGATCTCCAGCAGCTCGTGGGTGGCGCCGGTCGACATCATCTTGATGCGCTCGCGCTTCTTGAGCTCGCCGTCGATGACTCGGACGTAGGTGACCACGCCGCGGTAGGAGTCGTAGACCGAGTCGAAGATCATCGCGCGGGCCGGGGCGTCCTTGACGCCGACGGGCGCCGGGACCTCGCGGATGACCTTGTCCAGCAGCGCCTCGACGCCCATGCCGGTCTTCGCGGAGACCCGCAGGACGTCCTCGGGCTCGCAGCCGACGAGGTTGGCCAGCTCGGCGGCGAACTTCTCGGGCTGGGCGGCCGGCAGGTCGATCTTGTTGAGGACCGGGATGATCGTGAGGTCGTTCTCCATCGCCAGGTAGAGGTTGGCGAGGGTCTGGGCCTCGATGCCCTGGGCGGCGTCCACGAGGAGGATGCAGCCCTCGCACGCGGCGAGGGAACGCGAGACCTCATAGGTGAAGTCCACGTGGCCCGGCGTGTCGATCATGTTGAGGATGTGGGTCGTGCCCTCGGCCTCGCCCTCGGTGGGCGCCCAGGGCAGACGGACCGCCTGGGACTTGATCGTGATGCCGCGCTCGCGCTCGATGTCCATCCGGTCGAGGTACTGCGCGCGCATCTGCCGCTGGTCGACCACGCCGGTCAGCTGGAGCATCCGGTCGGCGAGCGTCGACTTGCCATGGTCGATGTGCGCGATGATGCAGAAGTTACGGATCAGAGCCGGGTCGGTACGGCTCGGCTCCGGCACGTTGGTAGGGGTCGCGGGCACGCAGGATCCATTCGGTGACTTCGGCGTTTGAACGCTGGTCTCGGCGGGAGTCGGGTATACGACTCCCCCATGGTCCCATGACCGGCGGCCACGGTCCGGTTTGGGAGGCCGGAGGGCGTACTGGTAGCCTGGTCCACTGTGCCTGTCGTGCCTCTCACACGCATACGGCACACACATCGAAATCCAACGAACCTGAAAAGGCTCTTTTCGTGGCGAACATCAAGTCCCAGATGAAGCGGATCAAGACCAACGAGAAGGCGCGCCTGCGTAACAAGGCCGTCAAGTCCTCGGTCAAGACCGCCGTCCGTGCGGCCCGCGAGGCCATCGTCGCCGGTGACGCCGTCAAGGCCACCGCCGCCGTCGCCTTCGCCGGCAAGAAGCTCGACAAGGCCGCCAGCAAGGGTGTCCTGCACAAGAACGCTGCCGCCAACAAGAAGTCGGCGCTGGCCAAGCAGGTTGCCGCCCTCAAGGGCTGAAGCCTCTCCGGGGCGTAGCCCCGGTCCCCGCCGGGACGGTACGCGGACCCTCTCAACCGCTCCGTTCTCCGGCACCCCTCGCCGCCCCCGGTCGTTCGCCACGCGGGTGCGGCACGAGCCCCAGGGCTCACAGAACGATCCGAAGGCCCCGCGCCCGCCCTTCCCAGGGCGACGCGGGGCCTTCGGGCTTTTTACGGGCACTTGTACGGGCAGGGGGCGGGGGGCCGATGCCCCGAAGGCTCAGCCCCCAAGATCGACGCAGCCTCGGGTCCAGCGGCCTCGGATCAGGAGCGGCTACGGGCCGCCCGGGCCACCGCGACCACGGCCTTCTCCAGGGCGTACTCCGGATCGTCCCCGCCGCCCTTGACGCCCGCGTCCGCCTCGGCGACCGCCGTGAGCGCCGCGGCCACGCCGTCCGCGGTCCATCCCCGCATCTGCTGCCGCACCCGGTCGATCTTCCACGGCGGCATGCCGAGCTCACGGGCCAGATCCCCGGGCCGGGCGCCGCGCGGGGCGGAGGCCAGCTTGCCGATGGAGCGGACTCCCTGGGCCAGGGCGCTGGTGATGAGCACGGGCGCGACGCCGGTGGACATGGCCCAGCGCAGGGCCTCCAGGGCCTCGGCCGCCCGGCCCTCCACCGCACGGTCGGCGACGGTGAAGCTCGACGCCTCGGCGCGGCCCGTGTAGTAGCGGGCGACGACGGACTCGTCGATGGTGCCCTCGATGTCGGCGACCAGCTGCGCGCAGGCGCTCGCCAGCTCGCGCAGGTCGCTGCCGATCGCGTCCACCAGTGACTGGCAGGCCTCCGGCGTGGCGGAGCGGCCGGTGGCCCGGAACTCCTGCCGGACGAACGCCAGGCGGTCGGCCGGCTTGGTCATCTTCGGGCAGGCGACCTCCCGGGCGCCCGCCTTGCGGGCCGCGTCCAGCAGGCCCTTGCCCTTGGCGCCGCCGGCGTGCAGCAGGACGAGCGTGATCTCCTCGGCGGGGGCGCCGAGGTAGCCCTTGACGTCCTTGACCGTGTCCGCGGACAGGTCCTGGGAGTTACGGACGATCACGACCTTGCGCTCGGCGAACAGCGACGGGCTCGTCAGCTCGGCGAGCGTGCCGGGCTGGAGCGCGTCGGAGGTGAGGTCACGGACGTCGGTGTCGGCGTCGGCCGCGCGGGCCGCCGCCACCACCTCCTGCACGGCGCGGTCGAGGAGGAGGTCCTCCTGTCCCACGGCGAGCGTGACGGGGGCGAGCAGGTCGTCGGTTGCAGTCTTCCTGGCCATCGCGTCCAGCATCCCACGCCCCGCTGACACTCCCTTCCCCGCCGACCCCTCCTCCCGGCCTCCGGCGCATATCGCACAATGAGCGGGTGACCAGCGCTTCGTCCTTCCCCGACACCTCCGACTCCGTACGGCACCTGCTGGTGCTCCCCGACCGCGACGCCGCCGAAGAGGTGGCGGAGGAGGCCGGGCAGCGCTTCGGCCTGCCCGAGGAGCCCCAGCTCGTGCGCGAGGCACTCGCCGGCGAGGACGACGCCGAGGACGCCCAGTGGCTGGTCGTCCTCGAGGACCCCGACGGCAAGCTGGACGTCGCCGCCCTGCGCGAGCTGGCCGAGGAGTACGAGGGCTGGCTCGAGGTGGAGTGACGCGCGGAGTGGCCGGCGGGGCGACCCGCGGCCCGAGCCGCCGAGTCACCCCCAGGGCCCGGGCCTTACGCGGCTCACCGGCCCGGCGCGGCCACCCACCCCTGGCGCACCTGGGGCGCCCGGTCCAGGGCGAACCCGAAGTGCGTCCGGTAGGCGGCCACGACCTCGTCCTCCGGCATCTCCCGGCGCTCGGTACGCCCGTCGGCCCCGGTGGTCAGGAGCGTACGGCCGCTGATCGATATCCGACCGCCGTCCTCGGTGAGCCGCGAGCACACCAGCGACTGGGTGAACGGGGACTTCGGCGAGGTGCGGTGCCACCAGCATCCGCTCTCGAAGTCCCGCAGCAGGTGGGGCCGCTGCTCCAGGCGGTACTGCACCGCGCCGTCCTTGATGACGTCCAGTTCCCCTCCCTCCGCCTCGGCGATCGTGAACACGCCCGCCGGGTCGCTCTGCTCCCCGCGTCCCGTCAGGACCAACGGGTGGTGGCTGTTGCGGCCGAAGCCGACGTCCACCAGGAACGGCTCCTCCTCCCCCTCGGCCTCCACCCGCAGGGCCAGGTGGTCGTACGGGATGCCGAACGAGCCGTCGGGCCCCGCCACCCGACCCGCCAGCAGGCTCACCCGGTAGCCGAGCGCCGTCAGCAGGTGCGCGAACGCGCCGTTGAGCTCGTAGCAGAAGCCGCCGCGCCCATCCCGCACGATCTTGTCGACCAGTGCCGCGCTCTCGAGCGTGATCTCCTCCCCCCGGTGCACCGACAGGTTCTCGAAGGGCACCGCGACGAGGTGGCGGAACTGCAGCTCCCGCAGGGCGCGGGCATCGGGGGCGGCCGGGCGGGTGGTGCCGATACGGCGGAGGTAGGCGTCGACGCCAGTGGAATCCATAGATCATTTATCTCGCAGGCCGGGCGTCCTTGGCATCGGCCCCTGGTCCTACGCCCACGGCCCCGGCCCTGGCCCCGGCCCCGGCCCCGGGTGACGGCCACCGCCGCGTCCGTCACCGCGACCGGCCCGTCGGTGTCCGTGCGCAGCACCACCGCGCCCCGCGCCCTGAGCGCGGCCAGCGTGCGGGCCGCCGGGTGGCCGTACGGGTTGCCGGCGCCTACCGAGATCACGGCCAGGCGGGGGCGCGGCCCGCTGAGCAGCTCCGGGTCCTGGTAGGCGGAGCCGTGGTGGGCCACCTTGAGGACGTCCACGGGCGGCAAGTCGGGGCGGGCTTCGCGCAACTCGCGCTGGGCGGGCGGTTCGAGGTCGCCCAGCAGGAGCAGCGTCAGGCCCGCCGCACGGACGAGAAGGGCGACGCTGGCGTCGTTGGGCCCCTCCTCCGCGACGGCCGACGTCCCGGCGGGCGGCGGCCAGAGCACCTCCCACGACAGCTCGCCCAGGCGCCGCCGCTCCCCCGGCACGGCCTCGGTCACCGGAATCCCCGCCCGCCTCGCCTCTCGGCGTACGAACGCGGCCTGCCCCGCCGGCCGGTCGAACGGCGTCGTCTCGATCGCCCCGACCGCCCTGCCGCTCAGCACCCCGGGCAGGCCGTCGACGTGGTCCGCGTGGAAGTGGGTGAGCAGGAGCAGCGGCACCCTCGCCACCCCCAGCTCCCGCAGGCAGCGGTCCACGGCCCGCGGCTCGGGACCGGCGTCGACGACCACGGCGGCGCCCGGGCCCGCCGCGAGGGCCAGCGCGTCTCCCTGGCCCACGTCGCACGCCACCAGCCGCCAGCCGGGTGGCGGCCAGCCTGTGACGACCCGGGTCAGCGGGGCCGGGCGGACAAGCGCCAGCAGCAGGAGCAGGGCGCAGGCGGCGCGGGACCAGGGGCCGCGGAGAAGGCGGCGTCCGGCGAACACCGCTGCCACCGTCGCCGCGGCCAGCAGCAGCCCGCCGGCCGGCCCCGTCGGCCAGCCGAGCTCGGCGCCGGGCAGCTCCGCCCCCGTACGGGCCACCGCCGCCGTCCAGGTCGCGGGCCATCCGGCCGCCCAGGCCAGGCCCTCGGCGAGGGGCATCGCCACGGGTGCGAGGGCGAGGGCGGCGAAGCCCAGCACGGTGGCGGGCGCGACGGCGGGCTCGGCGAGGAGGTTGCACGGCACCGCCACCAGGCTCACCCGCGCCGCCAGCACGACGATCACCGGCGCGCACGCGGCCTGTGCCGCGCCCGCCGCCGCGAGGGCCTCCGCGATCCGGGGCGGTACGCCGCGCCGCCGCAGGGCCGCGCTCCAGCGCGGGGAGAGCGTCAGCAGGGCGCCGGTGGCCAGAACGGACAGCAGGAATCCGTAACTGCGGGCCAGCCACGGATCCCAGAGCACCAGCAGCAGGACTGCCGCCGCCAGCGCGGGCAGCAGGCTCCGGCGCCGGCCCGTGCCGATGGCCAGCAGCGTGATCAGGCCGCAGGCGGCGGCGCGCAGCACACTCGGCTCGGGGCGGCACACCACCACGAAGCCCAGCGCCAGGCCGCCGCCCAGCAGTGCCGTGAGCCGCAGCGGAATGCCCAGCCGTCCGGCGAGCCCTCGCCGCTCGGCCCGCGAGGCGAGGTGCGCGGGCCCGGTGAGCAGCGCGAGGAGCACGGTGAAGTTGCCCCCGCTCACGGCGAGGAGGTGCGTCAGGTCCGTGGTCCGGAAGGCCGCTTCGAGGTCCGGGGGCACGCGGGAGGTGTCGCCGACGACGAGTCCGGGCAGCAGCGCCCGGGCGTCCGGCGCGAGGTCGTCGGTGGCCTCGCGCAGGCCGGCCCGCAGCCGGGCCGCCGCGCGCTGGAGGCGTGTGGGTCCGCCGATGACGTGGGGCCGCTCCTGGTCGTCCCCGACGCGCAGGACGGCCGCGACGCGGTCGCCCGTCCGGGACGGCGGGGCCAGCTTCCCCTCGGCCCGCACCCGGGTGGACGGCAGCAGGCCCGCCCAGGACTGACGGGCGATCAGCAGCACGGGTGTCCGGACGGCGGCCGCCGCCGGACCCGCCGGACCGTCCCCGGTGACGACGCGGGTCGCCGCGGCCTCCACCGCCACGGCGGGCCGGTCGCGGACCGCCCCGCGCACGTGCGGCCGGACGGCCCGTGGGTCGCCGGTGACCGTCACCTCGAGGGTCACCCGGGCGTACCGCCGGGCCAGCTCGGGCAGCGGCCCCCGCCGCGTGTCGGCACCCTCCAGCGCCCCGACGGCCGCACCGGCGGCCCCGCACAGCAGCGCGGCCGCGACCACCACCGCCGTGCCCCCGCGCACGGCCGCCAGGAGCAGGCAGGCCGCGAGCACGGCGGCCGCGCAGCCGACGGTGACCGTCCTTCCGTCCGCCGTCAGGGCGGCCGCTGCCGCCGCCCACGCGGCGAGCGCGGGCACGGCCAGCCGCAGGTCCGCCGGACCCTCCTGGCGCGCCGCCGCCGCTTCCCCGGTCGTGACTGGACCGGTCATGGCTGGACCGGTCATGGCTGGACCAGGGGCTTGAGGTCGGTGAAGCGGCGGGCGCCGATGCCGTCGACGTGGCGCAGGTCGGCCACCGAGCGGAAACCGCCGTGCCGGGTGCGGTAGTCGAGGATGTGCTGGGCCAGGACGGGGCCGACGCCGGGCAGGCCGTCGAGCTGTTCGAGCGTCGCGGAGTTCAGGCTCAGCGGGCCGCCGGCGGCCGCTCCGGCGCCCGCCGGGGCCCCGGGAGGGGCCGGGGGTGCGGCCGCCTGCCCGGGAGCGGTGGCTCCCACCAGGATCTGCTCGCCGTCCATGAGCAGCCTCGCCCTGTTGAGCCCGGTCGTGTCCGCCCCCGGCCGCGCTCCCCCGGCCGCCGCCAGCGCGTCGGCGACCCGGGAGCCGGCCGGCAGGCGCCGGACACCGGGGTGCGGCACCTTCCCCGCCACGTCGACGACCACCTCCCGCGCGGCGGCGCCGGACGACGCACCCGCCGAGGGGCCGGGCAGGGCAGCGGCAGGCCTGTCGGCGGCCGGTGTCGTCACGGCCGGTGTCTCGCGCTCGGGCGGCCGCACCGTCTGCGGGCGCCCGGCCCAGAAGTGGTAGGCGGCGAGGACCGCCGCCGCCATCAGCACGACAGTGAGGGCCGCGAGCGTGCGCGGCTCGATGCCGCACCGCACCTGCACCCACACCGGCAACCGCTCCGCCAGCGCCATCCGCCAACGTGCCGGCGGCCGGGGCGCACCGGCCGCCGGCGCGGGAGCCGAGACGCGGTCGCGCAGCGAACCGAGGTCCGCCGCGAAGGAGTCGGCCACGACGGGGTTCGTGACGGAGAGTGATCGAGCTGTCATGACACGCGACGGTAGCCGCGTTCGCCCACCCCCGCTGGAGCGCCTCGATTTCCGTGGACAACCGGCCGGTTGTGGAAAACTCCGCCACCCCGCCGAGGGACCGACCGGGCGGCAAACCCAAGCAAACCCCCTCGCCAGACCGTCTCGGCAGAACGGCAGACCGTCTCGGCAGAACGTCCCCGCGGACTACCGCGCCGAGACCACCACGCCCAGCAGACCCGGCCCCGTGTGCGCCCCGATGACCGCGCCCACCTCGCTGACGTGCAGGTCCACCAGCCCGGGCACCCGCTCCCGCAGTCGCTCCGCCAGCAGGGCGGCCCGCTCGGGCGCGGCCAGGTGGTGGACGGCGACGTCGACGGGGGCGACGCCCGCCCGCTCCGTGGCGATCTCCTCCAGGCGTGCGATCGCCTTCGAGGCGGTGCGCACCTTCTCGCGCGGCTCGATACGGCCGCTGTCCAGCTGGAGCAGCGGCTTGACGGCCAGCGCCGAGCCCAGCAGGGCCCGCGCGGCGCCGATCCGGCCGCCGCGCCGCAGGTAGTCGAGGGTGTCGACGTAGAAGTAGGCGGCCGTGCCGTGCGCGCGCTTCTCGGCGGCGGCGACCACCTCGTCCAGGGTGCCGCCCGCCCGCGCGGTCTCGGCGGCGGCCAGGGCGCAGAAGCCGAGGGCCATCGCGACCATGCCCGTGTCCACGACCCGGACCGGCACGGGCGCCTCGCGTGCCGCGAGGACGGCCGCGTCGTAGGTGCCGGAGAGCTCGGCGGACAGGTGGAGCGAGACGATGCCCTCCGCCCCTGACGCGGCGGCGGCGCGGTAGGCGGCGGCGAAGACGTCGGGGCCGGGGCGGGAGGTGGTCACCGGCTTGCGTTTCTGGAGGGCCTGGGCGACCGACCGGGCCGAGACCTCGGTGCCCTCCTCGAGCGCCTCGTCGCCCAGGACGACCGTCAGCGGCACGGCCGTGATGCCGTGCCGCTCCATCTCCTGCTGCGGCAGGTAGGCCGTGGAATCAGTGATGATCGCGACATGGCGGGACATGCCCCGGAGGTTACCTCCCGTGCCGTGTGGACGGCAGTGCGAGCCGGAATCTCATGATCCGTTTCTGATCGGGCCGCCACCCGTGGGCCACCATGTGGCGCCCACGGCGCACCCGACCCGCCGCGCCCGTCAGGCCGTGCTCTCCGGGCGCTTCGTCTTCTGCCACGAGTACCCCGCCTGCCAGCGGTCATTCCGGCCGTTGATCGCCGGACGTTCCGGACCGGCGCCCGGTCCGGCGCTCTGGCCCGCCCCCGGCGCACTCGTAGCGGCCCGGTCCGTCGCCCGCGCCTGCGACTTCGCCCCGGGCTGCGGCTCCGGCGACGCCGCCTCGGCCTCGTCCTCCCAGTGCCGCAGCGCCCCCGCCTCCATGCGGATCTGCTCGCTCAGCAGCGTCAGGTCGTCGTCGGCGAACTGCCGCGCCCGGTCCTGGGCGGCCCAGCGCAGCGAGTCGGCCGAGTGCGTGATGCGCTCCGTGCGCTCGCGCAGGTCCGGCAGGCGGGCGGCGACGCGGTCGCGGTCGGGCTCGGTCTCCAGCTTCCGCAGGTCCTCCTCCAGCTCGCGGCCGTGGGCGCTGAGCCGCTCGAAGAGGGCCATGGACTCCGACAGGGAGGAGTCGTCCGCCATCCCGGACCGCAGCACCTCCTGGGTGGCGCGCATCGACGTGCGCAGCGACAGGCGCAGCTGGGCGACCTCGCCCGCCGCGCCGGGGGCCGTGTACTGGCGGGCCTTGAGGCGGGTGTCCTCGACCGTGCGCCGCGCCTGTGTGACCGTGCGGTCCACGCCGCGCTTGACCGCCCGTACCGCCCTGACCATGGCGATCACCGCGAACGCGACGACAAGCGCGCAGATCACGGCGATGATCGCGGCGGCGGCTTCCATAAGCGCTCCTCAACAGGTCGTCAGCGGGGCGGCGCCCGTCTCTCTCCACCGTAAACGCAAGCGGGCAGGTTGAGGGTTCCTGTGGAACCCCCAACCTGCCCGTAGGGACAAACCCCTAGCGCGTCACGCGGGGACGATGTTCACCAGCTTCGGCGCCCGCACGATGACCTTGCGGATGCCGGCGCCGCCCAGCGCGGCGACGACCGCCGGGTCGGCCAGGGCGACCTTCTCCAGCTCCTCGTCGGAGATCGACGGGGCGACCTCCAGGCGCGCCTTGACCTTGCCCTTGATCTGGACGACGCAGGTCACGCTCTCGTCGACCAGGTACGCGGGGTCGGCGACGGGGAAGTCGCGGTGGACGACCGAGTCGGTGTGGCCGAGCTTGCGCCACAGCTCCTCGGCGATGTGCGGGGCCAGCGGGGCGACCAGCAGCACCATCTGCTCGGCGACCGCGCGCGGCACCTCGCGCAGCTTGGTCACGAAGTTGTTCAGCTCGGTGACCTTGGCGATGGCGGTGTTGAAGCGCAGGTTCGCCATGTCCTGGCCGATGCCGTCGATGGCCTTGTGCAGGGCGCGCAGCGTCGCCTCGTCGGCCTCGGCGTCGACGACCGTGACCTCGCCGGTGTTCTCGTCGACCACGTTGCGCCACAGGCGCTGCAGCAGGCGGTACTGGCCGATGACCGCGCGGGTGTCCCAGGGACGGGAGACGTCCAGGGGGCCCATGGCCATCTCGTACAGGCGCAGCGTGTCGGCACCGTACTCGGAGCAGATCTCGTCCGGCGTGACGGCGTTCTTCAGGGACTTGCCCATCTTGCCGAGCAGCCGGCTGACCTTCTCGCCCTGGTAGTAGTACGCGCCCTCGCGCTCCTCGACCTCGGCGGCGGGCACGGCGATGCCGCGGGCGTCGCGGTAGACGAACGCCTGGATCATGCCCTGGTTGTAGAGCTTGTGGAACGGCTCGGCGGAGGAGACGTGGCCCAGGTCGAAGAGGATCTTCGACCAGAAGCGGGCGTACAGCAGGTGCAGCACGGCGTGCTCGGCACCGCCGACGTACAGGTCGACGCCGCCGTGCGGCTGCCCCTCGCGCGGGCCCATCCAGTACCGCTCGGCGTCGGCGGACACCAGCCGCTCGCCGTTGTGCGGGTCCAGGTAGCGCAGCTCGTACCAGCAGGAGCCGGCCCAGTTGGGCATGGTGTTGGTCTCGCGGCGGTACGTCTTGGGGCCGTCGCCGAGGTCCAGCTCCACGTTGACCCAGTCCTCGTTGCGGGACAGCGGGGTCTCGGGGGAGGTGTCGGCGTCGTTGGGCTCGAAGGTGCGCGGCGAGTAGTCCTCGACCTCGGGCAGCTCCAGCGGGAGCATCGACTCCGGCAGCGCGTGGGCGACGCCGTCCTCGTCGTAGACGATCGGGAAGGGCTCGCCCCAGTAGCGCTGGCGGCTGAACAGCCAGTCGCGCAGGCGGAAGTTGACGGTCGCCTCGCCGATGCCGCGCTCGGTCAGCCACTCGGCCATACGGGTCTTGGCCTCGGGGACGAGCAGGCCGTCCAGGGAGACGCCCTCACCCGACGAGTTGATGATCTCGGCGTCGTACGAGTCGAACGAGTCCGCCCACTCGGCCGGGTCGGTGCCGCGCTCGTCGGACGGCCGGACGACGCAGCGCATCGGCAGGTCGAAGGCGCGCGCGAAGGCGAAGTCGCGGCTGTCGTGGGCGGGGACGGCCATGATGGCGCCGGTGCCGTAGCCCATCAGAACGTAGTCGGCGACGAAGACGGGGAGCTTCTCGCCGCTGACCGGATTGACGGCGTACGCGCCGGTGAAGACGCCGGTCTTCTCCTTGGCGTCGGCCTGCCGCTCGACGTCGGACTTGGCGGCGGCCTCCTTGCGGTAGGCGGCGACGGCCTCGGCGGGGGTGGCGTGGCCGCCCGTCCAGTCCTCGTGGGTGCCCTCGGGCCAGGCGGCGGGGACGACGCCGTGGTCCTCGGTGACGACCAGCGGGTGCTCGGGCGCCAGGACCAGGTAGGTCGCGCCGAAGAGGGTGTCCTGGCGGGTGGTGAAGACGGTGGCCTTGGCGTCGGGGTGCCCGTCGATGGCGAAGTCGACGCGGGCGCCCTCGCTGCGGCCGATCCAGTTGCGCTGCTGCAGCTTGATGGCCTCGGGCCAGTCCAGGGCGTCCAGGTCGTCGAGCAGGCGGTCCGCGTAGGCGGTGATGCGCATGTTCCACTGGCGCAGCTTGGACTTGAAGACAGGGAAGTTGCCGCGCTCGGACCGGCCGTCGGAGGTGACCTCCTCGTTGGCCAGCACGGTGCCCAGGCCGGGGCACCAGTTGACGGGCGAGTCGGAGGCGTAGGCCAGGCGGTGGCCGCCCAGGATCTCCTCGCGCTCGGAGGAGGTCAGCTCGCTCCACGCACGCGTTCCCGGAACGTCGCGCTGCCCGCTCTCGAACTGGGCGATCAGCTCACTGATCGGCCGGGCCTTCTTCGCGTCCTGGTCGTACCAGGAGTTGAAGATCTGCAGGAAGATCCACTGGGTCCACTTGTAGTACTCGGGGTCGATCGTGGCGAACGACCGGCGCTTGTCGTGACCCAGGCCCAGACGGCGCAGCTGCGCCTTCATGTTGTCGATGTTGGCCTCGGTGGACACCCGGGGGTGGGTGCCGGTCTGCACGGCGTACTGCTCGGCGGGCAGGCCGAAGGCGTCGAAGCCGAGGGTGTGCAGGACGTTGTGGCCCGTCATGCGGTGGTAGCGCGCGTAGACGTCGGTGGCGATGTAGCCCAGCGGGTGGCCGACGTGGAGGCCCGCACCCGAGGGGTACGGGAACATGTCCATGACGAACTTCTTGGGCCGGGCGACGACCTCGGCGTCGCCCTCGAGCTCACCGCTGGGGTTGGGCGCCTCGTACGTGCCCTCGGCGTCCCAGACGTCCTGCCAGCGCGCCTCGATGTCGGCGGCCAGAGCGGCCGTATAGCGGTGCGGTGCGGCCACCTCGGCGGCGGTGGGGGTCTCGCTCATCGTCCTCTAAGCTCCATCGATCGTCGTCTCTGCCTGCGCTGCGATATTCCGGATTTCTGAGTCCTTCAGAAATGAAAAAGCCCCTCGCACAGGAGGGGACAGCCGCGCCGATGCCGACCGGACGTCACCGGTCGGTGCTGATCAGCGCGGCTCGCTAAGCAGGAGGCGTACGGCACGCATGGGGTCAGATTACCGCAGCGGCGGAAGGTACCGCACAGAGGCAGGGGCCCTGCAGACGCTAGCAGCGGGGCGCCGCCGCGCACCGGGGTTGCGCGAACCGGACCGCGGCACTCGAACAGCTGCCTAGCGTGCCGGAGCATGGACCTCCAACGCTTCACCGACCAGACGGCGGGCGTGCTGACCCTGGTCTCCCTCACCACGACCGTCGTCTGGGGGCTCGTCGCCACCGGCCGCACGGTGCTCGGGCCGCGCGGCCGGCTGCTCGCCCAGGCCGTGCACCGGGCCACCGCCGTCGGCGCGCTCGGCTTCCTGCTCGTGCACATCGGCGTCAAGACCGCCGAGGCGCACGCCACCGTCCTCGCCGCCCTGCTGCCGTTCGCCGGCGGGGTGCGGGGAGCCGGCGGTCTCGTCGGGCTGGGCTCGCTCGCCGCCCACCTGATGGTGCTGGCCGCCGCGACCGGCACCCTGCGCAGCGCCTTCGCCGGGCGCGCCCGCGCCGCCCGGCGCTGGCACGCGCTGCACGGCTGCGCGTACGCCGCCTGGTGCGCCGCCGTCCTGCACGGGCTGAACGCGGGCCGCCCGGCCGCCGGTTGGGTCACCGCGTGCTACGCGCTGAGCCTCGCCGCGGTGGCCGCGGCGCTGCTGATACGGCGGGCCCGCAGGCCCTTGCGGTCCTTCCTGCGCCTCCCCCCGGTGCGTCCGCGCCCGGCAGGGGCGCACGCGGCGGGCAAGGAGCCCCCGTCCCGCCCCCTGCCCGTACCCGGGGGCCGCCCCGGCGCCCGGATCCCGGACGCCGAGCGGGCCGGGATCACCTCCGGACGGCCCTCATGACCGCCGCCCTGCCCGAGTTGCCCCACGTCCTCACCCTCGGGCTGCCCCGCCTGACGGCCGGCTTCGAGACGGCCGAGCGGCTGGACCGCCGGGCCCATCTGGCGGTGCACGGCACCGCGCCCCGGCTCACCGAGGATGAGCTGACCCGGCTGGCCGAGGCCGTCGCCCTGCGGGGACGCGGCGGCGCGGGCTTCCCCTTCGCCCGCAAGCTGCGCGCTACGGGCACGGCGGCCCGGCGGCGCGGGGAACGGCCCGCCGTGGTGGTCAACGGCTGCGAGGGCGAGCCCGCCTGCCGCAAGGACGCCGTGCTGCTGCGGCGCGCCCCGCACCTGGTGCTGGACGGCGCGCTGCTCGCCGCCGAGGCGCTCGGCGCCGCGAGCCTGGTGGTCGGGGTGACCCGGCCCGCCGCCGAGGCCTCCGTGCGGGAGGCGCTGGCCGAGCGCGGCCTGACCGACCGGCGCGGGCGGGCGCTGCGCGCCCGGGTCGTGCGCGTCCCCGAGCGCATGGTCTCCGGTGAGTCCTCCGCGCTGCTGCGCGCCCTCGGCGGCGGCCCCGCGCTCCCTCCCGGCCGGCGCGCCCGGGCCAGTGAGGCGGGCCTGGGCGGTCTGCCCACGCTGCTGTCCAACACCGAGACCTACGCCCAACTCGCCCTCGCCGCCCGCCTGGGCGCCCCCGGCTACGCGGCGACCGGCACGCCCGACGAGCCGGGCACCCTTCTGCTCACCGTCTCCGGCGCGGTGCCCTGGCCCCGCGTGGTGGAGGTGCCGGGCGGGGCGGCGCTGTCGTACGTCCTCGCCCAGTGCGGCGCCGAGCCCGCTCCCGAGGGGGTGCTGGTCGGCGGCTA
The DNA here is from genome assembly GCF_040932295.1 of Streptomyces sp. C36. Classification (NCBI taxonomy): domain Bacteria; kingdom Bacillati; phylum Actinomycetota; class Actinomycetes; order Kitasatosporales; family Streptomycetaceae; genus Streptomyces; species Streptomyces sp. C36. The sequence goes on along the minus strand of NZ_JBFQGI010000002.1, from coordinate 315,496 downwards.
TCACGGCGCATGGCTGGACGCGGCGGCGACGGCCGGGGCGGTGCTCTCGCGGGACGCCCTGGCGGCGCGCGGCGCGAGCCTGGGCGCCGGGGCGGTGCTGCCGCTGCCCGCCGCGACCTGCCCGCTGGGCGAGGCGGTGCGGGTGGCGCACTGGCTGGCGGCGGAGTCGGCGGGGCAGTGCGGGCCCTGCCGGACGGGCCTGCCCGCGCTGGCGGGGGCGCTGGCGGACGTGGTGGCCGGGGGCGGGCGCGGTGCCCTGGAGGCCGTACGGGAGGCCGCCGGGGCCGTGCGCGGCCGGGGGGCGTGCGGGCACCCGGACGGGGCGGCGCGCTTCGCGCTGAGCGCGCTGGCGGCCTTCACCGACGACCTGGCCGCGCACGTCCTGGGCGGCGGCTGCGGGCGCGGCACGGCCGGGGTGCTGCCGCTGCCGGGACCTGGCGGCGCGGCGGCGGGCGGCAGGGACGGGGGCGGCGGCGGGGAGCGGCTCGCGGTGGACTGGACGCTGTGCGAGGGGCACGGGCTGTGCGCGGGGCTGCTGCCGGAACTCGTACGCATGGGAGCGGACGGATTTCCCTCGCTCGCGGACGCCGGGGTACCGGATCACTTACGGAGCCGGGTGCGACGGGCCGTACGCCGTTGCCCGGCGCTGGCCCTGCGACTGGACCGCGCGCCGTAAACCGCCGCACACGTAAAGCAGAGAGCGGGCCGTCCATCGGACGACCCGCTCTCTCACTGTGGAGCTAAGGAGAATTGAACTCCTGACCTCCTGCATGCCATGCAGGCGCTCTACCAACTGAGCTATAGCCCCTTGTTCTGTTTTCCGCCCGGGTTTTCCTCGCGGTCTCCCTGGCGACACGGATTACATTACACGGACCTCCCCCCCATCCGCCAAATCGGTGGGTATCACGGCCCATCTCGGGTCGATATGACCGATTTTCACCGTGGCGTCAGGCTGCGGCGTCAGGTCGTGACGTCAGGCCGTGGCGAAGGAGTAGAACCTCTTCAGAGCGCAGTGCTCGTCGAGCAGACGTCCGTAGATCGGCTCGCCCTCGAGCTCACGGTAGGTCTCGATCGGGTCGCCTTTTATGATCAGCGCCCGCGCGCACTCCACACACCAGTACTGGTACTCGGAGTTGAGCGGCTCCATGTCGCGAACGATCGGCGTTCCACTGCCGCACCAGTCGCACTTCCGGCTGTGAGCACCCATGGGACAGCTCCAACCCCCTCCCCTTCGGCAGCGTTCACTCCCGCCGGTCCGATTCTGCCACGGGACCACGCGGGAACAGCAACAATCCCGCCCCCCTGTGATCGGGAGACGGGATCGTCGAACTGTGGAGCTAAGGAGAATTGAACTCCTGACCTCCTGCATGCCATGCAGGCGCTCTACCAACTGAGCTATAGCCCCGCTGTTCTCGGCTCCCCCGGAGGTTTTCCCCCGCGTTCCCCGCGAACAAGAAGAACTTTAGCCTGCGACCTGCCCAGATGTGAAATCGGGCCTCAGGAGCCCCACGGAGGCCACTGCGGGGCCTCAGTCGTCGTCGCCGAGGACCGGCTCGGGCAGCGTCCCGGCGTTGTGCTCCATCAGGCGCCAACCGCGCGCGCCCTCGCCCAGCACGGACCAGCAGCAGTTGCTCAGGCCGCCCAGCGACTCCCAGGAGGAGGACTCCAGGCCCAGCAGCCGGCCGATGGTGGTGCGGATGGTGCCGCCGTGGCTGACCACGACGAGGGTGCCGCCGTCCGGCAGCTTCTCCGCGTGCGACAGCACGACCGGAGCGGCCCGGTCGGCCACCTCGGTCTCCAGCTCGCCACCGCCGCGCCGCACGGCCTCGCCGCGCTTCCAGGCCGCGTACTGCTCGCCGAAACGCTCGATGATCTCGTCGTGCGTCAGGCCCTGCCACACGCCCGCGTACGTCTCGCGCAGCTCCGCGTGGTGGGAGGCGGCGAGGCCCGTGACGGCCGTCAGCTCGGCCGCGGTCGCCCTGGCCCGCGAGAGGTCGGAGGCGACGATCGCGTCCGGCCGCATCGAGGCCAGCAGCCGGGCGGCCCGGCGCGCCTGGGCGACGCCGGTCCCGGTCAGCTCGATGTCCGTGGAGCCCTGGAAGCGGCGCTCCAGGTTCCATGCGGTCTGACCGTGGCGCCAGAGGACGATCCGGCGGCCGCGGGCGCCCCCGCCGGCGCTCAGCTGAAGTCTCCGTCCGCGTCGCCCGCGGCGGCCTGGGCCTGGGCGTGCGCCTCGGCCTTGCCACGCGTGGCGACGGCGTCGGCGGGCAGCTCGATCTCCGGGCAGTCCTTCCACAGGCGCTCGAGGGCGTAGAAGACGCGCTCCTCGCTGTGCTGCACGTGCACGACGATGTCGACGTAGTCCAGCAGCACCCAGCGGGCGTCGCGGTCGCCCTCACGGCGCACCGGCTTGACGCCGAGGTCCTTGAGCAGCCGCTCCTCGATCTCGTCGACGATCGACTTGACCTGGCGGTCGTTGGGGGCCGAGGCCAGCAGGAAGGCGTCGGTGATCGACAGTACGTCGCTGACGTCGTAGGCGATGACATCGTGCGCGAGCTTGTCGGCGGCAGCCTGGGCGGCGGCCTGGATGAGCTCGATGGAGCGGTCCGTGGCGGTCACAAGCCATGCTTTCGTAAAGAGGGTCAGTACCTCTCAAGGGTCTCACGACCCGCCGACAGCACTCCCGGTGTTTTCCGCCCCGCCCCCGGGCCCGCTCAGCGCGTGCGGGGCGGGTAGTCCCGGCCCAGGACCACGGCGACGTCGGCGTGCGCGGGGATCTCGCCCCGGCGCACCGCGCGCTCGGGAAGGCCCAGCGTCCTGGCCACCTCCCCGGCCTCGGCCGCCCGGCTCCCCTGCGCGTAGAGCACCGCGGAGGCCGCCTCGGGCGCCCTCGCCGAGCCCGCGCCGATGAACGTGTAGCCGCCGTTGGCCAGGGTCACCCGCGCCGCTTCGGCCGCTCCCCCGTCTCCTGTGGCGTTCTTCACGCTCACCCGGGGCGGCGCGTTCCGGGCGGCGTCCCGGGCCGCGCCGCCCAGCACCTCCTCGATCAGGGTGTCGGCCGCCCGGCCGCCGAGCGTGCCGTCCGCGCGCACGGGCAGGACGGTGGTCTCGTACGAGCCCGCCTTCGCCTTCGTCGCCAGGCGGGCCAGCGAGGCGCCGAGCTGCTCGGGGCTGAGGGAGGGATCGGGGATCTGGGCGAGCGCCTCGACGGTCGTGGTGGCCGCCCGCGGGTCGCCGGACATCTTCCGCAGCACCGCCTGCATGACCCGCCCGAACCGCGCGAGCTGCGGGGTACGCCCCTCACCGGCCGCCCGGTAGGTGGCGTAGGCGACCGCCGCCCGGCCCCCGAGGCTCTGGCCCTCGCCGGGGGTCACCAGCAGGCGGTCGCCGGGGCGGGGGCCCGGCACGGCGGTGTCCGTGTCGACGGTGACGCCGCCGACGAGCTCGACCAGGTTCTCGAGATAGGGGGTGTCCAGCCGCCAGCTGCCCTTGATATCGGTGCCGAGCAGGGTGTTCAGGGCATCGCGGGTGCCGCCCGTGCCCTCGTCCAGCACCGATCTGCCGAGCGTCGTCGCGCCGCCGCCCTCCCCGGACACGGCGAGCGAGTCGGGCAGCAGGAGCGTGGTGCCCTTGTGCGCGCCCTCGTCGTCGACCAGCAGGGCGGTGGAGCTGTCGCCGCCCCGGGTCTGCCGCAGATGGACGACGATCACGTTCCGCTCGCGCACGGCGCCCGCCGCCGCGCCGTCCCTCTTGTCGTCGCCCCCGGACAGCAGGAGCCAGGTGACGCCGCCGACGAGGGCGAGGCCGAGCGTCGCGGCCAGGGCGCGCACGCGCTTGCGGCTCCTGCGCCGGCGCTCGCCCCGGCGCTCGGCGCGGCTCTGGCTGAACGTGAGCCAGTCGATGACGTCCTGGGACTCCTCGTCCGGCTCCTCCACGAAGGAGAACTGTTCGGTGCGGTAGTCCGGGGCCGGCCGGGGCTCGGGGATCTGCGCGGAAGCGGGAGCGGAAGCGGAGGCGGAAGCGGGGGCGGGAGCGGAGACCGGGGCAGGAGCGGAGGCGGGGCCGGGCTCGGGGCGGCGTGGCCCGGGCGGCTGCCCGTACCGGTCGTCGTACGCGCGCTCCGGGGCGTCCGGGCGGTACACGGGCCGCCCGTAGGCGTCGTAACGAACCTGCTGTCGCGGCCGCGAATCCTGTCGGTCGTTCACGAGCGCCCCTCGCTGCCCCTCGAGCCGGAGACGGCCGTCGCGGTCGCTCTCAGCCGTCGTGACGGTACAGCTTGCGCTTGTCGATGTAGCGCACCACACCGTCGGGCACGAGGTACCAGACGGGCTCGCCCTGCGCCACGCGGGCGCGGCAGTCGGAGGAGGAGATGGCCAGGGCGGGGACCTCGACGAAGGAGACCCGGTCCTCGGGCAGTCCGGGGTTGGCCAGTATGTGGCCCGGTCGGGTGACACCGATGAAGTGCGCGAGCGAGAAAAGCTCCTCGGTGTCCCGCCAGGTGAGGATCTGCGCCAGCGCGTCGGCGCCGGTGATGAAGAACAGATCCGCGTTCTCGTTGAGGACGCTCAGGTCCCGGAGCGTGTCGGTGGTGTACGTCGGGCCGCCGCGGTCGATGTCGATGCGGCTGACCGAGAACTGCGGATTGGACGCGGTGGCGATCACCGTCATCAGATAACGGTCCTCGGCCGGCGACACCAGCTTGTGGCTCTTCTGCCACGGCTGCCCGGTCGGCACGAAGACCACCTCGTCGAGGTGGAACTGCGAGGCCACCTCGCTCGCGGCGACCAGGTGGCCGTGGTGGACCGGATCGAACGTTCCGCCCATCACGCCGAGCCGCCGCTTCACGGGCCCTGTCTGCTCTCCCATGCGTGCAGACCCTACTGGGCGCGGTGACACCCCGGGTCCTCGGGGACCGGCGGGATCAGCGGTCGCGGTTGAAGCGGGTGGTGACCCACAGCAGGAGCAGCAGGATGACCAGCGCGGCGCCACCGGTCATGTAGGGGCTGATGCTCTCGTGGGTGTCCACGTGCTCGCCCTCGGAGGCGAGGCTGACGAGGGCGTTGTGCGCGGAGGCGATGATCACGGCAGGACCTATCCGGGATGGGATCGGGTGGAGACTTCTGCCACATCGTATGCGGGGCGCGTCGGCGGGCTCACGCCGACTCCGCGGAGAGGCGGTCAGTCCTTGTCGCGGTACCCGCGCAGCAGGAACCAGGCCACGAGCACGATGCCCACCACGCCGACGATCAAAACCGTGCGCAGCACCACACCCGGCCCCTGGTCGCCCTTGGAGACGGCGAGGAGCTCGGTGAATCCGGAATGCGCGGTGACGGGGTCGATGACTGCCATGTCCCCACGGTAGCCGTGTCGGTGGTACGGCCTAGTCTGGGGTCCTGAAGCCGGGGGACGGGCCATGATCAAGCCCACTGAGGGGGTCTCCATGACCGACATCAACAGCGGCGACGGCGGCAACGGCGGCGGCGTCGACGGCGAGGGCCGCGAGCAGCCGTGGGGATCCGGCCGCAGGCGCTTCCCTGATCTCTCCTCGCGCGCCTACGAGCACCCCGCCGACCGCTCGGCCCTGGTGGCGCTGCGCCGGCTGAGCGGCTTCGACACGGTCTTCAAGACCCTCAGCGGGCTGCTGCCCGAGCGCAGCCTCCGCCTGCTCTATCTCTCGGACTCGGTGCGGGTGGGCGAACGGCAGTTCCCGCACCTGCACGCGCTGCTGCTGGACGCCTGCGCCGTCCTCGACCTGCCGCGCGTCCCCGCCATGTACGTCGTGCAGGACCCGAAGCCCAACGCGATGTGCATCGGCCTGGACGAGCCGATCATCGTCGTGAGCACGGGCCTGGTGGAGCTGCTGGACGAGGAGGAGATGCGGGCGGTCGTGGGCCACGAGGTGGGCCACGCCCTGTCGGGTCACGCCGTCTACCGCACGGTCCTGCTGTTCCTGACCGGCATGGCGGTCAAGGTCGCCTGGATCCCGCTGGGCAATCTCGCGGTGTCGGCGATCGTGACGGCGCTGCGCGAGTGGTTCCGCAAGTCGGAGCTGTCGGCGGACCGGGCCGGGCTGCTGGTGGGCCAGGACCTGCAGGCGTCCCTGCGCGGGCTGATGAAGCTGGCGGGCGGCAACCACCTCCACGAGATGAACGTGGACGCCTTCCTGGAGCAGGCGGACGAGTACGAGAAGGGCGGCGACCTCCGCGACTCCGTGCTGAAGATCATGAACATGCTGCCGCGCAGCCACCCCTTCACCACGGTGCGGGCGGCGGAGCTGAAGAAGTGGTCGGAGAGCCGCGACCACCAGCGACTGATGGACGGCCACTACCCCCGCCGGTCGGAGGACAAGGACGCCTCGGTGTCCGACTCCTTCCGGGAGTCGGCGAACCACTACGCCGACTCGGTGCGCGCAAGCAAAGACCCGCTGATGGGCCTGGTGCGGGACATCGCGGGCGGGGCGTCGGGGCTGGGTGGCCGGCTGAAGGACACGTTCGGCGGAGGACGGAGCTCCGGCGGCCCCAGGAGCGAGGGCTCCGGGCCTTCGAAGAGCGAGGGGCCCGGGGCGCCCAAGGGCGACGGACCGGACGCGTAGGACCGCTCCGTACGGCCCGATCAGTGCTTCACGGCCCGATCAGTTGCTTCACGTGCTTCACGCCCGCTCAGTGCTTCGGCGGGCTGGGCTGGGCGCCGGGGGCCAGGGTGCCGCAGAGGTCGGCGGTCGTCGTCGGGCCCGTGGCGTACGGGTCCGTGCCCGCCGGGCCCTCGGCCGCGGCCTTCTGGCCGGCCAGCAGCGGGCGGAGGTAGGCCGCGTCGTCGGCCGCGCAGGACTCGGGGCCGGCCTGCAGGGCGCTCTGCAGCACCTGCAGATGGTGTTCCTGCAGGTCGTCCCGGTCGAAGCGGAAGTGCATCGTACGCCGCACGGTGAACAGCGAGGCGTCCGCGGGGTCACCCTTGGCCCCGCGCACGGCGTAGACGAACGTGTGGTCGGAGGTGACCTCCAGCGCCGCCGGGGACGCCTCGACGACCGAGAAGGTGCCGTGCGTACGGACGACGGGGTCGGCGAGGGCCACCTGGGCGGGGTCGAAGCGCACCAGCCAGCCGGTGGCGGCGTGCCGGCCGTCGTCGGCGGGGCGGGCCAGGCTGCGGTCGAACTGGTCCAGCTGCGAGGGGGCGAGCAGCAGGCGGACGCCGCGCTGGGCGCCGCCGGTGAGCACGGCCGGGTCGAGCGCGGACTTGACGGTGTACTCCTTGGCCGTGGCGAGGGCGGTCATCACCAGGCTCTCGGAGAAATTCTGGGTGCGCCGTGCGGCCGGAAGGGTGACGCCCTCGGCGCCGTCGCGGAACTGGGCGGCCGGGCTGTTGGCGAAGAGGTCGTTCGCCAGCGCCGCTCCGGGCACCGGATCGCGTGGCGCCAGGGGCACGAGAGTGATCCGCAGCGGCTCGGCGGACGGCGGCCTGGGCTCCTTGTAGGGGTGCCGCAGGCCCATGTAGACGGCGGTGCCGAAGGCGAGGGCGATCAGCATCACCAGGAGCAGCACCTGCCGGGAGGCACTGACCCGCGCCCAGGCGTGCCGGGTGCGGACGGCGGGCGCGTGGTCGTCCATGCGCTCCCGGGCGGAGAACTCCTGGAGCCGCGCAGCACGCACGAACGATTCGTCGAACACGACGGATCGGTACTCTTCCTCGCCGCCTCCCTGGGGGCCCTCGGGCGTGCCCTCAGGGGGGTCTCCAGGCCCGTTCATATCTCAAGAGTAGGTCTGCGGAGCGCCTGGTAAACGCCCTGGTACGCGACAACTTCCGACGAAATTCCAAGCTGCCCGCAGGAGCGTGACGGCCTTGGCCCAGGCTGTCGCGGCCCGTCACCGAATGACAGAAAGTCATCGGAATCGGCCGAATGTGACCGTCAGTGTTGGGGTGGTACGGCCGAGGCCACCGGCGGCTCGGAGTCGGCGGACACCGACGGCAGGGGCCCCTGACGCTCCCCCACCGGGGCGTCCACACCGGTCCTCGCGGGCGGCGGGGCGGGCTCCTGCCCCTTCCCGGAGGAGGCGCCGCGGTAGACCGCGGTGAAGGCGAGGGCCACCACGCCTATGCCCATGACGACGGCGAGCACCCAGGCCACCGGGCGGTGCCAGCGGGCATGGCCGCGGTAGGGGCCGCGCACGATGCCGTAGCGCCCATAGGGGCCGTAGGCGTCGTCCGGGTCGAGGTCGCGGGCCAGGCCGTGCAGCTCCCCCAGCCGGTCGGCGTGGGGGCCTGCCAGGCCGCCGGCCGGGCCGACCGCGCGGTCGTCGTCGTACGGGTCGTCGTCGGCGGAGCCGCCTCCGGCCCGGGTCCACGCGGCGTCCGCCTCGGCGCGGGCCCGGTCGGCGGCGAGCATCCGCTCGACCGCGGAGGGTTCGTGGATCGCGGCGGACCGCACGAACTCCTCGTCGAAGACCACGGAGGCGAACGCGTCGTCCGCGTCTCCATGGCGGTGGCTGTCGGGCTCCTCGCCGTCCGGGAACGGCCTGCCCCCCACGTCGTCCGGCACCCGTCCAGCGTAGACCCGAACCGGTCAATCCGCGCGGCCGGTACGGGAATTAGGGCTACCGGCCGCGGATGTGCCCGTCGCCCGTGACGATGTACTTCGTCGACGTCAGCTCCGGCAGCCCCATCGGCCCCCGGGCGTGCAGCTTCTGCGTGGAGATCCCGATCTCGGCGCCGAAGCCGAACTGGCCGCCGTCGGTGAAGCGCGTGGAGGCGTTGACCGCGACCGTGGTGGAGTCCACCAGCTGGGTGAAGCGGCGGGCGGCGGCCTGCGACGTGGTGACGATCGCCTCGGTGTGGCCGGAGGTCCACAGCCGGATGTGGCGCACGGCCGCGTCCAGGTCCTCCACCACGGCGGCGGCGATGTCGTACGAGAGGTACTCGGTCTCCCAGTCCTCGGTGGTGGCGGCCACGACCTTGGCGGCGGTGTCCGCGGCCGAGGCCAGCTCGACGACGCGCTCGTCGCCGTGCACGGTCACGCCCGCCTCGGCCAGCGCCGCCAGGGCGCGCGGCAGGAAGCGCTCGGCGATGTCCTGGTGGACCAGCAGGGTCTCGGCGGCGTTGCAGACGCTGACCCGGCTGGCCTTGGAGTTGATCAGGATCTCCACGGCCATGTCGAGGTCGGCCTCGGCGTCGACGTACACATGGCAGTTGCCCGTGCCCGTCTCGATCACCGGGACGATGGACTCCTCGACGACCGTGCGGATCAGCGAGGCGCCGCCGCGCGGGATCAGCACGTCGACCATGCCGCGGGCGCGCATCAGCTCCCGCACGGACTCCCGGCTCTCGCCCGGGACCAGCTGCACGGCGTCCGCCGGCAGCCCGGCCCCGCCGACCGCGTCGCGCAGGACGCGCACCAGGGCGGTGTTCGAGGCGTACGCGGAGGAGGAGCCGCGCAGCAGCACGGCGTTGCCCGACTTCAGGCACAGGGCGGCGGCGTCGACGGTCACGTTGGGCCGGGCCTCGTAGATGATGCCGACGACGCCGAGCGGCACCCGCACCTGGCGAAGGTCGATGCCGTTGGGGAGCGTGGAGCCGCGCACCACCTCGCCGACCGGGTCGGGCAGGGCGGCGACGTCGCGGACGTCCTGGGCGATGGCCCGGATCCGCTCGGGGGTGAGGGTGAGCCGGTCGACGACGCTCTCGCTCGTACCGGCGGCGCGGGCCTTGGCGACGTCCTCGGCGTTGGCGTCGAGGATCTCGCGGGTGCGCACCTCCAGCGCGTCGGCGATGGCCAGCAGCGCCTCGTCCTTCGCCGACCGTGGCAGCGGCGCCAGCTCGGCGGCCGCGGCGCGGGCGCGATACGCGGCGCGCAGGACCGGGGACTGCGGCATGGGGTCGGCGAGGGGGGAGGGGAAAACGCTGCTCATGACCGCAGCCTAACCGTGGGGCAGGCCGCGGCCATCCGGTATTCCACACTCCGGGACGGCCGGTATGACCGGAGCGAGACGGACGGAACGGAAGGCGTGGTCACGGCGGGCCTGCCGGATCCCCCGCGGGACCGGCACGGGTCGGTACGGCTCGGACACGGTTCAGTACGGCTCGGACACGGGTCAGCGGTCGGACGGGACCGGCACGGGTCAGAAGACACGGGTCAGAAGGGATGCACTCCCACCGGGGTGGCCGGCAGTGGGCCGCACCCCTCGGCGATGCGCTGGTGGTAGGTCTCGCGGTCGATGACCTCCAGCCCGACGATCTCCCACGGCGGCAGCCGGGCGGTCGAGCGGTGCTCGCCCCACAGCCGCAGCGCCACGGCCGCGGCGTCGTGCAGATCGCGCGCCTCCTCCCAGTAGCGGATCTCGGCGTGGTCGTTGGCGTAGCGGCTGGTCAGCAGGAAGGGATGGTCGTGGGCGAGCTGTTCCAGCGCCCGCCGGACCTCCCCCAGCGGCGCCTCGGCACCCGAGACGCTGAGGGTGACGTGCCACAGCCGCGCGGCCGCGTCGTGCGCGGCCTCCTCCGCCCGATCCCCCGTGTCGCCTGCCCCGACGCTGGTCAGTGTCCGCCCAGCCGTCCCTCGGGGCAGCGCCCCTGGGCGCCCTCGTCTCACCGGCGGCCTCCTTGCTCGCTGCTCCGCGCGCGTGCGGCGGAGCCGTGGTGCCGAGGGGTCGTGCGTCCATCACGGCCCCATGCATCAAAGTTGACCAGTCCGGGGGCGGCCGCGTGACGGTTTTACGGAAAGGCTCCATGGAAAGGCTGGCCTTACCGAGCTTTTCTCGCCCCTGCGTAACGCTCGTCAGCGATGCGGCACGCCGCCCGGCGGTCGCCGCCGTGGCGCGCCGCCCGTCAGCGACGCCCGTCAGCGGCGCAGCACGACCAGGTCGTCGCGGTGCACGACCTCGCGCTCGTAGCCCGGCCCCAGCTCACGGGCCAGGTCACGGGTGGAGCGGCCCAGCAGCTGGGGGATCTCCGCCGCGTCGTAGGTGACCAGCCCGCGCGCCACGGCCCGCCCCGCGCCGTCCCGCAGCTCCACCGGATCACCCGCGCTGAACTCGCCCTCGACCGAGGCGATGCCCGCAGGCAGCAGCGAGGCGGTCCCCTCGATCACGGCCCGCACCGCCCCGTCGTCCAGGGTCAGGGCGCCGCGCGGGGTGGAGGCGTGCGCCAGCCACAGCAGGCGGTCGGCCGAGCGACGGCCGGTGCGGTGGAAGTACGTGCCGGTGCCGTGCCCGCGCAGGGCGTCCGCGGCCTGGCTGGCGGAGGTCAGCACGACCGGGATGCCGGCCGCGGCCGCGATCCGGGCGGCCTCGACCTTGGTCACCATGCCGCCCGTGCCCACGCCGGCCTTGCCCGCGCTGCCGATCGACACGCCCTCGAGGTCGCCGGGCCCCGCGACCTCGGCGATCCGGGACGTGCCCGGGAGGCTGGGGTCACCGTCGTACAGACCGTCGACGTCCGACAGCAGCACCAGCAGATCGGCGCGCACCAGGTGGGCGACGAGAGCGGCCAGCCGGTCGTTGTCGCCGAAGCGGATCTCGTCCGTGGCGACCGTGTCGTTCTCGTTGACGACCGGCACGGCCCCCATCACCAGCAGCTGGTCCAGGGTCCGGCGGGCGTTGCGGTAGTGCGCCCGGCGGCTGGTGTCGTCCGTGGTCAGCAGCACCTGCCCGACCCGGCGGCCGTAGCGGGCGAACGACGCGGTGTAACGGGCGACCAGCAGCCCCTGACCCACGCTCGCGGCCGCCTGCTGACGGGCCAGGTCGCGCGGGCGGCGGTCCAGGCCCAGTGGCGCGAGGCCGGCCGCGATGGCACCCGAGGAGACCAGCACGATCTCCTTGTCCCCGCCGGCCTTGGCCAGCGTGTCGACCAGCGCGTCAACGCGGTCCGCGTCCAGTCCCCCGCCCGCGGTGGTGAGGGAGGACGACCCCACCTTGACCACGATCCGTCGGGCGGCCACGACCTCGCGCCGGACCTCGTGCAGCTCGCCTGCCCCTGTCAACGTACGTACACCCCTGTGATCGCCATGGCTGTTCACCGCCTGCTCAGGGACGCAAATCTACCGCCTGACGATTGTGGTCGTTCGACCCTATTTTGTGCTGGTTGACATGGGGGAAGATTGCTCCCGGACCGGCGACCGTCATACGGTCGGTGGTCGACCGTTGTCCACCGCGGGCTCCGCGCGCCACGACGGTTCCCCCCTCCATGAATCCCTAGTCCTCCTGCCAGGAGCCCGTCCAGTGCCTTCTGCCGGAACAGCCTCCCGCCGAGCCGTACAGCTCGCGGCGCTGCTCGCGATGCTGGTGTTCTTCGCCACCCAGCTCGTCGGCTCGCTGCTGCCCAATGTGCCGCTCCTCATCACCGCCTCGGCGGCGGGCCTCGCGCTCGATCTCTATCTGCAGCACCGTGACCCCGGTCTCGTCGCCGTACTCGGCAAGATCCGCTTCGACGTCATGGTGCGCCAGCTGCTGCGCGACATGCTGCTGCTGATCGGGCTCGTGCGGCTGCACGGCGACGGCTCGCTGCGCGGCTACGTCCCCGTGGTCACCGGGCTCGTGCTCTTCTACGCCGCCCACCTCGCCTGCCAGGCCGCCGCGATCCTCGTCCGCCGCACCCGCACGCTGCCGTTCCTCACGCGCAACGTCGACACCAGCGGCCTGCACCTGACCGCCGCCCCGCCGCGCCTGCTGGCCCGCCAGCACGGCCGCCGGCTGCTGCGCTTCGCGGTCCCCGCCACGGCCGGCCTGCTGGTCACCGCGGGCACCCACAACGCCCTGTGGGCCGGGATCGGCGTCGGCGCCTCGCTGCTGCTCGCCCTCGGCGGCACGCTCTATCTCGTCGGCTGGCTGCGCCCCAAGAAGCGCATCGCCCGCGAGCAGCAGGCCCTGGAGTGGCTCGACCGCTGGCTGGCCGACTACAAGCCCACCGTCGGCATGTACTTCTCCGGCGGCACCACCTCGGCCTACCAGGCCAACATGTGGCTCTCCACCCTCGCCGAGCTGGACGGCAACCCCGTCATCGTGCTCCGCGAGCGCTTCATGATGCAGAAGATCGAGGCCACCGACGTGCCGATCATCTGCATCCCCAAGGTCGTCCACCTGATGGCCCTGGAGACGTCCTCGCTCAAGATGATGCTGCACCCGGCGAACTCCGGTAAGACCTCGCAGGTCCTGCGGATGCCGTCGATCAAGCACTCCTTCATCAACCACGGCGAGAGCGACAAGCTCTCCAGCTGCAACCCCTACTCCAAGGCGTACGACGAGATCTGGGTCGCCGGCCCCGCCGCCCGCGACCGCTACCAGCTCGCCGACATCGGCGTCGAGGACAAGGACGTCGTCGAGGTCGGCCGCCCGCAGCTGGCGCCGATCACGCCGTACGGCGGCGCGCCCACGGGTACGTACACCACCGTGCTGTACGCCCCCACCTGGGAGGGCTGGGACGGCAACCCCGGCAACACCTCGGTCATCCTGGCCGGCGAGAACATCGTCCGCGCGCTGCTCGCCGACCCGGGCGTGCGCCTGCTGTACAAGCCGCACCCGATGACCGGCTCCGTCGACCCGCGCGCCGGTCGCGCCGACGAGCGCATCCAGGCCCTGATCCGTGAGGCCAACACCCACCGCTCCGGCCCCCGCCCGGGCGCCGAGGCGGCCGCCGAGCTCGCCCGTCGCACGGCCGAGCTGGACGAGCTCACCACCAGCACGTTCCGTGACAGCGCCGACGAGGTCGAGCGGATGCTGCTGCAGGGCACCCCGGAGAAGGGCCGCGCCGCGACCGTCGAGGCCGCCACCGCCGCCTGGGAGGCCGCCTACTGGGCCTCGCTGCCGGAGTGGGAGCACCAGATCATCACGACCGCCCGCCCGGCGCTCTTCAACTGCTTCAACGAGTCGGACCTGCTCATCAGCGACGTCTCCAGCGTCGTCTCCGACTACCTGATCAGCGAGAAGCCGTACGCCGTGGCGAACACCAGCGGCATGTCCGAGGAGGAGTTCCGGGCGAACTTCCCCACGGTCAGCGCCGCGACCATCCTCACGCCCGAGGCCGGCGAGGTGGCGGGCCTGCTGGCCGCCGTCCGCGACCCCGCCCTGGACGGTCTCGCCGAGGCCCGCGCCGAGCTGAAGGTCCAGCTGCTCGGCCCCGCCGACCCGCCGTCGCTGGTCCGCTTCAACGCGGCCGCGCAGGCGCTGTGCGCGAAGGCGGACGAGCGCCGGGTCCGGATGGAGGACCGCGCCTCGGACATCCCCTCGCCGCGTGCCGCCGCCGGCACGGCGGACGAGCCGGTCACCGCCGCGTAGCCCGGCGGGTACGCGCGCCCACGCGCGCGTACCCGCCCGTGCGGACATCGCGCGCGTACCCGCCCGTACGGACATGACGAAGGCCCCCGGGAGGTTCTCCTCCCGGGGGCCTTCGTCATGCCGTCACGGTCCTGCCTCCCGCGTCGTGGCCGCCCCTTCCCGGCGGCGGCCACGCGACCGGGCTCACCCGAACGGGTTGAAGCCCTCGTACTCCTGGGACGCCTCGTCGCGCTCGGCGTCGCGGTCGCGGCGGCGCTGCGCGGCGGGACGCGGCTCCTCGAAGCGGTGGTCCTCGCCGCGGCGGCCGAGCATCTCCGCGCCGGCGGACATCGAGGGCTCCCAGTCGAAGACGACCGCGTCCTCCTCGGAGCCGATGGCGACGCCGTCGCCCGCACGGGCACCGGCCTTCATCAGCTGGTCCTCGACGCCGAGGCGGTTGAGGCGGTCGGCCAGGTAGCCGACGGCCTCGTCGTTGTTGAAGTCGGTCTGGCGCACCCAGCGCTCCGGCTTCTCGCCGCGCACGCGGTAGATGCCGTCCTCCTCCAGGGTGACCGTGAAGCCCGCGTCGTCGACGGCCTTCGGACGGATGACGATGCGGGTCGCCTCCTCCTTCGGCTTGGCCGCGCGCGCCTGGGAGACGATGTCGGCCAGCGCGAAGGAGAGCTCCTTCAGGCCGAGCCGGGAGATGGCCGAGACCTCGAAGATGCGGTAGCCGCGGGACTCGAGCTCGGGGCGGATGATGTCGGCGAGGTCCTGGCCGTCGGGGATGTCGACCTTGTTGAGGACGACGACGCGGGGCCGGTCGTCCAGGCCGCCGTACTCCTTCAGCTCGGCCTCGATGGCGTCGAGGTCGCTCAGCGGGTCGCGCTCGGACTCCAGGGTGGCCGTGTCGAGCACGTGCACCAGCACCGAGCAGCGCTCGACGTGGCGCAGGAACTCGAGGCCCAGGCCCTTGCCCTGGCTGGCGCCGGGGATCAGGCCGGGGACGTCGGCGATGGTGTAGACGGTCGCGCCGGCGGTGACCACGCCCAGGTTGGGCACCAGGGTGGTGAAGGGGTAGTCCGCGATCTTCGGCCTGGCGGCGGAGAGGACCGAGATCAGCGAGGACTTGCCGGCGCTCGGGTAGCCGACCAGCGCCACGTCGGCGACGGTCTTCAGCTCCAGGACGATGTCCTGCGCCTGGCCCGGCTCGCCCAGCAGCGCGAAGCCCGGGGCCTTGCGGCGCGCCGAGGCCAGCGCGGCGTTGCCGAGGCCGCCGCGGCCGCCCTGGGCCGCGACGTAGGTGGTGCCCTCGCCGACCAGGTCGGCCAGGACGTTGCCCTTCCGGTCCAGGATGACCGTGCCGTCCGGCACGGGCAGGACCAGGTCCATGCCGTCCTTGCCGGAACGGTTGCCGCCTTCACCGGGCTTGCCGTTGGTGGCCTTGCGGTGCGGGCTGTGGTGGTACTCCAGAAGCGTGGTGACGGACTGGTCCACGACCAGCGTCACATCACCGCCACGGCCGCCGTTGCCGCCGTCGGGGCCGCCGAGGGGCTTGAACTTCTCACGGTGTACGGAGGCGCAGCCGTGGCCTCCGTTACCCGCGGCGACATGCAGCTCGACGCGGTCCACGAAGGTGGTCATAGCGGTGTGCCTCCAGATACGTACGGGAATGTCTCTGTTGTAACGCGACAAGGGCGGACCTGCTTCCCCGCAGGGAAGCAAGGTCCGCCCTCGCTCATCGCTCTACGGCGCCTGATTCAGATGGAATCAGACGGCCGGAACGATGTTGACGACCTTGCGGCCACGGTGGGTGCCGAACTGCACCGCACCGGCCTGCAGCGCGAACAGGGTGTCGTCGCCGCCGCGACCGACACCGGCGCCCGGGTGGAAGTGGGTGCCGCGCTGGCGGACCAGGATCTCACCGGCGTTGACGACCTGACCGCCGAAGCGCTTCACGCCGAGCCGCTGAGCATTGGAATCGCGACCGTTCCGGGTGGACGATGCGCCCTTCTTGTGTGCCATGTGTTCTCAGTCCCTTACTTCGCAGCCGTCGGGATGCCGGTGATCTTCACCGCGGTGTACTGCTGGCGGTGACCGATGCGCTTGCGGTAACCGGTCTTGTTCTTGTACTTCAGGATGTCGATCTTGGCACCCTTGTGGTGGTCCACGATCTCGGCCTGAACCTTGATGCCCGCCAGGACCCACGGGTCGCTGGTGACGGACTCGCCGTCGACCACGAGCAGCGTGGAGAGCTCGACCGAGTCGCCCACCTTGCCGTCGGAAATCTTGTCAACCTCGACGATGTCGCCGACAGCAACCTTGTGCTGGCGACCACCGCTACGCACAACTGCGTACACGCGGATCTCACTCTCGCTAGTAAACGGGACCTCTGATGCCAGCCGCTCACACGGGCAGGGCCCGTGAATCCAAATGGACGAGCGGCCTCTCCCCGTCGCGGAACAACGCGGACCGGGAGGTGTTTGCTCAGTGGCGTGGCGCCACACAGACGCCGACGGTCAAGGTTACGGGGCCTTGACCAGGGGGTCAAACCGGGGTCCGGGCCCCGTGGCGGGGCCCGGACCACCGGGTACTGCTCAGTCCTCCGAGGAGGCCTCGGCGGCCGCGGTCTTCTTGGCCGCCGCCTTCTTGGTGGTGGCCTTCTTGACGGTCTTGGTGGCCGTCTTCTTGGCCGCCGTCTTCTTGGCGGTGGTGGTCTTCTTCGCCACCGTCTTCTTGGCCGTGGCGGCCTTCTTCGCCGGAGCCTTCTTGGCGGCCGTCTTACGGGCCGTCTTCTTGGCGGGGGCTGCCTCCTCGGCCGCCTCCTCGGACTCCACGACCGGCTCCACGACCGGCGCCTCGGCCGCCACCGGCTCCGCCGCCGGCGCGCTGACCACGACCACGGCCGCGTCCTCCGCGCCCGAGGGCGAACCGGCCGGGGAGGACACCCTGCGGGTCGCCCGGCGGCGCGGACGGGCCGGAGCCGCCGCCTCCGCGGTCACGACCGCCTCGGCCACCGGCTCGGCGACCTCGGGAGCGACCTCGGGCTCGACGACCTCGGGCTCCACCACCGGCGCGGGCGCCGGCTCGGGCTCCACGACGACCGCCGGGGCCTCGACGGGTGCCTCGACGACGACCTCGGGCTCGGCCGCACGCTCCGCCCGCGGCGCACCCGCCGGAGCGGACGCCTTACGGGTCGCCCGGCGACGCGTACGACCGCCGCGCTTGGCGGCCGCCTCGGCCTCGGCCGCGCTGCCGAACCACTCCTCGTCACCGCCGACCGTCGGCACCAGCTCCGCCTCGGCCACCGGCACGGGCTCCAGCTCGGGAGCCTCCTCCACGGCCTCCGGCGCGGCGACGGACTCGGGAGCCTCGGCGGCACCCTTGCCCTTCTTCTTGCCGCGCTTGCCGCCGCCACCGCCGCCGCCCGTGGTCGCGGGCTGGTCCATGTGGACGAGCACGCCACGGCCGTTGCAGTGGACACAGGCCTCGGAGAAGGACTCCAGCAGGCCCTGGCCGACGCGCTTGCGCGTCATCTGGACCAGACCCAGCGAGGTCACCTCGGCGACCTGGTGCTTCGTACGGTCCCGGCCCAGGCACTCCAGCAGACGCCGCAGCACCAGGTCCCGGTTCGACTCCAGCACCATGTCGATGAAGTCGATCACGATGATGCCGCCGAGGTCGCGCAGCCGCAGCTGGCGCACGATCTCCTCGGCCGCCTCCAGGTTGTTCCTGGTGACCGTCTCCTCCAGGTTGCCGCCCTGGCCGGTGAACTTGCCGGTGTTGACGTCGACGACGATCATCGCCTCGGTCCGGTCGATCACCAGAGAGCCGCCGCTGGGCAGCCAGACCTTGCGGTCCAGCGCCTTCATCAGCTGCTCGTCGATCCGGTACGTGGCGAAGACGTCGACGTCCGACGTCCACTTCTGCAGCCGGTCGACCAGGTCGGGCGCCACGTGCGAGACATAGCCGTGGATGGTCTCCCAGGCGCCGTCACCGCTGACGATGACCTTCGAGAAGTCCTCGTTGAAGATGTCGCGCACGACGCGGACGGTCATGTCCGGCTCGCCGTACAGCAGGCTCGGCGAGCTCGTCGAGATCTGCTTCGACTTCTTCTGGATCTCTTCCCACTGCGCCTGCAGCCGCTCCACGTCACGACGCAGCTCGTCCTCGCTGGCGCCCTCGGCGGCGGTACGGACGATCACGCCCGCGTCCTCGGGGACGATCTTCTTGAGGATCTGCTTCAGACGCGCGCGCTCGGTGTCGGGCAGCTTGCGGCTGATGCCGGTCATCGAGCCCTCGGGCACGTAGACCAGGTAGCGGCCCGGCAGGGACACCTGGCTGGTCAGACGGGCGCCCTTGTGGCCGATCGGGTCCTTGGTGACCTGCACCAGCACCGACTGGCCGGACTTCAGCGCGGCCTCGATGCGACGCGGGCCGTTGCCCATGCCGAGCGCCTCGAAGTTGACCTCGCCCGCGTACAGCACGGCGTTGCGGCCCTTGCCGATGTCGACGAAGGCGGCCTCCATCGACGGCAGGACGTTCTGGACCTTGCCCAGGTAGACGTTGCCGACGTAGCTGGTGGCCTGCTCCTTGTTGACGAAGTGCTCCACGAGGATGTTGTCCTCGAGCACGCCGATCTGGGTGCGGTCACCGTTCTGACGGACCACCATCACCCGCTCGACGGCCTCACGGCGGGCCAGGAACTCGGCCTCGGTGATGATCGGCACCCGGCGACGGCCCTGCTCACGCCCCTCACGGCGGCGCTGCTTCTTCGCCTCCATACGGGTCGAGCCCTTGATGGACTGGACCTCGTCGAAGCCCGTGCCGCCCTCCATCCGGGCGGCGCGCTCACGCGGCTCCCGGACCTTGACGACCGTACGCTCCGGCTCGTCCGTACCCGGCTCGGTCTCCAGCGCCTCGCCACTGCGGCGACGGCGACGGCGACGACGGCGGCTGCCCGCGGACGCGGAACCGGCGGCCTCCTCGGCCTCCGGCTCCTCCTCCTCGGCCTCGAGCTCCTCGGCGGCCTCCTCGGCCTCCGCCTCCTCCTCGCCGGCCTCCAGCTCGGCCTCGGCGGCCTCACCACGGCGACGACGGCGGCCACCACGACGACGACGGCGCGACGGGCGCTCGCCCTGCTCCTCGTCCTCGAACGCGGCGCCCTCGGGCTCCTCGGCGGCCTCCGGCTCCTCCTCGACCTCGGCGGGGACCTCGGCCGGGACCTCGGCCTGGACCGGGGCGGCCTCGGCGGCCTCGCCACGGCGACGGCGGCGGCGACGGCCACCGGCGGCGGGCGCCGCCTCCACGGCGGGCTCCTCCGGCTCCTCGCGCTCCTCCCGCACCTCGGCGGCGGCGGCCGCGGCGGCGGCAGCGGTCTCGGGCGTCTGGAACATCGGCTCGGTGAACACCGGGGCCTGGAACACGGCGGTCGGCGGGCGCACGGCACGACGACGCGAGCGCGCCGGGGCCTCGGCGGCAGCCGGCTCGGCGGCGGCCTCCGGGGCGGCGGCCTCGGCGGCGGCACGGCGGCGCGTACGACGGGCACGCGGCTCGGCGACCGGCTCCGCGGCCTCCTCGACGGGGGCCTCGGCGGCCGCCTCGGCGGCGGGCTTCTCACCGACGGTGGAACCCGCCGGACGGGTGGCGCGGCGACGGCCACGGGCCGGCTTGGCCGGCGCCGGGGCGGCCTCCTCGACCGGAACGATCGCGGGGGCGGTCTCGGCCATGTCGGCGACCGCCGCCGTCTCCTCGGCCACGAGCGACGCGGCGGCCAGCGGCTCACCGGTCGGGGCGCTCACGGCACGGGTGGCACGACGACGCGTACGGGCCGGCTTGGCGGCCGGAACCTCGGGCGCGGCCTCGGCCTCGACCTCGGCCTCCTCCTCGGCCTCGACGACCGGCTCCACGACGCTCTCGGCGGCCTGCGGCGGACCCGCCGGGGCGGTGGCCTTGCGGGTGGCGCGACGACGCGTACGAGCGGGCTTCTCCTCCACCGGAGCGGCCTCGACGACCTCGACCTGCTCGGCGGCGGCCTCGACGACCGGCTCCGGAGCGGCCTCGGCGGCCTGCGGAGCACCGGCGGGCGCGGACGCCCTACGGGTGGCGCGACGACGCGGACGTGCCGGGGTCTCCGCCGCGGCGGCGGCCGGGGCCTCCTCCGCGGCGACCTCGACGGCCTCGGGAGCGGCCTCGGCGACCGGCTCCGCGGCCTGCGGGGCACCGGCGGGCGCGGTGGCCTTGCGGGTGGCACGGCGACGCGTACGGGCGGGCTTCTCCTCCGCCGGAGCGGCGGCCTCGACGGCCTCGGCAGCCTCGACGGTCGGCTCCGGAGCGGCCTCGGCGGCCTGCGGAGCACCGGCGGGCGCGGTGGCCTTACGGGTGGCCCGGCGACGCGGACGTGCCGGGGTCTCCGCCGCGGCCGGAGCCTCGGCGGCGGCCTCGGGCGCCACGGCCGTCTCAGCGACGGCAGCGGCGGCGGGCGCGGCGGCCTTACGAGTGGCCCGGCGGCGCGGCCGCGCGGGGGTCTCCGGGGCCTCGGCCTCGGCGGCCGGCCCGGAGGCGGTGTCGGCGGCGGCCGTCACGGCCGCCTCGCCGACCGGCGGACCCGCCGGACGGGACGCCACACGGCGGCGGCGTCGCGGAGGCAGCGTGTCGCTGGGGCTCTCGTCGGCGTTGTTGCCGGGGACGCTCTGCGCGGCCCCGGGCTCGGTGGGCTCAATGGATTCGAGCATGCGGGCGGTTCTCCCGTCACGCTCCCGGGCGCCGCGTCGTGTTCCGACCCGCCGGTCCGCGTAATGAGCGCGGTACCGCCGTCCGGGGCGCGGTCGCCGCACGGGAGCTGTCGTCTCGCTCGCCGGGTCCGAGTGTCACGGCACCGGCGAAAAGTCTCCTGGTCAGTGCGCCTGCCGGACCGGGTGGCTCCCTGGTGGCGCGGCGGCGCGTCGACGGCCGTCCTTACGCGGAACCTTCCGACACCTGCTGCGCGGCACTCGGCCCGGCGGCCGTGGTAGAAGCGGCCGGGGCGGCGTCGCGGTCGGGCGCGAGCGGATCGGTCACCGTGCCGGTCTCATCGTCGAGCAGCCCCTGCGCCAGCCTGGTCACCGCAGCGGGGACCGGCGGCGCCAGGTCGGCCGTGACGCGGAGACCGGACAGGACGTCGTCGGGTCGAACGGCAGGTGTCAAATGCCGAACAACCAGCCGCAGTATCGCACAGGCACCGTCGCCGGGCCTATCGGCCGGAGCCGCGAGCGCCTCGAGTCGGGTCACCGCGCCACGCGCGTCGAAGGTCCGCAACCCGTTTTTCGTCCGGCGCTGGACCTCGACCGTCTCCGCCGCCATGAACGCCGCGACGGCCTTCTCGGCGTCCTCCGGCTCGACGCCCTCCAGCCGCAGCTCCCACACGGAGGCCTGCAGCCGGTCGGCGAAGGAGGAGGTGTGCGCCTCGACGGCGTCGATGATGTCCAGACCGTCCGGCAGCGACTCGTCGAGGAGCGTGCGCAGAACGGCGGGGTCGCGCACCGCGGCGAGCTGGATCTCCAGGTACTCGGCCTCACTGCCCGTGCCGGTGGGTGCGGCATTGGCGTAGGAAACCTTGGGGTGCGGGGTGAAGCCCGCCGAGTACGCCATGGGCACCTCGGCACGCCGCAGCGCCCGCTCGAAGGCACGCTGGAAATCGCGGTGGCTGGTGAACCGGAGGCGGCCGCGCTTGGTGTAACGCAGACGAATGCGCTGCACCGCGGGTGCGGGCGGCGGGCCTTCGGGCTGTCGCTTGCCCAGTTTGTCTCAGTCCTTCGTGAGTGCGGTCGTTCTGCTACCTAGCGTACGTGCAGTGAGGGCCCCGCCAACCCGGCGGGACCCTCACCTGAGCACACGTGCTACTTGACGACCGACAGCGGCAGCAGTTTCTTGCCGGTCGGGCCGATCTGGATCGAGGTGTCCATCTGAGGACACACGCCACAGTCGAAGCACGGCGTCCAGCGGCAGTCCTCGACCTCGGTCTCGTCGAGCGCGTCCTGCCAGTCCTCCCAGAGCCAGTCCTTGTCCAGACCGGAGTCCAGGTGGTCCCAGGGCAGGACCTCCTCGTACGTGCGCTCGCGCGTCGTGTACCAGGCGACGTCCACGCCCTGCTCGGGCAGCGTCTGCTCGGCGCACTTCATCCAGCGGTCGTAGCTGAAGTGCTCGCGCCAGCCGTCGAAACGGCCGCCGTCCTCGTAGACCGCCCGGATGACCGCGCCCACGCGGCGGTCGCCGCGCGAGAGCAGGCCCTCGATGATGCCGGGCTTGCCGTCGTGGTAGCGGAAGCCGATCGAACGCCCGTACTTCTTGTCGCCGCGGATCTTGTCGCGCAGCTTCTCCAGGCGGGCGTCGGTCTCCTCGGCGGAGAGCTGCGGCGCCCACTGGAAGGGGGTGTGCGGCTTGGGCACGAAGCCGCCGATGGAGACGGTGCAGCGGATGTCGTTGGACTTCGACACCTCACGGCCCTTGGCGATCACGTTGACCGCCATGTCGCCGATCTGCAGCACGTCCTCGTCGGTCTCGGTCGGCAGGCCGCACATGAAGTACAGCTTCACCTGGCGCCAGCCGTTGCCGTAGGCCGTGGAGACGGTCCGGATGAGGTCCTCTTCCGAGACCATCTTGTTGATGACCTTGCGCATGCGCTCGGAGCCGCCCTCGGGGGCGAACGTCAGACCGGAACGGCGGCCGTTACGGGTCAGCTCGTTCGCGAGATCGACGTTGAACGCGTCGACACGGGTCGAGGGCAGGGACAGACCGATCTTGTCCTCTTCGTACCGGTCGGCCAGGCCCTTGGCGATGTCACCGATCTCGGTGTGGTCCGCGGAGGACAGCGACAGCAGGCCGACCTCCTCGAAGCCGGTGGCCTTCAGACCCTTGTCCACCATCTCGCCGATGCCGGTGATGCTTCGCTCCCGCACGGGGCGCGTGATCATGCCGGCCTGGCAGAAACGGCAACCGCGCGTGCAACCGCGGAAGATCTCCACCGACATCCGCTCATGAACGGTCTCCGCGAGCGGGACCAGCGGCTGCTTCGGGTAGGGCCACTCGTCAAGGTCCATGACGGTGTGCTTGGACACGCGCCACGGCACGCCGGAGCGGTTGGGCACGACACGGCCGATCCGGCCGTCGGGCAGGTACTCGACGTCGTAGAAGCGCGGGACGTACACCCCACCCGTCCGGGCAAGGCGCAGCAGCACCTCGTCACGACCGCCGGGACGGCCCTCGGCCTTCCACGCCCGGATGATCTCGGTCATCTCCAGGACGGCCTGCTCGCCGTCGCCGATCACCGCGCAGTCGATGAAGTCGGCGACGGGCTCGGGGTTGAACGCCGCGTGACCACCGGCCAGGACGATCGGGTCGTCGATGGTGCGGTCCTTGGACTCCATCGGGATGCCGGCGAGGTCCAGGGCCGTGAGCATGTTGGTGTAGCCCAGCTCGGTGGAGAAGCTCAGGCCGAAGACGTCGAACGCGCCGACGGGCCGGTGGCTGTCCACGGTGAACTGCGGCACCTTGTGCTCACGCATGAGCTCCTCGAGGTCCGGCCACACGCTGTACGTGCGCTCGGCGAGGACGCCCTCGCGCTCGTTGAGGACCTCGTACAGGATCATGACGCCCTGGTTGGGCAGCCCGACCTCATAGGCGTCCGGGTACATCAGGCACCAGCGGACATCGCACGAGTCCCACTCTTTGACAGTGGAGTTGAGCTCTCCACCGACGTACTGGATGGGCTTCTGGACATGCGGGAGAAGCGCTTCCAGGCGGGGGAAGATCGACTCGACAGGCATCTCGGCGAACTTTCGTGAGCTGGCAAGGGACGACTCTCAAGCGTAACGTGCCGCGAATCGTCCCTCGTACGCGATCTTGCCTACCCCCACAGGCCCGGGAAATGGCCTCTCACGCCTCCAGCCCCTTCCGCCACCGCGCGTCCGACGCCTTCGCCCACAGGGCCGGGAACTCCCGTTCGTAGCGTTCCGCGCACTGTTCCTCGCGGCCGTGGAGCACCCCGAAGGTGAACGCGGACTCCCCCGCCGCCTCCGCGTCGGCGGCGATGGCGCGCAGGGCGTCGCGGGCCATGACGCTGTCCTGGTGCTCGCCCAGCAGCGACTGGACCGCCTTCATCCGCTTGGCGAAGCGCTTGGCGTCCTTGCCCAGCGCGGGCGTGGCCGCCTCCGCGCCGTACCGGGCGCGCTTGGCCGCCTTGCGGGCGTCGTGCAGGGCGACGTCCCGGTCGTGGCCGGCTTCGGTGCTCAGGGCGTGCTCGACGCGGCCGGCGAGGCGCGCGTAGTCGGAGAGCACGGCCTTGGCCAGGACCTGGCGGGCCGGGTGGTCGGCGGCGGGGCGCAGGGGCGGGTCGGCGAGGAGGGCGGTGAGGGTGTCGAGGAGGCGCAGATAGCGCTTGCCGTCGAGGACGGCGGTCAGGTGGCGGCGGGAGCCGGTGCGGCCGTCGCCGGACCAGGTGCGCAGCCGGGCGTGGACGGGGCCGTGCACGAGGTCGGGCGACACCTCGTCGAGGCGCTCGTTCAGTCGTTCGGCGAGGACTTCGCGGTCGCGGTCGACGCCGAGTTCGGCGGCCAGCCACTTGAGCTCCTCGCCGACGGGGTCGGTGACGCGGCGGTCGAGGACCTTGCGGTACGTACGGAAGGCGCTGCGCAGCCGGCGGGTGGCGACGCGCATCTGGTGGACGGCGTCCTCGGTGCCGCGGCGGGCGCCGGGGTCGAGTGCGGCGACGGCTTCG
The DNA here is from genome assembly GCF_040932295.1 of Streptomyces sp. C36. Taxonomy (NCBI): domain Bacteria; kingdom Bacillati; phylum Actinomycetota; class Actinomycetes; order Kitasatosporales; family Streptomycetaceae; genus Streptomyces; species Streptomyces sp. C36. The sequence continues at coordinate 290,509 of NZ_JBFQGI010000002.1, read as the reverse complement.
GCCTGTTCGCGGAGGAAGGCGAGGACGTGGTCGCCGGCGCCGGCCTTCCGGGAGGGCCTCCTGGGGGCGGGCGCGGGGGCGCCCGCGCCCGTCTCCTTCAGTGCCCGGGCGAGTTTGCTCGGTGCCTTGGAGGGGCGCAGGCCGGCCGCGCGCAGGTGGGGTTCGAGGGCGTCGAGGAGGGCGGGGTCGCCGTCGGGGGCGAGTTCGACCTCGAACTCGGTCCAGGAGGCGGTGCCTCCGGCGCCGGTGATCAGGGTGGCCGTGACGTCGTCGGTGCTGGCCTCGGCGAGCAGCGTGCCGTGGTCGTCGAGCAGGTGCCGCACCTCGCGGCGGGAGACGATGCGGATCAGCGGTGTCAGGGGGGCGCCGCGGGTGCGGGAGCGGACGAGGGCGGCGAGTGTGCGGGGGACGCCGTTGGAGAGGGGGGCGCGGACTTCGTCCCGCACCCCGGGGGCGACCGGCAGTTTGACGTGCCAGCCGGCGTCGGTTCCGCCGGTGCGGCGGCGGAGGGTGATGCCGGCCGCGGCGAGGCGGTGGTCGGCGGTGTCGTAGTAGACGGCGTCGAGTTCGGCCGTGCCCCGGTCGGTGACGCTCGCGACGGGCGCGGCCGCGCTCAGGTCGGGGAGCGGGGGCGTGCCGCCGGCGCCGGCTCTGGCTTCGTACTTCCGCTCGATCTCCCTCACGGTGTCCGCCATGAAGCCGAATCTAGTGCGCGGAGGGCGGGCGGACCAGGTCGCTTTCGGGACCTGGTCGCCGGGCCCCGGGGTCAGGCGGACATCGGGCGCTGGACCTTGATCGACTGGAGGAGTCCGACCGCTATCCAGGCCGCGAACATCGACGATCCTCCGTAGGAGACGAAGGGCAGCGGGAGGCCGGTGACGGGCATGATCCCGAGCGTCATGCCGATGTTCTCGAAGCTCTGGAAGGCGAACCAGGCGATGATCCCGGCGGCCACGATGGTGCCGTAGAGCTCGGTGGTCTCGCGGGCGATGCGGCAGGCGCGCCACAGGACGACGCCCATCAGGAAGATGATGGCGCCTGCGCCGACGAAGCCGAGTTCCTCGCCGGCCACGGTGAAGATGAAGTCGGTCTGCTGTTCGGGCACGAACTGGCCGGTGGTCTGGGAGCCGTGGAAGAGGCCGGAGCCCATGAGGCCGCCGGAGCCGATGGCGATGCGGGCCTGGTTGGTGTTGTAGCCGACGCCGGCGGGGTCGAGGGCGGGGTTGGCGAAGGCGGCGAAGCGGTTGATCTGGTACTCGTCGAGGACGCCGAGCTGCCAGACCAGGACGCAGCCGATGACGCCCGTTCCGATGAGGCCCGCGATCCAGCGGTTGGAGGCGCCGGAGGCCAGCAGCACGGCGAGCACGATGACCACCAGGACCATGACCGAGCCGAGGTCGGGCATCAGCAGGATGATCACGATGGGCAGGGCGGCGAGGCCGAGGGCCTCCATGACGGTGCGGTGGTCGGGCTGGCGCCGGTCGCCGGCGTCGACCTTGCCGGCCAGCAGCATGGCCATGCCCAGGATGATGGTGATCTTCGTGAACTCGGAGGGCTGGATGGAGAAGCCGCCGCCGAGCTGGATCCAGGAGCGGGCGCCGTTGATGGTGGCGCCGAGCGGGGTGAGCACGGCGAGGATGAAGAGCACGGAGATGCCGTAGAGGATCGGCACGGCGCCGCGCAGCGCCCGGTGGCCGACCCAGACCGCGCCGAGGGCCAGGGCGAGGCCGATGCCGGTGTTGAGGATGTTGCGCAGCAGGAAGTAGTACGGGTCGCCCTGGTTGAGCTCGGTGCGGTTGCGGGTGGCGGAGTACACGAGCAGGGTGCCGATGCCGGACAGGGCGAGGGCGGCGAGCAGCATGACCCAGTCCAGGCGGCGCAGGACGGAGTCGCGGGCGGTGAGGCGGGACCAGGTGCCGCGCTCGGGGGTGAAGCGGCGTACGGGGTAGCCGCCGGCGGTGCTCACCGGTCGTCGTCCTCCTTCCGGTACGGGGACTGCTCCGGCGAGGCCGGGGCGTCCGAGGCCGGCGCGTCCGAGGGCGGGGCGGAGGAGCCGTCGGAGGCGGAGGCCGAGGGGGTGGGCGTGGGCGAGGCGATGGGCTGGGCCTCGATGGTGCCGTCCTTCTCGATGGTGGGCAGCTTGCTCTCGGGGTGCGGGAGCAGGGCCCTCTTCGCGTCGATCTTGCCCTTGTCGTCGGCTCCGTAGAGGGCGTTGTAGATCTTGCGGACGGCGGGGCCGGAGGCGCCGGAGCCGGTGCCGCCCTGGGAGATCGTCATGATGATCGTGTAGTCGGCGGTGTAGGTGGCGATCCACGAGGTGGTCTGCTTGCCGTAGACCTCGGCGGTGCCGGTCTTGGCGTGCATGGGGATCTCTTTCTGCGGCCAGCCCTCGAACCGCCAGGCGGCGGTGCCCCGGGTGGCGACCCCGGCGAGGGCGGCGTCGATCTGGTCCCGCGTCCCGGGGCCGAACGGCAGTTTGCCGTGGGATGTGGGCTTGATCTCGTGGACGCTGCGGCCGTCGGGGCTGATGACGGCCTTGCCGACGGTGGGGTTGTAGAGGGTGCCGCCGTTGCTGATGGCGGCGTAGATGGTGGCCATCTGGATGGGGGTGACGAGGGTGTCGCCCTGGCCGATGGAGTAGTTGACGGAGTCACCGGCGCGCATCCGCATGCCCGACTCGCAGTTCTCCTTGGCGATCTTCCCGGCGTAACTGTCGTCCTTGCCGCCCTGCTTGCACCAGATGTCCTTGTTGGCCTCCCAGTACGACTTCTTCCACTGGCGGTCGGGGACGCGGCCGCGGACCTCGTTGGGCAGGTCGATGCCGGTCTCCTTGGCGAGACCGAACTGGTGGGCGGTCTTGTAGAACCAGTCGCCGGGGTGCTTGGGCTTGTTGCCGCCGTCCTTCTGCCACTGGCGGTAGGCCAGGTCGTAGAAGACGGTGTCGCAGGAGACCTCCAGCGCCCGCCCGAGGTTGATGGGCCCGTAGCCCTTGGACTCGAAGTTCTTGAAGACCTGTCCGCCGATGTTGTACGCGCTGGAGCAGTTGTAGCTGCCGTTGAAGTCGTACCCGGCGTTGACGGCCGCCGTGGTGGAGATGACCTTGAAGATGGAGCCGGGGGCGGCCTGGCCCTGGATGGCGCGGTTGAGCAGCGGGTAGTCGGAGTCCTTGCCGGTGAGGTCCTGGTAGTCCTTGGCCGAGATGCCGCCCACCCAGGCGTTGGGGTCGTAGGTGGGGTTGGAGGCCATGGAGACGACGCGGCCGGTCTTGGACTCCAGCACCACGACGGCGCCGGAGTCGGCCTTGTAGGGGACGCCGGTGTTGCGGTCGATCTCCTTGCGGGCGTCCTTCATCGCCTGGTCCAGCTCACGTTCCGCTATGGCCTGCACCCGGGCGTCGATGCTGGTGACGATGTTGGCGCCGGGGACGGCCTTGTCGCTCTTGGCCTTGCCGATGACGCGGCCGAGGTTGTCGACCTCGTAGCGGGTGACGCCGGCCTTGCCGCGCAGCTCGGTGTCGTACTGCCGCTCGAGCCCCGAGCGGCCGATCTGGTCGGAGCGCAGCAGCGGGGAGCGGCCGTTCTTGGCCTTGGCGATCTCCTCGTCGGTGACGGGCGAGAGATAGCCGAGGACCTGGGCGGTGTTGGAGCCGCCCGGGCCGGCGTAGCGGCGTACGGCCGTGGGCTCGGCCGTGATGCCGGGGAAGTCCTCCTGGCGCTCGCGGATCTGCAGCGCCTGCTGGGTGGTGGCCTCGTCGGTGATGGGGATGGGCTGGTAGGGCGAGCCGGCCCAGCAGGGCTTGGGGGTCTTGGCGTCGCACAGCCGGACCTTGGCGGCGACCTCCTCGGGCTTGAGGCCCAGGACGCCGGCCAGGCGGGCCAGGACGGCCCGGCCCCTGTCCTTCATCTTCATCAGGTCGGTGCGGCTGGCGGAGACCACCAGGCGGGTCTCGTTGTCGGCGAGCGGCACACCGCGGGCGTCGAGGATCGAGCCGCGGGTGGCGGGGGCGACGACCTGCTGGATGTGGTTGTCGGCGGCTTCGGCGGTGTACTGGTCGCCGTTGCGGATCTGCAGGTACCACAGCCGCCCGCCGAGGGTGAGCAGCAGCGAGAAGACGAGGATCTGGATGACGACCAGCCGGATGGTGATGCGCGAGGTCCGCCCGGTCTCCGGGAGGTTGCTCACAGGCGCTTGACCCCCTTGATCCGCTTCGCGGGCCTGGGCATCAGGCCGGTGCGCCGGGCGCCCATCCGGCTCGTCCGGCCGCCCAGGCGGCTTCTGCGCTTCGGGCGGCTCATCCGGCCCATCCGGAAGCCGCCGGACCCGCGCTTGTACGCGCCGTCGCCGCCGGCCGCGACGGCCGTGCCGTCACCGGTGAGCGGGTCGGCGACCGTGCGCCGGGCGATCGCCATGATCAGCGGCACCGTGAAGGGCGCCAGCAGCAGGTCGTACAGCGCCGCGGTGGACACCAGCCCGGTCAGGCCCACATGGCGGGCCGCGGTGTCGCCGGCGAGGGAGCCGACGCCCGCGTACAGCAGCGTGGAGGCCACGGCCGCGCCGACGACCGCCAGCATGGGCACCGTGGCCGAGCGCAGCTGGCCGTTGTCCGGGCGGGCCAGGCCCACCAGATAGCCGATCAGGCACAGCACGAGGGCGTAGCGCCCGGTGGCGTGGTCGGCGGGCGGGGCGATGTCGGCCAGCAGGCCCGCGCAGAAGCCGATGAGGGCGCCGGCGGTGTGGCCGTAGACCAGGCCGAGGCCGACGACGACGAGCAGCAGCAGGTCGGGGACGGCGCCGGGGAGGTGGAGGCGGGCGAAGACGCTCACCTGCACCACGAGGGCCACCATCACGAGTACGGCCGAGAGCAGGATCCGGTTCAGGCGCATCGGTCAGTCCTGGGGTTTGGCGCTCGGGGAGGGGGTGACGGTGACGGTCACGGTGGGGGTGGGCTTGGGGGCCTCGGGTTTGGGCGGCAGGACGGTGTCGCGCGGGTCCTCGCGCGGCGCCTCGACGACGACGCCGACGAGGTCGAGCTTGCTGAAGCCGACGAAGGGGCGGACCTGCAGGGTGCGGGTCAGGCCGCCGCCGGCGGGCTCGACGCGGGTGACCTCGCCGACGGGAACGCCGGCGACGAAGGGCTTGTCCTTGCTGGAGCCGAAGGTGACCAGGCGGTCGCCCTCGTGGACGACGGCCTTGCCGTTGAGGAGTTCGACGCGCAGCAGCCGGTCTCCCTGGCCGCCGGCGAAGCCGATCTCGCCGGTCTTCTCCATGCGGGTGCCGACGGTGAACTTGGGGTCGCTGGCGAGCAGGACGGTGGCGGTGGAGGGGCCGACCGTGGTGACGCGTCCGACGAGACCGTCGCCGTTGAGCACGGTCATGTCGCGCTTGACGCCGTCGTTGGCGCCGACGTCGATGGTGACGGTCCATGAGAAGCCCTGCGCGGCTCCTATGGCGATGACCTGGGCGCCCTTGATGCCGTACTGGCCCCGGCCCGCCGTCTTGAGCATGGCGTCCAGCTCGCGCAGCCGGCCGCGGTTGCGGTCGCTGCTGCCCAGCCGTTGCTTGAGGGCGGTGTTCTCGCGCTCGAGCTCGGAGATCCGGCTGCTGCGGTCGCCCGAGTCCCGTACGGCCGCGATGGCGTCGCCGAACGGGTCCACGGCGGCGGCGACGCCCTCCTCCACCGGGCCGAAGACGGAGGCGGCCGCGTGCCGGGGGCCGTCGAGCGGGGACTGTTCACCGCCACGGATGTCGACCGTGATCAGCGCGAAGGCGATCGCGATCAGCAGCACCAGCAGCAGCCGGCTCTCTCGTGTGTCCCTCACGTGCGGCGGCGGGCCCTTCTCGTGGGACCGCCCGGCTGCGGGACCGGGCGGTCATCGGAAGCGTTCTGCCTGTATATCAGGTTGTTCCGGCGCCATCGGCGCGCCGGGAGCCGGGGGCGTGCGCCCTACCGGCGGGGCTGGGCGTCCAGCACCTGCTGGAGGGCCTCGAACTCCTCCACGCACTTGCCGGACCCCAGGGCGACGGAGTCCAGCGGGTCCTCGGCGATGTGGATCGGCATGCCGGTCTCGCGGCGCAGCCGCTCGTCGAGGCCGCGCAGGAGAGCGCCGCCGCCGGTGAGAACGATCCCGCGGTCCATCACGTCACCGGAGAGCTCCGGCGGGCACTTGTCGAGGGTGGTCTTGACCGCGTCGACGATGGAGTTGACGGGCTCCTCGATGGCCTTGCGGACCTCGGCGGCCGAGATGACGACGGTCTTGGGCAGGCCGCTGACGAGGTCACGACCGCGGATCTCGGTGTGCTCGTCCTGCTCGAGGTCGTAGGCCGAACCGATGGTGATCTTGATTTGTTCGGCGGTGCGCTCGCCCAGCAGGAGGGAGTACTCCTTCTTGATGTGCTGGATGATCGCGTTGTCGAGCTCGTCGCCGGCGACCCGGATGGACTGCGCGGTGACGATGCCGCCGAGGGAGATCACGGCGACCTCGGTGGTGCCGCCGCCGATGTCGACGACCATGTTGCCGGTCGCCTCGTGGACGGGCAGGCCCGAGCCGATGGCCGCGGCCATGGGCTCCTCGATGATGTGCACCTGCCGGGCGCCGGCCTGGGTGGAGGCCTCGATCACCGCACGCCGCTCGACCCCGGTGATACCGGAGGGCACGCAGACGACGACGCGCGGACGGGCCATCCAGCGGCGCTTGTGGATTTTGAGGATGAAGTAGCGGAGCATCCGCTCGGTGATCTCGAAGTCGGCGATGACGCCGTCCTTGAGGGGGCGGACCGCGACGATGTTGCCGGGGGTCCGGCCGATCATCTTCTTGGCTTCCGCCCCGACCGCGAGGATCCCGCCGGTGTTGGTATTGATCGCGACGACTGACGGCTCGTTGAGGACGATCCCGCGGCCTCTGACGTACACCAGCGTGTTGGCGGTCCCGAGGTCGACAGCCATGTCACGGCCGATGAACGACATGTTGTTCCCCATGAGGATACGTCTGGCCTTCCCAGTTTGAGCGAATGCTTACTTGAGGTCGGCAGGTGTGGTGCGCTGCGGGGCGCGGAGCTTCATCGTAGTCTCGCCCACTCGAACGTGGCGCGAGGGTTCCTCCGCCATTGTCGGCGGAACACGAGCCGCCCCCAGTAATGGTGACGTCGTGTCGGAGTGAGAGGTTCCCTCCTTCGGCGCGGCATATGCCAGAGGGCGACCGAAAAGAAATCGGTCGCCCCTGATCAGAATAGATGTTCCCCTGATCCGCTATCAGGCAAGGCCGGGAAAGAAAATCTTGATTTCCCGCTGTGCGGACTCCTCGGAGTCCGAGGCGTGGATGAGGTTCTCGCGCGTGATGGTGCCGAAGTCACCACGGATGGAGCCGGGAGCGGCCGAGATGGGGTCGGTCGGACCCGCCAGCGCCCGGACGCCCTCGATGACGCGCTCGCCCTCGACGACCAGGGCCACGACCGGGCCGGAGGACATGAAGCCCATCAGCGGCTCGTAGAACTCACGGCCGACGTGCTCGGCGTAGTGCTGCTCCAGCGTGGCGCGGTCCAGGGTGCGCAGCTCCAGCGCGCCGATCGTCCAGCCGGCCTTCCGCTCGATGCGGCCGATGATCTCGCCGATCAATCCACGGCGGATCGCGTCAGGCTTGAGAAGGACGAGGGTGCGCTGGCTCATACGTACGGCTCCTTGCGGGCAGGCGATCGGATGCGGTGGGGCGAAGGGTACAGGGACGCCCTCGCCCACCCACAACCGGACTAGGCGGCGTCCGCCGCGGCGGCCGCCGCGAAGCGCGCCTTCGCCTCGTCGACCTTGCGGCCGAAGTGGACCGAGGCCCACCACAGGCCGGCGAAGACCGCGCCGAGGATGAACATCGTCGGGACGACCAGGCCGCTGGCGATCAGCCCGATCTGCAGCGCCCAGCCCAGCTGGACGCCGCCCGGCCGGGTGAGCATCCCGCACAGCAGCACGCTCAGCACCATCGCGGTGCCGCTGACGGCCCAGACCGTGCCCGTGGACAGGTCCGAGGTCTGCATCGCCACCAGGCCGGCGAAGCCGATGACGAAGAATTCACCGATCAGAGTGCTCGCGCACAGCGTCCGCATGTCAGCCCCTTCCGAGCAGCAGCCGGGCCTCGCCGACCGTGATCACCGAACCGGTCACCAGAACGCCGGCGCCGGAGTATTCGCTCTCCTCCTCCGCGAGGGTGATCGCGGCCTCGAGGGCGTCGTCCAGGCGCGGCTCGACCTGCACGCGCTCGGAGCCGAAGACCTCGACGGCCAGCGCCGCCAGCTCGTCGACGTCCATGGCGCGCGGGGTGGAGTTCCGGGTGACGACGACCTCGGCGAAGATCGGCTCGAAGGCCTCCAGCAGGCCGCGCACGTCCTTGTCGGCGCTGGTGCCGACGACGCCGATGAGGCGGCTGAAGCCGAAGGCCTCGGTGATGCCGTCGGCGGTGACGGCGGCGCCCGCCGGGTTGTGCGCGGCGTCCAGGACGACCGTGGGGCTGCGGCGTACGACCTCGAGCCGGCCCGGCGAGGTGACGGAGGCGAAGGCGCGGCGGACGGTGTCGATGTCGAGCGTGCGGGCGTGCTGCGAGCCGATGCCGAAGAACGCCTCGACGGCGGCGAGCGCGACGGCGGCGTTGTGCGCCTGGTGGGCGCCGTAGAGGGGGAGGAAGAGTTCCTCGTAGTCGCCGCCGAGGCCGCGCAGGGTCAGCAGCTGGCCGCCGACGGCGACCTCGCGGGCGGTGACGCCGAACTCCATGCCCTCGCGGGCGACCGTGGCGTCGACGTCGACGGAGTGCTTGAGCAGCACCTGGGCCGCGTCCACCGGCTGCTGGGCGAGCACGACGGTGGCGCCGGACTTGATGATCCCGGCCTTCTCGCGGGCGATGTCGCCGGGGGTGGAGCCGAGCCGGTCGGTGTGGTCGAGCGAGATGGGGGTGACGACGGCGACGGAGCCGTCGATGACGTTGGTGGCGTCCCAGGTGCCGCCCATGCCGACCTCGACGACGGCGACGTCGACGGGGGCGTCGGCGAAGGCCGCGTAGGCCATGCCCGTGAGAACCTCGAAGAAGGAGAGGCGGTGCTCCTCGCGCTCGTCCACCATCCGGACGTACGGCTCGATGTCGCGGTAGGTCTCGATGAAGCGCTCGGCGGCGATCGGGGCGCCGTCCAGGCTGATGCGCTCGGTGACGGACTGGACGTGGGGGCTGGTGTAGCGGCCGGTGCGCAGGTCGAAGGCGGCCAGGAGGGCCTCGATCATGCGGGCGGTGCTGGTCTTGCCGTTGGTGCCGGTGATGTGGATCGAGGGGTAGGCGCGCTGCGGCTGGCCCAGGATGTCCATCAGGGCTTCCACGCGGACCAGCGAGGGGTCCAGCTTGGTCTCGCCCCAGCGGCCCGCGAGCTCGGTCTCCACCTCGCGCAGCGCCCGGTCCACCTCGGGGTCCTCCGGGCGGGCGGGTACGCCGTCGCCCTGCGGGGGGCCGCCCTGGGTGCGCAGGGTGCGGCTTCCGGCCTCGATCACGGCCAGGTCGGGGTCGCGGTCGGTCTCGGCTTCGACGATCTCCTCGAACCGGTCACCCGGACCGGTTTCGCCGGATTCGCCGGGTTCGATATCGCCGTTGTCGTCGTTCAGGGGGCGCTCGCTCACGGCGCCCAGTCTACGGACAGGGGGCGCGCGGAGGGCCGGGGCACCCGCCGGGGCATCGGGAGCGCGCGCATCCGCTTTGGCATACGGTTTTTCCGAAAGATCCGTTGAGTGCGTTTCCGACGGGCGTTCGGCAGGTGAGAGCCATGGGGTCCGAGGACCGGGACCGGCTCCAGGCGGTCCTGGAGGCGCTGCCCGCCGGCGCGGTGCTGCAGAGCCCGTCCGACGAGGTGCTGGCGGTCAACCGGAGGTTCACCGCCATGTTCGGCACGGACGGCGGGGCCGGCCTCTCCCCCGGCCGGCACGTCCACCGGGTGGCCGAGATCCGGCTCGAGGACGGGCGCGTCGTCCGGCGGGTGGTCGAGCCGCTGCGCAGGAACGGCGCCTACCTGGGCGCCCTGTGGATGTTCACGGACATCAGCGACGCCAAGCGGCGCGAGCGCGACCTGGAGCGCGACAACCGGGCGCTGACGGAGCTGGCCCGGCAGCGCAACACCTTCACCGCGGCCGCCTCCCACGAACTGCGCACCCCGCTCACCTCCATCAGCAGCTTCGGCGAGCTGCTGGCGGACCCGGCCTTCGGCACCCTCACCGCCGAGCAGGCCTCCTTCCTCGACGCCATCCGGCGCAACGCCGGGCGGATGCAGCGGGTGATCTCCGACCTGCTGCTGACCACCCGCCTGCGGGCCTCCGGGCCGGAGCTGGAGTTCGCTCCCGTGGACGTGCCGCGCATGCTGCAGGACGCCGTCATGGACCAGATGGGGGCGATCGAGCGGGCGGGCCTGTTCGCCGTGCTGGACTGCGCGAGCGGCCCCGCGCTGCGCGGCGACGGGCACCGGCTGCGGCATGTGCTGGGCAACCTGCTGGAGAACGCCGCGAAGTTCACCCCGCCCGGCGGCGACATCACCGTCACGGCCGCCCCGCGCGGCCCCTACTGGGACATCGAGGTGGCCGACACCGGCATCGGCATCCCCGAGGAGGCCCGCCACGAGATCTTCACCGGCTTCGTCCGGGCGTCCAACGCCCGCTCCGGCGGCTACCCCGGGACGGGGCTGGGCCTGGCCATCGGGCGCAGCGTCGTCGAGCAGCACGGCGGCGCCATCTCGGCCGGGGGCCGGGAGGGGGAAGGGGCCGTCTTCCGCGTCCGGCTGCCGATCGCGGGGCCGCCGCCCACCGGCCGGGAGGACGCGTGACCGGCCCCCGGCCCGGGAGGGCGCATGATCCGTACCCCCGCCCCGGAGGGCGCATGACCCGCATCCTCGTCGTGGAGGACGACCCCGACCTCGGCCTCGCCCTGCGCGTGCTGCTCACCCGCGCCGGCTACGAGGTGGCCCACGCCGACGACGGCCGCGAGGCCCTGCGGCTGCTGTTCGCCGAGCGGCCGGGCCTGCTGCTCCTGGACATCGGGCTGCCCGGCCTCGACGGCTGGGAGGTGCTCGAGCGCACCCGGGACATGAGCGACCTGCCCGTGCTGCTGCTCACGGCCCGGGGCGCCGAGAGCGACCGCGTGCGCGGCCTGCGCGCCGGCGCGGACGACTATCTGCCCAAGCCGTTCGGCAACGACGAGCTGCTGGCCCGGGTCGAGGCCCTGCTGCGGCGCAGCGCGCCCACCCGCTGGGCGGGCGACTCCTTCGGCGGCGACGGGCTGCGGCTGGTGCCCGAGCGGCGCTCGGCGGTGTGGCAGGGGCACGAGGCACGGCTCAGCGACATCGAGTACCGGCTGCTGCAGGTGCTCGTCCGCAACCGGGGCCGGGTGATCACCACCGATCAGTTGCTCGACCGGGTGTGGGACGACCCGGAGGGCACGGGCCGGGAGCGGGTGAAGTTCGCGGTGCTGCGGCTGCGGCGCAAGCTGCGCCAGGCCGCCGGGGACGAGGCCGCCGACCCGCTGGAGGCCGTGCGCGGCCTGGGCTACCGCTACCGCGCGCCGGACGGGCCGGCGGGCGGGGAGCACGGGGGCGCGGGAGGGGGCGGAGGAGGGGACGAAGGCCTCTGACCCGACAGGGACGAAGGTCCCTGACCCGGCCGGGACCTAGGTCATCGATCATCCGGTCGCAACCGTCCGGCAACCGAAGTCCCCCCGGAAGGGCAACCGAGGAACCGCAGGCTCTGGTGCTGTCCCCACACGCCAGCAGCCTCAGGAGTCCCTCGTGCAGCCCCTGCCCCCGCGGAGTGTCGCCGTCGTCCTCGGTACCCGTCCCGAGCTCGTCAAGCTCACCGACCTCGTGCGCCTGCTGGGCCCGGCGGCCCACCTGGTGCACACGGGACAGCACTACGACGAGGAGCTGTCGGGCCGCTTCCTGACCGATCTGGGCCTGCCGGAGCCGACCTTCCTGACCGGCGTCGGCGGTCGTCCGCGCGCGGTGCAGATATCCGCCGCCCTCGCCCAGCTCGACGCGCTCTTCACCGCCGAGCCGCCGCTGGCCGTCGTCGTGCAGGGCGACACCAACGCCGCTCTCGCCGGTGCCCTGGCCGCCAACGCCCGCGGCATCCCCCTGGTGCACGTCGAGGCCGGCCTGCGCAGCCACGACCGCGCCATGCCCGAGGAGCACAACCGGGTCCTGATCGACCGCGTCGCCGACGTGCTGTGCGCCGCCACCGAGGACAACCGGGCGAACCTGCTCGCCGAGGGCGTCGCCGACGCCCGCATCGCCGTCACCGGCAACACCGTCGTCGAGGCCGTACGCAACCAGCTGCCCGGCGAGCGGGAGCGCGCGGCGCTCCTGGCCCGGCAGGGTCTCGTGGCCGACGGCTACGTCCTGGCCACCGTGCACCGGCCCGAGAACACCGATTCGGCCGAGGCGCTGCGGGCGATCCTGCGCGAGCTGGGCGCCCTCGCCACCGCCGACCGCCCGGTCGTGCTGCCGCTGCACCCGCGCACCCGGGCCCGCGTGGAGGCCGCCGGCCTCACGGACCTGCTGGCCCCGCTCACGGTGACCGCGCCCCTGGGCTACTCCGAGTTCCTCGCGCTGGCCCGCCACTCGGCGCTGCTGGTGTCCGACTCCGGCGGCATCCAGGAGGAGTGCACGGTCCTGGGCCGCCCGCTGGTGGTCGTCCGCCGCTCCACGGAGCGGCAGGAGGCCATGGCCGACTTCGCGGACCTGGTCGAGCCGGGCGCCGCCATCGGCGCGGCCGCGCGCCGCCGGCTGGCCTCCGGCACGCGGGAACTGGAGCGCCTGGCCGCCCTGCCGAGCCCCTTCGGGGACGGGCTGGCGTCGGAGCGCATCGTGGCGCTGCTGGTCGCGATCGGCGCGCCGGAGCAGCTGGCGGCCGCGGCGTAGGACGCCTTCCGGCCCAGCCCGCCCGTACCGCCCGCCCCACGCGTTCCAGGAGTCTCGCCCCCGCATGTTCTCCAACCCCTTCCTCCTCGCCTTCCCCTTCTTCCTCCTGCTGTGCTTCCTGCTCTACTGGGCGGGCGCGCGCCATGCCTACCTGCGCCGCCCCGCCGTCGAGGACGGCGACCCGCACGCCTTCGACTGGCACTTCTTCGTCCCCTGCCGGGACGAGGAGGCCGTGGTCGGCACCACCGTGAGCCGGCTGCGCGCCGACCACCCGGGCGCCCATGTGTGGGTCATCGACGACGACAGCGACGACCGCACCGGCGCGATCGTCGCCGCGCTGGCCGACGAGGACCGCCGCGTCCACCTCGTCCGCCGCCACCGCCCCCACGCCCGCCAGGGCAAGGGCGCGGCCCTGAACGCCGCGTACGACGAGCTGAACCAGTTCCTGTCCAAGGACGTCGACCGCGAGCGCGCCGTGGTGTGCGTCATCGACGCGGACGGACAGCTCGACCCCCACGCCCTGGCCCGCGTCTCCGGCCCGCAGGGCTTCGGCGACCCGGAGACCGGCGGCGTGCAGGTCAGCGTCCGGATGCGCAACACCGACGACCCGCGCCCGCTGCCCGACCGCGGTCGGATCGCCAACGCCTTCGCCCGCCTCCTGGTGCGCATGCAGGACATGGAGTTCTCCGTCTCCAACGCCGGCATGCAGCTGCTGCGCGGCCGCACCGGCTCCGTGGGCCTCGGCGGCAACGGCCAGTTCACCCGGCTGGCCTCGCTCGACCGCATCGCCGCCGCCGAACGCCGCCCCTGGCAGCGCGGCGCGCTGCTGGAGGACTACGAGCTGGGCCTGCACATGACCCTCACCGGCGACCGGATAACCCACATAGCCGACACCTGGGTCTCCCAGGAGGGCCTGCCGCACGGCCGCCGCTTCCTGACCCAGCGCACCCGCTGGGCACAGGGCAACCTGCAGTGCGTCCGCTACGCGCCGCGCATCGTCTCCTCCCGCCACTACGGCGGCAAGGGCGTGCTGGAGACCCTCTACACCTTCCTGCAGCCCGTGGCCCACCTGGTCACGCTCGCGCTGTGCGCCGTGATGTTCGCGCTGCTCGGCCTGACGGCCGCTCAGGACGGCGTGGACGAGGCCTTCGGCGGCATGCTGGAGCTGTGGCCGCTGGTGCTGGCGCTGGCCGTGGTGTCCGTAACGCCGTTCGTGCTCTGGGGCCCGGTCTACCGTCGCGACCGCGCGTCCGACCGGTCGCTGCTGACCGCCCTGCTGTGGGGACTGGCACTGTGGCTGTACGCGTACCACCTCTTCCCGGCGTCCGCGCGCGGCTTCGCGCGGATGCTGCGCGGCCGCAACGGCTGGGCCAAGACGCGGCGCAACGCCGAGCGCGTGGAGTCGGGCCCCGTGGCCATCGAGGCCTGAGCCTCCATCACGAGTCCATGCCATGAGTTCGGTCACAGAATCGGCCGACGAGGCAACTTCACGTTCCGTTCCGTCATCTGACCGCCGGTGATATTTATGCCCGGAACGGTTCCGGGTGGCGGAACGGAGCGTTGTGCGAATACCGGAACTCAGCTCGCGGATGCACTTGCTGCTGCTCACCGCGTGGGCAGTGCTCTGGTTCATCGTCGTGGAGCCCAGCGGCGGCTTCTCCTGGCACTACCTGCGCACCGGCGGTGAGCTGATCTACGAGGGCGGCTCCTCGGGCGACGGCGGACTCAACCTCTACGCCCGCCACCCCGAGCTGCAGATGGGCCCCATCAGCTTCCTGGTGGCGGGGCTGTTCAACCCCTTCCCGGCCGAGGTCGGGCAGGTGCTGGCCGAGGCGTTCATGTCGGGCCTGGGCCTGGTGATCCTGGTCCTCGCCGGACGCAGCGCCGCCCGCCACTTCCTGGGCACCGGCACCAACCACCAGCGGCTGCGGCAGCGGGTGCTCGTCGCGGGCCTGGCCTTCATCCCCATGTGGATCGAGGTCTCGGTCCGCTTCGCCCATCTGGACGACGTCCTCGCGCTGTTCTTCACCGCCCTCGCGGTGTACTGCCTCACGCGCTGCAACGCGGCGGGCACCGGCATCTGCATGGCCCTGGCCCTGGACTCCAAGCCCACCGCGCTGGCGTTCCTGCCGCTGCTGCTGGCCCTGCCCAAGGAGCGGTGGCTGCGCGCGGGCCTGTGGTGCGTGGGCCTGGTGGCGGTGGCGTGGCTGCCGTTCTTCGTCGTCGACCCGCACTCGTTCGCCGCGGCGAAGTTCACCATCCCCAACAACCCGGCGTCCGCCCTGCGCTGGCTGGGCGCCAACGACCCGGAAACCCCGAACTGGGCCCGGCCCGCCCAGGCCGCGCTGGGCCTGGGCCTCGGCGCGATCGCCGTCTGGCGCGGCAGATGGGCGGCGGTGGTGCTGCTGGGCGCCAACGCCCGGATCGTCCTCGACCCCAGCGTCTACACCTACTACACCGCCTCCGTGCTGCTGGGCACGCTGCTGTGGGACGTGTGCGGCCAGCGGCGGCTGGTGCCGTGGTGGAGCTGGATCGCGCTGCTGGTGCTCTACGGCAGCGTGTTCGCCGTGCCGGACGAGTCGGCCAAGGGCCTGATCCGGCTGGGGTTCGTGGTGGTGTCGACGGCCTACGTGCTCTTCGCGCCCGTACGCGACCGCCGGGACCGGAACCAGCACAGGCCCCTCGACCCGGGGGACGAGGAGCCTGTGGAGGGGCCGTGGGGCCCCATGTGGGATCCGGGACGTACGAGGCCGTGGGCGCGCCCGGGCCGTGAAAGGCCCTGGGCGCGCTAGCGCTCGTGGCGCCGCCCGGGGGCGTCAGCCCTTGGGCAGGCCCTCGAGCTGGGCGGTGATCCGCTCGATGTCGGCCTCGGCCGTCTCCAGCCGCTTGCGGATCTTCTCCACGGCGGCCTCGGCGGCCTTGGCGAGGAACGCCTCGTTGCCCAGCTTGGCCGTGGACTGCGCCTTGTCCTTCTCGGCCGCGGCCAGCGCCTTGGCCAGACGCTTGCGCTCGGCCTCGACGTCGATCGTGCCGGACAGGTCGAGGGCGACCGTGGCGCCGGCGATCGGCAGGGTCGCGGTGGCCTGGAAGCCGTCCTCGGCCGGCTGCAGGCGCAGCAGCTGACGGATCGCGCCCTCGTGGGCGGCCAGCGACGTGCCCGACAGGTCGAGCGTCGCCGGGACGCGCTGACCGGGCTGCAGGCCCTGGTCGGCGCGGAAGCGGCGGACCTCGGTGATCACCTGCTGGAGGTTCTCGATCTCGGCCTCGGCGGCGGCGTCACGGAAGCCACTGTCCTTGGGCCAGTCGGCGATGACGACCGACTCCTTGCCCGTGAGTGTGGTCCACAGCGTCTCGGTCACGAAGGGCATGACCGGGTGCAGCAGCTTGAGCGTGACGTCCAGGACCTCGCCGAGCACGCGCGCCGAGACCTTGGCCGGCTCGCCGCCGCCCATGAACGTGGTCTTGGACAGCTCGACGTACCAGTCGAAGACCTCGTCCCACGCGAAGTGGTAGAGGGCGTCGGTGAGCTTCGAGAACTGGTAGTCGTCGTAGTAGGCGTCGGCCTCGGCGATGGTGGCGTTGAGCCGGGAGAGGATCCAGCGGTCGGTGGCCGACAGCTCCTCGGCCGGCGGCAGCTCGCCCTCGAGCGTGGCGCCGTTCATCAGCGCGAAGCGGGTGGCGTTCCAGATCTTGTTGGCGAAGTTGCGGGACGCCTGGACCCAGTCCTCGCCGATCGGCACGTCCGTGCCCGGGTTCGCGCCCTTGGCCAGGGTGAAGCGGACGGCGTCGGAGCCGTACTGGTCCATCCAGTCCAGGGGGTCGACGGCGGTGCCCGACGACTTCGACATCTTCTTGCCGAACTGGTCGCGGACCAGACCGGTGAGCGCGATCGTGTGGAACGGCGGCTCGCCGTCCATCGCGTACAGGCCGAACATCATCATCCGGGCGACCCAGAAGAAGATGATGTCGTGGCCCGTGACCAGGACGTCGGTGGCGTAGAACTTCTCCAGGTCCGGGGTCTTCGCCGGCCAGCCGAGCGTGGAGAACGGCCACAGGCCGGAGGAGAACCAGGTGTCCAGGACGTCCGGGTCCTGGGTCCAGCCCTCGCCGGACGGCGGCTGCTCGTCGGGGCCGACGCAGACGGTCTCGCCGTCGGGGCCGTACCAGACGGGGATGCGGTGACCCCACCACAGCTGGCGCGAGATGCACCAGTCGTGCATGTTGTCGACCCAGTCGAAGTAGCGCTTCGACATGTCCGCCGGGTGGATGGCGACCTTGCCGTCGCGGACGGCGTCGCCGGCCGCCTGGGCGAGCGGCTCGACCTTGACCCACCACTGCATGGACAGGCGCGGCTCGAGCGTCGTCTTGCAGCGCGAGCAGTGACCGACGGAGTGGACGTAGGGGCGCTTCTCGGCCACGATCCGGCCCTCGGCGCGCAGGGCGCCGACGATGGCGGAGCGGGCCTCGAAGCGGTCCAGGCCGAGGAACGGGCCGTGGACGGTGATGATGCCGCGCTCGTCCATGACGGTCATCGACTCGAGGCCGTGGCGCTGGCCGATCGCGAAGTCGTTGGGGTCGTGCGCGGGCGTGACCTTGACGGCACCGGTGCCGAACTCGGGGTCGACGTGGGTGTCGGCGACCACCGGGATCGTGCGGTCGGTCAGCGGCAGCTTGATCCGCTTGCCGACGAGGTGGGCGTAGCGCTCGTCCTCGGGGTGGACGGCCACGGCGGTGTCGCCGAGCATCGTCTCGGCGCGGGTCGTGGCGACGACCAGCGTCTCGTCACCCTCGCCGTAGGTGATGGAGACGAGCTCGCCGTCGTCGTCCTGGTACTCGACCTCGATGTCGGAGATCGCGGTGAGGCAGCGGGGGCACCAGTTGATGATGCGCTCGGCGCGGTAGATCAGCTCGTCGTCGTAGAGCTTCTTGAAGATCGTCTGGACGGCCTTGGAGAGGCCCTCGTCCATGGTGAAGCGCTCACGGCTCCAGTCGACGCCGTCACCCAGACGACGCATCTGGCCGAGGATCTTGCCGCCGTACTCCTCCTTCCACTGCCAGACGCGCTCGGTGAACGCCTCACGGCCCAGGTCGTGGCGGGAGACGCCCTCCTTGCCGAGCTCACGCTCGACCACGTTCTGCGTGGCGATGCCGGCGTGGTCCATGCCCGGCAGCCACAGCGCCTCGAAGCCCTGCATGCGCTTGCGCCGGGTGAGGGCGTCCATGAGCGTGTGCTGGAAGGCGTGGCCCAGGTGGAGCGAGCCGGTGACGTTCGGCGGGGGGATGACGATGGTGTACGGGGGCTTCTCGCTCTTGGCGTCGGCCGTGAAGTAACCGCGCTCTACCCAGCGCTCGTACAGCGGTCCCTCTACCGCGGCCGGCGCGTACTGGGTCGGCAGTTCGGGGGCGCTGTCTGGTGTCTGCTGAGTGTTCTCGGTCACGGGGGGAATTCTACGGGGCGGGGGTGACAGCTCACGAACCCGTTTCCGTCCGGCCCGGCCCCGCCGTAAGCGACGGATAAACGATCGTGAAGGATGGCCTATCCATGTCTGTCGAGACACAGAGGCGACGATGAGCCACCAGCAGCCGGGCCCGTACGGAGGCGGCATATCGCCGCAGCCGCCCCAGCAGCCGAACCCCTACGGGCAGCCCGGCGGCCACGGACAGCAGCCTGGTGGGTACGGGCAGCCGGGCGCGTACGGCCAGCAGCCGGGACCGTACGGTCAGCAGCCCGCCGCCGGCTACGGGCAGCAGCCCGGCGGCTACGGCTATCCCGGCCCGTACGGCCATCCGGGAGCACAGCAGTCTCCGTACCCCGCCCCCTACCCGGCCCCCTACCCGCCGCCGGTCCCGCCGCACGGCGGCGGCAAGGGCAAGGCCATCGGCATCGCGCTCGGCGCGGTCATCGTCGTCGGCGCCGTCGTGATCGGCGGCTTCCTCTTCTTCGCGGGCGGCAGCTCGGTCCCGGACGACGGCAAGCACTACAAGCTGACGACCCCGGAGAAGGTCGTCGGCGAGTACGAGCTGGACCGCGACGCGAAGCTGCCGGAGTTCGGCGCCGCCGCGAAGGCCGACCTCAAGGGCATGGGCGTGGCCGACCCCGAGACCCTCAGCGGTGTGTACCAGACCCCCGGTGCGCAGCTCACCGGTAAACAGATCCGGTTCATGGGCGCCTGGGGACGCATCAAGAAGCCCGAGACCGTGGTGGACAACATGTTCACCGGCATGCGCGCGGCGAACAGCAAGAAGAGCAGCCAGCTCCAGCTCGTCGGCAGCCCCAAGGCGGTCTCCCCGAGCGGCTTCGACGACGGCGTGATGAAGTGCCAGGCGGTCCGTGTGGTGGGCTCCACTACGCCAAGCGGCGAGCACCCGATGATGCAACTGTGCGTCTGGGCCGACCACAGCACCACGGCGGCGGTGTTCACTCTCGACATGGCGACCGCCATGGCCGGCAAGGAGACGTCTGTGGACGAAGCGGGCCGGGTCACCGCGAAGTTCCGCGCCGACGTGCGCGTGGAGATCCCGAAGAAGTAGCGCGACGCGCCATCGGCGAGGATGGCGCGCAACCGTTCCGCCGCGAGTCCCGTGGCGGTGAGAGACGTGAAGGCAACGATGACCGACCAGCAGCCGAACCCGTACGGCGGTGGCATACCGCCTCAGCAGCCGCCGCTTCCCCCTCAGCAGCCCCAGGGCCAGCCCCAGCCGCCGCAGGGCCAGCCCCAGCCCAACCCGTACGCGCAGCCCGGGCAGTACGCCCAGCCGAGCC
Organism: Streptomyces sp. C36; assembly: GCF_040932295.1. Lineage (NCBI taxonomy): Bacteria > Bacillati > Actinomycetota > Actinomycetes > Kitasatosporales > Streptomycetaceae > Streptomyces > Streptomyces sp. C36. The sequence goes on along the minus strand of NZ_JBFQGI010000002.1, from coordinate 270,828 downwards.
CGTACGCCCAGCCCAACCCGTACGCGCAGCAGCCGGGCGGACCGGGCGTGCCCGGCCAGTACCCGCCGCCGATGGGCCCGCCGGTGCCCCCGCAGGGCGGCGGCAAGGGCAAGGCCATCGGCATCGCGGTCGGCGCCGTCATCCTCGTCGGCGCGATCGTGGGCGGCGGATTCGTCCTTCTGGGCAGCAACGACAAGTCCGACGACGCCAAGCCCAAGGCGAGCGACACCCCGTCGGCGAGCGCGAGCAGCGCCGCCCCCTCCGCGACCCCGGTCGCCGGCAAGCGCTACAAGATCACCACACCGGACACCGTCCTCGGCGAGTACAAGTACGACGCCAGCGGCAGCAACGACGGCTTCGCCGGCAAGGACAAGAGCCAGCTCGCCATCGTCGGCATCAAGAACGCCGAGAGCATCGCCGGCGCCTGGAAGACCGACGGCGCCGCCCTCACCCGCAAGGCCCTGCGCCTGAGCGGCCTTTGGGGCGAGGTCGCCAACCCCGAGAGCACCGTGGACAGCATGTTCCTGAGCGTCTCGCTGGCGTCCAAGGACGACAGCAAGACCCAGCTCGAGGGCAAGCCGGAGAAGGTCACCCCCGAGGGCCTCGACGACGGCGCCGTCATGAAGTGCCAGAAGACGGAGATCAAGGACGCCACCGCGCCCAAGCCCATCAAGATGCCGCTGTGCATCTGGGCCGACCACAGCACGGTCGGCAGCGTCTTCGTGGTCGACGCGGCGAAGGTCCTCAACGAGGAGGACATCCCCCTCGCCTCCGCGGGCGACATCACGGCCAAGCTGCGCCGCGAGACCCGCGTCGAAATCCCGTAACACCCGGCCCCGCAACGGAGACGGGACTGTTCCGAAACCGTTGCGTCCCCGAGGTAAGGCTGGGATAAGCCATCCGCAAGGATGTTGACCATCTGTCGCGTGAGCACCCCCACCACCGTCGCGCACGTCCCCACCGAAGAGAGACACGATGAGCTACCCCCAGCAGCCGGGCCCCTACGGCCAGCCCCCGCAGCAGCCGCCGTACGGCCAGCCCGGTGCCCCCGGTTACGGCTACCCGCAGCAGCCCCCGGCGCCGGCGGCGCCGTACGGCGCCCCGCCGCAGCAGCCGCACCCGGGCGGCTGGGGCCAGCCGCAGCAGCCGGGCATGCCGGGCCCCTACGGCCAGCAGCCGGGCATGCCGGGCGTTCCGGGCCAGTACCCGCCGCCGATGCCGCCCCAGGGCGGCGGCAAGGGCAAGACCATCGGCCTCGTGGTGGGCGCGCTCGTGGTGGTGGGCGCCATCGTGGGCGGTGCCGTCTTCTTCCTGGGCGCCGGGGGCAGTGACGGCGAGGTGAAGCCGTACACGATGGTGATGCCGGAGTCCTTGCTGGACGGCAAGTTCACGAAGGCGGCGGCGACGACGCCCGACCAGACGAAGAACCTGTCCGACGACAAGGACGCCAAGGCACTGGGCATCGAGAACGGCCAGTTCGTCTCGCAGAGCTACACCAACTCCGAGAAGCAGTTCATGTCGGTCGGGGGTACCTACGGCGCCATCGCCGACCCCGGCAAGACCGTCGGCACCGCGATCGCCAAGAACGAAGAGAACTCGAAGAAGAACCAGCAGATCTTGAAGGCCCAGGTCGAAACGGTCACTCCCTGGTCGGAGTTCTCGCCGAGCGGCTTCGACGGCGCCGTGATGAAGTGCAAGACGGAGAAGAGCACCTACACCTACGGCTCCATCACGAGCACGGCCGAGTTCTCCACCTGCGTCTGGGGCGACACCAGCGCCGTGGGAGTGGTCCAGCACCGTGTCAGCAAGACCCAGGGTGGCCTCGCCGGCTCCACGGGCTCCTCGAGCGGCAACGTCATGCCCGCGAAGGAGCTCTCCGAGGCCGCCGCCAAGATCCGCAACGAGGTCCGCAAGGAGAAGTAGGCCGGCGACGGTTCTACGGGGGATTCACATGAGCTATAACCAGCCGGGCCCGTACGGCCCGCCGCCACCGATACCGCCGCAGCAGCCGCAGGCACCCGGTGCCTGGGGCCCGCCGCAGCAGCCGGGCCCGTACTACGGCCAGCCTCCGATGCCGCCCATGCCGCCCCAGCGCGGCGGCGGCAAGGGCAAGGTGATCGGCATCGCGGTCGGTGCCGTCGTCGCGATCGGCGCGCTCGTGGGCGGAATCCTGTTCTTCGCCACCGGGTCCGAGTCCGGGTCCAACGGCCAGGACGACAGCAGGATGAAGCCGTACACGATCGCGCTCCCGGAGAAGCTGCTCGACGGGAAGTACACCAAGCAGTCCCTCGAGGGCGCGAAGGAGACCGAGGACCTCAGCAACGATGCCAAGGCCAAGGAGATGGGCATCGTCAACGGAACGGCCGTGAAGGGCTCGTACCGCAACGACGAGAAGCAGAAGCTCCGGGTGACCGGCATCTACGGCGAGATCACCGACCCCGGCAAGACGGCCGACGCGATGCTCGCGAAGATGGACGAGAACCAGAAGCGCAGCGCGGAGACGTTCAAGACGAGCATCGAGACCGTCTCGCCGACCGCCGTCTACCACCCGAACGGCTTCGACGGCACGGTGGTCAAGTGCCTGACGCAGAAGGCCGACAGGACCGCCGGCCCCACGTCGACCCACACGGAGGTCAGCACCTGCGTCTGGGCCGACAGCAGCGCGGTGGGCATCGTCGAGCACCAGGTCACCAAGGCCTCTGGCGGCATCGCCGGAACCGTCACCTCCTCCTCCGGCAACGTGATGTCGGCCAAGGATCTATCCGAGGCCACGGCCAACATCCGCAACGCCGTCCGCAAGGACAAGTGACCCGCGCGGGCGCCGCGACCACCACGGGGGCGGTCGCGGCGCCCGTCGCATTCACCGCACGGGCGACTCCGCGTGGGTGACGGGGCGTACGTCCTCGGGCGCCGCCTCCCACTCCCGTCCGCCGCGCGGTGGGCGAAGCTGCAGCCGGGGACCTTCGTGGCCCATGACCTGGCCGACCTTGTCGCGGCGGGTGTCGATGACGAACGCACCCGACTCGGGGACGGATTGATGCTCGGGGGCGGGGCAGTGACACTCGATCGGTTCGGCCGGGCGACGCCGGATGTCGATCCCATGGGCGCCCACCAACGCGAACACCGCCTGAGGTTCCGGCGGCGACACTGCGGCGCGAACGTCGACCGTTGTCGCCGTTCGGGGCGCGCACGCGCCCCTTACCCGGCGGAAGAAGCGGGCGATAAAGTCCCTCACGTCATCGGCTCCTTGGTCAGCTGGTGGCCCTGCCCCCGGACCGGTCGGACGGTCGCGGGGGTCTTGTGATTGAGGCCACTGTAGGTCTCTTGAGACCCCTGTCTATAGCTAGATACCCCTTCGGGTCTCTATGTTCGATTGGGTGCGAATACATACCCTCCCTGCCGTGATGGAGTACGACCCGACGCGCCCCAAGTGGATCCAGATCGCCGATGTCATCCGGCGTCGCATCGCCACCGGCGAGTACCCGCCGAACCACCTGATCTCCGAAGTCCGCATGGAGCAGGAGTTCGACGTCGCTCGCGTGACGGTCCGAAAGGTCACTGCGGCCCTGAGAAAAGAAGGCCTGATCATCACGACGCCCGGCATGGGCTCGTTCGTGACCCCCCAGGCCCCCACCACCTGACGTGACGCCCTACTCCCTGGCGTTCTACATGGACGTCATCACCTCCGGCACGGTCCTCGGCGCCAAGCCGACGGACACCCCCGACCAGGTGGCGAAGCTCCTGGGGCCGGACTTCGCCGAGAACTCCTTCGACGTGCACAGCATGTGGCGTGACTACGGCATGACGGAGTTCTTCTGGAGCCGCGAGTCCGCCGACCACCCGTGGCTTGGCCACCACTTCACCCTGCAGGTGCACCGGCTCGCCTACGGGCGGAGCGATGCCGTCGAGAAGACGCTCCGGGCCCGGTACGGCCGGTTCGAACGGCGACTGCGGTTCGAGAAACTGCAGCGGCTGCTGGCGAAGCGCGGCACGGCACTCGTCGAGGTTCCGGAGGATCCGGTGCAGGCGCCGTACTACCGCACGTTCTGGCAGCCGGATTCACTCGTGGCCGTCAGCGTCATCGGCGCCCGCGAGGAGGGCGTCACGCCGAACGGCCTCCGGGTCGGTGACGTCTACAGCATCACGGCCCCGATGACTCCCAGCGAAGTGGAATACCGCGAGGCGCGCCACCGCCGACACCGCGCCTAGCGCTCGGCGGCTCGCCAGCGAGGTGCCTCGTCGTCGGGGGCGTCGGGGCCGGCGAAGTGGAAGGGCACTCCGAAGCGTTCCGCCAGGGCGGTGCCCGTGGTGGCGGCTTCCCGCGCCTGGGGCCACCTGGCGTCGGCGTCGTCCCGGCCGCGGCGGATCAGTGCCAGTTCCACCTCGCTCCGCGGATCGTCGAAGTGGGCCACCAGGGCCACGAACCAGCCGTTCGTATCGCCGTCCCATAGCGCCTCTATTGCCGCCGGGCGGCCGGGAAGCGCGGCTGTGCGGGCGGCGAGCGTCTCCACGTCCCGTGGCCGTTCCGGCGTACGGACGATCCGGTCGGCCAGCGCCTCGTACCGGGCCGCCACCACGCGCTCACAGTCGTACACGCCGGGACGCGGGGCCCGGGAGTCGCCCCACAGTGTCTTCACCCCTTCCCACGTCTCGCGAACCGCCAGGAGCCGGCTGTCCCGCAGCACGAGACCGTCCACCCGCTCACGCGTCGACTCCGGAAGGGAGTACCACCAGTTGTCCATGCCCGCATTACATCCGACCTCCGCGTTCCCCCGTGCGGTGGACCGGCCGTCACAGATGTCGTCCGGGCGACGGATGGGCGTGCGCGGGCCGGCGACGAGGATCGGAAGCGATCACAGGACCTGCCCACCGAACATTAGGACCGGCATGAACAAGACCGCTCTGCGCACCGGCGTCCTCCTCGCCGTGCTCGCCGCCGCGACCGCGACCACGGCCATCGCCCCGGCCGCTTCGGCCACAGAGGCCCCAGCCGCCGCGGTCGCCACGACCACCGCCTCGATCAAGGGCGCGGCCCGCATGGAGTTCCCCGAACCCGGCAACGACATCCGGGTCACCGTCGACGCCCACGGCACGTACACCTCGAAGAGCCCGGTCTTCCCCACTAAGTCCTCGGGCACCTTCCGCATCTCTCACAAGATCGACCAGCCGAACGGCAAGAAGCCGCTGGTCTTCTGGGGCGACTTCACGGTCGACTGCCTCACCACCGGCGGCCCCAACGCGACCGTGACGGGCAGGCTCGTCCGTACCAGCCCCGGTCACCCCTGGCGGAAGGAGCTGGACCCGCACACGCGCATGGGCGTCAGCTTCCACGTCGCCGACAAGGACGGCGGCCCCAGCCGGATCGGGCTGTCCGGGGCCACGAAGAAGGGCGAGCCCCTGCTGACCAAGTGCATGGCCCCGGCGCCCGACGCGAAGGTCGTCGAGGGCGGCTACGTCCTCACGGACAAGGGGCCGCTGCACCAGGACGGCCGGAAGTAGCGTCCGGCAGGCTCCGGTTCAGGCGGCGGAACGTGACGGCGGCGTGCACCGCGAGCGCGACCGGCAGGGCGAGGAGAAGGCTCCACGGCACCATGCCGGCCACGGCCAGGAGGCAACAGACCGGAACGGCCAGGAGCGTAGGGAACGTTGAGGTCAGGGCGATACGCAGACGGGTTCGGCGGCTCATGGCCGGGCTCCTTCGGCACGTAGGGATTCGAGACAGGGGGGCGGCGCGGGCCGGTCAGGCGAGGCTCTGGCGGGCGCGGCTCAGGTAGTCGGCCAGCTCGCGCCAGTCGTCGGCGGGGGCGTCGGGGTCCGCGGCCATGGCGGCGGGGTCGTCGTGCCAGGCGTCCCGTACGCCCGCCGAGATGCCGGCGTCGCCGCCGGTGAACAACGCGCTCAGCTCGTCCATGCGGGCCACCAGCCGACGGACCTTGCGGTCGGTGGGAGGGGTGCCGGCCGCGCGGAGCCGGTCGGCTCTGCGGTACAGCTCCGGCCACTCGACCTCGAGCAGGTAGTGCATCGCGGGCCCCAGGGCGGCGGCCCGGGTCCGCAGGGCCTGGATCTGGTCGGCGTCCAGGTGGCGGCGCAGTGTGTGCTCGGCCTCCGGGCCGGTGCCGCCGATCGCCTTCAGCGCGTCGAGTAGGGCGTCGGCCGAGGGGGCCTGGCCGGCCGCCAGCGCGTCGCCGAGCCGTACGAGCCGCTCCCGCAGGGTTTCGAGCGCGGCGAGGGAGGCCTCGACGCCGGCCGTGTGGTCCCGGACCAGCCGCGTCGGGTCGACTCCGGCATCGAGGCAGACGGCGATGGTGTCCAGGCCGAGCCCCAGGCTGCGCAGCGCCAGCACGTGGTAGAGGCGGACGAGGTCCCCTTCGGTGTACTCCCGGTGTCCCCCCTGAGTGCGCTGTGAGGGGCTGAGGAGGCCGATGGCGTCCCAGTGGTGCAGTGTGCGCACGGTCAGCCCGCTGGCCTCGGCCAGCGGGCCCACCTTCCAGCTTGCGGATGCGGTCATGGGACAACGATGCATCCTCACGCCGCGTCAGGTTCAAGCCGGGATACGCCCGCCGGTCCCCCGCTCGGGCCCGCTCACGGTGGCGCTCTCCAGCACCGCGTCGACCAGCTTGTTCGCGGACGGGCCGGCCGGCTGGGTGAGGCCGAGGAGGAAGGCCGAGCGGCTGGTGTCCACCGCGATGAGGGTCATACGGAGGTGGGCCTCCCCGCCCTTGCCGTCGTTCACCTTCAGCACCACCGTGTGCGCGGGGCGGCCGCTGACCGTCGTCGGGCGGGACTCCTCCCGCGTGGAGCTGCCGTCGGGGTAGAAGAACTCGGCGTTCGACCGGGCCGCCCGCTCCACCTGCCGCTGCAGATCGGCTTCCGGTACGCCACGGGACCGGCCGGCGAGGACGACGCTCCCGCCCTTGTCCTCGCCCGCGCCCCGGCTGTCGCCCTCGGTGCGCTTCCCGGTGATCGACGAGGTGAAGGCGTTGATGAGCTCCTTCCCCTCGTCGTGCTTCCAGCCCTCGGGTATCGCATAGGAGATCCCGGCCGCCGCGTCCGTCACCCGCGGCCGGCCGGCCAGCGCACCGTCCTCACCACGCGTCAGCCACCAGGCGGTGCCGCCCCCGACCGCCAGCACGATCAACGCCACGACCCCGGCCACCACGGCCCCGCGCGTCCGCCGTGGCGCCACCGGAGGGGCGGGCGGGAACGGGGGCGGGAACGGCGGTGCGTAGCCGGGGTGCGGCGGGTACGTGGGCGGGCAGGCGGGAACGGGCGTCGTCATGCCTCCAGCATCGCGCCCCGGCCGAAGCCCGCCCTGAGCGCTCCTACTCAGATCGCTACTCAGGCCTCCCCAGCCCCTCGCACCTCCCGAACCCCTCGGGGCCCTCGGTCAGGGAAGCTTGGGCTGGTAGAGCCGCCCGAACAAAATCCCTACCCACGCCTCGCGCTGGCACCGTACGCTCCGCACTCATGCCTACCAATGATCTCGCGCTCACCGCCGCCGACGCCGTCCGCGTCATCGACCGCGCCCTCGAGCGCATAGCCTCCGGCTACGTCTTCCCCGAACGGGTCGCGGCCATCGACGCCGCGCTGCGCGGTCGGCTCGCCTCCGGGGAGTACGAGGGACTCACCGGCCCCGCGTTCTGCGAGGCCGTGACCGCTCACCTGCAGGAGGCCTGTCCGGACCGGCACCTGCGGCTGCTGTGGCAGGACGAGCCGCAGTCCATGGATACGGCGGACAAGGACAAGGAGACCGGGCAGGCGGCCTTCCTCGCGTTGCTGCGGAAGGAGAACCAGGGCGTCCGGCGCTTCGAGTTCCTGGAGGGCGGGGTCGGCCACCTCGACGTCCGGCGCGTCGCCTTCCCGGAGGAGGGGGCCCGTACGATCGGCGCGGCCATGGAGATGGCGGCGGGCACCCGCGCGCTCGTCCTCGACCTGCGCGCGTGCAGCGGCGGCGTGCCCGAGGGGGCCGCCATGTGGTGCAGCTACTTCTTCGCCGACGACCAGGTGCACCTCAACGACATCTACGAGCGCGCCACCGACACCACCCGGCAGTACTGGACCGCCGGGCACCTGCCCGCGCCCCGCTATCTCGGCCGTCCGGTCTACGTGCTCACCAGCGCCGCGACGTTCTCGGCGGGCGAGGACATCGCCTACACCCTCCAGGCGCACGGCCGCGCCACGCTCGTCGGCGAGACGACCCGCGGCGGCGCCCACCCCACCGCCCGTTACCCCGTCACCGAGCACATCACCGTCACCGTGCCCGCCGCCCGCACCATCAGCACCGTCACCGGGACCAACTGGGAGGGCGTCGGTGTCGTCCCGGACATCCCGACGGCGGCGGGCGACGCGCTCGAGGCCACCTTGCGGCACATCGAGGAGCACTACTCGAACGGGTGAACGCTCGCCAAAGACAGGAAGCCGCTCAGGTCGCGCTCCTACCGTCAGGCCGTGGTCACTTCACCGCCCGGAATCGGCCTGGGGAACACCCCGGCGCGAGAGATCTGGAGGAAACTCATGCCGCGTACCTTCTTCCCCGGCCGTGGCACCCTCATCGAGCAGACGTGGCTGGAAGCCGAGGCTGAGGGTCGATTGAAAGAGCGTGCGGAATCGGTGCTGCGCGTCCTGGAAAGCCGGGGCATTCCCGTGTCACCCGCAGTCCATGAGCGCATCATGACCTGCACCTTCATGGACACCTTGGGGTATTGGCTGGAGGCGGCTGTCACCGTGTCCACCGCCGAAGAGATCTTCGTCCACGGCGGCTGAGTCCTCACGGCAAACCGCTGAGGGGGCGCCCCGCCATCCGGCCGGGCGCCCCCTCTCGTACGTGCGTAAAACCCGAGCGCTACGCGCTCTTCTCGTGCCGCTCCCCCGGTTCGTTGCCGCGCGTGCGCGGCACCAGCGTCGGGTTGACGTTCGACTGCACGACGTCCGCGGTGATCACGACCCGGGCGACGTCCTTGCGGGACGGGACCTCGTACATCACCGACATCAGGACCTCTTCCATGATGGCGCGCAGGCCTCGCGCGCCGGTGCCGCGCAGGATCGCCTGGTCGGCGATGGCCTCGAGGGCCGGGCGATCGAAGTCGAGCTCCACACCGTCGAGTTCGAAGAGGCGCTGGTACTGCTTCACCAGGGCGTTACGCGGCTCGACCAGGATCTGCAGCAGGGCCTCGCGGTCGAGGTTGTGAACGCTGGTGATCACGGGGAGACGGCCGATGAACTCGGGGATCATCCCGAACTTCACCAGGTCCTCCGGCATGACCTCCTGGAACTGGTCGCTGGCCTCGATCTCGCGCTTGGAGCGGATCGTGGCGCCGAAGCCGATGCCCTTGGCGCCCGCGCGCGACTCGATGATCTTCTCCAGGCCGGAGAAGGCGCCGCCCACGATGAACAGGACGTTCGTCGTGTCGATCTGGATGAATTCCTGATGCGGGTGCTTGCGCCCGCCCTGCGGCGGCACGGAGGCCGTGGTGCCCTCGAGGATCTTGAGCAGGGCCTGCTGGACGCCCTCGCCCGACACGTCCCGTGTGATCGACGGATTTTCGCTCTTTCGGGCGACCTTGTCGATCTCATCGATGTAGATGATGCCGGTCTCGGCCTTCTTGACGTCGTAGTCGGCGGCCTGGATCAGCTTCAGGAGGATGTTCTCGACGTCCTCGCCGACGTAGCCGGCCTCCGTCAGGGCCGTGGCGTCGGCGATCGCGAAGGGGACGTTCAGCATGCGGGCCAGCGTTTGCGCGAGCAGCGTCTTGCCGGAGCCCGTGGGGCCGAGCAGCAGGATGTTGGACTTGGCGAGCTCGATGCCGTCGTCGCGGTTGTGGCCGCCGTTCTCGCCGGCCTGAACGCGCTTGTAGTGGTTGTAGACGGCCACGGACAGGGCCTTCTTGGCCGCCTCCTGGCCCACCACATAGCCCTCGAGGAACTCGTAGATCTCGCGCGGCTTGGGAAGCTCCTCCCAGCGGACCTCGGAGGTCTCCGCGAGCTCTTCCTCGATGATCTCGTTGCAGAGGTCGATGCACTCGTCGCAGATGTACACACCAGGACCCGCGATGAGCTTCTTCACCTGCTTCTGGCTCTTGCCGCAGAACGAGCACTTGAGCAGGTCGCCGCCGTCACCGATGCGTGCCACGAGGTGCTTCCCCTTCGCCTGGGATCCGCCTTGCTCTGCGAACCCGGGTGCTTGCCTATCGACGGTACCTTGCCGGGCCCCCCGTGCGGGCCCCCCTTGCCCCTACTCGGCCAAGGGAGGGCCCGTCATCGGCGGCACGGTGGCCGAGACCGGACCGACCGGTGGGTGAGACCGGACGGAACGGCGCCGGCCCGTACGGACCGATCGGTTCCGATCAGACCGCGACGGACGACTTGCGCGTCGAGACGATCTGGTCGACGAGACCGTACGCCAGCGCGTCCTCAGCCGTGAGGATCTTGTCGCGCTCGATGTCGTCGCGGATCTTCTCGATCGGCTGGGTGGAGTGCTTCGCCAGCATCTCCTCCAGCTGGGTGCGCATGCGCATGATCTCCTGAGCGGCGATCTCCAGGTCGGAGAGCTGCTCCCGGCCCGTCTGGCTGGACGGCTGGTGGATGAGCACGCGGGCGTTCGGCAGGGCCATCCGCTTGCCGGGGGTACCGGCGGCCAGCAGGATCGCGGCGGCGGAGGCGGCCTGACCCATGCAGACGGTCTGGATGTCCGGCTTCACGAACTGCATCGTGTCGTAGATCGCCGTCAGCGCGGTGAAGGAACCACCCGGGCTGTTGATGTAGATCGAGATGTCACGGTCGGGGTCCATCGACTCCAGGCACAGCAGCTGCGCCATGACGTCGTTGGCGGAGGCGTCGTCGATCTGGACGCCGAGGAAGATCACGCGCTCCTCGAAGAGCTTCGCGTACGGGTCGTACTCGCGCACGCCCTGCGAGGTGCGCTCGACGAAGCGCGGGACGACGTAACGGGCCTCGGCCTGCGGGCCGGTGTAGAGGCCGCTGGGGGACGAGATGTTCATGCGGGTGTTCACCATCCTGGTGGCGGTCTGTGGGCTGAGGTACGGCTGTTCGGCGGTACGACCGGGCGCGGGGGCCCGGTCGGCCGGGGCGTCAGGCCCCGGTGCCGCCGCCGCCCGGAACGCCGGAGGCGTGCGTGATGATCTCGTCGATGATCCCGTACTCCTTGGCCTCCTCAGCGGTGAACCAACGGTCACGGTCACCGTCACGGATGATCGTCTCAACGGTCTGACCGGTGTGCGCGGCGGTGATCTCGGCCATGCGCTTCTTGGTGCGCAGCAGCTGCTCGGCCTGGATCTTGATGTCCGAGGCGGTGCCGCCGAGGCCCGCGGAGCCCTGGTGCATGAGGATGTCGGTGTTGGGCAGCGCGAAGCGCTTGCCCGCGGTGCCGCCGGTCAGCAGGAACTGGCCCATGGAGGCCGCGAGGCCCATGCCGATGGTGACCACGTCGTTGGGGATGTACTGCATGGTGTCGTAGACCGCCATGCCGGCCGTCACCGAGCCGCCGGGGCTGTTGATGTAGAGGAAGATGTCCTTGGTCGGGTCCGCGGCCAGGAGGAGCATCTGCGCGGTGATCTTGTTCGCGATGTCGTCGTCGACCTGCTGGCCGAGGAAGATGATCCGCTCCCCGAGCAGCCGGTTGTAGACCTGGTCGCCGAGGCCACCACCGATGGCGATCTCACCGGCGGCGGAAGGCATCAGATTCGTCACGTATCCACCTGCTCGTCTCTGACGGCAACGGGCCGTCTCCGCGTCTTCTCTGGGGACCGGGGGGTGGCGTGGCCGGTACGGGCGCCGGCGCGCTGCCATGTCTCCCCTGCCCTCGTATCTACGGACCCTAACGCGCTGGTCGGCAGGCGCCATCCCGCATCAGGAACTGTTCGCTCTGAGCGCAGGTTCGGGGCCGCTCCCGGGCCCCTGCGGGGCTCCGGCGGTCGCCCCCCTCCTGGACCCCCTCCCGGACCCCTCCCGGACCCCTCCCGGACCCCCTCCGGGCGGGTGCCGGAGAGCACGGAGGGCCCGGTCGCGGCCCCCGCGCGCAAGCGGCTGGGGGTCACGACCGGGCCCGTCCGTAAGGGCTCCGTACGCGGCGGAGAGGCTCCCCGCGAGCGGCCGGGCTCCGCACGGGCGGCGCGAGGACTCCCTCACACCGCCCGGGGGTGCCGTGGCCGCTCAGGTGAGCGGTGAGACGAGGCTCAGGCCTCGGTGGTCTCGTCCGCGGCCTCGACGGTCTCGCCGGCCTCGGCGGCCTCGGCAGCCTCGTCTTCGTCCTCGAGGTCGACGACCTCGCCGTTGGTGTCCTTGACCGTGGCGGCCTCGACGACGGTCGCGAGGGCCTTGCCGCGGGCGACCTCACCGACGAGCATCGGGACCTGGCCCTGCTCGACGACGGCCTGGGCGAACTGGTCGGGGCTCATGCCGGAGGACTGGGCACGGCGGACCAGGTGCTCGGTGAGCTCGTCCTGGCCGACCGAGACCTTCTCCTTGTTGACGATCTCGTCGAGGATGAACTGGGTCTTGATGCCCTTCTCGGCCTGCTCCTTGAGCTCGGCCTCGAACTCCTCGACGGACTTGCCCTGCATCTCCAGGTACTTGTCCAGGTCCATGCCGATCTGGCCGAGCTGGTGGTGCTCGAGGTTGTGCTTACGAGTGTTGACCTCGTCCTCGAGCAGCTTCTCGGGCATCGGAACCTCGACCAGCTTGATGAGCTCGTCGAGGACCTTCTCCTGGGCCTGGGTGGCCTGGTCGAACTTCTTCATGCGCTCGAGGCGCTTGCGGCTGTCGGCCTTGAGCTCGTCGAGGGTGTCGAACTCGCTCGCCAGCTGGGCGAAGTCGTCGTCCAGCTCAGGCAGTTCGCGGGCCTTGACGGACTTGACGTCGACCTTGATCTCGGCGTCCTTGCCCTCGGCGCTGCCGCCCTTGAGCTGCGAGGTGAAGGTGGCGGAGGCACCGGCCTCGAGACCCTTCACGGCCTCGTCGATGCCGTCCAGCAGCTGGCCGGAACCGATGGTGTAGTCGACGTCGGACGCGACGCCGTCCTCCAGGACCTCGCCGTCGACCTTGGCCTCGAGGTCCACGGTGACGATGTCGCCCTCGGCGGCGGCGCGCTCGACCGGGGAGGTGGTGGCGAAGCGCTCACGCAGCTGCTCGACCGACTTCTCGATGTCCTCGTCGGTGACCTCGACCGGGTCGACGGTGACCTCGATACCGGAGTAGTCCGGGATCTCCAGGGTCGGACGGACGTCGACCTCGGCGGTGAAGGCCAGCAGCTCGCCGTCCTTCAGCTCGGTGATGTCGACCTCGGGCTGACCCAGCGGGTTCAGGTCGGCCTCGTTGACCGCCTCGGTGTAGAACTTCGGAAGCGCGTCGTTGACGGCCTCCTCCAGCACGGCACCACGGCCGAAGCGCTGGTCGATGACGCGCGCCGGGATCTTGCCCGAGCGGAAGCCCTTCACCGTGACCTGCTGGTTGATCTTCTTGTACGCCGCGTCGAGGCTGGCCTTGAGCTCCTCGAAGGGCACCTCGACAGTGAGCCGAACCCGAGTCGGGTTCAGGGTCTCCACGGCGCTCTTCACGGTTCGGTCTCCTTGGGGCTGACTGCTGGGTTTTGCTGCTCATCGGATAGTGATGGTCAGCGGACCGCGCCCGGTAGAAGGACACACGGACGCGCAGCTTGCATAGTAACCGCAAGCAGGATGGGCCCCACAATGTGATCTTGCTGGTCGGGGTGGCCGGATTCGAACCGACGACCTTCCGCTCCCAAAGCGGACGCGCTACCAAGCTGCGCCACACCCCGTCGGTGCGAGACGTAGGGTACATGCCCCCGGGGGTGTCGGACGCCGCTTGGCCGGACCGTGGACGGGGGTCGTGAGGGGGTGGCGTGCGGTGCACCGCGTCGACCCGCTACGATGCACTGCGTGCCGCTCCGCTCTGGCGTTGTGCGGCTCACGCGGGCGTAGCTCAATGGTAGAGCCCCAGTCTTCCAAACTGGCTACGCGGGTTCGATTCCCGTCGCCCGCTCCACGATGCCTCCGGCCCCGGCCGGAGGCATTTGTCTTTTCGGGACCTTCAGATGTTGATGCCGCTTATGGTCCGGGCGATCGAGTCCAGAAACCTGTGGATCGACGGCGCCATGCCCGTGGAGGCGAGGAAGAAGCCGAAGAGGACGGCGACGATCGCGGGCCCCGCCTTGATGTTGTTGCTGCGGATCATCACCACCAGGATGATCGCCAGGAGCAGCACCACGGACAGTGAAATGGCCACAACTGATCACACCTTCGGTCGGAAGCCTGGCCGGGCCCGGGAGCCATGCCGCCCCGCACGCCCCCACTCTGCCGAACCATGGTGCCACCAACTTCCCGGCCCGGGGGATGCCCTGATGCCGCATCGGGGGATTATCAGGGGTGCCGGAGGGCGGGTACGGTCGGAATCCATGCGGACGGAGTAAAGATCCGACCATATTCAGAGTCTCTCCGGAGGGGCGCCGGCGAGGGTTTTACCGGCCCCCCATCGACGGCTAGGGTGCCTCGAATGTCCCCCACCGCCACTCCTGCCACGGTGGCCCCCGCTCCCGAGCCGCCCGTCGCGGCGGCCGGCGCCCCGGCGGGGCGCGACCCGTTCTTCGACAACGCGAAGTACCTGGCGATCGTCCTGGTCGCCCTGGGTCATGCCTGGCAGCCGCTCACCTACACCAGTCACGCGGCGTCGGCGCTGTACTACACGGTCTACGCCTTCCACATGCCGGCCTTCATCCTCATATCCGGCTATTTCTCGCGGAGCTTCGACCTCAGCCCGGCCAAGGTCAAGCGCCTGATCACCGGCGTGGTCGTGCCGTACGTGGTCTTCGAGATCGCCTACACCTACTTCCAGCACTGGGCGGAGGACGCGCCGCCGGAGAACATCTCGCTGACCAACCCCTGGTACCTGAACTGGTTCCTGGCGGCGCTGTTCATCTGGCGGCTGACCACGCCGATCTGGAAGGTGATCCGCTGGCCGATCCCGATCTCGTTCGCGATCGCCCTCCTGGCCGCGGTCTCCCCCGACGTCGGCAGCGACTTCGACCTGCAGCGGGTGCTGCAGTTCCTGCCCTTCTTCGTGATCGGCCTGCACCTCAAGCGCTCCCACTTCGACCTGGTGCGGCGGCGCTGGGTGCGGATCGCCGCCGTGCCGGTGTTCGCCGCGGCCATCGCGGTGGCCTACTGGCAGCCGCCGCAGTTGAACACCGAGTGGTTCTTCCACAACGACAGCGCCCAGGGCCTGCACGAGCCGGTCTGGACCGCCCCGGTCGTCCTCCTCGCCCTCTTCGCCTGCGCCGCCGTGCTCATCGCCGGCTTCCTCGCCTGGGTGCCGCGCCGGACGATGTGGTTCACCGCGCTGGGCGGCGGCACCCTCTACGGGTTCCTGCTCCACGGCTTCCTGATCAAGCTCTCCCGGTGGTGGGAGTGGTACGACGCCGCCGACTGGATCCGCAAGCCGGTGGGCGAGGTCGTGGTGACCCTCCTCGCGATCGCGATGATGACCGTGCTGTGCACCGCGCCGGTGCGGCGGGTGTTCCGCTGCGTGATGGAACCGCGGATGGACTGGGCGTTCCGCAAGGGATAGCCCTCCCGCACGCACAAGAAACACGCACAAGAAAGAGGCCCGGCGCCGGAAGGCGCCGGGCCTCTCGTCGTCTCCGCCCGCCGCTACGCGCCGGGGTCGTCGGCCAACCCGAGCAGCGCGCGCACGCGCGCGTACTTGCGGCGGAGCCGGTCCCGGGTGGCCGCGTCGTCCAGGGCGGCCAGGCGCCCGGGGTCGGCGTTGTGGGCCAGGTCGGCGGCCTTGACCAGGAGCGCGCCGGGCGTGGCGAGGATCCGGGCGGCGTAGGCCTCGGGGGGCTCGCCCGGGCGCTTGGTGACGGCGAGGACGATGTCCTTGGTCCGCCGCGGGAGCGCGGCGCCCGCCAGCCACTCGACGGTCAGGGCGTCGTCCTCGACGGCGTCGTGCAGCCACGCGGCGGCGATCTGCGCCTCGTCCCCGCCGCGTTCGCGCACGCCGCGGGCGACGGCCGCGAGGTGCTCGGTGTACGGGCGTCCGGCCTTGTCGGTCTGCCCGGCGTGGGCGCGGCGGGCGAGGGCCTCGACCTCGGTGAGGTTCAGGTATGTCATGCGGTGGTGGTCTCCCCCTGTCGTCCCGGGGCCGGCGGCGTGCCGTGCCGTGGGGTCAGTTGTGCGGGTAGCGCTCGCGCGGCAGGGCCGACTCGCCGTAGGGAGGGGTCGGTCCGTGGAACTGCAGCGCGAAGTCGTCGGCGAGCTCGGCGATGACGGCCCGGCCCTCGGTGGCGGCCAGCCAGCTCGCCGGCAGGGCCGCCTCGCCGTGCAGGGCGCCGAGGAGGTTTCCGCAGAGGGAGCCGGTGGAGTCGCTGTCGCCCGAGTGGTTGACGGACAGCAGCAGGGCCTCGGCGACCGAGTCCGTACGGGCGAGGGCGGCGTAGACGGCGATGGCGAGGGCTTCCTCGGCGATCCAGCCGCCGCCGAGCGTCTCGAGCCGCTCCGGGGTGGCGGGGCCCTCGGCGGCGAGGTCGAGGGCCGCGCGGAGGGCGGCGGTCGTCTCGTCGTGGCCCGGGTAGGAGGCGAGGAGCTCCAGCGTCCGGCGGACCGCCCCCGCGAGGGACTCGCCGTCCAGGAGGTGGCGAACGATCACGGCGAAGGCGCCCGCGGCGTACGCGCCGGTGGGGTGGCCGTGCGTGATCCGGGCGCAGCGGGCGGCGAGCTCGAAGGCCCGGCGGGCGGGGATGCCGGTGAGGCCGAAGGGGGCCGAGCGCATGACGGTGCCGCAGCCCTTGGACTCGGGGTTGACCGGGCCGCGGCTGCCGTCGAGGGCGGCCCGGGGGTCCGGGGTGTATCCCTGGCGCAGCCCCGACAGGCAGGCGTTGCCGGGCGCCCGCCGCGCGTACAGCCAGGGCTGCAGGCGCAGCCACCCGGAGCGGACGACGTCGAGGCGGCCGTCGGCGGGCGGCGGGGCCGGGTGGTGCTGGGTGTCCAGCCAGCGCAGGTAGGCGTGGCGCATGATCGCGGTCTGGGCTCCGCCGATGCCCCTGGCCGCCGCCCGGGCGCGGGCGCGGATGAGCCCTTCCGCCGTGAAGAGCGTCATCTGCGTGTCGTCGGTGACCCGGCCGGTCACGCCATCCGCGTCGGCGACCATGCCGGTGACGCCGTCGGGGCCGTGGGCGGAGCGGATGGCGGCCAGGGAGAGGAACTCGATCGGATTGCCGAGGGCGTCACCGATCGCGCCGCCGAGCAGAGCGCCGCGTATGCGGTCGGTGACGGTGTCGGCGGCGGTCGCGGGTGAGATCTGGGACATCGTCCGAGATTACCTCCGGGGGGCGGCGCCGGGGCAGCGGCGGCGGCGAACAGCGCTGCCGGCTCCGCTTCCTGACGCTCCGACGGGTCGTGCGGCGTCGCCGGGCGCGTCAGGCCGTCAGCGCGTCCAGCACCTCGGCCAGTCGCTCGCGCACGTCCGCGTCCGTGAGGACGCCGTCCGGGCCGGCCGTGCCGGGTGCGACGGGGATCCGCACGCAGGCCGGCTCCACGATGCGGGCGCCGGTGTAGCCGAGCACGGTGCGCAGCGTGGCCTCGGCGCCGTGCCCGCGGCCGGGGGCCGCCACGTTGATCCAGGCCGTCGGCTTGTCGCAGATCTCGGTGCCGCCGACGGTCCAGTCCAGCAGGTTCTTGAACGCCCCGGGCAGCGTGCCGGCGTACTCGGGCGTGCAGATCAGCACGGCGGCCGCTTCGTCGATCGCCGCCCGCAGCCTCGCCACGGCGGGGGGCAGCGGGTCGTGGTCGTCGTCGGGGTTGAAGTGCGGGAGCTCCGCCGGGCCTTCGTGGAGGACGACGCGCAGGCGGTCGGGGGCCACGGCCCGCACCGTGCGCAGCGCGGCCTCGTTGGACGAGCCGGAACGTACGCTTCCGGACAGCAGGAGGATCATGGGCGGCGTGGGCATCCGCCCAACCTACCCGCGGGCGGCCACGACGCGCCCGCGCCCCAGGGCCTGTGCTGAACCCATCGGACAGGCCCTAGTCCCGGCAGATCAGCAGCAGCGCCCGGTCGTCGTTGACGTCCTTGGCCACCGCCTCGATCAGGTGCCAGGCGGCGCCGTGGAAGCCGGAGGTGACATAGCGGTCGGCCTCGCCGGTGAGGCGGTCCATGCCCTCGGTCAGCTCGCGTTCGTTCGTCTCGACCAGGCCGTCGGTGAAGAGCATCAGTACGTCTCCCCGGCGGAGCGTGCCCTTCACCGGGTCGAAGCCGGCGCCGTCGTAGACGCCCAGGAGCGGGCCGTCGGCGGCCTTCTCCTCCCAGCGGCCGGTGCCGGCGCTGAGCTGGAGGGCCGGGAGGTGGCCGGCGGAGAAGAGTTCGTAGTCGCCGGTGTCGAGGTCGAGGACGAGGTGGACGGAGGTCGCGAAGCCCTCGTCCCAGTCCTGGCGCAGCAGGTAGCCGTTGGCGGCGGGCAGGAAGGCGTGGGGCGGCAGGGAGCCCAGGAGGCCGCCGAAGGCGCCGGACAGCAGCAGCGCCCGGGAGGCCGCGTCCATGCCCTTGCCGGAGACGTCGGTGAGGACGACCTCCAGGGTGCGGCCGCTGTTGGTGCGGGCGGCGACGACGAAGTCGCCGGAGAAGGACTGGCCGCCGGCCGGGCGCAGCGCCATCTCGCGGTGCCAGCCCCGGGGCAGTTTGGGCAGTTTGCTCTGGACGCGGATGCGCTCGCGCAGGTCGAAGAGCATCGTTCCGCCACGTCGCCAGGGGACCCCGACCCGGCTGCGGAACTGCGCGATGAGCAGCCCGAAGAAGCCGACGGCCGCGACGACGAGGATGGTGCCGGGGCTGACCCGGTCGGTGCCGTAGCGGTACGGGTCGTCCAGGACCGCCGACTCCGTGATGAGCGCCGCCGCCGCGGCGGCGTAGAGCCCGAGGAGGCTGGCGGGGCGCAGCAGCAGGCCGCCGGCCACGATGGGCAGGACGAGCGCGGCGGGCGCGCACCACTCGGGCTGGGCGATGGTGCCCAGGGCGAGCGCGGGTACGGACACCAGCAGCGCGGTCAGGGCGAGCCAGTCGGAACCGTCGCCCCGGAAGTAGTCGACACCGGCCTTGCGCATGCTCGTTCGGGCCCGGTGCAGTGCTTTGCGCATCCGGGCCGTCGGGGTCTCCGCACCGCCAGTCATTGCATCGGGACCTTATCCACCCATTCGGCGGTGCGTCGATTCACGCCGCGCCGAGACGACCGCGTTCGGGGCGCCGGGCGGCCACCCGAAGAGCAACCATATGCGACATTCGTTCATTTGATCGGTAACGCCCCGCCGAGGGCGGGTTTCGCGTGCCGAGCTGCGGGTACGCAGGACGGCCGGAGCCGTTCTTTCCCGGCCGCGCGCCGCAGAGTTCACGTACGCCTCATACGCAACAGATGGAGTGCGGTCCCGCTCGCCGGTGTCCACGGCCGCGCGCGGGGCCGCACGCGCGCCGGGGCCGGTATGCCGGTGTGTCAGTTCTTCTGGCAGCCGGGGCACCAGAAGAGGTTGCGGGCGGCCAGGTCCGCCGTGCGGATCTCCTGGTCGCAGATATGGCAGGGCTGTCCGGTGCGGCGGTAGACGTACACCTCGCCGCCGTGGTCGTCCACGCGCGGCGGGCGCCCCATAGCCTCGGGGGTGTGCTCGGGCCGCACGGTGTCGATGCGGTTGTTACGGACGCCCTCGCGCATCAGGAGCACCAGATCCGACCAGATGGCGTCCCATTCCGAGCGTCTGAGATCGCGGCCCAGGCGGTACGGGTCGATGCCATGCCGGAAAAGGACCTCGGCGCGATAGACGTTGCCGACGCCGGCGACGATCTTCTGGTCCATGAGCAGGGCGGCCACGGTGGTGCGGCTGCGCGAGACGCGCCGCCACGCCCGGTCCGGGTCGTCGGCCGCGCGCAGCGGGTCGGGGCCGAGGCGGTCGTGTATCGCCTGCTTCTCGGCGTCCGTGATCAGCGCGCAGGTCGTCGGCCCGCGCAGGTCCGCGTACGCGCCGGGGTTCGCCAGCCGCAGCCGCACCGTCTCGGTGGGCGGCGGCGCCGAGGCGCCCGCACCCCAGGTGTACTTGCCGAAGAGGCCCAGGTGGATATGGACCCAGTGCGGGCCGGCGAAGCCGAGGAAGAGGTGCTTGCCGTGGGCCTCGGCGGTCTCGAGGATCTGGCCGGATATCAGCGCGGCACTGTCGGAGAACTTGCCTTGCGGGCTGGTCGCCCGCACCGTCCGGCCCGCGAAGGCCTCGGTGTGGTCCGCCGCGAGGCGGTGGATCGTATGCCCTTCGGGCATGGGGTCTCGTCCTCCGACGGTTCGTTCGTCGCCGACCGCGGGCCGGCGCGTAGCCGCCCGCCGCCGCACGGCGGGCCCCTCCCGGCCGCGCGCCCCTTTAATCGGAGAGCGAACAGGAGGGGGAAGGGCCCGGCGGTGTCAGTCCTGCTGCGGGTGGTGGGCCGGGATCGCCGGGAGCTCGCCGGTGGTCTCGTAGCGGCTCAGCATCTCGATGCGGCGGGTGTGGCGCTCGTCACCCGAGTAGGGGGTGCTCAGGAAGATCTCGACGAACTTCGTCGCCTCCTCCTGGGTGTGCATGCGGCCGCCGATGCTGATCACGTTGGCGTTGTTGTGCTCGCGGCCCAGCGCGGCCGTCTGCTCGCTCCAGGCCAGCGCGGCCCGGACGCCCTTGACCTTGTTGGCGGCGATCTGCTCGCCGTTGCCCGAACCGCCGATGACGATGCCGAGGGCGTCGGCGTCGGCGGCGGTCCTCTCCGCGGCGCGGAGGCAGAACGGCGGGTAGTCGTCCTGGGCGTCGTAGATGTGGGGACCGCAGTCCACGGGCTCGTGGCCGTGGGCCGTGAGCCACTCGACGAGGTGGTTCTTCAGTTCGTAGCCGGCATGGTCGGAGCCGAGGTACACGCGCATGGGCACGAGTGTGGCACGTCCCGAGGCCCCGGCCGGTCATCAGGGGATACGTAACTCTGAGTGAACACAACGAAATGGATTCAGGTCTTCCTAAAGACGCCTTCGAAAAGTTCTAATGCGGTGGCTCGTAACCCGAGAACCAAAGGAACAACCCGAAGGAACGTGCATATGAGCGCGACACCGCCGACCATGACGAAGGGGTCGACGACCGGCGATCCCGGCCACGCCCCGGAGGCTGGCGGGGATGGCCTCAAGGCCGGACTCAAGAACCGCCACCTGTCCATGATCGCCATTGGTGGTGTGATCGGCGCCGGCCTCTTCGTGGGTTCCGGATCCGGCATCGCCGCCGCGGGCCCCGGCATCCTGCTGTCCTACGCCCTCGTGGGCGCGATGGTCGTCTTCGTGATGCGAATGCTGGGCGAGATGGCCGCGGCCAACCCGACCTCCGGCTCCTTCTCCGCCTACGCGGACCGGGCGCTGGGCCGCTGGGCCGGCTTCACCATCGGCTGGCTCTACTGGTTCTTCTGGGTCGTGGTGCTGGCGGTCGAGGCGACCGCGGGCGCCGGCATCCTCAACGGCTGGATACCGGCCGTCCCGCAGTGGGCCTGGGCCCTGATCGTCATGGTCGTCCTGACCGCGACCAACCTGGCCTCCGTGAGCTCGTACGGCGAGTTCGAGTTCTGGTTCGCCGGTATCAAGGTCGTCGCGATCGCCGCGTTCATCGTGATCGGCGGCCTGGCGATGTTCGGCGTCCTGCCCGGCTCGGACAACCCGGGTGCCGGGTTCGACAACCTCACCTCGCACGGCGGCTTCCTGCCCAACGGCCCCGGCGCGATCCTCACCGGTGTGCTGATGGTCGTCTTCTCCTTCATGGGCAGCGAGATCGTCACGCTCGCCGCCGGTGAGTCCGAGGACCCGCAGCGCGCCGTCCGCCAGGCCACCAACAGCGTCATCTGGCGCATCGGCGTCTTCTACCTCGGCTCGATCCTCGTCGTGGTCTCGCTCCTGCCGTGGGACTCGAAGACGATCACCGAGAAGGGCAGCTACGTCGCCGCCCTGGACTCGATCGGCATCCCGCACGCCGGCCAGTTCATGAACGTCATCGTGCTGACCGCCGTGCTGTCCTGCCTGAACTCGGGCCTGTACACCGCCTCGCGCATGGCCTTCTCCCTCGGCCAGCGCGGCGACGCCCCCAAGGCGTTCGCCAAGACGAACTCGCGTGGCGTGCCCCAGGCCGCGATCCTCGGCTCGGTCGTCTTCGGCTTCGTGTCGGTGATCTTCAACTACGTCTGGCCGGACACCGTCTTCAAGTTCCTGCTGAACTCCTCCGGTGCCATCGCCCTCTTCGTGTGGCTGGTCATCTGTGTCACGCAGCTGAAGTTCCGCGGCATCATCAAGCGCGAGATGCCGGACCGGCACTTCGTGAAGATGTGGCTGTTCCCGTACCTGACGTGGGCCACCATCGGCATGATCACCTTCGTGCTCGGCTTCATGGTCTACGACGGCGGCGACAACCGTGAGCAGGTCCTGCTCTCGACCCTCGTGGGCGTGCTCGTCCTGCTCATCGGCGTGGTCAGGGACCGTCGCCACCGCGCGGCGGCCGTCGAGAAGTAACGGTCCGCCTCACCGGACGCCCGAAGGGGTCGTTCCACGCCGTCAACCGGCGCGGAACGACCCCTTCACGCTTTCGTAGACGCCGAGCGCGGTGCTCTCGGCCGCGTCGGCGTACCAGACGCTGACCTGGTACGTCCTGCCTCCCTCCTCGAAGCCCAGCTGACGGCCCTGCCGCGGCTCGCCGCCCTGGAGGAAGGCGTACTCCCACACCACCGCGGAATCGCCGGAGAACGTCGTCCGCTCCAGCCGGATCTTGCGGTAACCGGGGGTGCCGTGGAAGCCCTCCTCGAACCGCTGCCAGTGCGTCAGCAGGTCCTCCGTCGTACGGCCCTGCTTGGCCGAGACCTCGATCGCGCCGTCCTTCGAGGTGTACGTGACGTCGCTGGGGCTCTGCTGCGTACGGTTCCAGCCGGCGGGCGGCACCCAGCTGAAGCCGTCCTCGGAGCGGCGCGCGGCGGCGGTCGAGGCGCCCTGGCTCTGCCGGGGGCTGCCGGGGCCGGTGGTGCCGGGCGCGGCGGAGCCGGACGGCCTCGTTCCGGACGGCGTCCTTCCGGGAGCCGTCGTCCCAGGCGGGCGGCTCGTGTCGTCTCCCCCGGGCGTGTCCCCTCCCCCGGGCCCCTGGACGACGAGGACGATCACGGCCGCGGCGGCCGCGGCGGCCACGACCGCTCCGGTGATGAGCGCGGTCGTCCTGCGCCGTGAGCGCCGGGGCGGCGCGCCGTCGCGCACGGGCACGGGCGGGGGTGCCGGAGCGGGCGGGAGCGCGGGGACGGGCGCGGGCGCGGCCACGGCGGCCGTCGGCGGGTGCGGGACCGGCTCCGGCGGCGGGGGCGCGAGGAGGCGCTCCAGCGTCTCCTCGGTCCCGTCCAGGGTCGGGCGCCGGGCGGGGTCCTTCAACAGGAGCCCGGCCAGCAGCTCCCGCAGCGGTCCCGAGGCCGCCGGGATCTCGGGCTGCTCGTAGAGAACGGCGTGCAGGGTGGCCATCGTGGTCGCCCGGCTGAAGGGCGAGTGGCCGTCCACCGCCGCGCACAGGGTGGCGCCGAGCGACCACAGGTCGGACGGCGGCCCCTGCAGCCGCCCCTCGATCCGCTCCGGGGCCATGTAGTCCGGCGAGCCGACCAGCGTCCCGGCCATGGTCAGCGCGGCGGCGTCCTGCATCGCCGCGATGCCGAAGTCGGTGAGGACGATCCGGCCGCGCGCGGTGAGCAGGACGTTGCCCGGCTTGATGTCACGGTGCAGCACCCCGACCGCGTGCACCGCGCGCAGCGCCCGGACCAGCCCCAGCCCGATCCGGGCCGCCTCCGGCGGCGCCACCGGCCCCTCGCGCACCAGCACCTGCTCCAGCGAGCGGCCGTCCACCAGCTCCATCACGATCCACAGCCGCCGGTCCTCCTCCGCCACGTCGTAGACGCGCACGACGTTGGGGTGGTCGATGCGGGCGGTGGCCCGGGCCTCCCGCAGGCTGCGCTCGCGCTGGACCGCGCTCTCCTCGCCGACGAGCCCGTCGATGCGTATCTCCTTGGCCGCCACGCGCCGCCCCAGCGTCTCGTCGGCCGCGTGCCACACCCGCCCCATTCCGCCGCGCCCGATCAATTCCAGCAGCCGGTAGCGGCCCACCACGAGCCGCCCCCGCATCTCGTCACCCGAATTTCCCACCAGGCCCGCCCCCATTGCGGAATTACCTTTCCGCACCTTCGGACATTGGAATCTTGTGGTACCTATTCAAATACTTCTGCAGGGAGTGGAGATAGGGGGGAGCGGAAATGTTCCGAAGTAGTCACCGAATGCGCCATGCGGTGGCGTTGACCGTGGCGGCGGTGGCGCTGCTGCCGTTCGGCGCGCGGGCCGACGAGCCCACGCCGGGGAGCAGTCAGGGCGGCAGCCCGGCGGCGAGCGCGCCGGCCGGATATCAGGTCAGCACCGAACTGCCGGGCCGGATAACCGTGAACAAAAAGACGGGGAACACCAGTCTGACCGCGACGGTCCACAATGGCGGGACCAAGGAGGTCAGCGGTCTCAAACTGAAGGTCGTGGGATTCCAGGGAATGCGGATCACATCCGTCGAGGGCTGCACCGCCATTCCCACCGGACAACTCCCGCCGGACTCCAACAGCGGATTCGTGTGCACCGTCGACAAACTCGCGGCAGGCCGGAGCCACAGCTATCGGGTGGCGGCGACCTTCGATCTGGGAAAGACCGGACAGATCTGTCTCCCGGTCACCCTGGGCGACGGCAAGACACTGCTGTGGCAGCAGGGCCCCGTGCACTTCGGGACCACCGACACCAGCTCCGACGCGCCGGACACCCCGCTGCTGCTGGGCACCAAGAACGTGCCCTCCGGCTCCGCGGCCACCCCCAGCGGGCCCGGCGCCACACCCGGCGCGACCACCGGCGGCCCGCGGACCACGGCGCCCGCCACCCCGCCCGGCCAGAGCACCGGTGGCCCGCGCGGCACCTCGCCCGCCCCGACGAAGAGCGCGGACCGGCCGGCCGCGTCCCCGTCGAAGGACGACGAGTACGACGACGACGAGCTGGCCCGCACCGGCACCTCGTCCACCCCGCTGTTCGTGGCGGCCGCACTCGCCGCCCTCCTGCTGGCCGGGGGCGCCGCGGGCGTCTGGCTGACCCGGGGCCGGGGCGGCCGCCGCTGAGCTCCTCCCGGCGCACCGCCCACGAGTCGGGCCCGCACCCCCGAAGGAGGGTGCGGGCCCGGTCCGTACGTAGAGAGATCCGCACGTAGAGAGGGGAGACGGCTCAGCCGCGGCGGCCCAGCAGCTTCCAGGCGGTGGGCAGGGCGCCCATGGCCAGCGCGGCCTTGAGGGCGTCGCCGATGAGGAACGGCGTCAGGCCCACCGCGACGGCCTGGCCGATCGGCATGTGGGTGGCCAGCGCGAGGTAGGGGACGCCGACCGCGTAGATGATGGCGGAGCCCAGCACCATGGTGCCCGCGGTGCGCAGCACGGAGCGGTCGGCGCCGCGCTGGGCGAGGGCGCCCACGACGGTGGCGGCCAGCAGCATGCCCAGGACGTAGCCGAAGGACGGGAAGGTGGCGCCGGAGCGGGCCTCGGCGAACCACGGCATGCCCACGACGCCGGCGACGGCGTACAGCGCGAGGGAGAGGAAGCCGCGGCGGGCGCCGAGGGCGGTGCCCACCAGCAGGGCGGCGAAGGTCTGGCCGCTGACCGGGACCGGCGAGCCGGGGACGGGCACGGCGATCTGCGCGGTGAGGCCGGTGAGCGCGGCGCCGCCGAGGACCAGGGCCGCGTCGCGGACGCGGGCGCGCCCGGCGGTGGAGGCCGGGAGCAGATCGGCGAGGACCGCACCGGTACGGGCACGGGTGACGGGGACGGTAGCGGTGGCCATCGGTACTCCGCGGGAAGGGATGAGCAGGGACAGCCCGACGTTAGCCGAGCGTCACGCCTTGGGCACCGGAGCGCTGCGACAAAGGCTGACCACTGAGCTTTGGCGGGTTTCCCAGCGCGCCGTCCGGTGTGTGCCCACTTCAAAAGTGGTTGCTTACGTAAACGTGATGCTTGTCACGAGAGACCGCGTGCGGCTTGGCGGCGGCCGCCCGGCCGGGGGAATCTGGAACCGCACCTCGCGTTTTCGCGCGCGCCCCCCTGTTTCTCGCGCGCCCCGCGCGGCACCACGCACAACCGAAAGAACGAGCCCCATGCACGACGCACAGCTTGTCGCCGAGCCGCCGGCCGCCGGTGAGAAGGAACCTCTGGCCCCGGGACTCAAGCAGCGTCATCTGACGATGCTGGGCCTGGGCGGCGTCATCGGCGCCGGCCTCTTCGTCGGCTCGGGCGCGGGCATCGCCGTCGCCGGTCCCGGCATCATCGTCTCCTATCTGATCGCGGGCGCGCTCGCGATGCTGGTGATGCGGATGCTGGGCGAGCTGTCCTCGGCGATGCCCGCCTCCGGCGCCTTCTCGGTCCACGCGGAGCGCGCGCTCGGCCGGTGGGCGGGCTTCACGGTGGGCTGGCTGTACTGGTTCCTGCTCGTGGTCGTGCTCGCCGTCGAGGCGACGGGCGCGGCGCAGATCGCGCACGGCTGGGCGCCGTCGGTGCCGCAGTGGGGCTGGGTCCTGATCTTCATGCTGGTCTTCACGACCGCGAACCTCGCGGCCGTGAAGAACTTCGGTGAGTTCGAGTTCTGGTTCGCGGCCCTGAAGGTGGGCGCCATCGTCCTCTTCCTCGGTCTGAGCCTGCTGGCCATCTTCGGCCTGCTGCCGGACACCGAGCCGGTGGGCTTCACCAACCTCACCGGGCAGGGCGGCTTCCTGCCCAACGGCTGGAGCGGCGTGATCTCCGGCGTCCTCGCCGTGGTCTTCGCCTTCGGCGGCCTGGAGGTCGTCACGATCGCCGCCGCCGAGTCCGACGACCCCGCCCGTGCCGTGGCCCGCGCGGTGCGCAGCGCGGTGTGGCGGATCCTCTTCTTCTACGTGGGCTCGATGCTCGTCATCGTCACCCTGCTGCCGTGGACGTCGCTGAAGCCGGGGCAGAGCCCGTACGTCGCCGTGCTGGACCACGTCGGTGTGCCGGCGGCCGGGCAGATCATGAACATCGTGGTCTTCGTGGCCCTGCTGTCGGCCCTGAACGCCAACCTCTACGGCTCGTCGCGGATGGTCTTCTCGCTCGCCGAGCGGGGCGAGGCGCCGCGGTCGCTGCTGAAGGTCTCCGGCGGCGGCGTGCCGCGCCGGGCGGTGCTGGCGTCGGTGGCGTTCGGCTTCGCCTCGGTCGTGCTGAACCTCGAGTGGCCGGACTCGATCTTCCGCTACCTGCTGAACGCGGTGGGCGCGGTCCTGCTGTTCGTCTGGGGCCTGATCGCGGTGTCCGAGCTGCGGCTGCGGCGCCGGATCGAGCGCGAGACGCCCGAGCTGCTGACCCTGCGCATGTGGTGCTTCCCCTATCTGACGTGGGCGGCGCTGGCGGGCATGGGCGGCGTGCTGGTGCTGATGCTCACCGACGCGGAGGCGCGGCCGCAGCTGATGTGGTCGGCGGCGGCGACCGGCGCGGTGCTTCTGGTGGCCGGTTTGCGCGAGGTCCGGCTGCGCCGGTCCGAGCACCGCGACGCCTGAGGTTTTTCGTTTTTGCCGATATGTCAGGCACAGACGGTCATACGTCTGTCCGAATATCGGATATCTGTGTAAGGGGTATTGTCCTCAGCCAACATCGCCCCGACACTGAGGCAACTTTTCCGCTCTCACCAACGGGGCAACACGATCATGACTGGTACACCCTCCCCGCCGGCGGCGTGCGGGACCCCCGTCCCCGAAGCCGCCCCGGCGGACATCCCACCGTCGGGTCCGGCACTGGCGCACGGCCTCAAGCAGCGCCACCTTTCGATGATCGCCCTCGGTGGCGTCATCGGCGCCGGCCTCTTCGTCGGCTCCGGCGCGGGCATCGCCGCGGCCGGCCCGTCGATCGTGCTGGCCTATGCGGCCTCCGGGCTGCTGGTGATGCTCGTGATGCGCATGCTCGGCGAGATGTCGGCGGCCAACCCGGCCTCGGGCTCCTTCTCCGTGCACGCCGACCGGGCGATCGGCCCCTGGGCCGGCTTCACTTCCGGCTGGGTGTTCTGGACCCTGCTGTGCGTGGCCGTGGGCGCCGAGGGAATCGGCGCGGCGTCCATCATGACCGGCTGGTTCCCCGGCACCGACTCCTGGATGTGGGTCGGCCTATTCATGATCATATTCACCGTGTCCAACCTGGCCGCGGTGAGCAACTTCGGTGAATTCGAGTTCTGGTTCGCCACCCTCAAGGTCACCGCGATCGCGGTCTTCCTCGTCCTGGGCATCCTCGCCGTCATGGGAATGCTGCCCGGCACCCACTCCCCGGGCGTCTCCAACCTCACCGGCCACGGCGGCTTCTTCCCGATGGGCGCCAACGGTCTGGTCGTCGGCCTGCTCGCCTCGGTCTTCGCCTACGGCGGCCTGGAGACGGTGACCATCGCCGCGGCCGAGTCCGAGCACCCCCGCCAGGGCGTCGCCAAGGCCGTGCGCACCGCGATGTGGCGCATCGGGCTCTTCTACGTCGGCTCGCTGCTGGTCGTCGTCACCCTGATCCCGTGGAACGACCCGTCCGTGGTCAAGGGCCCGTACGTCGCCGTCCTCAACCACCTGGACATCCCCG
Organism: Streptomyces sp. C36; assembly: GCF_040932295.1. NCBI lineage: Bacteria > Bacillati > Actinomycetota > Actinomycetes > Kitasatosporales > Streptomycetaceae > Streptomyces > Streptomyces sp. C36. Next base: position 242,130 of record NZ_JBFQGI010000002.1, on the reverse strand, counting down.
GCGCCGGCCAGATCATGAACGTCGTCGTGCTGATCGCGCTGCTGTCGGCGATGAACGCCAACATCTACGGCTCCTCGCGCATCGCCTTCTCCCTCGTCAGCCGTGGCCAGGGGCCCAAGGCGCTGGGCCGCGTCAGCGGCGGCGGCGTGCCGCGCTACGCGGTCGTCGCCTCGGCCGCCTTCGGCTACCTCGCGGTGCTGCTGAGCTACTGGTGGCCGGACACCATCTTCAAGTGGCTGCTCAACATGGTCGGCGCGGCCACCCTGGTGGTCTGGGGCTTCATCGCGGTCTCCCAGCTGGTGGGCCGGCGCCGCATCCCCAAGGAGCAGCTCCTGGTCAAGATGTGGCTCTTCCCGTACCTGACCTGGCTGGCGCTGGCCGGCATCGTCGGCGTGCTGGCCCTGATGCTGCGCGAGGAGGAGACCCGCATCCAGCTGTACTTCACCGGCGGTCTCACGCTGGTGCTCGCGCTGACCGGATACGTCCGCCAGCGCGCGGCGGCGGCCCGCGCCTGACGCGCCCGCGGCACCCCACTCCTTGAGGCGGGGTAGGTCCTGATCTTCAGGACCTACCCCGCCTCCGTCTTTGGTCCGAGTCCTGCCCCCATTACCCCTCCTTTCAAGTACTTACTGGTAGCGTCTACCTGCAAGTTCATTGCAATAAGCAGTCGGAGGGCTCGGCATGGCCATCTACACACTTCCTGAACTTCCCTATGACTACTCGGCGCTGGCCCCGGTCATCAGCCCCGAGATCATCGAGCTGCACCACGACAAGCACCACGCCGCGTACGTCAAGGGCGCCAACGACACCCTCGAGCAGCTGGCCGAGGCCCGTGACAAGGACCAGTGGGGTGCCGTCAACGGCCTGGAGAAGAGCCTCGCGTTCCACCTCTCCGGCCACATCCTGCACAGCATCTACTGGCAGAACATGACCGGCGACGGCGGCGGCGAGCCGCTGGACAAGGACGGCGTGGGCGAGCTCGCCGACGCCCTCGCCGAGTCGTTCGGCTCGTTCGCCAAGTTCAAGGCCCAGCTGACCAAGGCGTCCGCCACCACCCAGGGCTCCGGCTGGGGCGTCCTGGCCTACGAGCCGGTCAGCGGCCGCCTGATCGTCGAGCAGGTCTACGACCACCAGGGCAACGTCGGCCAGGGCTCGACCCCGATCCTGGTCTTCGACGCCTGGGAGCACGCCTTCTACCTGCAGTACAAGAACCAGAAGGTCGACTTCATCGAGGCCATGTGGCAGGTCGTCAACTGGCAGGACGTCGCCGCGCGCTACGCCGCCGCCAAGGCGAAGGGCAACAGCATCCTGCTGGCGCCGTGACCGTGACGCCTCGCGCGTGACGCTCAGGCTGCCTGCCTCGTGATCGTCTTCTCACCCTTCACCCGGCAGGCGTAACGGCGGGGCCCCCGCGCGGTCCGATACCGCGACGGGGGCCTCGCCTCACCCATGGCCGAACGCCTCTCCCGTCACCGGGAACTCCTTGGCCAGCCCGGTCTCGTGCAGCCGGGCGAACGGGGTGAACGGCACCCCCAGCTCCGACTTGCCCCGGTCGAAGTTCCACGCCTTGTGCACCGCGAAGCGGTAGTCGACGATCGTCGCGCCGTCCGCGGCCACCCGGACCGTGCCGGTCAGGCGGAACTCCACACAGCGCAGGGCCAGCCACCAGTCGGGGCTCACCCGCCGGGTGATCAGCACGTCGCGCCAGCCGCTGTCGGCGGGGTACGCGGCGGCGGCGCGGGCGCCGGCGCGCCACCGCGCGAGGGCCTCCGCCCGCCACCGCTCCAGCTGCGCCTCGGCCGCGTGCCGCACGGCGGGCAGCGCCAGCAGCGCCTCGGCGTCCACCCGGTAGGGGGAACCCGTACCGCGCAGATAGTGCCGCAGCGCACCGGAGGCGGAGCGCAGCCCGAGCAGCGTCCACACGCCCCGCAGGGCGTGGCACCCGGCCAGCGTCAGCAGGTCGTACGGGCGTACGGGCAGCTCCGCGTGGCCGGCGTTGCCGCTGGGCGGCTCGGCCTCGGCCCAGCCGCCGTCACGGCCGAGCGGCCGGGAGAGGTCGACCTGGTCCATACCGGGACATTAAGGGACCATCCCCTCGGGCGCCCGCCGAACGGGAAACCGCAACGCCGTCAGTCGAAGATCGGCCACGCCCTTCGGCCGCCTCAGTCGAAAACCGGCCCCTTGGTGCGCGTCCGCTTGATCTCGTAGAAGCCCGGCGTGGAGGCGACCAGCAGGGTGCCGTCCCACAGGCGGGCCGCCGCGTCGCCCTTGGGGGCGGGGGTGACGACCGGGCCGAAGAAGGCGACCTCGTCGCCGTCCGGGCCGGGCACGGCGATGACCGGGGTGCCGACGTCCTGGCCGACCTTGTCGATGCCCTCCTTGTGGGAGACCCGCAGGTCGGCGTCGTAGGCGTCGGTCTCGGCGGCGTCCGCGAGGCGGGCCGGGAGGCCGGCCTCCTCCAGCGCCGCGACGAGCGTCTCGCGGCTCTGCGGCAGGCCCTGGAGGTGGAAGCGGTTGCCGAGGGCGGTGTAGAGGCGCCCCAGCACCTCGTCGCCGAACTCCTTCGCGGCCGCCACACACACCCGCACCGAGCGCCAGGCGTCGACGCTCAGGAACGCGCGGTACTCCTCGGGCAGCTCGTCGATCTTGTGCTCGTTGAGCACCGCCAGGCTCATGACGTGCCAGCGCACGTCGACCGGGCGCACCTTCTCCACCTCGAGCATCCAGCGCGAGGTCATCCAGGCCCAGGGGCAGGCGGGGTCGAACCAGAAGTCGGCGGTCACTCTCTCCGCGGTCACGCGATTCTCCTCTGACGGGTCCTGAACGGACTGAACGGTCAGCGATTCAACAAGCACGCCCCGTGCCATGATTCCTGGTGTTCGATATACGTGACGAAGTCGAGCCGACGAACGAGGGAGCCGCGACGTGCCCGGTGAGAACCTGACCCGCGAGGAGGCCCGCGAGCGGGCCAGGCTGCTGACCGTGGACGCCTACGACGTGGCCCTCGATCTGCGGTCCGCGCCGGGCCCGGGCCCCGAGCCGCGCACCTTCCGGTCGGTGACCACGATCCGCTTCCGCTGCGCCGAGCCGGGCGCGGCCACCTTCGCCGACCTGCTGGCGCCCGCCGTCACCTCGGTCACGCTCAACGGCCGCGAGCTCGACGCGAAGGCCGTCTTCGACGGCTCGCGGATCGCCCTGGACGGCCTCGCCGCCGAGAACGTCCTCGTCGTCGACGCCGAGTGCGCCTACAGCCGCACCGGCGAGGGCATGCACCGCTTCGTCGACCCCGAGGACGGCGAGGTCTACCTCTACACCCAGTACGAGCCCGCCGACGCCCGCCGCGTCTTCGCGAACTTCGAGCAGCCCGACCTCAAGGCGCCCTTCACCTTCTCGGTGACCGCGCCCGCCGACTGGACGGTGCTCAGCAACGGCGAGCAGGACGGCGAGCCCGAGAAGGCCGACGTCTCCTCATCCACCTGGCGCTTCGTGCCCACCCGGCCGATCTCCACCTACATCACGGCCGTCGTGGCCGGCCCGTACCACGTCGTCCGCGACCACTACAGCCGCACTCTCGAGGACGGGACCGTCCTCGACATCCCGCTGGGCGCGCTGTGCCGCAAGGGCCTGGCCCGGCACTTCGACGCCGACGACATCTTCACCGTCACCAAGCAGGGGCTGGACTTCTTCCACGACCACTTCGACTACCCCTACCCCTTCGGCAAGTACGACCAGGCGTTCGTGCCGGAGTACAACATCGGGGCGATGGAGAACCCGGGCTGTGTGACCTTCCGGGAGGAGTTCGTCTTCCGCGGCAAGGTGACGCGGTCGTCCTACGAGCGCCGGGCCAACATCATCCTGCACGAGATGGCCCATATGTGGTTCGGCGACCTGGTGACCATGCGGTGGTGGGACGACCTGTGGCTCAAGGAGTCCTTCGCCGACTTCATGGGCTCCTTCTCGCAGGTGGAGGCGACGCGCTTCGACAACGCCTGGATCACCTTCGCCAACAACCGCAAGGCCTGGGCCTACCGCGCCGACCAGCTGCCCTCCACCCACCCCGTCACGGCGGACATCCACGACCTGGAGGACGCCAAGCTCAACTTCGACGGCATCACCTACGCCAAGGGCGCCTCGGTGCTCAAGCAGCTCGTCGCCTACGTGGGCCGCGACGCCTTCCTCGAGGGCGCCCGCCGCTACTTCAAGCGCCACGCCTACGGCAACACCCGCCTCGCCGACCTGCTCGAGGTGCTGGAGGAGACCTCGGGGCGGGACATGGCCGCCTGGTCCCGCTCCTGGCTGCAGACGGCCGGGGTCAACTCGCTCACCCCCCTGGCGACCTACGACGCGGCCGACCGGATCACCGAGCTGGCCGTCCTCCAGGAGGCGCCCGAGGCGCATCCCGAGCTGCGCCCGCACCGCGTGGCCGTGGGCCTCTACCGCAGGCGCGAGGCCGGCGGCGCGCTCGAGCGCTACGCCCGCGCCGAGGTCGACGTCGCCGGGCCCCGCACGGTGGTCGCGGAGCTGGCCGGGGCGGAGCGTCCCGAGCTGATCCTCGTCAACGACGACGACCTCACCTACTGCAAGATCCGCTTCGACGAGGGCTCGCTGGACACCCTGCGCGAGCACCTGGGCGACCTGACCGACCCGCTGGCCCGCGCCCTGTGCTGGTCCGCCCTGTGGAACCTCACCCGCGACGGCCTGCTGCCCGCCCGCGACTACCTCGGCCTCGTGCGGCGCTTCGCGGGCGCGGAGACCGACATCGGGGTGCTCCAGATGGTGCAGGCCTGGGCCACCGGCGCGCTCACGTACTACACGGCCCCCGACTCGCGGGAGCCCGCCGGCCGGGAGCTGGCCGGCAGCGCGCTGAGCGAGCTTCGGCAGGCCGAGCCGGGCAGCGGCCACCAGCTGGCCTGGGCCCGCTTCTTCGCCCAGCTCGCCGCCACGGAGGCCGACCTGCAGCTGCTCGGCGGCCTGCTGGACGGCACCGCGCGGATCGACGGCCTGGACGTCGACCAGGAACTGCGCTGGGCGTTCCTGGGCACGCTGGCCGCCCGCGGCACGGCCGACGAGGCGGCGATCGCGGCCGAGCTGGCCCGCGACAACACCGCCTCCGGCCGGCGGCACCAGGTGCGCTGCCTGGCGGCCCGCCCGGCCGCCGAGGTCAAGGCCGCGGCGTGGGCGGAGGTCGTGGAGTCCGACACGCTCTCCAACGCCCTGGTCGAGGCCACCATCACCGGCTGGGCCCGGCCGGACCGGCGGGATCTGCTGGCGCCGTACGCGGAGCGCTACTTCGAGGCGATCGAGCGGGTGTGGCGGGAGCGGTCCATCGAGATCGCGATGGCGATCGTCCGCGGCCTGTTCCCGGCGCTGCAGGACGACGTGAGCACGCTCAAGGCCGCCGACGCCTGGCTCGCCGGGCACGAGGACGCCGCACCCGCCCTGCGGCGGCTGGTGGCCGAGGCCCGGGACGACCTGGCGCGGGCGCTGCGGGCCCAGGAGTGCGACGCGGGGGCCGCCGCCCGGTAGGCCCGGCCACGCGCCTTCACCGGACCTTCAAATCCCTTACAAGACGGCGGGGTTGTCCGGAAATCCCGACGGGTGCGTAACAGCGGTTAGCGGGTGGGGCGGGAGCGGGAATGGCCGGGGCATGAACCCCGACACCCCCCTCTCGCCACGCCCCCTGTACCACCTCTCCGACGTCCGGCACCGTGTCATGACCGCCCGTCAGCTGCGGGAGCACGGCGTGACGGGTGCCGAGGCGGGTGAGCGCTGCCGCTCCGGCGGCCCCTGGCGGCTGCTGCTGCCGGGGGTCTACCTCCTCCACACCGGGCCGGCCACCAGCGAGGAGCGGCTGCACGCCGCCCTGATGTACACCCTTCCGCGGGCCCAGGTGCCGCGTCAGCCGGGCCCGGGCGGCGTGCGGGAGCCGGACCCCGGCCCGTACGGCCACGCGATGATCACCGGCGCGGCGGCGCTGGCCCTGCACCGCTTCACGGCCGTGCCCTCGCTGCTGTCCCTGGAGCGCATCGACGTGCTGGTGCCGCGCACCCGGCGGCTGCGGTCGACCGGCTTCGCGCGGATCGTACGGGCGCACACCCTGCCCCGGCCGGCGATGCTCACCGGGGTGCCGGTGGCGCCGGCCGCGCGCGCGGTGGCCGACGCCGTGACCCCTATGACGGACGCCGGCGAGGTGCGGCGGCTGCTGACGGAGGCCGTGCGCGGCGGGCACTGCGAGGCGTCCGAGCTGGTGCGGGAGCTGACCCGGGCCCGGCTGCTGAGCCGGCCGCGGGTGACCGAGACGGTCGACGCGCTGCTCGCCGAGAGCCGCTCGGCCGCGGAGGGCAGGCTGTACGACATGGTGCGCGAGCAGGCCCTGCCCGCCCCGCTGTGGAACGTCGACCTGCGGCTGCCGGGCGGGCCCAGCCTGGGCCGCGTGGACGCGTTCTGGCCCGACCACGCCGTGGCGCTCGAGCTGGACACCCGGGCCGCGCACGGCGGGAGCGACGCTCTGTGGTCCGAACAGTCGCGTCGGCACGAGCACTTGGAGCGTCTGGGGATCACGGTCGTGCGGGTGACGCCGGGGGGACTGCGGGGCCGGTACGCGCTCGAGGAGCAGGCCGCGGTCGTCCGTACCGCCCTGGTGGCGTCGGCCGACCGCGAGCCCGCCGCGTATCTCGTCGTGCTGCCCCGGTGAGGGGCGGCCCGCGGGCCGTCAGCGCCTGGTGAGCAGCAGCTCGGTGTTGCGGTCGGTGGGCGAGCCGGCGAGCGAGGTGTCCGAGCCGGGCGCGTTGAAGGCCAGCTCGCGGTAGAGGGCCGCGAGCCCGGTCTGGGACAGGTCGTGGAAGTCGGTGCGGTAGGGCGCCGCCGACTCGACGAGGGTGGTGAACAGGGAGATCGTCCCGTCCTTGTTGTCGGTGATCTCGATGACGCGGGCGAGCTGCGGGTAGTCGACGTGCGAGGCGGTGGCGATCTCCCAGAAGGTGCCGCGCGGCCGGATGCGGTTGCGGTGGCTGTGGCCGTTGATCCAGGCCAGGACGTTGGGGTGGCGGCCGAGCAGGGCGAGGACCTCGTCGCCGTTGTGCCGCTTCTCGCCCGGGCGGGCGGGGTCCGGCGTCATGTTGCTCATGCTCCAGCTCGGGTGGTGGCTGAAGACCAGGGCGTACTCGTCCTTGTGCTGGGCGAGGGTCCGGTCGAGCCAGTTGAACTGGGCGGTGCCCAGCGAGCCCTGGTAGTGGCCGCCGGGGTCCGTCGAGTCGAGGCTGATGCCGATGACCCGGTCGGAGACGCGGAAGGTGTAGTACAGGTTGCCGGAGTCGAGGTTGGCGCGGGTGTAGCCGTGGCCGACGGGACCGCGGCCGGCGTAGCGGGGGTCGAGGTGGGCGGCCACGTACTGCCGGGCGGTCAGGGGCACCCGGCGGGGGTCGGGGGTGACCGTGCGCATGTCCTTCTTGTGGGCCTTGAGCATGGCCTCGATGCGCTTGCCCTTGGGGTCGGCGCCGTTGACCTCGCCCTCGATCAGGTACTTGGCCTCGGCGGGCGGGATGTACTGCAGCTTCTTGTTGCCGACGGCGACGTCGGAGATGAAGGTGCCCGCGGCCGGGTAGCAGCCGCCGGAGAGGCCGTCGTGGTTGCCGAAGGTGGAGTACCAGGGGATGTTCAGGCCGGGGCTGGTCACGCCGCGGCAGGCGGCGGCGAGGTAGCCGTCGATCCGGGGGTAGCCGACGGCCTTGTCCTGGTCGCGCAGGGCCGTGTCGGGGTGCCAGTAGAGCTTGAGGCCGCTGTTCTGCACGCCCTCGTAGTGGCGGGGGTCGCCGGTGTTGGGGTTCATCCGGCCGCCGCTGAGGGCGGTGAGGAACCACTCCACCTCGATCCTGGCGTTCTCGTCGCCGTTGTCGCCGGTGGTGACCATGAAGCCGAGCGGTTTACCGGTGGCGGGCCCGCGGCGCAGCTTGTTGACGCGCTCGACGAGCGAGACCACACCGGGCAGCGTGAGCGCCTCGTGCGGCCGCCACCCGCCGGCGTCGGCGGAGCGGAAGAACTCGTAGCGCAGCGGGTGCTGTACGTCCGTCAGGTGCAGGTCGGTGAACTGTACGAAGCAGGCGAGCGCGGTACGCCGGTCCTCGCGCCCGGACCGCCCCTCGGCCAGGTCGGCGCGTACGACCCTGGACCAGCCGGGGCCCTCGCCCAGGCGCCGGTAGCCTCCGCTGCCGCGCGGGGCGGCGACGGAGACCAGGGTGGTGCCCGCGTTGGTGGGCGCGGCCTCGGCGGCGGGCGTCTCCTGGGCGGGCGTCGCGGCCGTGGGGGTGGGGTCTCCCGGCGCGGCGGCGGCCGGGCGGGCGTCCATGCCCACGGTCAGGCCCAGGCCGGCGGCCGTGGTGACGGCGCCCGCGGCGGCCAGGAAGGAACGACGGTCGAACTGCGAGTCTGCGGTTCTGTGGGATCTGCGGTGCATGGCGGTCTCCCCGAGTGCGAACGCGAAGGCTGGCGGTCGTGCGGGCGGGCTGCGGCCCCGGTCAGTCAGGATCGTCGGCAGCGCGAATGACCTGGGCGTGAACATGACCGCAACGGTCGCCGCCGATCACCTCACATGGATCTTGGCTGGTGCGAACTGACATACACCACTCGTCCCCTGGAGCACTGACGCTCACTCAGCGTTCACTCGCGAGGGGAACCCTGGCGCCCATCACCGGCCAATGCGTTGGTCCGTTTGTCGTACAGCCGCTGAGCTGCGAGAACGCCGCTGACCGCTTCACGGCCTCCGTCCCGCTTCATCCCGCGTGGCGCCTGGCGGGTTTACGCCATCCTTATATTCCCTCTCCGACAACTCTCCCCAAACCCCCGCCACTTCCATCAAAGTGATCGCTCACCGGCCTCCGCATTCCGGACGCCAGGTCGTAGTGCCCACCGCTGTGCACTCTCCGTTGTTTGCGTTTTCTTCTCTTTCTCACTTCCAGTCAGGGATGCCCATGACCACCACCCCCGACCCCCGGAACGCGCCGCCGGGCGCCGGAACCGCGGCCCGAATAGCCATAGCGGCCTCGCTCGTGGCCGCCCTCACCGCGGCGGGCGCCGCCCCCGCGCTCGCCGACGACCCGCGGCCCACTCCGGGACCGGCCAAGTCCGGTGCCGACAAGCTCGGTTCGCAGGACGCGGACCTGCTCGCGAAGGCCAAGGCCGACGGCGACAAGACCGTCACCATGATGATCGCCACCCAGCCGGGGAAGACCGGCCAGGTCGCCGGCGCGCTGGACGCGATCAAGGGCGCCTCGGTGGGCCAGGCCTACGACAAGCTCGGCTACGTCCGCGTCACCGTGCCCACCGGCAAGGCCGACGCCGCCATCGACGAGGCCAAGAAGCTCGACGCCGTGCACGGCATCGACCTCAAGCAGGAGATCCGACTCCCGGACCCGACCCCGCGCGCCGACACCGGCGCCGCGGCGCAGTCCGCGCGGAAGCTCGCCAAGGGCCGGACCTACCCCGCCCCGGGGAAGAACACCCCGGCGAAGAACCCCTATCAGCCCGCCTTCGAGACGGGCGCCGTCGAGTTCACCGAGGACCACCCCAAGGCCGACGGCCGCGGCGTGACCATCGGCATCCTGGACTCCGGCGTGGACCTCGGGCACCCGGCGCTGCAGAAGACCACCACCGGCGAGCGCAAGATCGTCGACTGGGTGACCGCCACCGACCCGCTCGCGGACGAGGACGGCACCTGGCTGCCGATGACGTCCGACGTGTCCGGCCCCTCCTTCTCCTTCAACGGCCGCACCTACACCGCGCCCGCCACCGGCTCGTACCAGGTCGCCCTCTTCCGCGAGAGCGAGACCACCGGCGGCGACATGAAGGGCGACCTCAACCGGGACGGCGACACCACCGACTCCTGGGCGGTCCTCTACGACAAGGCCAAGGGCACCGTCCGCGTCGACCTCGACGACGACGGGAACTTCGGCGACGACGCGGACATGAAGCCGTACAAGGACGGCTTCCAGGTCGGCTACTTCGGCAAGGACAACCCGGACACCCCGATCGCCGAGCGCATCCCCTTCGTCGTGCAGGTCCGCAAGGACGTGCCGATGGACCCCAAGGGCGGCGACTGGATCGGCAAGAAGGCCGACTTCGTCAACATCGGCGTCATCGAGTCCGAGCACGGCACCCACGTCGCGGGCATCACCGCCGCCAACGGGCTGTTCGGCGGCAGGATGAACGGCGCGGCGCCCGGCGCGAAGATCGTCTCCTCGCGCGCCTGCACCTGGACCGGCGGCTGCACCAACGTCGCGCTCACCGAGGGCATGATCGACCTCGTGGTCAACCGCGGCGTCGACATCGTCAACATGTCGATCGGCGGCCTGCCCGCGCTCAACGACGGCAACAACGCCCGCGCCGAGCTCTACACCCGCCTCATCGACACCTACGGCGTCCAGCTGGTGATCTCCGCGGGCAACAGCGGCCCCGGCCTGAACACCATCGGCGACCCGGCCCTGGCCGACAAGGTCGTCAGCGTCGGCGCCTCCGTCTCCAAGGAGACCTGGGCCGCCAACTACGGCTCCGAGGTCAAGACCTCGTACGCGATGATGCCCTTCTCCTCCCGCGGCCCGCGCGAGGACGGCGGCTTCGCCCCGACGATCACCGCCCCGGGCGCGTCGATCAACACCATCCCGACCTGGCAGCCCGGCGCCCCGGTCGCCGAGGCGGGCTACGAGCTGCCGCCCGGCTACGGCATGCTGCAGGGCACCTCGATGGCCTCCCCGCAGGCCACGGGCGCGGCGGCGCTGCTGATCTCGGCCGCCAAGCAGAAGCACATGAAGCTGGCGCCGGCCGACCTGCGCACGGCGCTGACCAGCACCGCCAAGAAGATCAAGGGCTTCCAGGCCTACGAGCAGGGCTCCGGCCTGATCGACATCGTCGAGGCCTGGGAATCCCTGCGCGACGGCGCCACCGCCCACGAGTACGCCGTCAAGGCGCCCGTGTCCACCGCCCTGTCCGGCCGGCTCAAGACCCCCGGCTTCGGCACCGGCGTCTACGACCGCGAGGGCGGCCTCAAGGCCGGCGAGACCCGTACGTACGACGTCACGATCACCCGCACCTCCGGCCCGGACAAGCCGGTGCGGCACGAGCTGGAGTGGCGCAACAACGACGGCACCTTCAAGCTCGTCGGTGACGACGAGGTCAAGCTGCCGCTGAACAAGCCGGTGACCGTCAAGGTCAGGGCGAAGGCCAAGTCGGCCGGCGTCCACAGCGCGATCCTGGCCCTGGACGACGAGCGCACCGAGGGCGTCGACAAGCAGATCATGACCACCGTGATCGTGGCCGAGCCGCTCGTCTCGAACGTCTTCAAGTCGTCCGGCAAGGCCACCCGCAACGCCACCACGTCGTACTTCGTGACCGTCCCCCAGGGCGCCACGTCGCTGGACGTGGCCATGAGCGGCCTGGCCGACGGCAGCCAGACCCGGTTCATCGCCATCAACCCCTACGGCGTGCCGGTGGACAAGACCTCCACGATCAACTGCTACCCGAACTACCCGAACCCGGACAACACCTGCCGCCCGGACCAGCGTTCGTACAAGAACCCGGTCCCCGGCGTCTGGGAGTTCGAGGTGGAGTCCCGCCGCACCTCCCCGCTGCTGGAGAACCCCTACACGCTGACGGTCACCGCGGGCACCGCCAAGCCGTGATCCGTAAGTGAATCCCGCAGGGGGCGGGCGCCGTACGGCGCCCGCCCCCTGTGTCGTCCCCTGCGCCGCCCCCTGTGCCGTCCGCTCACGGGAGCCAACCCTTCACCGTGGCCCGGACACCGGCCTGGAAGCGGTTGTCGGCACCCAGCCGTTCCATCAGACCGCCGATGAGGCGGCTGGTGGAACGGGCGGACAGTCCCGTCTGACGGGCGATGACCTCGTCCTTCTTGCCGGCCGCCATGAGTCGCAGCACGGCGAGTTCGAGGTCCGAGGGCTCACCGCCCTCGTGCCGTTCGGCCGCGGCGAAGGCGATGGCCCGCTCCCAGTGCGAGTCGAAGAGGTGGGTCAGCAGCCGGATCACGGTGGGGTCGCGGACGACGACCGCTCCGGCGGCCGTGTGGTCGGGGTCGAGGGGGAGCACGGCCGTGGCGGCGTCGTAGACGAGCATGCGGGAGGGCAGCAGGCTGGCGCTCCGCACCTCCGCCCCGGCGGCGCGTATGACCTCGGCGTAGGCCGTCGTGGCGCGGTGGTTGCGGGCCGCGTGCTGGAAGAGGGTGCGCAGGGCGACCCCGCGCTCGAGCGTCGCCAGGTCCAGCGGGGTCGCGGCGCTGATGGCCCGGTCCGTCTGTCCCCCGCCGGGGACCATCGCGTCGACGCTGTCGGTGCAGGTGCGCGCCAGGTCGTCGATGACCGCGCGGATCGCCTCGACCCCGCGGACCACCTCGATGCGGTCCTTCACGGACCGCATGCTCCTGGCCTCCATGTAGGAACCGGACCAGGCCCCGAGCCCGACGCGGACGGCGGCGATGCGGGACCGGTGCTCCAGGACGCTCTGCTCCGCCTCGGCGAGCAGGGTGTCGGCGGCCGTCTCCGGGCTGACCGCGACCCATCCCCCGGCCGGCGTGGGCTGCAGCAGCTGGGCGAGCCGCAGCTTCCGTTCGGCCTCTTTCGTCCGCTCCTCCGGAAGGCCCAGGGCCACGGGTATGCGCCCCGATTCGATCTCCGGACGCATGATGTAGAGGCGGTATACCGCGACGGACACATCGTCAAGAGTGAACGGCTCCATCGACCTAATCCCCCCGTGGACGTGCGGCAGGTGGCAGGTGGCAACTACTCGCCAGGCGAGGCCACGCCAGCCTAGAACCATTGGTTCCACTGCGCCTCCTCCTCGAGTATCGGTCCCACGCGGGCCACCCCCAGGGCCCGCGAGACCCCCACGGAGGATTCCGATGAGAACCCGTCGCCGTCTTCAGCGCAGCCTGGCCGCCGCTCTGCTCACCGCGGCGGCCGTCGCCGTCACCCAGCTGCCCGTGGCCCACGCGGCCCGGCCCGGCGTCCCGGCCGCCTCCCCCCTCTCCGCCGGCACCGCGCCCGCTCCCGGCCAGGACCCCTCGCCGGGGCCGGGGAACATCTGGGACTAGGGCGGACACCCCCTGGGGCGGACACGCCCCACAGCCGGCAGGTGCCGTCGACGACCGGAGCCCGGGAGCCGCATTGATCATCGTCACCGCCGACGGTCTCGGCATCGGAGCCGCCGTCGCCCAGCGGGCGGCGGGCCTGGGCCACTCCGTGTGCGTCGGCTATCTGCACCACCGCCGCCGGGCCGACGCGCTGGTGCGCACGGTCCGCGACGCCGGCCGCCAGGCCCTGGCGGTCCGCGCGGACACCTCCGAGGAGTGCGACGTGGAGCGCCTCTTCGACACGGCCACGGCCACCCTGGGCCCGGTGACGGGCGTGGTCAACCACGCCCGCGCGACCGGCCTCCCGGCCCGGATCGGCGACCTGAGCATCGAGCAGGCCGACGCCGCGTACCGGTCCGTGCTGCGCAGCGTGCTGCTGTGCACCCGTGAGGCCGCCCACCGCATGTCCGTCTCCCGCGGCGGCGCCGGCGGCGCCGTCGTCAACGTCTCCTCGCTCGACGCCCGCACCGGCGGCGGATTCCTCTCCGTGCACGGCGCGGCCCTCCACGCGGCCGTCAACGCCCACACCCGGGGAGCGGCTCAGGAGCTCGCGGCGGAGGGGATCCGGGTCAACGCCGTGGCCCCGGGAGTGATCGAGAACGGCCGGGGCGGGAACGGCGGCGCGTCCGGGAGCGCCTGCCCTCCGTGGCACGACGTGCCGCTGGGGCGCGCCGGGAAGCCCGGCGAGGTCGCGGAGGCCGTCTGGTTCCTGCTGTCCGACGCCTCGTCCTATACGACAGGAGCCGTCCTGGAAGTCGGCGGAGGCCGCTGAAGCGCCGGCCGGCACCGCACCTTCCCGTGGCTCCTCTTGCGTGAAAGGAGAACACATGGACATCCGGCAGCTCGCCGCCTTCCACAAGGTGGCCACCCTCCTGAGCTTCACCCGGGCCGCCGCCGAGCTCAAGTACGCGCAGTCCAGCGTCACCGGACAGATCAAAAGGCTCGAGAACTCGCTGGGGGTCAGCCTCTTCGAGCGCCTGCCGGGCGGGGTCGTCCTGGCTCCCGCCGGACAGCGCCTGCTGCCGTACGCCGAGCGGATGCTGTCGCTGGCCGAGGAGGCGCGCACGGCGACGGCGGGCGCCGGGCTCGTGTCCGGCACCCTGACGGTGGGCACCACCGAGAGCGTCATCTCGTACCGCATGCCTCCGCTGCTCGAGTTCTTCCACCGCCGCTACCCCCGGCTCGAGGTCGTGCTGCGGCCCACTCCCTGCGCGGAGACCCTGCGGGCGGTGCGCCAGGGCACCCTGGACGCGGGCTTCCTGCCGGCGCCGAGGGGAGAGCACCCGGGCCTGCGCGCCACAGTGCTCGGGCCCGCTCCCCTGCTCCTGGTCGCCCCGCCGTCCCATCCGCTGGCCGCGGTGCGGCCGGTGACCACCAAGGACCTGGCGCGGGTGCCCGTCCTGGCCCCCGAGGAGAGCAGCGGCTACCGCGAACTGTTCGAGACCGCCGTGCGGCGGGTACGGGGCGGCCCGGCCGGCGTGCTGGGCTTCGGCACCATCGAGTCCACCAAGCGCGGCATGCGCGCCGGGCTGGGCGTGGCCCTGCTGCCCGCCGTCGCGGTGGCCGACGAGATCGCCGCCGGCTCGCTGGTCGCGCTCGACTGGTCGCCGCCCTTCGAGGTCTTCACCCAGATCGTCTGGCGCCGGGGCCGGCAGATGCCGGCGGAACTGCGCACCTTCATCGACAGGTCCGTCGAATTCATGGCCGAGGACTCCGGCGGGAACGAGAGCGGCAATCCGATGTCAACGGCGGCCTGACCGCCGGGAGCTGCGGGAATCGGCATGTCCGATTGAGCGGTTCAGCGAACGCAATGGGCATTTCATTGACCCGACTTCTGCGCGACTGGTCGAATACATGCACAGACGGAACGGCGAAAGCCGGGGAACTTCCCTTATCCGTGGTCCTGTTGATCCGTATCGAGCCAGAAGGAGCCAATCATGGCTGAGAACACCGCTGTGACGACCCCGGCCAAGCAGCTGCTGGACGGCCTCTACGCCGAGGGCGCCCAGGGCGACGCGAACTGGGACGGCGTGAGCGAGGAGGCCCTCGTCAAGCTCCGCGAGGCCGCCGCCTCCGGCGACGAGGCCCTGCAGTCGCTGATGGCGAACCTGGCCTTCTCGAAGTTCGAGGACGCGGAGCAGGCCACCCGGCTCTCCTCCTCCCTGGCCGGCATCAAGCAGTTCATGGTGACGGAGATCTTCGAGGAGCTGCCGACCACCTCCGTCGAGGACCTGCGCGCGGCCGCCGAGGCGGCCGGCTACGACGTCGAGATCCTCGGCTGACCCACCGCGCGGGGGCGCCCCGCCCGTGAGGGTTCCACACGCTCACGGGCGGGGCGCCCCGCTCCCGACAACGGCCCCGGGGCCGCCGAACAGGGGACGAGAGAAGAGATCACCGTGAGCGAGTCATTTTCCATCGACGGACTGGGCTGGCGCGAGAACTGGCGAATCGACAACGGGAAGGACTCGTACGTCGTCCCCTTCCCCACGCTCCGTCCGGCCACGCTGGTATTCCATGGTGAGACCGAATTCAGCTACGGTCACTATGGAATTCACCTCGGCCAGGCGGACGTCCTGACGTTCCTCGGGCCGTCCACCGGGGAAATCACCGGGTATTTCATCGACTGCCGCGAGGGATCCCCCACGGCGGGCGTCCGGGAACGGCACGTCTGGTCCCCCGCCTCACGACGCGCCCTCTACATTCCGCCGGGGGTGGCCCACACCTTCGACGGCCTGGAGTTCGTCAACACCATCAACTCCTACGAGCTCTTCCTCCCCGACCCCGAGCAGTGGGTCCGTGGCAGCCTGGAGTGGCAGCCCGACGCCGACATCATCAACATCCCGCTCGACATCGCCCAGGAGGACCTGCCGTACTACCGGCCCAACTCCCATCCGGCGAGCGAGCTCTGGTACGACCTGGTGGCCTCGCAGCAGCGCGGCATGATCCCCAAGATCTCGCACGAGTACCCCCTCACGCGCGAGGTCCGGCTCGCCGACGGAACGATCCGCCGCGTGGAACTGCGCAAGCGCCTGCCCAAGGCGGAGGAGAAGGCCTGGGAGCCGGTCGACGGCGTCATGGGCGTCGGCTGGGTCCGTCACCCCGTCGTGGTCAGCGGCCCCGAGTCCGGCTTCTCCGCCCTGCTCGACCGGCACCCGCTCTACTTCATCGACCACGGCGAGACCGGCTACTCCCACGACGCCTACGGCATCCACCTCGGCCAGGAGGACCGGCTGACCTTCGTCGGCCCCAGGGACCAGCAGGTGACCCTGCACCTGATCGACACCCGGGTGGACTCGCCGAGCTACGGCGCGGATCTCGCGATCACCTTCACCCCGGACCCCCGCCGGTACCTGCTGATCCCTCCGGGCGTCGGGCACGCCTTCGAACACCTGGAGAACGTCTTCACCATCAACCGGCCGCGCACCCTGCTGCCGGCGGACGGCGGCGACTACCGCCCCGGCAACGACGTCATCGACTGGCCCCGCGAGAAGCGCCCCATCCCCTCGCTGCGGCCGAACGTCATCCCGGCGAGCCGTGAGTACTACGAGGAGCAGGTGGCGGACCAGAAGCGGCTGCGCGAGCTTCCCACGACGCACGCGACGCCCTCGGTCATGCTCATCGACGGTCCGGACGGACGAAAGATCCGCGTCGCCCTCCGCAAGAAGATCCAGGCCGTGGCCTAGGGAAGGCCGGCCGCTCCCGGCCGGGTCGTGACCGCCGTGGCGGCCGCGGCCCGGCTCCCGTCCGTCGTCGTCCAAGAGGTGGGAAACCCCATGCTGGCCCCGTCGAAAACGCTGGCGCCCCTGCGGCACAAGAGCTACCGGCTGCTCTTCCTGTCCTTCGTCATCAGCATGGTGGGGGACGGGGTGTGGCTCGTCGCCCTCCCGTGGATCACCATCACCATCGGCGGCGGCAGCTCGGACCTGGCCATGGTCGTCGGCGCGGAGTCGGTCGGACTGGTCTCGTGCGTCCTCGTCGGCGGCGCCCTCGCCGACCGCTATCCGCGCAAGGCGGTCATCGCGTGGTCCTTCGTGGCGAGCCTGGCGGTGCTCTCGGCGGTGGCCGTGGCCCACGCGAGCGGGCACCTGGCGGTGTGGCACCTGACGGCCGCGGCGTTCGTGCTGGGCGCCTCGGCCGCCGTCAGCGGCCCGGCGGCCGACGCCTTCACCCCCGACCTGGTGCCCGAGGAGGACCTGCACGCGGCCAACGCCCTGGAGTCCGTGGTCCGCTCGCTCGCCGCCCGGATGGCCGGCCCCGCCCTCGGCGGCGTGCTGATCTCGCTGTTCAGCCCGCTGCCGGTCATCCTGCTCGACGCGGCGAGCTTCGGCGTCGCGGCCCTGTGCGCCTGGTCGGTCAAGCCCCTGCGGGCCGCCGGCGGACAGGACGGGGAGGAGGCCGACGGGGAGCCGGTCCCCTACCGCAAGGCCCTGTCCTACCTGTTCGGTGAGCGCTGGCTGTGGGTGCTCATCGTGTGGTCCGGCGTGGTGCTGCTCCTGCAGACCGGGCCCCGGCAGGTGCTGCTGCCCTTCGTCATCCACAACGACCTGGGCGGCGACGCCCGGGACTACGGCACCCTGCTCGCCGTCCTCGGGATCTCCGCGATGGCCGGCTCGCTCTTCCTCGCCTCGCGGCGGCCGCCCAGGCACTACCCGCTGTGGATGCTGCTCGCCTGGACCGCCGGGGCGGCCCCGCTGGCGCTGATGGTCTTCGTGCCGTCCTTCTGGATGCTGCTGCCGCTGGCCGCCGTCTACGGGGTCTTCTCCTCCATGGGCAACGTCTACTGGTCGACGCTGGTGCAGACGCGGGTCCCCGCCGCGGTGCGCGGCCGCGTGTTCAGCATCGACTGGCTCGGCTCGCTCGCCCTGGTGCCGGTCTCCATGGCGCTGGCCGGGATCGGCTCCGGCCGGCAGTTCGTCGTCTGGTTCTTCGTGCTCGGCGGCACCCTCCCCGTCCTGCTCACCCTGCTCACCCTCCGCTACGTGGACCTGCGGGCCCTGGCCCCGGGCGACGACGCGCCCGCCGCCAAGGGCCCGGACGAGGAACTCGCGGCCCAGCCCGCCTGACGCGAAGCCCTGGCCCGCCCGGGCCGGGCGTGGCAGCGTGACCTCCATGAACGATGACGCCTCCCTGAACGACGACCGGGACGCCGCCCTCGCCCGCGCGGTCCGCCTCCGTGAGCAGGGGGAGACCGAGCGGGCCCGCGGCGAGCTGCTGGCCCTGACCGACCGGTACCCCGAGGACGCCGAGATCGCCTACCAGACGGCCTGGGCGCACGACAAGCTCGAGCTGGAGGCCGAGGCGGTGCCGTACTACGAGCGGGCCCTGAGCGCCCCGGGGCTCACGGCACAGGACCGGCACGGCGCGTTCCTCGGGCTGGGCAGCACCTACCGCGTGCTCGGCCGCCACGAGCGGTCGCTGGAGACGCTGCGCCGGGGGCTGGAGGAGTTCCCCGACGACCCGGCGCTGCGCGTGTTCGCCGCCATGGCCCTGTACAACGCCGGCGAGCACCACGAGTCCGTGACCACCCTGCTCAAGGTGGTGGCGGCCACCAGCGGCGACCCGGGGGTGCACGGCCACCGACGGGCGATCGAGCACTACGCGGACGATCTGGACGCCTTCCACTGAGCTCCACGGCCCGCCCCGGCGTGGCCGCCGTGCCCCGGCGTCCCGGTCCCCGGACAATGGATTGGACTTTTGGGGCGGGTACCACCACATGATGGAACCGTTCAGCCGGGTGCGCCGTCCCCGGCGGTGACAGTTGTGGTGTACATGAGCTAGGGAGCACGCGTGAGGATCGGAATCGTCGGAGCCACCGGTCAGGTCGGCGCAGTCATGCGCAACATCCTCGCCGAGCGGAAGTTCCCGGTCGGCGAGCTGCGCCTGTTCGCCTCGGCGCGCTCCGCCGGCACCACGCTGCCCTGGCAGGACACCGAGATCACGGTCGAGGACGCGGCCACCGCCGACTACTCGGGCCTGGACATCGTGCTCTTCTCCGCCGGCGGCGCCACCTCCAAGGCGCTGGCCGAGAAGGTCGCCGGCCAGGGCGCGGTCGTGATCGACAACTCCTCCGCCTGGCGCCGCGACCCCGAGGTGCCGCTGGTGGTCTCCGAGGTCAACCCGCACGCGATCGCCGACCGCCCCAAGGGCATCATCGCCAACCCGAACTGCACCACCATGGCCGCCATGCCGGTGCTCAAGCCGCTGCACGCCGAGGCCGGCCTGACCGCCCTGATCGCCACCACCTACCAGGCGGTCTCGGGCTCGGGCCTGGCGGGCGTCGCCGAGCTGGACGGCCAGCTGCGCGAGGTCGCCGACCGGGCGACCGAGCTGACCCACGACGGCGAGGCCGTCGCGTTCCCGGAGCCGGGCGTCTACAAGCGCCCCATCGCCTTCAACGTGCTGCCGCTGGCCGGCGCGATCGTCGACGACGGCAGCTTCGAGACCGACGAGGAGCAGAAGCTCCGCAACGAGTCCCGCAAGATCCTGGAGATCCCGGACCTCAAGGTCTCCGGCACGTGTGTGCGCGTCCCCGTCTTCTCCGGCCACTCCCTGCAGGTCAACGCCCGCTTCGAGCGTCCGGTCAGCGTCGAGCGCGCCTATGAGCTGCTGAAGGACGCGCCCGGCGTCGAGCTGTCCGAGATCCCCACCCCGCTGCAGGCGGCGGGCAAGGACGTCTCCTACGTGGGCCGCATCCGCGCGGACGAGACCGTGGAGCACGGCCTGGCGCTCTTCCTCTCCGGCGACAACCTCCGCAAGGGCGCCGCGCTCAACGCCGTCCAGATCGCCGAGCTGGTCGCCGCCGAGCTGCGCGGCTGACCCACGACGCGACGTCATGAGGGGGCGGGCCGGTCGGCCCGCCCCCTCGGCGCATCCGCCGTCAGCGTACGGACCGCCACGGACAGCGACGGCGTGGAAGGATGGCCCAGAACGTCGTGATGTGCCGTGATGTGAAGGAGATGCCCTGGTGCCCGGAACGAATCTGACCCGCGAAGAGGCACAGCAGCGGGCCCGCCTGCTGACCGTGGACGCCTACGAGATCGAGCTCGACCTCTCCGGCGCGCAGGAGGGCGGCACCTACCGGTCCGTCACCACCGTGCGCTTCGAGGCCGCCGAGGCGGGCGACTCCTTCATCGACCTGGTCGCGCCGGCCGTGCACGAGGTCGTGCTGAACGGCACCGCGCTGGACGCGGGCGAGGTCTTCCGGGACAGCCGCATCGCGCTGCCGGGCCTGGTGCCCGGGCGCAACGAACTGAAGGTCGTCGCGGACTGTGCGTACACCAACACCGGCGAGGGCCTGCACCGCTTCGTGGACCCGGTGGACCAGCAGGCCTACCTCTACACGCAGTTCGAGGTGCCGGACGCCCGCCGCGTCTTCGCCTCCTTCGAGCAGCCGGACCTGAAGGCGACCTTCCAGTTCACCGTGAAGGCCCCCGAGGGCTGGACCGTGATCTCCAACTCGCCGACCCCGGAGCGCCCCGCGGACAACGTCTGGCGCTTCGAGCCGACCCCGCGGATCTCCACGTACATCACCGCGCTGATCGCCGGCCCGTACCACGCGGTGCACAGCACGTACGAGAAGGACGGGCAGACCGTCCCGCTGGGCATCTACTGCCGCCCGTCGCTGGCGGAGTTCCTGGACGCCGACGCGATCTTCGAGGTGACGCGGCAGGGCTTCGACTGGTTCCAGGAGAAGTTCGACTACGCCTACCCCTTCGCCAAGTACGACCAGCTCTTCGTGCCGGAGTTCAACGCGGGCGCGATGGAGAACGCGGGCGCGGTCACCATCCGCGACCAGTACGTCTTCCGCTCGAAGGTGACGGACGCCGCGTACGAGGTGCGCGCAGAGACCATCCTCCACGAGCTGGCCCACATGTGGTTCGGCGACCTGGTCACCATGGAGTGGTGGAACGACCTGTGGCTGAACGAGTCGTTCGCCACGTACACCTCCATCGCCTGCCAGGCCTACGCCCCGGGCAGCAAGTGGCCCCACTCGTGGACGACGTTCGCCAACTCCATGAAGACCTGGGCGTACCGGCAGGACCAGCTGCCGTCCACCCACCCGATCATGGCGGACATCCGCGACCTGGACGACGTGCTCGTCAACTTCGACGGCATCACCTACGCCAAGGGCGCCTCGGTCCTCAAGCAGCTCGTCGCCTACGTCGGCATGGACGCGTTCTTCACCGGCGTCCAGGCGTACTTCAAGGAGCACGCCTACGGCAACACCCGCCTGTCCGACCTGCTGGGCGCGCTGGAGAAGACCTCCGGCCGCGACCTGAAGGCCTGGTCGAAGGCGTGGCTGGAGACCGCCGGCATCAACATCCTGCGCCCCGCCGTCACCACCGACGACGCCGGCGTCATCACCTCCTTCGCCGTCCGCCAGGAGGCCCCCGCGCTGCCGGCCGGCGCCCAGGGCGAGCCCACGCTCCGCCCGCACCGCATCGCGATCGGCCTGTACGACCTCGAGGACGGCAAGCTGGTCCGCAAGGACCGGATCGAGCTGGACGTCGACGGCGAGCTGACCGAGGTCCCGCAGCTGGTCGGCACGGCCCGCCCGGCCGTGGTGCTGCTCAACGACGACGACCTGTCGTACGCCAAGGTGCGCCTGGACGCCGAGTCCCTGGCCACCGTCACCCAGCACCTGGGCGACTTCGTCGAGTCCCTCCCCCGCGCCCTGTCCTGGGCCTCCGCCTGGGACATGACCCGCGACGGCGAGCTGGCCACCCGCGACTACCTGGACCTGGTGCTGTCGGGCATCGCCAAGGAGTCCGACATCGGCGTGGTGCAGTCGCTGCACCGCCAGGTCAAGACCGCGCTCGAGCTGTACGCCGCGCCGACCTGGCGCGAGACGGGCCTGGCGCGGTGGACCGAGGCCACGCTCGAGCACCTGCGCGCGGCCGAGCCCGGCAGCGACCACCAGCTGGCGTGGGCCCGGGCCTTCGCCGCCACCGCCCGCACCGACGAGCAGCTGGGCCTGCTGTCCGGCCTGCTGGACGGCACCGAGACCGTCGAGGGCCTGGTCGTCGACACCGAGCTGCGCTGGGACCTGCTGGGCCGGCTCGCCGCGACGGGCCGCGCCGACGACGCGGCCATCGCCGCCGAGCTGGAGCGCGACAGGACCTCGGCGGGCGAGGAGCACGCCGCCTGGGCCCGGGCCGCGCGCCCGACGGCCGAGGCGAAGGAGCGCGCCTGGGCCTCGGTCGTGGAGTCGGACAAGCTGCCCAACGCGGTGCAGGAGTCGGTCATCGGCGGCTTCCAGCAGGCCGACCAGCGCGAGCTGCTCGCCTCCTACGCCGAGAAGTACTTCGCGGTGGTCAAGGACGTCTGGGACAGCCGCAGCCACGAGATCGCCCAGCAGATCGCGGTCGGCCTCTACCCCGCGCTGCAGGTCTCCCAGGCCACCCTGGACGCCACGGACGCCTGGCTGGCCTCGGCCGAGCCGAACGCGGCGCTGCGCCGCCTGGTCACCGAGTCCCGCGCGGGCGTCGAGCGGGCCCTGAAGGCCCAGGCCGCGGACGCCGCCGCGGCCGTCTGAGGCCACACACGCGAGGGCGCCCCGGACCGTTCGGTCCGGGGCGCCCTCGGCGTTGTCAGGCCTTCTCCGCCCGGGCCCGGCGCCGGGCCAGCAGCGCCTCGCGCTTCTCGTCGAACTTCCTCGCCTGGTCGTCGAGGCCGCCCATGAACAGCCCCAGCTCCTCCTGGGCGCGCAGGCCCTCCGGGCCGAGGCCCGTGATGTCCAGGACCTTCAGGAAGCGCAGCACCGGCTGGAGCACGTCGTCGTGGTGGATGCGCAGGTTGTAGATGCCGCCGATGGCGATCTGGGCGGCGGCGCGCTCGAATCCGGGGATGCCGTGGCCGGGCATCCGGAAGTCGGTCACCACGTCGCGCACCGCGCACATCGTCTGGTCGCCCGCCAGCTCGAAGGCCTTCCCGAGCAGGTTGCGGTAGAAGACCATGTGCAGGTTCTCGTCCGTGGCGATGCGGGCGAGCATGCGGTCGCAGACCGGGTCACCGGAGTGGTGGCCGGTGTTGCGGTGCGAGATGCGGGTGGCCAGCTCCTGGAAGGCGACGTAGGCGATCGAGTGCAGCATGCTGTGCCGGTTGTCGGACTCGAACCCCTCCGACATGTGCTGCATGCGGAACCGCTCCAGCGCGACCGGGTCCACGGCGCGCGAGGTGAGCAGGTAGTCCCGCATCACGATGCCGTGCCGGCCCTCCTCCGCCGTCCAGCGGTGCACCCAGGTGCCCCAGGCGCCGTCGCGGCCGAAGAGCGAGGCGATCTCGTGGTGGTAGCTGGGGAGGTTGTCCTCGGTCAGCAGGTTGACGATCAGGGCGGTGCGCCCGATCTCCGTCACCTTCGACTGCTCGGGGGCCCAGGCCTCGCCGCCCATGACGCCGTCGAAGTTACGGCCGTCGCTCCACGGCACGTACTCGTGCGGCATCCATTCCTTCGCCACCTTCAGGTGCCGGTTGAGCTCGGTCTCGACGACCTCTTCGAGGGCGTACAGCAGCCGGCTGTCGCTCCATACGGCCGAGTCGCCGTGCAGGGAGGGGGCGATGGTCACGGACGGCTCCTGGGGGTGGGGCGGCTTACCAACAGTTACTTACGGCCCCGTAGGTTACGTCAGCGTAAGTTAAAGGCGACATAAAGATGATCGTTCCACCTCGCCCGGCCCCGGAGCGGGGCAGCAAAAAACCGGCCATGACTCCGGAGCGGAGTCATGGCCGGCGTGGTACGGCGTGGAGCGCTGGGCCTCGGCGCTAGGCGCGCGGGTGGTGGGTGCTGGCGGCGTGCGTACGGGGGTTGTCCGAGCCCTTGGCCAGGACCATGGTCAGGCCCGCGATGACCAGGAAGAGGACGATCGGAGCGACCACGTAGAGGCCGATCGTGTCGATCACGCTCAGGCCCGGGCCCGGGTCGTCACCGTCGTCGCGGGTGAGCGCGAACGCGGGGGACGACATCAGCAGCATCAGCATCGTGCCGGCGGAGATGGCACCGGCGCGCACGGCGTTCTTGTTGACCTTATTGCTCACGGCCTCAACGTATCGGACAGCCGCCGACCGCGCGCGCCCGGGGTGGCCTATCGGCGTCCGCCTGCCCCGCCTCCCTGGTCGCCCCCCTGTTCACGGAGGTCCTCCATCAGCGCGTGCAGCCGGGGCGAGGCCGTCAGCTCCTCCAGGGACAGCGGACGCCCGGCGGCGTCGGCGACCGGCAGCCGCCAGTTCGGGTACTGATCCCAGGTGCCCGGCAGGTTCTGCGGGCGGCGGTCCCCCACGGCGTCCGGCAGCCACACGCCGACCAGGCGGGCGGGGGTGCGCAGCAGGAAGCGGTGGACCGCCCTGACGGCCGCCTCCTCGTCGCCCGGCCCCTCCGGCAGCAGCCCCAGCCGGCCGAACAGCGCCAGCCACTCCGCCACCCCCGCGGCGTCCTCGCGCTGCTCGACGGCCAGCGGCCGGTCCAGCAGCCCCAGGCGGTGCCGCAGCTCCACATGGTCCCCGGTGAGCCGGGCCGCGGTGCTCGGCAGGTCGTGGGTGGTGGCGGTGGCCACGCAGCCGGCCCGCCAGCGCTCCGGCTCCAGCGGCTCGGGCCGTGCGGCGCCGCCGGCGTAGTCGCGCTCGAACCACAGCACCGACGTGCCCAGCACCCCCCGCTCGGCGAGCGTCTCGCGCACCCCGGGCTCGACCGTGCCCAGGTCCTCGCCTATGACGGCCGCGCCCGCCCGGTGCGCCTCCAGCGCCAGGACGCCGAGCATGGCCTCGGCGTCGTAGCGGACGTACGCCCCGCGCCGGGGCTCGTAGCCCTGGGGCACCCACCACAGCCGGAACAGCCCCATCACATGGTCGACGCGCAGGGCGCCCGCGTGCCGCAGCAGCCCGCGCAGCAGCTCGCGGTAGGGGGCGTAGCCGGTGGCGGCCAGGGCGTCGGGGCGCCAGGGCGGCAGGCCCCAGTCCTGGCCCCGGGAGTTGAAGGCGTCGGGGGGCGCGCCGATGGACATCCCGGCGGCGAAGGCGTCCTGCTGCGCCCAGGCGTCGGCGCCCGAGGGGTGGACGCCGACGGCCAGGTCGTGGACGAGCCCGACGCGCATCCCGGCGGCGCGGGCCGTCCGCTGGGCGGCGGCCAGCTGCTCGTCGGTGAGCCAGGCCAGCCAGCAGTGGAAGTCGACGCGGTCCAGCAGCTCGCCGCGGGCGCGGGCGGTGCGGGCCGAGCGGGGGTCGCGCAGGCCTGCGGGCCAGGTGTGCCAGTCGGGGCCGTGCACCTCGGCCAGCGCGCACCAGGTGGAGTGGTCGTCGAGGGCCTGGCCCTGCTCGGCGAGGAAGTCGCAGTACGCGGCGCGGCGGCCGGGGCCCTGCGGCACGGCGCGCAGCAGCTCCAGCGCCCGCCGCTTGAGCTCCCACACGGCGTCCCGGTCGATCAGCTCTCCGTGCCGCAGCACGCCGTCGCGCAGCCCGGCGGCGCGGGCCAGGAGGGCGTCGGCCTCCTGGCGGGCGGCTCCGGTGAGGTAGCCGAACTCGGGGACCGCCTCCACCCGCAGGTGGACCGGGTCGGGGAAGCGGCGGGAGGAGGGCCGGTAGGGCGAGGGGTCGGTGGGCGGTCCGGGGACGGCCGCGTGCAGGGGGTTGACCTGGACGAAGTCGGAGCCGAAGGAGCGGCCCGCCCAGGCGGCGAGCTCGGCCAGGTCGCCGAGGTCGCCCATGCCCCAGGAGCGCGCGGACAGCAGGGAGTAGAGCTGGACGAGGAAGCCGTGGCCGCGTCCGTCGGGGACGGGCAGCCGGCCGGGGGCGACGATCAGGGGGGCGCGCGCGGCGCGGCCGTCGGGCGCCTGGGCGCGCAGGAGGTGGCCGCCGAGCGGCAGGGGCGCCGACCCGTCCCACTCCAGGCTGTCGCCGTCCTCGGTGTCGACGCGCAGCGACGTGCCCCCGGGGAGCTCCGGCAGATTCCGCTTGTGGCCCTGGCGGAGG
Source organism: Streptomyces sp. C36 (assembly GCF_040932295.1). Classification (NCBI taxonomy): domain Bacteria; kingdom Bacillati; phylum Actinomycetota; class Actinomycetes; order Kitasatosporales; family Streptomycetaceae; genus Streptomyces; species Streptomyces sp. C36. The sequence goes on along the minus strand of NZ_JBFQGI010000002.1, from coordinate 216,041 downwards.
ACGACGGCCGGGGGCAGCAGGCGCCCGCGCACGGCGGCCCCGTGGGCCTCGAGGGCGTCGTGGACGGCCCTGGGGGTGGAGGCGTCGACGCCCAGGGCGGCGAGGACCGCGACGACGGTGTCCTCGGCGACCCGGGCGCTGTGGCCGGGGGCGGGCTCGTAGGTGGTGGCGACACCGTGCAGTTCGGCAAGGCGCGCTCTGCCCATCGATACCTCCGTGGTCGCCCGGGCCGGTCGCCTGATGCCCTACCCATCCGCCGCGGCCATCGACACCTTCCGTTCCCCGATGTCGCTTTGACGCCCCTTCGGGAGGCTTCGCTTTCGGTTCCGCTTCGGCTTCCTTCCGTGACCCGTGGGGCATTACCGGCAGTTCGGGCAGCTGCGTTGACACGCCCATCACCTGGTGATGGGCTCATCGCTCACGGGCGTGACACCAGGGGCAAGGAGAAGGCCGTGCGGTTCCCGGGCGACGACCCCTCGTACGCACACGACGCGTGCGGGCACGAGCCGTACGGACACGCGTCGTACGGACACGACGGCGGCGACCGGCGGCGGCCCGGCCGCACCCTCGGCACGGGCCGGCTGGGCAGGGTCCTCCCCTCCGCCGCCGGCCGCCCCCGGCGGGCCGGGGTCACCGTCCTCGCGGCCGCCCTTCTCGGCGGGCTGCTCGGCAACGCCGGCGACGCCCTGGCCGACCCCGGACCCTCGCCGGCCGCCGGCGCCCCGGGCCCGGACGCCCCCGACCAGGAGAGCACGGGCGGCCTCCCGCCCGTCTGGCCGCGCCCCCAGGCGGCACGCGCCCAGGGCTCGTACGTCCGGGTGGGTGACGAGGTCACCCTGATGGCCGAGCAGGGCACCGACCCCCACGCCATCGAGGCGCTGCGCGAGGTCCTGCGCACCGCGGGCGCCCGCACGGTCGTCGACGCCCAGCCCGGCGGCACCCCGCCGCCGGCCGGGCTCATCGTCTACGCGGGCGGGCAGGCGGCCGAGGACGCCCTGCGGTCGCTGGGCGCGGGCCCCATCGCCGACCTGCCCCGGGGCGGCTACCGCCTGGCGACGGGCACCGCGGGCGGCCGGCCGGCGGTGGCGCTGGCGGGCATGGGCACCGACGGGCTCTTCCACGCCGCGCAGACGCTGCGCCAGCTGGTGGTGGAGCGGGACGGCGGGCGGGGCTTCGCGGGCGCGGTGATCCGGGACTGGCCCGTCACGGCGGTGCGCGGCGTCACCGAGGGCTTCTACGGCAGGCCCTGGTCGCAGCCGCAGCGGCTCGCCCAGCTGGACTTCATGGGCCGCAACAAGCTCAACCGCTATCTCTACGCGCCCGGCGACGACCCCTACCGCCAGGCCCGCTGGCGCGACCCGTACCCCGCCACACAGCGCGCGGAGTTCCGGGAGCTGGCCGACCGGGCCCGTCGCAATCATGTGACGCTGGGCTGGGCGGTCTCCCCGGGACAGGCCATGTGCTTCTCCTCGGCCGGGGACATGCGGGCGCTCAAGCGCAAGGTCGACGCCATGTGGGCGCTGGGGGTGCGCGCCTTCCAGCTGCAGTTCGAGGACGTCAGCTACAGCGAGTGGCACTGCGACGCGGACGCCGACGCGTTCGGCTCGGGCCCCAAGGCGGCGGCCAAGGCGCAGGCGAAGGTGGCGGGCGAGCTGGCCCGGCACCTGGCCGCCAAGGACGACGCGGCGGCCCCCCTGTCGCTGCTGCCCACCGAGTACTACCAGGACGGCCGCACCGCCTTCCGCAGGGCGCTGGCCGACGCGCTGGACCCGCGCGTGGAGGTGGCGTGGACGGGCGTGGGGGTGGTGCCCAAGACCATCACCGGCGGCGAACTGTCCGACGCCCGCGCGGCCTTCGGCCACCCGCTGGTGACCATGGACAACTACCCGGTCAACGACTTCGCGCAGGACCGTATCTTCCTCGGCCCCTACACCGGCCGCGAGCCGGCCGTCGCGACCGGCTCGGCCGCGCTGCTCGCCAACGCCTCGGCCCAGCCGACCGCGTCCCGCATCCCGCTGTTCACCACCGCCGACTACGCCTGGAACCCGCGCGGATACCGGCCCGAGGAGTCCTGGCGGGCCGCCGTCGACGACCTCGCGGGCGGTGACGGCCAGGCCCGCGAGGCACTGCGGGCGCTCGCCGGCAACGACGCCTCCTCCGTGCTGGGCGGCGAGGAGTCGGCGTACCTGCGCCCGCTGCTGGACGACTTCTGGGCGGCGCTGGCCGGCTCCGACACCGGCAGGCTGGAGGGGGCCGCGGAGAAGCTGCGGGCCGCCTTCCGCACCATGGCCTCGGCGCGCGAGAAGCTCTCCCCCGCCCTCGGCGCGGAGGTGCGGCCGTGGCTGGAGCAGCTGGCCCGGCACGGCGAGGCGGGCGTGCGGGCCGTGGACATGCTCACCGCCCAGGCGCGCGGCGACGGCGCCGGGGCCTGGCGGGCCCAGCTGGACGTCCAGCGGCTGCGCGGGCGGATCGGCCAGGACCGGGTGACCGTGGGCACGGGCGTGCTGACGCCCTTCCTGGACCAGGCCCTGGCCCGGGCCAACGGCTGGACCGGGGTGGACCGGCCGCTGCGCACGGCGGGCCGGGCCACCGACGGCGACCCGTCCACCGCCCTCCGCCCGAAGCCCGGCGAACCGCTGTCCGTACGGCTGCCCGAGCCGCACCCGCTGACCGTCGTCACCCTGCTCACCGAGCCCGGGCAGGGGAGGCGGCCGACGGGCACCGTCGAGGCGCACGACCCGGTCAAGGGCTGGCAGCCGCTGGGGCCCGTGGAGGCCGGCGGCTGGACGCAGGTGCCGGGCAAGGGGCTGCGGGCGGACGCGCTGCGGGTGGTGTGGAGCGGGGACGCGGCGACGGCCCCGCCGGCCGTGCACGAGCTCACCCCCTGGTACGCCGACACCCGCACGGCCGTCTTCGAGGTCGGGCAGGGCGAGGTGGACGCGGAGACCGGCGGCAGACCGGCCGTCATCGAGGCCCGGATGATCAACCAGCGCCCGGAGGCGGTGCACGAGAAGCTCACCGTCAAGGTGCCCGACGGGGTGACGGTCAAGGCCCCGGCCGAGCTGTCCGCGGTGCGCGGAGGCGTCACCACGGCCCGGATCGAGCTGACCGTGCCGGCCGGGAGCCCGGGCCGGGTGTTCGCGGTGCCCGTCAGCCTCGCTGGACAGGAGCGGACCGTAACCGTCCGGGCGTTTCCGCCGACCGGGGGACCGGACCTGGCGCCGGGCGGCCGGGCGGCCTCCTCCGGCGACGAGACCTCCCGCTTCCCGGCCTCCGCGGCGCTCGACGGCGACCCGCGCACCCGCTGGTCCTCACCGGCCCGGGACGACGCCTGGTGGCAGCTGGAGCTGGCCCGCCCGGTCCGGCTGGGCCGGCTCGTCCTGCACTGGCAGGAGGCCCACCCGGCCCGCTACCGCGTCCAGGTCTCCCCGGACGGCCGCACCTGGCGCGACGCGGCCGCCGTCGCCGACGGCAAGGGCGGCGTGGAGGCCGTGCGCATGGACGCGCCGGACGCGCGCTTCGTGCGCGTCCAGGGCGAGAAGCGGGCCACGCGCTTCGGTTACTCGCTGTGGCAGGTGGAGGCGTACGCCGTGCGGGAGCCCGGAAAGGGCGAGCAGGCGCGCTGAGACCGGGTCATCGCCGCGTCCGGGACGCCAGCGCCCCGCAGACGACGATGGCCCGGTGATCTCAGGCGGAAATGCCGTCGATCCGGGCCATCGCGTCCTCCGCGCCGTAGGCTTCCAGGTACGGCAGCCAGCGCGGATCCCTATGGCCCGTGCCGATGATCCGCCAGGCCAGGCCGGACGGCGGCGCGGGTTGGTGACGCAGCCGCCAGCCGAGCTCGGCGACGTGCCGGTCGGCCTTGACGTGGTTGCAGCGACGGCACGCCGCGACCACGTTCTCCCAGGCGTGCTGGCCGCCTCGGCTGCGCGGGACGACGTGGTCGACGCTGGTTGCGACGCCACCGCAGTAGGCGCAGCGCCCGCCGTCGCGGGCGAAGAGGGCACGGCGGGTGAGCGGGACGGGGCCCCGAAAGGGCACCCGCACGAAGCGCTTCAGCCTGACGACGCTGGGGGCGGGGACGGTGCAGGACGCGCTGTGCAGATAGGCGCCGGAGTCCTCGAGGCTGATGGCCTTCTCATTGAGGACGAGTATGAGCGCGCGGCGGAGCGGTACGACGCCGAGCGGCTCGTACGACGCGTTGAGGACCAGGACATGCGGCACGGGTGCCTCCTTGTACGCCGGCGGCGCGTGGCTCGCGCCGGGACGATCTCCTGCAAGTGTCCCCTGGCCCCCGCCACCGGCGCCACCATCACTGAGTAACGGGTCTCAGGTGTTTTGGAGCACACCGGGGAGCACTGCCGGACCCACCACGGCCATCCCCGCGCAAGAGCGGTCCTGTATCGAACAGAACAACGGGGCACCTTGCCTGCCCCGTTAGTGTGGTGGATCGCCCGCATCGCTCCTCGTCGCGGGTCCGCCCCACACCGGAGGATTCCTGCTGTGTTCTGGTCCGCTGCCCTGGCCGCAGACTCGACGCCTCGTCCCACGTCCCTGGACGAGGCCCAACGCACGGCGAACGACGCCGCGGGCTGGGTCGAGCAGAACTGGTCCGTCTGGCTCAGCAACGGCCTGCGCATCATCCTGATCCTGCTGATCGCGGTGGCCATGCGGCACCTGATCCGACGCGCCATCACCAAGCTCATAGCGCGGATGAACCGCACCGCCCAGGCGGTCGACGGCACCGCCCTGGGCAGCCTGCTGGTCAACGCCGAGCGGCGGCGGCAGCGCTCGGAGGCCATCGGTTCGGTGCTGCGCAGCGTCGCCTCGTTCGTGATCATGGGAACGGCGGCCCTGACGGTCCTCTCCGTACTCAAGATCAACCTTGCTCCGCTGCTGGCCAGCGCGGGTGTGGCCGGTGTCGCCATCGGTTTCGGCGCGCGCAATCTGGTCACCGACTTCCTCTCCGGCGTCTTCATGATCCTCGAGGACCAGTACGGGGTCGGCGACACGATCGACGCCGGGGTGGCCTCCGGCGAGGTGATCGAGGTCGGCCTGCGGGTGACCAAGCTGCGCGGCGTGGACGGCGAGATCTGGTACGTGCGCAACGGCGAGGTCAAGCGGATCGGCAACCTCAGCCAGGGCTGGGCGACCGCGGGCGTCGACGTCCAGGTGCGGGCGGACGAGGACCTGGACCGGGTGCGCGAGGTGATCACCCGGACCGGCGAGGAGATGCGCAAGGCCGAGCCGTGGAGCGAGCGGCTGTGGGAGCCGGTCGAGGTGCTCGGCCTGAACGCGATCTACCTCGACTCGGTGATCATCCGGGTCTCGGTGAAGACGATGCCGGGCAAGGCCGTCGGGGTGGAGCGCGAGCTGCGCTGGCGCATCAAGCGGGCGCTGGACGCGGAGGGCATCCGCATCGTGGGCCGCCCGCTCGACCCGGACCTGGAGACCGTGGTCATCTCGGATCCGGCGGCCGCCGTCGCGGCCCCGTCCGCGCTGGCGAACCCCACGTCCCCGCAGTCCCAGGCGACGACACCGATCCCGCCGGTCACGCCGGGAGTCCCCATAGGCAAGTGACGCGCGGGACGCGCAGGACGCAAGGGCCCCCTCGCCGCCGATGTGGCGAGGGGGCCCTTGCGTATGCGCGCCGACCGCGCGGTTTCGGCGCCGGCCGTTTCAGCACCGACCGTTCAGCGCCGACCATGTCGGCCGCTTTCAACGTCGGCCGGCCGTTTCAGCTCACCGGCGAGCCCTGCTCCTGGAAGACCTTGTCCAGGAACGCGTCGAGGTTGCCCGTCATCCGGGCCACGCGCTCCTCCACCGTGAGCGACTCCTTGTACCGCATGGTCACCTCCGGCACCTTCTTGCCCCGTACGTACAGGGAGCAGGCCAGGTCCGTGCAGATGTAGGTGCCGACGGTGTTGCCGTCGCGGCCGGAGGCACCGACCTTGCGGGCGGCGAGCAGCGAGACGCCCGAGCCGGCGTGGCCGGTCAGGCACACGGAGCACATGGTGGTCTTGGCCATGCTGCGGGGGCCGCCCTGCGGCACGCGCAGGGTGATGCCGACGGGTTCGCCGCCCCGCAGGGCGACGATGTAGCCCCGGTCCGGCGCACCCGGGTCACGCCAGCCGAGGAAGTCCAGGTCCGCCCAGGGGAGTTCGGCCAGCCCCTTGGGCAGGCTGATCCTGCGCGCCTCGCCCTTCGAGCAGTTCACGAAGGAGGCGCGTATGGCGTTTTCGCCGAGTTGTTCCATGTGGCAGGAAACTAACAGCGGCGGGTGGGGGCCGTCGCCTGATTTTCGCGGTCGCCGGCCTCCGGGCGCCACGGCGCGCGGTGGCGGGTCCCGGCCTCTTGACGGCCCGCCGAGGCGCGCAATAGCGTCCCTCCGCCATTAGGAAACTTTCCTTACAGTTCCCTGTCGGACCCTCACAGACGGGTGCACAGCCATGGCCGGAGCCGGAGTCCCCGGGAGGCCCCGCGTCCTGCGGGCCATGAACGACCGCGCCGCGCTCGACCTCCTCCTCGAGGAAGGCCCGCTCACCCGCACCCGCCTCGGCGAGCTGACCGGCCTGTCCAAGCCCACCGCCTCCCAGCTGCTCGGCCGGCTGACGGCCGCCGGCCTGGTCCGCGTCACCGGCAACGTCACCGGCCGCCCCGGGCCCAACGCCCAGCTCTACGAGATCGAGCCCACCGCCGCGCACGTGGCCGGCCTCGCCGTCGACGAGAAGGGCATCACCGCCGCCGTCGCGGACATCACCGGCACCGTCACCGGCGAACACCGCGTCGCCGCCCCCGCCACGAACAAGCGGGTGCGCGAGCCGGCGGCCGAGGCGGTGGACGGCGCCCTGGCCGCCGCCGGGCTCGGCCGGGCCGCCCTGCGGCACACGGTCATCGGCACCCCCGGCGCCCTCGACCCCCGCACCGGCACGCTGCGCTACGCCCCGCACCTGCCCGGCTGGCAGGCGCCCGCCCTGCGCGCCGAACTCGCCGCGCTCCTCGGCACGCCCGTCGTCATCGAGAACGACGTCAACCTCGCCGCCCTCGCCGAGCGCCACCGCGGCGCGGCCCGCGACGCCGACGACTACGTCCTGCTGTGGATCGACGAGGGCGTGGGCGCCGCCATCGTCCTCGGCGGGCGGCTGCTGCGCGGCGCGACCGGCGGCGCGGGCGAGGTCGGCTACATGCCGCTGCCCGGCGCCCCGCTCGCGCGCGGCGGCCCCGAGGCCACCGCCGGCCCGGACGGCGGGGGCGGCTTCCAGATGCTCGTGGGCTCGGCGGCCGTGGCCGCCCTGGCCCGCGAGCACGGCATCGACGCCCCGACGGCCCCCCAGGCCCTGCTCCTCGCGGCCTCCACCCCGGGCGCGGGCGAGGACTTCCTCGCCGCGCTCGCCGCACGCGTCGCCACCGGGCTGGCGGCGATCGTCGCCGTCGTCGACCCCGAGCTGGTGGTGCTCGGCGGCGAGGTCGGCCGGGCCGGCGGCGAGCGGCTGCGCGAGCTGGTCGAGGACGAGCTGACCGGGCTGGCACTGCCCCGGCCGCGGCTGCGGCTGAGCGGCGTCGAGGGCTCCCCCGTCCTGGCTGGCGCGCTGTACGGCGCGCTGGCCGCCGCCCGCGACACAGTCTTCGACACCACCTGAACGTCCCCTTCCGGCCGCCCAGCCCCTCGCCGTACGTCCCTCCTCTGACACGCCCTGGCCCTCCGTCCAGCACAGCCCTCCGTCCAGTACCGCCGTACGTCCATCGCGTCACTTCCCCGCATCCTCATCCCGAAGGAAGTACCGCCATGCCACGCTTCGTCGAAGGCGTCACACCGACAGGAGTCAAGGGTTGAAGCTCGCAGTGGTGGGGGGCGGCTCCACCTACACCCCCGAACTCGTCGACGGCATCGCCCGGTTGCGCGCCACGCTGCCGGTGACGGAGCTGGTGCTCGTCGACCCGGACGCCGAACGCCTGGAGCCGGTGGGCGCGCTGTCCCGGCGGATCCTCGCCCGGCAGGACCACCCGGCCCGCGTCTCCTGGACCGCCGACCTGGACGCGGCCGCCGACGGCGCCGACGCCGTGCTGCTGCAGCTGCGCGTGGGCGGCCAGGCGGCCCGCCACCAGGACGAGACCTGGCCCCTGGAGTGCGGCTGCGTCGGGCAGGAGACCACGGGTGCGGGAGGTCTGGCGAAGGCGCTGCGCACCGTCCCCGTCGTACTGGACATCGCCGAGCGGGTGCGCCGCCGCAACCCCGCCGCCTGGATCGTCGACTTCACCAACCCCGTCGGGATCGTCACCCGCGCCCTGCTGACGGCCGGGCACCGCGCCGTCGGGCTGTGCAACGTGGCCATCGGCTTCCAGCGGAAGTTCGCGACGCTGCTCGGCGTGGATCCCCGGGAGGTGACGCTGGAGCACGTGGGCCTGAACCACCTCACCTGGGAGCGGTCCGTGCGCGTGGACGGCCGGGACGTCCTGCCCCGGCTGCTCGCCGAGCACGGCGAGGCCATCGCGGCCGACCTGCGCATGCCGCGCGCGCTGCTGGACCGGCTGGGGGTCGTGCCCTCCTACTACCTGCGCTACTTCTACCGGCACGACGCCGTCGTCGAGGAGCTGCGGACCAGGCCCTCGCGGGCGGCCGAAGTGGCGGACATGGAACGGGAACTGCTGGCGATGTACCGCGATCCGGCGCTGGACGAGAAGCCGGCGCTGCTGGCGAAGCGGGGCGGCGCCTTCTACTCGGAGGCGGCGGTCGCGCTGACGTCCTCGCTGCTGTCGGGCACCGGCGACGTCCAGGTGGTCAACACGCTCAACAACGGCACCCTGCCCTTCCTGCCCGACGACGCGGTCGTCGAGGTACCGGCGACCGTGGACGGGCAGGGTGCGCGCCCGCTGCCCGTACGGCCGCTGGAGCCCCTGTTCGCGGGGCTGGTCGCGGGGGTGACGGCGTACGAGCACCTGGCCCTGGAGGCGGCGCTCAAGGGCGGCCGGGACCGGGTGTTCCGGGCCCTGCTGGCCCATCCGCTCGTCGGCCAGAGCGACTCCGCGGACCGGCTGACCGACGCTCTCCTCGCCCACAACCGGGAGCACCTCGCGTGGGTGTGAGCGGTGCGCTGCTCGCCGTCGACGCGGGCAACAGCAAGACCGACGTGGTGCTGGTGGACGCCGACGGCACGGTGCTCGGCGCGGCGCGCGGCGCCGGCTTCCAGCCGGTGGCGGAGGGCGCCGCACGGGCGGTGGCCGGCCTGGCGGCCGTGGTCGCGCGGGCGGTCGAGCGGGCCGGGCCCCGGGCCGCGGGCCGGGTGGCCCACGTCCAGGCGTGCCTGGCGAACGCCGACCTGCCGGTGGAGGAGGAGCGGCTGGCCGCGGAGATCGCGGCGTACGGGTGGGGCCGTACGGTCACGGTCGCCAACGACACCTTCGCCCTGCTGCGCGCGGGGCTGCCGGACGCGGGCGAGCGGGCGGGGGTGGCCGTCGTGTGCGGGGCGGGCATCAACTGCTCGGGGATCGCGCCGGGCGGGCGGACCGCACGCTTCCTCGCGGTGGGGCGGATCTCCGGCGACTGGGGCGGCGGCGGGGTCCTGGCGGAGGAGGCGCTGTGGTGGGCGGCGCGGGCGGCGGACGGCCGCGGCGAGGCCACCGCGCTCAGCGAGGCGCTGCCCGCCCACTTCGGGCTGGCCGGCGTGCCGGAGCTCGTCGAGGCCCTGCACCTGGGGCACATCGGCTGGGAGCGGCGGCACGAACTGGCGCCCGTCCTCTTCGCGGTGGCCTCGGCCGGGGACGCGATCGCCCGGTCGCTGGTGGTCCGGCAGGCCGACGAGGTCGTCGCCATGGCGGTGAGCGCGCTGCGGCGGCTGGACCTGCTGGACGCCGAGGTTCCGGTGGTGCTGGGCGGCGGTGTGCTCGCGGCGCGCCACCCGCTGCTGCACGAGCGGGTCGTCGCGCGGCTGGCCGCGCGGGCGCCCCGGGCCGTGCCGGGCGTGGTCACCGCGCCGCCCGTGCTGGGCGCGGCGCTGCTGGCCCTCGACGGCGCCGGGGCACCGGCCGCGGCGTACGGCAGGCTGCGCGCCCACTACGGCTAGGACACCCCCTGTGCCGCGGCCCGGCATGTGCCGCGGGATCCGTCGCGGCGGTCCGTCCTGGCGTGGCCGGATTCCATGGTGTGCGATCTGTTCACGTCATCTTCACATCGTGAGAGACGTCACCGAGTGGCCCGGGTGACCGTAAATCCTTCACCAACGACCCGCCCTGCTCACTGAACTTACTGACATTCACGTCAACAACGGGAAGCCTCAGAAATTTCTCTTCTGACATTGGTTGACCGTTCATGTACCCCAATGTCCGTATTCAGAGCAACCGCTTCTCCCCCTCTTCGGCCGCATGCAAGCATCCGGGCACGCACGGATTGATCACGAAATACGACCAACGGCCGCCGAAATCACCCCAAAACGGTACTCGGCGCCTCGTGGCAACCCCTGCTCCCGACCACCCGCATCCCGAGGGGGGACACCCATGTCCAAGACCGTCACTCGCCGCTTCGTCCTCCGGGGCACGGCCGTCGCCGTGGCCGGCGCCGCACTGGCCGGCGTGGCCGGCATCGCGACCGCCGAGACCGGCACGAAGCCCATGGACCACTCCGGCCACGGCGACCACGCCGGCCACGGCCCGCAGGCGTTCGACGAGACCTACAAGGGCCGCCGCATCGTCGGCGCCCCCGCCACCGGTGGCCACCAGGCCCACCACGGCGGCTTCGCCGTGACCATCGACGGCAAGGAACTGCACGTCATGCAGAACGCCGACGGCACCTGGATCAGCGTCGTCAACCACTACCAGACCTTCGCCGACCCGCTGGCGCTGACCCGCGCCGCCGTCGACAAGCTCCAGGGCGCCGTGCTCGTCCCGATCGCCACCGCCTGATTCCGGCCGCTGCCGGCCACCCCGCCCCGACCCGAGAGGACACGATCCCCATGGCAGTACGCAAGAACCAGGCGACCCTGACCGCCACCGAGAAGCGCAACTTCGTCAACGCGGTGCTGGCGCTGAAGAAGAACGGCCGCTACGACGAATTCGTGCGCACGCACAACGAGTTCATCATGAGCGACTCCGACTCCGGCGACCGCGTCGGCCACCGCTCGCCGTCGTTCCTGCCCTGGCACCGCCGCTTCCTCATCCAGTTCGAGCAGGAGCTGCAGAAAATCGATTCTTCGGTGACGCTCCCCTATTGGGACTGGACCGCCGACCGCACCACGACCGCCTCCATATTCGGGGCCGACTTCCTCGGCGGCACCGGCCGCAGCCGTGACTCCCAGGTCACCACCGGCCCGTTCGCCTACTCCACCGGCCAGTGGAACATCAACGTCTCGGTGGACAACCGGCCCTTCCTCCAGCGCGAGCTGGGCACGAGCGTCCGGGCGCTGCCCACCCGCGCCGAGGTGGACTCCGTGCTCGCCATGGCCACCTACGACATGGCCCCCTGGAACAGCTCCTCCAACGGCTTCCGCAACAACCTCGAGGGCTGGCGCGGCGTCAACCTCCACAACCGTGTCCACGTGTGGATAGGCGGCCAGATGGCCACCGGCGTCTCGCCCAACGACCCCGTCTTCTGGCTGCACCACTGCTTCATCGACAAGCTGTGGGCCGACTGGCAGCGCCTGCACCCCACCTCGACGTACCTTCCGGCCGCCGGCACGGCCAACGTCGTGGACCTCAACGACACCATGCGCCCCTGGAACAACGTCACCCCGGCCGACATGCTGGACCACACGAAGTTCTACACGTACGACAGCTGAGATTCCTCTCGTACGGCCGCCCGTGGGGGCGGCGGGCCCCGGCCCGCCGCCCCCACGGCATTTCTCCGGAACTGTCCGCCCGCGTCCCCTCGTACGGGAACCGAACAGCCACCCCACGCGTGAACACAGGAGAAGGCCGACACGGACACACCGGGGAATCAGGGGAATATCCCGGTCCGCACAAGATCGATGCACGACCGGTGTGTTTGTCAGTCCCTGCGGCCATACTGCTGGCCGGGCATCCGTCCCTCGCGGCTCTCGGAGCGACGGACGCCGCCGGCGACCAAGGGGGAGGTCACGTGTCACAACCGCAGCCGGATCCGGGCACCCGGCGCACAGCGTGGCGCGAGGGTCTGGACCGCCTGAAGGCCTCGGCCACCACGGAGCCCGGCAGACTGCGCATCATCGGGGCCGTCCTGGCGGCGCTGCTGGTGGCCTTCGGGGCGGTCACCGCCTGGCAGGTCACCGACCGGGCCACGGCCTCGGACGCCGTCGTCGACCACAGCCAGCCGCTGAGCGCCGACGCCGCCGACATCTACCGCTCCCTGGCCGACGCCGACACCGCCGCGGCCGGCGGCTTCCTCGCCGGCGGCCAGGAACCGCGCGCGGTCCGCGAGCGATACGAGAAGGACATCGCGCTCGCGTCCGAACTGCTGGTGAAGGCGGCCGCGAACACCGAGGGTTCGCACGGTGCGGCGCGCCAGATAGCCCTACTCAACGCCCAACTTCCCGTCTACACCGGCCTGGTGGAGTCGGCCCGTGCCAACAACCGCCAGGGACTGCCGCTGGGCGGCGCCTATCTGCGGCACGCCGGCGACCGGATGCGCGACGACCTGCTGCCCGCCGCCCGCGCGCTGTACGAGGCCGAGACCGGCCGGCTCGGCTCCGACTACGACGACGCCGAGTCCTGGCCCTGGGTCGCGCTGGCCACCGGCGTGCTGGCACTGGGCGCGCTCGGCTGGGCCCAGCGCCGCGACTACCACCGCACCAACCGCGTCTTCAACCACGGCCTGCTGGCCGCGACCGCCGCCTGCGCGGTGGTGCTGCTGTGGCTGGTGACCGGGCACGCCCTGGCGCGCTCGGGCCTGACGACCTCCTACGAGCACGGCGCCAAGTCCCTGCGCGTGCTCAACGAGGCCCGTATCGCCTCGCTCCAGGCCCGCGGCGACGAGAGCCTGACCCTCGTGGCGCGCGGCGCCGTGCTCACCCCCGAGGGCGGCGACGCCTACGAGTCGAGCTACCGCTCGGGAATGGGCCGGCTGGTGGGGGCGGACGCCAAGGACACACCGGCGTCCGGCGCCCCGGCGCCGGACAGCCTGCTGGGCCGGGCGCGGGCGCTGGCCGACGGCGACGGCGGGCGGGAGCCGCTGGTCAAGGCGATCGAGGACGTACGCCAGTGGCAGCAGCGGCACCGCGAGGCCCGCGCCGCCGACGACGGCGGCTACTACGAACGCGCGCTGCCGAAGGTGATCGGCGAGAAGGACAGCACCGGCGAATCGTTCGACCGGGTGGACAGGGAACTGGGCCAGGCGCTGACCCACGAGCAGGGCGAGTTCCGGTCGGCCGCCGACGACGGCCGCGGGGCGCTGACGGGGCTGGCGGCGGGGGCCGCCGTGCTCGCCGTGCTGGGTGCCGCGGCCGCCGTGCTGGGCATCGGGCGCAGGCTCTCGGAGTACCGGTGACAGGGGGAGGCTGGACCATGAGCGGACGGACCGGCGGGCGGTGGGCGGCGGTCGCCGCCACGGCCTGTGCGATGGCTGCGGCGCTCGCCGTGCTGCCGCCCGCCGCCCCGCGCGACGCCGGGAGCCGGGCGCCCGCCGCCGCTTCCGCGCGCCAGGCGGCGGTGCGCGCGCCGGCCAAGTGCGCCGACCCGGAGGCGAGCCTGCGGCCCTCCACCGCCGACGGCCCCGCGGTGCAGCGCATCAAGAACCGCGGCCGGCTCATCGCCGGCGTGGACCAGAACAGCTACCGCTGGGGCTACCGCGACCCCGCCACCCGCGAGCTCAGCGGCTTCGACATCGACCTCGTGCGCGCCGTGGCCAAGGCCGTCCTCGGCGACCCCGACAAGGTCACCTTTCTGGCGATCCCCACCAACCAACGCATACCCGCGCTGGAAAAGGGCAAGGTGGACATCATCGCGCGCACCATGACCATCAACTGCGACCGGATCAAGCAAGTCGCCTTCTCCACGGCCTACTTCGAGGCCGGGCAGCAGGTGCTGGCCCCCAAGGGGTCACCGGTCACGGCGTTCGACGACAGCCTGAAGGGGAAGAAAGTCTGTACGGCCAAGGGATCCACGGGCGAGAGCGAGCTGCGCGCCGAGTCGCACGGCGCCACGGTGCTGACCGTGCCCAACCAGCTCGACTGCCTGGTGCGGCTCCAGCTCGGACAGGTCGACGCGGTGATCACCGACAGCGCGCTGGCCGCCGGACAGGCGGCCCAGGACCCGTCCGTGCGACTCGTCGGCAAACCGTTCACCACCGAGTCCTACGGCGTGGCGATGAACCTGGGCGACCAGGACCTGGTACGCCGGGTCAACGCGGTTCTGGAGGACTACCGCCGGGGCGGCGCCGAGAGCCCGTGGATGGTGGCCTACCACAAGTGGCTGGCGGCCGACCTCAAGGGAATCACCGCCCCTCCGGAACCGAAGTACAAGGACTGACGCGGGAGAACCGAAGCACGGGAGCCGAAGCGAGAGAAACGCAGTACACGGACCGACGTACGAGGATTGACCTACAGGGACTGGGGACCGACGACGTACCGGCACGGACGGGGAATACCGTTCACAGCGTTCGTGCGTGGCGTGGGCCGCGCACAGGAGAGGGGATCGATGGCGGTCGCGGGGCCCACCGGGCCGGCCTTGAGCCGCGAGGAGGTGGACCGTGCGCTGGCGAGACTCGGCGCGGAGCACGAGGCCGTGGAGTCCTCGCTGCTGGCCCTCCAGGACCATGCCGGCCGTCGCCTGCTGGAGGGCGCGGAGCTGGCCGGGGTGACCAAGGACCGGTGGGAGGTCACCGAAGCGCTCGTCACGCAGCTGTGGGTGTACTTCGACGCCTATACCGACGCGCTGGAGGCGGCCCGTGAGCTGCGCGCCCGCCGCCGCTGGCCCACCCAGGGCGAGCTGTCCGAGCTGACGGACCTGCTGCGCGGCACCGGGATCACCCTGCCCGCCGGCCCGCCCGCGGCCACGGCCGTGCTGCTGGGCGCCTCCGCCAAGCTCAGCGAACGGCTCAGCCTGCACGAGCTGGTCGACCGGATGAACAGCTGGTACGCCCGCGCCCTGGACGTGGTGGTCGCCGCCGACGCCGTCTGGTCCGCGCTGCCCGCCCGCATCGACCTGCTCGCCGCCGAACTGCAGCGCAGCCGCGCCCTGGCCCACTCCGTGGGCGTGCGCCCCGGCGACCACCCCGCCGGCGACGACCTCGAGCGGATCGCCGATGAACTGGCCGCGCTGCGGTCCGAAGTGATATCCGATCCGCTCGCCTTCTGGACCGGCGCCCCGGCCGGAACCGCGCCCGGCGGGGGCCGCCCCGACACCGGCCGCTACGACCGCGCCGCCCTCGCCCTGGAGGACGTACGCCGCGAGATCGAGGCCGTGCTCGACGTCCGCCAGGACGCCGAGCAGCGGCTGATGCGCGTGCGCGACGTCCTCTCGCGCGCGGACCGCACGCTCGGCGAGGCCCGGCAGGCCCGCGTCGAGGTCCTCTCGAAGATCGCCGCGTCCGAGGTGCCCGCCGTCTCCGGTCCGCCGACCGTGCTCTACGAGCAGCTGGCGGTGGCCTCCGAGCACCGCAGGGCCGCCCGGTGGCACCGCCTGTCCCCGCTGCTGGAGAGCCTGGAGCAGCGTGCCGAGGAGGAGCTGCTGCGTGCCCGCGAGTCGCTGACGGCGGTGACCGCCCCGCTGGCCGTACGGGCCGAGCTGCGCGGCCGGCTGGACGCGTACCGCGCCAAGGCGGCCCGGCTGGGGCTGGCGGAGGACCACTTCATCATCGAGCGGTACGACGTGGCGCGCCGCATGCTGTGGAGCGCGCCGTGCGATCTGGTGGCCGCCGAGGGCGCCGTGCTGCGCTTCCAGCGGGCCGTGGCGGAGGCGGCGGCCCCGCCAGCCCGTTCGGCCGTTCCCGGGGCCGCCGAGGGCAGGGGGGAATCATGACGGGCACCAGCTGCCAGCGGCCGGACTGCGGCGGCGTCTACGAGGACGTCGGCGGCGGCGAGCTGTACTGCGGCGAGTGCGGGCTGGCACCGGTGGTCTCGCCCGGCGGGCAGATCTCCTCGCCTCCCACGGGGGTCACCCGGGCGGGCGGACGGGCCAGTTCCGCGGAGGAGAGCGGGGGGAGCGCGGGGAGCGGGAGCGCTGGAAGCTCGCCTTCCGCCCGGTCGTCGTCGGGGTCGTCCGGGTCGTCGGGGTCGTCGGGGTCGTCGGGGTCGTCCTCGCGGTCCGCCTCCTCGCGCCGGTCGGTGCCCGGCCGGCTCTCCCGTTCCCTGTCCGCGGGCTCCGGGCGGACGGAGGCCGGCGGGCCCCCCTCGGTCTCGGTGCGCAGCCGGCAGTCGGGGGGGTCCGGCCCCGGGCGCAACCGGCTGGGCGCCGGCCTGGTCACGATGCCGGGCCTGCCGCGCCCCGACCCCCGCGCGGCGGTGCTCGAGCGGCCGGAGGTGCCCGAGCGCAAGCGGTTCTGCAGCAGGGGCGACTGCGGCGTCCCCGTGGGGCGTTCGCGCGCCGGGCGCCCGGGACGCACGGAGGGCTTCTGCACCAAGTGCGGCCACCCCTACTCCTTCGTACCCAAGCTGCACCCGGGCGACGTGGTGCGCGGCCAGTACGAGGTCGCCGGGTGTCTGGCGCACGGCGGGCTGGGGTGGATCTACCTGGCCATCGACCGCGCGGTCTCCGACCGGTGGGTGGTCCTCAAGGGCCTGCTCGACACTGGCGACGAGGACGCGCTGGCCGCCGCGGTCTCCGAGCGGCGCTTCCTCGCGGAGATCGAGCACTCCAACATCGTCCGCATCTACAACTTCGTCGAGCACCTCGACCAGCGCACCGGCAGCCTCGACGGCTACATCGTCATGGAGTACGTCGGCGGCAAGTCCCTCAAGGAGATCGCCAACGAGCGGCGCCGGCCCGACGGCCGGCGCGACCCGCTGCCGGTGGAGCAGGCCTGCGCGTACGGCATCGAGGCGCTGGAGGCGCTGGCCCACCTGCACAGCCGCAACCTCCTCTACTGCGACTTCAAGGTCGACAACGCCATCCAGCAGCAGGACCGGCTCAAGCTCATCGACATGGGCGCGGTCCGGCGGATGGACGACCACGACAGCCCCATCTACGGCACGGTCGGCTACCAGGCCCCGGAGGTCGCCGAGCTGGGCCCGTCGGTGGCCTCCGACCTCTACACCGTGGCGCGCACCCTCGCCGTGCTCACCTTCGACTTCCAGGGCTACACCACCGTCTTCGCCGACGGCCTGCCCGCCCCGGAGAACATCGACGTCCTCACCCGCTACGAGTCCTTCTACCGGCTGCTCGTGCGGGCCACCGACCCGGACCCGGCGCGCCGGTTCTCCTCCGCCGACGAGATGGCCGAGCAGCTGACGGGCGTCCTGCGGGAGATCGTGGCACTCCAGACGGGCACGCCCCGGCCGGCGGTGTCCACGCTGTTCGGGCCGGAGCCGCGGGTGGTGGACACCCGCCTGTTCGCCCCCTGGACCGGGGAGGTCTCGCTGCTCGGCGAGCGGCCTGCGGGCCGGCGCGCCCCCGGCCCGGCCGCGATCCCCGCGCAGGGCGCCGGGCCCTCGGTGCCCGCCGTCGAGCCGCTGGACGCCCGGGCCACCGCCCTCGCCCTGCCGCCGCCCCTCGTCGACGGCTCCGACCCCAACGCCGGCTTCCTGGCCGGCCTGCTCGCCTCCCAGCCCGCCGAGCTGTACGCCGCGCTGCGGGCGGCGCCCGCGGACTCTCCGGAGCTGCGGCTGCGCCGGGTACGGGCCCAGCTGGAACTCGGCGAGGACGGCCCGGCGGGAGCGGCCCTGGACGCCCTGGAGGCCGCCCACCCCGAGGACTGGCGCACCGTCTGGCACCGCGGCGTGCACTCCCTGGTGGTCGGCGCCCACGGGACGGCGGCGCTCTCCTTCGACGCCGTCTACGACGCCTTCCCCGGCGAGCCCGCCCCGAAGCTGGCGCTGGGGGTGTGCGCGGAGCTCCTCGGCCAGCTCGACAACGCCGCCGAGTACTACCGTCTGGTGTGGGCGACCGACCCGGGCTTCGTGGGCGCCGCCTTCGCGCTGGCCCGGGTGCGGCTGGCCGCCGGTGACCGGGCCGGGGCGGTCGCCGCCCTGGAGTCCGTGCCGGAGGCCTCCATCCACTACACGGCGGCGCGCGTCGCGGCGGTCCGGGCGCGGCTGCGGCAGCGCTCCGCGCGGGACGCGCTGCTGGCGGACCTCGGCGCGGCCGCCGGGCAGGTGGAGCGGCTGGCGGACTTCGGCCTGGACGCGATGCGGCGCGAGCAGCTGTCGTCCGAGGTGCTGGGCGCCGCGCTGGACTGGGTGCTGTCGGGCCGTCAGGGCGCGGCCGCCGGCGGCGGAGCCGCGCCGGGGCCGGCGCGCCTGCTCGGCAGCGGCCTCGACGAGCAGGACCTGCGGTTCGGGCTGGAGCGCTCGTACCGCGTGCTCGCCCGCCTGGCCCAGCGCGGTGAGGAACGGATCGAACTGGTGGAGCGGGCCAACCGTTACCGCCCCAGGACATGGGTGTGATCGATGTCGCAACTGCCCCCACAACTGACGGCGTGTCCCGTCTGTCACGAGCCGCTGGAGCCGGCCGACAACTTCTGCGGAGGCTGCGGCGCGGACCTCTCGGCCGTGCCGCCCGCGCCCGGGAGGGCGCGGGCCGACGGGTGGCGGCAGCCTGACACGCCTGTGGTGCGAGGGGCGGACGACTACCGCCTCGCCCCGCCGGCCGGCGGGGTGCCCACCCAGCCGGCGCACGGCGCGAGCCCCGGCGGAGCCTGTGCGGCCTGCCGGTCGGGCATGATCGACAAAGACGGGTACTGCGAACACTGCGGGCATGCACAACCGCGCGAACGGGATCACATGGAGCACGAGTCGGCAGGCGTCGCGGCGGTCACCGACCGCGGCCTGCGCCACCACCGCAACGAGGACGCGTACGCCGTGTCCACCACCGACCTGACCGGCGGCCGGACCGTCGTCGCGGTCGTCAGCGACGGCGTGTCGTCCGCCTCGCGGCCCGACGAGGCGTCGGCCGCCGCCTGCGCCGCGGCGCACGGCGCCCTGGTCGAGGACCTGGAGCGGGGCGCGCCCCCCAGGGAGGCCACCCACCGGGCGATCGTCCTGGCCGCCGAGGCCGTCGCCGGCCTGGCGGCCGCCCCCGCCCCCCGGCCGCGCGAACACGAGCACTACCGCCAGGAGAACGCCCCCGCCTGCACCATCGTCAGCGCCATCGTCACCGGCGACCTGCTGACGGTCGGCTGGGTCGGCGACAGCCGCGCCTACTGGGTGCCCGACGACCGCGCCACCCAGCCCGCCCGGCTGACCGAGGACGACTCCTGGGCGGCCCAGATGGTGGCCGCCGGGCTGATGTCGGAGGCCGAGGCCTACGCGGACGAGCGCGCCCACGCGATCACCGGCTGGCTGGGCGCGGACGCCTACGAGGTCGAGCCGCACACCGCCTCGTACCACCCCGACCGGCCGGGTGTGGTGATCGTCTGCACCGACGGCCTGTGGAACTACGCGGAGTCCGCCGAGCACATGGCGGCCGTCGTGCCGCCCGACGCCCGCACCCGGCCGCTGGAGTGCGCACGCCGTCTGCTGGCGCACGCCCTGGACGGAGGGGGCCACGACAACGTAACAGTGGCCGTACTGCCGTTCCCGGCCCCGCGCGAGGGGGCAGGATCGGCCTGACGGCCTTGAGTGACCACGGGGGGATCGATACGCGGCGCCGTGCACGGCGCCGCGCGGCTGTCCGCCCCGCCGCACGCCCCATGTGACCACGTGGAGTACGAAGGAGCGGATGAGATGGCCAGTATGTCCCCACCGAGCGTGCCGCGGTTCTCGGTCGAGGTGTACCAGAACGTCAACCTCCCCGAGGGCGGCCGCGAGGTCAACGCGATCGTCACGGTCACCGCCGACGGCGGCCCCGGCGAGCCGTCCCTCCCCTCCGGCTCCCTGTCCCCCGGCTCCTTCTCGCCCGGCGGCCACGCCCCCGACGCGGCGGTCGTCGTCATGGTCGACTGCTCGGGCTCGATGGACTACCCGCCCGCCAAGATGCGCAACGCCCGCGACGCCACGGCCGCCGCCATCGACGCGCTGCGCGACGGCGTCGCCTTCGCCGTCGTCGCCGGCACCCACCAGGCGCGCGAGGTCTACCCCGCCGGCGGGCGGCTGGCGGTGGCCGACGCCACCACCCGCGGCCAGGCCAAGGAGGCCCTGCGCAAGCTCGGCCCGGGCGGGGGTACGGCCATCGGCACCTGGCTGCGCCTGGCCGACCGGCTGCTCTCCTCCTCCGACGCCTCCATACGCCACGGCATCCTGCTCACCGACGGGCGCAACGAGCACGAGGAGCCGGAGGCGCTGCGGGCGTCGCTGGACGCGTGCGCGGGCCGGTTCACCTGCGACGCGCGCGGCGTGGGCACCGACTGGGAGGTCAAGGAGGTCACGGGCATAGCCTCCGCCCTGCTGGGCAGCGCCGACATCGTCGCCGACCCGGCCGCCCTGGCCGCGGACTTCACGTCGATGATGGAGACCGTCATGGGCAAGGAGGTCGGCGACGTCTCGCTGCGGCTGTGGACCCCGCAGGGCGCCGAGGTGCTCTTCGTCAAGCAGATGGCGCCCACCGTCGAGGAACTGACGGACCGCCGGGCCGCGGCCGGGCCGCGCGCGAGCGACTACCCCACCGGATCCTGGGGCGAGGAGTCGCGGGACTACCACGTGTGCGTGCGGGTGCCGAGCGCCCACGTGGGCCAGGAGATGCTCGCCGCCCGGGTCTCGCTGGTGCTGCCCACCCCGGACGGCGCCTCACCGCACGTCCTCGCCCAGGGGCTGGTGCGGGCGGTGTGGACGGACGACCTGGCCGCGTCCACGTCCATCAACCCGCAGGTCGCCCACTACACGGGCCAGGCCGAACTGGCCCAGGCCATCCAGCAGGGGCTGGACCTGCGCAAGTCCGGGGACGTCGACGGGGCGACGGAGAAGCTCGGCCGCGCGGTGCAGCTGGCCAGCCGCTCGGGTCATGAGGACACCGCGAAACTGCTCGCCAAGGTGGTCGACGTCGTGGACGCGGCGAACGGTACTGTGCGGCTGAAGACGAAGGTCTCGGAGGAAGCGGAGATGACGCTCGAGACGCGCTCCACCAAGACCGTTCGCGTCAAGAAGTGACGAGGGGGAATCCACCGCCATGCCGACCTGCCCGAACGGCCATCAGTCGGGTGCCGAAGACTGGTGCGAGGTGTGCGGCCACCGGATGCCGGAGGCAGGCGCGCCCGCGCCTGTCGTGCCTCCGCCGCCGTCCTCCCCGCCGCCCGGCACGGGCGGCTACGGCTTCCCGGCCGCCGGCGGCGACGTCACCGTCCAGGCGGAGCTGTGTCCCCAGTGCCGTACGCCCCGGGAGGCGCAGGCGCCCTTCTGCGAGGAGTGCCGCTACAACTTCGCGACCCGGACGGCGAACCCCTACGCCCAGCCGCCCCAGCCCGTCCAGGGCTTCCAGTCGGCGCCGCCGCCCCCGCCGCAGCACGCCCAGCAGCCGCAGAGCTTCGACTACCACGGCTCCCGCCCGTCGCGCGTGAACCGCCCGGCCGAGCCGCTGGTCCCGCACGAGCAGCCGCAGGTCTTCGGCGAGGACGACTGGGTGCTGCCCCCGCCCGTCCCGGGCCAGGCCGCCGCCCCCGCCCCGTACTCCTACGAGCACCAGGGCGAGCGCGGCCCGGCCGAGGGCGCCCCGCGGCCCGTGCCGCCGCCCGGAGTGCCCTCGCAGGGCGGCGTCTGGGTCGCGGTCATCACGCCCGACCGGGAGTACTTCCTGTCGATGATGAACCGCAGCGGCCCGGAGGCGGCGGGGCTGAACCTGCCCGCCTACTCCCCCGAGCTGCGCTTCCCCCTCGGCGGGCACCAGGTCACCATCGGTCGCCGCCGGCACAGCACGGGCGAGTCCCCGGACATCGACCTGTCCCGCCCGCCGGAGGACCCCGGCGTCTCGCACCAGCACGCCATGCTGGTGCAGCAGCCGGACGGCGGCTGGGCGGTCGTCGACCAGGACTCCACCAACGGCACGACGGTCAACGGCTCCGAGGACCCGATCCAGCCCTATGTGCCCGTTCCGCTCCAGGACGGCGACCGGGTGCACGTGGGGGCGTGGACGACGATCACGGTCCGGCGGGGCTGAGGGGCCGGCAGCGGCGGGAGTCCTGAGCCGCCGGTCCTCCGCCGGGCGGTCTGAGACCATGGAGGGGTGAATGAGATTCCGCGCGGCACGCTTCAGGAGCAGACCTTCTACGAGCAGGTCGGCGGCGAGGAGACCTTCCGGCGCCTGGTCCACCGCTTCTACCAGGGTGTGGCCGGCGATCCCCTGCTGCGGCCGATGTACCCGGAGGAGGACCTCGGCCCGGCCGAGGAGCGCCTGGTGCTCTTCCTGATGCAGTACTGGGGCGGCCCGCGCACCTACAGCGAGAACCGCGGTCACCCCCGGCTGCGGATGCGGCACGCGCCGTTCACGGTGGACCGCGCCGCGCACGACGCCTGGCTGCGGCACATGCGGGACGCGGTGGACGAGCTCGGGCTCGCGCCCGAGCTGGAGCGGCAGCTGTGGGGCTATATGACCTACGCCGCCGCCTCCATGGTCAACGCCCAGGGCTGAACCGCCCCGGGCCCCGGCCGTCCGTGATGCCGTGACGTCTGTGTCGTCTGTGTCGTCCCTGTCGTCAGGCGGGGGTGACCGTGAGGTCCCGCAGGCCGCCCGTCCGCACGGCCACCGAGCCGTAGGGGGTGCGCAGCCGCAGCCAGCCGCGTGCGGCGAAGAGGGCCAGCGGCTCCGGCGCCAGGGCCGTCGCGCCCGCGGCGCGGACGGCGGGACCGGCCGCGACGCTCGCCACGGCCTGGTGCGGCGCCCGCTCCCGCGCCCCGGCAGGGCGCAGGAAGCCCAGCGACTGGGCGGCGTGCACGGCACGCAGGGGCAGCCCGGTGTCGCCCAGGGTGCGCGACCAGATCTCCCGGCCGATGCGCTCGCGCTCGGCACGGGTGCGGTGCTGCTCGGGCAGCGCCTCGTCCCGGGTCCGGAACTCCGCGACGGCGGCCGCGACCGCTCCCCGTACGTCCGGGGCCCCGGGGAAGGGCTCGACGCGCCGCCAGCCGCCGCGCGGCGGCAGGACGCCCGCCCAGGGCGGGCCGGTGACGGCCTCGGGCACCACGGCCTCCAGGCCGCCCTCGGCAGCCGGGTCGCCGTTGTCGAGGGCGTCCGCGAGCTGTCCGGCCGAGACGGTCACGTCCAGCGTGACGTCGGTGGCCAGGCGGGCCGTGCGGATCGCGAGGACCTCGAAGGACGGCGGGCGGCCGAAGACGCCGAGCACGCCACCGCCGGCCTGCAGCCGGACGGCGGCGGCCCGGTCGTAGTGGATCAGCCGGGCCAGGAAGGCGGCCAGGTCGGCCGCCTCCCCGGCGTCGGCGAAGCACAGCCGGTACATCAGCCCCGCGTCAGCTTCTTGTAGGTGGCACGGTGCGGACGGGCCGCGTCAGCACCGAGGCGCTCGATCTTGTTCTTCTCGTAGGACTCGAAGTTGCCCTCGAACCAGAACCACTTGGAGTCGCCCTCGTAGGCCAGGATGTGCGTGGCCACTCGGTCCAGGAACCAGCGGTCGTGGGAGACGACCACCGCGGCGCCGGGGAAGTCCAGCAGCGCGTTCTCGAGCGAGGACAGGGTCTCGACGTCGAGGTCGTTGGTCGGCTCGTCGAGGAGCAGCAGGTTGCCGCCCTGCTTGAGGGTGAGCGCGAGGTTGAGGCGGTTGCGCTCACCGCCGGAGAGCACGCCGGCCGGCTTCTGCTGGTCCGGGCCCTTGAAGCCGAACGCGGAGACGTAGGCGCGGGACGGCATCTCGACCTGGCCGACGTTGATGTAGTCCAGCTCGTCGGAGACGACGGCCCACAGCGTCTTCTTCGGGTCGATGTTGGCGCGGCTCTGGTCGACGTACGAGATCTTGACGGTCTCGCCGACCTTGATGGAGCCGGAGTCCGGCTTCTCCAGGCCCTGGATCATCTTGAAGAGCGTGGTCTTGCCGGCGCCGTTCGGGCCGATCACGCCGACGATGCCGTTGCGCGGCAGGGTGAAGGACAGGTCGTCGATGAGGACCTTGTCGCCGAACGCCTTGGAGAGGTTGTTGACCTCGACGACGACGGAGCCCAGGCGCGGGCCCGGCGGGATCTGGATCTCCTCGAAGTCCAGCTTCCGCATCTTGTCGGCCTCGGCCGCCATCTCCTCGTAACGGGCCAGACGCGCCTTGGACTTGGCCTGGCGGCCCTTGGCGTTGGAGCGGACCCACTCCAGCTCTTCCTTGAGGCGCTTCGCGCGCTTGGCGTCCTTCTGGCCCTCGACCTTCAGACGGGAGGCCTTGTTCTCCAGGTAGGTGGAGTAGTTGCCCTCGTAGGGGATCGCGCGGCCGCGGTCGAGCTCGAGGATCCACTCGGCGACGTTGTCGAGGAAGTAGCGGTCGTGGGTGATCGCCACGACGGTGCCCGCGTACTTGGCGAGGTGCTGCTCCAGCCAGTTCACCGACTCGGCGTCGAGGTGGTTGGTGGGCTCGTCGAGGAGCAGCAGGTCGGGGGCCTCCAGCAGCAGGCGGCACAGCGCGACGCGGCGCTTCTCACCACCGGAGAGGTTGACCACCGGCCAGTCGGCGGGCGGGCAGCCCAGCGCGTCCATGGCCTGCTCGAGCTGCGCGTCGAGGTCCCAGGCGTTGGAGTGGTCCAGCTCCTCCTGGAGCTTGCCCATCTCGTCGAGCAGCGCGTCGGAGTAGTCGGTCGCCATCAGCTCGGCGATCTCGTTGAACCGGTCGAGCTTGCCCTTGACCTCGGCGACGCCGTCCTGGACGTTCTCGAGCACCGTCTTGGTCTCGTCGAGCTTCGGCTCCTGCATCAGGATGCCGACGCTGAAGCCGGGCGACAGGAACGCGTCGCCGTTCGACGGCTGCTCCAGACCGGCCATGATCTTGAGGACGGTGGACTTACCGGCACCGTTGGGGCCGACCACACCGATCTTCGCACCGGGCAGGAAGCTCAGCGTCACGTCATCAAGGATGACCTTGTCGCCGTGCGCCTTGCGCGTCTTGCGCATGGTGTAGATGTACTCAGCCAAGAGAAACCGTCCGGCATTCGAGAAGGGCCAATGTGCGGCTCCGCCGCAGTGAGGGCAGATACACCCCATCTTGCCGTACGGGAAGCCCTTGGCGGAAACGCGTTACGGGCGACGTGCCGGTGACCGTG
Organism: Streptomyces sp. C36; assembly: GCF_040932295.1. Classification (NCBI taxonomy): domain Bacteria; kingdom Bacillati; phylum Actinomycetota; class Actinomycetes; order Kitasatosporales; family Streptomycetaceae; genus Streptomyces; species Streptomyces sp. C36. The sequence goes on along the minus strand of NZ_JBFQGI010000002.1, from coordinate 190,812 downwards.
GGATCTCCCCCGGTCACCGGCCGTGCGGCCACATCGGCGCGCCGGGCGCTACTCGCCCGCGACCGTCTTCTTGCGGCGCAGGAGGAAGACCGCGCCGCCGCCGACCACGACGAGAGCGATGGCCACGCCCGCTATGACGGGCGTAGCGCTGCTGCTGCCCGTGGTGGCGAGGTCACCGCCGGTGGTCGAGCCGGTGGTGCCGGTGGTGGTGCCGCTGGTGGTCCTGCCCGACGCCGGAGTGGGGGTGGCGGAGGGCGTGGCGGTGCCGCCGGCCGAGCCGCCGGTGCTGCCGGTCTCGGCGGTCTTGCAGTCCAGGATTCCGGAGAACGTTCTGGAGAGGCCGTTCGGCCCGGTGATCGTGAACTTGTACGCCTGGTCCTCGCCGACCTTCACCAGGACGGTCTCGGAGCCGCCGGGTCGCACGGTGTGCTTCCGGCCCTCCAGCTCGAAGGTGAAGGGCTGGTCGCCCTTGTTGTCGGCGGTGATCTCCACGCCGCCCTTCTCGCAGTTCTTCTTGGCGCTGAGGGCGGGTATCGCCCCCTTGGTGGCCCAGTTCGCGGTGGCGGCGGCGGAGACGGTGCTCTCGCTGGAGCCGGCCAGGATCATCGTCTGGGTCTTGGTGTGGTTGCCGATGAAGGCGCGGCCGACCGGGACCTTGGTGGCGGCCGTGGCCTTCAGGGTGACGGACCCGTCGGGGGCGCCGGCCGGGACGTCGAAGTAGAGCTCGCCGCCGTTGCCTGTCGAGGTGACCGGCTTGCCGGCCTTGTCGACGACCTTCACACCCTGGCCCGCGGCGTCACCGGAGGGGGCGACAGTGACGCTGCTCGCGTTGGTGTGGACGGTGACGGGACCGATCTTCTGGCCGGACCGGCCCGAGACGGCGGGCGGGGTGAGCGTCAGGGAGGCCTTGGGCTCCTCGACGTCCTCGGCGCTCTTGTAGAGGTAGTCGGCGAGCTTCTCCGCCGCCGGGTTCTTCGCCTCGACGTCGACGTTGTCGGAGTAGCGCCAGATGGCGACCTGGGTGCCGGTGGCCGCGGTGTTCGCGTCGAGCGTGCCGGCGCCGGAGGTCTTGGCGAGCGCGGCGAGGTCGTTGATCTGCGGGTAGGAGTGCTGGAGGATCCAGCGGATCTTGCCCGCGTTCTTGTTGGCGTGCAGGGAGGACTCGTTCCAGCCGGTCTCCTTGTACTTCGCGCCGTCGACCGTGTTGGTGAGGATGTCGATGCAGTACGTCTGGAGCGCGCCCCCGCCCTCGACCTTCATCTCGAACAGGCCCGCCATGACGTTGCCCGTCTTGCGCCGGTCGTGGACGACGGCCCCGCCGCCGGCCGTGATGCGGCCGAGGGTGGCGATCACGCCGCCCTGGTTCTGCGGTGCCTCGTCGGCCGACGCGCCGCCCGCCGTGGCGACGGTGCCGCCCGCCGCCAGACCCGTCGTCAGAATCACCGCGGCAAGGCGGGTCACGCCCCGCCTCTTTACAGAGTTCATGGATTTCCTTTCGGGTGGGCGCCTCGCGCGAAGGCCGGTGCGGACCTTCGGGGGCGCGCCCCACCGGGCAACTCAAAACTCAGAAGCCCCCGTTGCTATGGAGAAGGATCTTAAGGAGCGCTCAGAACCCGCCCCTCGCACATGCCTTCGCATCACCGATCCGAATCGGAATCGTTATCGCATAGGCGTACCGGACCCGGGATTATCGACAAATCGCCGGGACAAAGTACTCATTTCACAGGGGCGTCGCCAACGCGGGGCCGGGCATCGCCGCAGTCCCGGCCGGGTCGCGGGCCCCCGCCGGCGCCACCGGGAGCGCCCCCGGCCCCGCGCCCGCCAACCGCACCGGCTCGACCGGGAGCGGCCGCGCCGGTGACACTCTGCGGAATGCCGACGTACCGCGAGTGAGATCGTGGCCGATCGACGCGGCGTCAATGTCGGCCGAAAGCCAGCGCTTTCCTTCGCGCTCCTGCTCCTGAATTCGCAACTTTCCCTGGACGATGACCGGTTCCCCCACGGACACCGAACCCACCACATTCGCCGCCAGCGTGCGCCACGCCCACACCGTGTAGAAGCTGGTGTACGCGTCCGCCCATTCCTCCCGCTCCCGGTCCCAGCGGCGCACGGTCGCCGCGAGGCGGAAGCGCGAGACGGCCGATCCGTTCGCCGCCTCCCTGAAGTCGGGCTGCGTGGCCACGTTGCCCACGACCGTCACCACTGTCTCGTTCATCCGGAACGCCTCCCCCGTCGTCGTCTCGGATCTCATGGTGCCCACGACGTCCAGATCCCGCTGGGGGCTGTGGACGGCGTGCCGGTTGTGGACAACCGCCTCCCCCACACGAACACCGCCCGTACCGCCAGAACGCCTACGCCTCTCCCGCTAGGCCGCTCCCGCTACGCCTCTCCCGCCGCGATCACGAACTGCGCCCGCACCTCGCGGTACCGCAGCAGCTCGGCCGCCACCGGCTCCAGCACCCGGGCCCGCCCGCAGCCCGCCGCCGCGCCCCGCAGCCGGTGCTCCGTCTCCAGCCCGTAGCCCCGCGCGGGCCCCCGCGCCGCGATCCGCCCGCACCACGCCAGGACGGGGCCGCCCAGGCTGCCGCCGGCCAGCAGCTCCGCCGGCAGCCACCACGGCCCGCCGAAGTCCCCGGTGAACATGCCCACCAGCCACGCCGCTCCCAGCAGTTGCATCGCCAGCAGCGCCCCCTGCCCCGCCGCGATCGCCGCCCACCAGCGGGGCCGTACCGCCCGCGCCGTACCGCCGGCGCACGTCGCCGCCGTCTCCGCGGCCACCGCCGCCACCTCGTCCAGCGCCTCCGCCAGCCCCTCCGCGCCCCGCGCCGCCGCCTCGCGCACCGCCTGTGCCCAGGGGCCCGGCAGCCCGGCCGAGGCCTCGTACGCCAGCGCCCGTACGGCCCGTTCCACCAGCGGCCGGGAGGCCGTGCGGCGCTGCGGCGCCGCGTAGCCGACGGGCTCGGTGTCGTCGGCGGTGTGGTGCCGGGCGCGCGCGCCCAGGAACAGCCGGTCGTGCCAGCCGCGCACCCGCTTGAAGGCCGTGCCGCACGCCCGCTCGGAGTCCCGCCGCCAGGCGCGCTCCGCCGACAGCCCGGCGGCCTGGGCCCCCACGGCCTCCGCCAGGCGGTCCTCGAACTCCTGCCGCGCCCGTTCCGTCAGCCCCGGCCGCCCGTCGGCCACATAGGCCCTGCGCAGCCGCGCCGACACCCCGTCCACGTCGGCCGTCAGCCGCAGCTCCGCCGCGGACCGCCGGCTGGTGAACGCGCCCAGGGCCTCGCGCAGTTCGCCGACCCCCTCGCCCGTCAGGGCGGACAGGGCCAGCACCGCCGCCCCCGGCTCGCCGTGCTCGCCCAGCGCCAGCCCGTCCTCGTCGAGCAGCCGCCGCAGGTCGTCCAGGACCTGGTCCGCCGCGTCCGTGGACAGCCGGTCCACCTGGTTGAGGACGACGAACGTCACCTCCGCGTAGCCGGCCAGGGGTCGCAGATAGCGCTCGTGCAGCACCGCGTCCGCGTACTTCTCCGGGTCCACCACCCAGATCACCGCGTCCACCAGCCCCAGCAGCCGGTCCACCTGTTCGCGGTGGCCCACCGCCGCCGAGTCGTGGTCGGGCAGGTCGAGCAGGACCAGGCCGCTCAGCGCCGGGTCGTACGGCCGGACCGGCTGGCGGCGGGCCCGGGCGGGGATGCCGAGGCGGTCGAGCAGTCCGTCGGCGCGGTCGGTCCAGGCGCAGGAGAAGGGCGTCGCCGTGGTCGGCCGGCGCACCCCGGCCTCCGAGAGCTGGGCCCGCGCGAGGGCGTTGAAGAGGGAGGACTTGCCGCTGCCGGTGGATCCGGCGAGGGCCACGACCGTGAGGTCGAGTGAGTGCCGGTGGCGGGCCGCGGCCTCCTCCAGCACCCGGCCCGCCTCGGCGAGCGTGCGCCGGTCCAGCCTGGCCCGGGAGAGCCCCACCAGCTCGCGCAGCGCGTCGAGCCGGGGCCTGAGGGCCTGGCCGGCGGGTGAGGTCGTCACCCGGGGGCCCGCGGGCACCAGGGGGCGAGCGGCGACCGGGACCGGCCGCTCGGGTTCGGCTCCCGGGCGGGAGCCGCCGTCCGGCCGGCCGCGGCGAGCGATCAAACCGTCGTTCCAGAAGCGGCCCACCTCGTCTGCTGACGGCACGGCGGTCATCTCTCCTTCTGCAGTAGGGACAGCACCGCGATGAGTTCGACCTGATGCTCGGGGGTCAGGTCGAGGGCCTCGAGGGGGGCCGTCCTGCGGTCCCGCTCGCCTTCGAGGACCCGTTCGAGACAGTCGGACAGCAGGTCGCCGCCCCGGTCGCGCAGCCGCAGCGCGGCGCCGGCCCCGAGCGTCCTGGCCAGGGAGTCCCCCGCCGTGCTCGCCCGGCCGCCGCCCAGCAGCGCCGCCGCCAGCAACGCGGCGGTCTTCTCCGCCTCGTTGCCGCGGTCGCGCTCCGCCGCCCGCACCTCCTCCTGGGCGATCTCCTCCAGGCAGCGCCGCCACCGGCGCACGGCCACCCCCACGCGCCCGCTCGCGCCGTCGGGGTCACGGGGCGCGAGCGCCGCCTCGGCCGCCGGGTCGCCGCCGCAGGTCGCCGCGATCTCCTCGTCGGCGGCGTCGGCGGCACAGGTCAGCAGCGCGATGACGGAGCCGGTGAGCGCGTTCAGCAGTTCGTCGGGGGTGCTGTCATGGGGGTGCCCGCGCCAGTGGGTCAGCGCGTCACCGGCGAGCGCCTCCCCTGCCGCGATCTCACGCCGGACGCGCTCGACCGCGCGCCCGTACGCCTCCTCCACGCTCTGCAGCATCCGGACGGCCGCCGCGTGCTGCACCGCCGAGGCCCCGGCGAGGCCCGGCAGCCGCGAGCCCAGCGAGGAGAGCACGCCCCGGGCGGTACGGGCGGTCGCCACCGTCCGCGCGGCGGGGTCCTCGGCCCGCTGGGCGAGCCAGGCGCGCAGTCCCGCCACGGCGGTGGCGGGCAACAGCCCGCTGCCGTCGGCCGACTCGGGCAGTTCGGGGATGGTGAAGCGGGGAACGTCGCCCAGCCCGGCCTGCTCCAGCATGGCGTCGTACTGCCGGGAGACCTCGACCGCCACCTGATGCGGCACCCGGTCCAGCACGGTGACGAGCGTGACGTCGTACTCCTTGGCCGTGCGCAGCAGGTGCCAGGGCACCGCGTCGGCGTACCGGGTCGCGGTGGTGACGAGCACCCAGATGTCGGCGGCGCAGACCAGCGCGGCGGCAAGGTCGCGGTTGTGCTCGACAAGTGAGTCGATGTCAGGTGCGTCGAGGAGGGCGAGTCCGCGCGGGAGGGCGCGGTCGGTCTCGATGCGCAGGGCGAAGGGCTCGTGCTCCACGGCATCCGCCGACACGTCGTCGTCCATCGCCTCCGCCTCGTACGCCGCCGCGGCGCACTCCTGCATCGGCACCCACACCCGCTGGAGCCGGGGCAGCACCCGCGATCCGGCGAACCAGTGATGATCGTCCGGATGGCAGACAAGGACAGGAGTGCGAGTCGTCGGCCGCAGCACCCCCGCCTCAGTGACCCGGCGCCCCACAAGCGAGTTGACCAGAGTGGACTTGCCCGCCCCCGTGGAGCCCCCCACGACCGCCAGCAACGGCGCTTCGGGGGCGCACAGGCGGGGCACCAAGTAGTCGTCGAGCTGCGCCAGGAGCTCGGCCCGGTTCCGGCGGGCACGGGCCGCGCCGGGGAGGGGGAGCGGAAAGCGTGCGGCGTCCACGCGATCACGCAATGCGGACAGCGCGTCAAGCAGTCGGGGCCGTACGTCCAAGGTCGCCACACGTGCAGAATGCCCAATTCTGGGGTGTTTTTGAAGCGTATAGCCCCCGGCGCGCGAGGCGTGGCGCAAGGGGCTCAGGCATAACGAGTACACAACACCCGGCGCCTGGGACGTCAAAAACGATGCGAAATTCGCACCTGCCTGCGATTATCAGGACCGCTTCACCGAACCTCCACATCGTGTCACGGAGGTGAAGCAACCGGGACGAGGTACGCGGAGCCCTATCCTTGTCCCCGGCAAGGTCACGGCACCACCGAGCCCGGGGCTTCAGCCGTCCGCGACCGCCGTACAACCGGCCCCCGTAGCTCAGTGGATAGAGCAGGCGCCTTCTAAGCGCTTGGCCGCAGGTTCGAGTCCTGCCGGGGGCGCTCGCTCCATGTTCCGCGCCTCTCCTTCCCAGGAGGGGCGTTTTTGCTGGGCGGAGGGCCCACCGCCTCCACTTTCCCCCTCTCCTCCGCATGGTCACGGACCGCGACGGGAGCGACCCGACGGGACGCGGGGCCGGCCGTCGCTCGCTACCGCATCGCCGCACCCCGGAGCCGTTAGGATCAACGCATGACTGAGTTGGACACGATCGCAAATATCTCCGACCCCGCGATTCAACGAATTATCGATGTCACCAAGCCTTCGAGGTCCAACATCAGGACTACGCTGATCGAGGACGTCGAGCCCCTTATGCAGTCCATCCATGCGGGGGTGGAATTCATCGAGGTATACGGCAGCGACAGCAGCCCGATCTCTTCCGAGCTGCTCGATCTGTGCAAGCAGCGGAACATTCCCGTACGCCTCGTCGATTCGTCGGTCGTCAACCAGTTGTTCAAGGGGGAGCGGAAGGCGAAGACCTTCGGCCTCGCCCGTGTTCCGCGCCCGGCCAAGTTCGGTGACATCTCCAAGCGGGGCGGGGACGTCGTCGTGCTCGACGGCGTGAAGATCGTCGGCAACATCGGCGCGATCGTGCGCACGTCGCTCGCGCTCGGTGCTGCGGGAATCGTGCTGGTCGACAGCGATCTCACCAGCATCGCCGACCGACGCCTGCTGAGGGCCAGCCGCGGCTACGTCTTCTCGCTTCCCATCGTCCTCGCCGATCGGGAGGACGCGGTCTCCTTCATTCGGGACAGCGAAATGTCGCTGATGGTCTTCGACGCCGACGGCGAACTCACGGTGAAGGACCTGGGCGGCAAGCAGGAACGTCTGGCCCTGCTGTTCGGCAGTGAAAAGGGCGGACCTTCGGATCTTTTCAAGGACGCGTCCTCGTCCTCGGTGTCGATTCAGATGATCAGCTCGACCGAGTCCCTGAATGTCTCGGTCGCGGTCGGCATCGCACTGCACGAGCGGATCGACAGGAATTTCGCCGTCAACCGATAAGCCGGCGCTTCACCCCTCCCGGACGGGAGGGGTTTTCGCCGCGCGGCGCCTTGGCCGGGCCGAGGTCGCCGGACGCCGGCTAGGCCAGCACGTGGTCGAGCCAGTGATGCACCAGGCCGACGTCACCGGAGACGCGGATCCCTGGGGCGGTGACGGGCAGTCGCCGTTTGCTCAGCAGCAGCAGCTGGTCGGCCGACGCTCGTACGGTGGCGTCCGGGCGGCCGCTGTCGGGAGCGACGATGGCGGGGCCCGAGGGCGACAGGCGCAGCAGCCACTGCCCGGACCGGGACGGGGAGGTGCCGTCGCCCTGGAAGAGGATCAGCTCGCCGGAGCGGCGCAGATCCCCCACCCGTGGGTTGAGGAACGCGGCGACACCCGGCTCGCCCATCGAAGTGAACCAGAAGTTCAGGCTGTTCAGGGCCACGTCCGGGTCGAGCCGGGGCTCGACGCCCAGGGCGATGTCGGCGTCGGCGCGGTGCACGGCGGCCTCGAGCGCGCCCCAGGTCGCCCAGAACCGGGACCGGGGCTCGCCGTAGGTCGTCCACGCGGGCGCGTCGGGTCCGCTCTCCTGCAGGGCGGCGACGAAGGCGTCGGCGGAGTCCGTCACCGGTGAGACCAGACGCTCCTCGACGGCCCGTTCGCCGGACGGGGCGTTCAGGTACGCGCGAGCGAGCGCGTCGACGTAGTGCGACCACGGCATCGCGGGGTCGAGAGCGCCCTCGGGAATCTCGGGCAGGAACACGTGGGGCGGGTGGAACTCGGCACCCGGGCTCGTCAGGATCCCCGTGGCCCAGACGAAGGCCGTATGCATATGGCCCATGAGGTGGGCCGCGGTCCAGCCGGGGCAGGTGTCGATCCGCCCGGCGAAGTCGAGGCGGGCGAGCGCCTTGGCGAGGTGCCCGCTCTGCTCGGCGATCTCCTCACACAGGCGCGCGTGGCTCGGTTTGTACATGGTGTCTCCTTCGGAACGCGGATCGCACGCCCGCCGCCCCTTTGCATCGATTTCGACGTGTGGTCCGTTTCATCCAAGCGTGGTCCGCTGACACCGCTATGACACGTCGCTCGAGCCACGCGCCACCGAGCCCAGCCAGAGGCTGTCCCTGGCCCGGGTCATCGCCACGAAGAGCTGGGTCCGGGAGAGTTCCGCGCGCTCGAGGGCGATGTCCTCGTCGCCGACGACGGTGCACGCGCGCGTGGACGTGGCGGAGGGCGCGACGGAGGACCTGACGGTGGACATGCCGGAGGACGCGACCGAGGCCACCGGGGCCGCGACGGAGGGAACGGCCGGGGCGGGCTCGTGGTCCGGGAGGTAGACGTGCTTGAACTCCAGGCCCTTCGCCCGGCGGTAGCTGCCCACCTTCACGGCGGCGACCGGCCGGCCGTCGTAGCGCTCGAGGGAGCAGAACGGGATCCCTGCCCGGGCCAGCAGGCGCTGGTAGTGGGCCGTCTCGCGGCGGGAGCGGCAGAGTACGGCCGAGTCGGGCCAGGAGGCCTCTCCGCGGGCGCGCAGGGCCGACAGAAGGGCGTCGTCGTGCTCGGCAGGCGTGCCGGAGACGGACCGCGTGACCTGACCGCCGTGGTAGGTGCGGTCGACGTCGCGCAGACCCGCGAGGCGGGTGCCGTCGATGTCGTCGAAGGCGTCGTCCGCCACGACCGCGAGGGCGGCGTCGAGGATCTGGTGGGCGTTGCGGTAGTTGGTCCGCAGCACCTGCCCGCGGTCGCCGCGGACGTCGATGCCGGCGTCCGAAAGCCGGAAGCCGCCGGGATAGACGGCCTGCTGGCCGTCGCCCACCAACAGCAGCCCGTTGGGGGCGTCCCCGACGAGCGCGTGCAGCAGGCGCACCCCGACGAGCGTGAGGTCCTGCACCTCGTCGGCGATGACCGCCGCGTACGGGGAGCGTCCGGGCCGGGCACGGGCCTCGGCGAGGGCCAGGCTGAGGATGTCGTTGAAGTCGTGCACGCCGCGCGCGCGGCGGACGCGCTCGTACTCCTCGTACAGCGCCCAGACCGCCTCGCGGTGCGGGCGGCGCAGGGCGGCCCGGCGCCGCTGGCGCCGCAGCGTCGCGTATTCCTCGAAGCCCGTGATGCCGCGCCCCTTTATGACGCAGTCGATCTCTTCGTGCCAATAGCGCGGGCAGGGATCGAGGGCGGCGAGGACGCTGGGCCGGCCGCACCGTACCCAGGCCCTGCTGAAGGCGTCCTCCGACCGGCCGCCGTGCAGCCGGTGCGGAATTCCGCGCTCGGCGAGGAATTTCCGTGCCCAGGAATGCAGGCTGCGGAATTCCACCCGGTCGGCGACGGCCGGTGCCATCGTCCGCAGAAACGTGCCCTGGACGCGCGGGAGATTACTGGCGAAGGTGACGTACAGAATCCGCCCGGTCGTGCGCTGGGCGAGATGGGCGGCGCGGTGCAGCGCCACGACGGTCTTGCCGGTGCCCGCCGGACCGCTCACGCGCGCGGGGCCGGACCAGTTGCGCCGTACGAGGGCGACCTGGTCGGGGTGCAGGAAGGTCATCCACCGTTCGACGGGGGCGCGGCGCGCGGCGTCCATGGCGGCGTCGCGCAGGCTCGCGATGTCGAAGAGGGCGTTGTCGGCGGCCGTGTCGCCGGAGGTGGCGTCGGACATGCCCCCGCCGTCGGGGGCCGGGCGACCGGGGCCGGCGGAGGGCACGGACGGCTCCTCGGGGACGTACGAGCCCTCGTACGCCGGGAACACCACCTCCAGGTGGTCGGCGATCGCACACACCATGGCCGCTCCCAACCGGGTGCGCTCGGCCAGCAGGGCGGGGCCCACCTCCCGCTCGCCCAGCAGCCGTACGCGGTCGAGCGTGCCGTCGAAGGAACGGCCCGCGAAGACCATCAGCGGCTGGACCGCCACGGGCGACAGGCCCAGGGACGCCAGCGCCACCTCCGCCACCCGCGTCACGGCCAGGAGCTTGCCGATCTCGCCGTCGCGCCGCTGGCGGCCGGCGGTGAGATGACCGTCGGCGGCGCCGGGAGCCGCCCGCCAGTTCTTGACGTCGATGACGAAGACCCCGCCGGGCCCGACCAGCAGCATGTCGACGTTGGCCGCGCGCGTCCCCGGCCACCGCCGGTCCACCAGCAGCCGCCAGCCGCGCCGGGTGAGCATCAGCAGCTGGGCCGCGACCTTGCGCTCGCCCTCGCTCGCCGCCTCCCACCGCCGGGCCTCCCGCTGCGCGGCCCGCAACTGCTCGCGCAGCTCACGCTCGTGCCGCCGGGCTTCCTGAGCCCTGTTCGATGCCGAACCACCAGCCTCCATATCCGCCCCCCTCGCCTACACACTCCCCCACGAACTTGCATATATACACAAAGTAATGATCGAACAACGCATCGCCATCACCCCGGAGGCGGCCGGTATCGTCTGCGGGGTCGGAGCGAGCGAGATCGAGGAGCGGCGGTGCCGGACACAGGAGCATCCCGGGTCTCGTACGTCCCGTTGAGGGACGACGCCGCGCGCTGGACGACCACCTCTCCCGTGCGCACGGTCCTGGGCGTCATCCACAACGTCACCTCCGCGACACGGCTGTTGGACCTGCTGGAGCCGTTCGAGGGCGATCCGCGCGTCCAGGTCGTCTTCACATGCACGGGGTCGTCGGCGTTCGAGGCGGGGATACGGGAATTCATGACCGCCCGCGAACTTCCTTGCATATCCTGGGAGATGGCCCTCGGCGAGAAATTCGACCTCGCCGTGAGCAGCAGCCGGGGCGGCGAACTGCAGAAGATCGACGCACCGCTCGTCGGTGCCCCGCACGGCGCCGGATACAATAAATACTTGCAGCGAAACCGGAAACCGGAAACCGGAAACCGGAAACCGGAAACCGGAGGCCTTCGGCCTTGATGCCGAATGGCTCACTCACGACGGCGAGTTGATTCCTTCCGCCATCGTCCTCTCCCACGACGAGCAGCGCGAGCGCCTGCGCCGCGGCTGCCCGGAGGCCGTGCCCCGTTCCGTCGTCGCCGGAGACCCCTGCATGGACCGGCTGCGCGCCTCGCTCCCCTTCCGGGAGGAGTACCGCGCCGCGCTCGGCCTGCGCCCCGGACAGAAGCTGCTGGTGCTCACCTCGACCTGGGGTCCGTACTCCCTCCTCGGCGCGAACATGGACCTCGTGCGCCGCGCGCTCGCCGAGCTGCCGTCCGACGAGTACCGCGTCCTGGCAGCCGTGCACCCCAACGTCTGGTACGGGCACGGCGGCTGGCAGCTCCGCGCGTGGCTGGCTCCCTTCCTGCGGGCCGGGCTCATCCTGCCGTCACCGGATACCGACGTCTGGAAGGCGGCGCTCGTGGCGGCCGACGCGTTCGCCGGCGACCACGGCTCGCTGACCCTGTACGCGGCCGCGCTCGGCGTGCCCGGGCTGCTCGGCGCGTTCGGGGAGGACGTGGTGGCGAAGGGTTCGCCCATGGACCGGCTGGGTGCGGCGCTGGCCCGCGTGGTGCCGGACGTCCCCCTGGAGCGGCAGCTCGCCCGCGCGGCTGCCGGCCGGGCCGGGGACGAACGGCTCGACGGCATCGGCGCACTGGTCACCTCCCGGCCCATGCGGTCGGCCGAGCTGCTGCGCCGCCTGTACTACTCCCGCATGGAGCTGCCCGAACCGGAGCAGCCCGCCGTCCCCCGCCCCGTCGCCCTGCCCCTGCCGCTCCCCGCCGAGCGCCACGAGCCGGTGGCTCCCGCCGCGTACGCCGACGCCCGTAGCACCGCCGACGGAGGGCTGGAGCTCCGCCGCTACCCCGCCGCCCTGCAGGGCGCGGTCACCGGCCACCTGCCCGACCCCCACCTCGTGACCGCCGAGGGCGAGCCCGACTCCCGCTGGTCCCGCACGGCCGACGTGGTGCTGGCCCGCCCGCCGGCGCGCGGTGAAACGTTCCGAGAGGCCGCCGAGCGGGTCTTCCGAGAGCATCCGGGGTGCTGGCTGGCGGCCTTCGCCGGAGAGCAGGCGAACAGCTGTGTGGCGTTCACGCGGGACGGCGGGCGGACGACGGCCCTGTGGGTGGACTCGGCGCCGCCGGACCCCGTCGCTATCGCCGCGTCGGCGCTGTACGCGCTGCCGGAAGGCGACCGCGTCGCGGTGATCGTGGCCGGCTCGCCCTACGTCCTCGAGCGCCCGGCCACGCACCGGGAGCGCCCGGCGGGCTGACCTCAGCCGCCCAGCCGCTCCCTCGCCGTACGCGCCGAGGGGCTGCCCACCCGGTCGTACAGCTCCGCCGCCGTCCGCCAGTCCGCCTCGGCGGCCTCCCGCTCGCCGCGACCGGCCGCGACGTCGCCCCGCAGCAGCAGGATGCCGGCCTGCTCCTCCGGGGCCCCGCACGTCCGCATCAGCCCGGCCGCCTCGTTCAGCGGGGCGACCGCCTCGTCGGAACGATCGGCACGCACGCGTGCACGGCGTAGTGCCACAGCGCCTTGGCCTCGTTGAAGGGGTCCGGCAGTGCCGCGAAGAGGTCGCGGGCGCGCAGCAGCAGGCTCGCCGCCTCCTCGTGACGGCGTTCGGCGGCGCGCGCACGCCCGAGGTGCAGGGTCAGCAGGGCCCGGCCCCGCGGGTGGTCGATGCCGTCCAGCGCCTCCACCGCGCGCCCGAAGTGCTCGGCGGCCGTGGCGGGGTCGTCCGCGGCCAGCGCCAGCAGTCCCAGCCCCTCCAGCGCGGACGACACGGTACGCGCGTGCCCGGCGGCCGAGGCCAGGCGCAGGGAGTGCCGGTAGTGCTCCGCGGCCGGCTCGTCCCGGGCGTCGGTGCAGGCGAAGGCCAACTCCAGGTGCATGCGGGCCGCGGCGAGGGGGTCGTCGCACCGCTCGGCCGCAGCCAGGCCGAGCCGGCAGACGGCGATCCAGTCCGCGTGGTACTTGCGGCGGAAGAAGAAGCCGCGCAGGGCCTCGCACAGCTGCCAGGTCTGTGCGTACCGGTGCGTGCCGTGGGCGAGTTCGGCCACGGCCACCAGATTGGCGCGGTCGGCCTCCAGGGCGTCCAGCGCCTCCTCGGCGTCCCGGAACGCGTGCCCGGCGCCGTCGTCGCTTCCGGGGCCCGCGAAGAGCGGGCCGTAGCGCCACCGGGACGAGGTCAGCCGCTCGACGGCGGCGGCCCGCCGCAGGTACCAGTCGGCGTACCGGCCCACCGCCGCCTCGGTCTCCGCGCTCGTGGCGGCGGCCCGCGCGTGGTCGTGGACGAGCCGGTGCATCCGCAGGCGCCCCGCGCCGGCCGGTTCCAGCAGTCCCTCGCGCACGAGCGTCCGTACGTCGGTCTCCGCGTCGGCGTCCAGAGCGTCGGCGACGCGCCGCGCGAGCTCGCGCGAGAACTCGGGTGTCGGGTGCGCGCCCAGCGCCCGGTAGAGCGCGGCCGCCCCTTCCGGCAGGGAGGCGTGAGCGGCGTCGAAGACCTGCGGGACGGAGAGGTCGTCCGGCACGGCGAGCGCCTCCAGACGGGTGCGGCGGTCGATGAGTTCGCGGGCGAGTACGGCCGGATCCTCCCCGGAATCGAGGAGTTCACCCGCGCGGGCGCCCGCGATCCGTACGGCCAGGGGCAGCCCCGCGCAGGCGCTCAGGACGTCCTCCAGTGCCGGCCGGTCCAGGACGTCGGGGCGCCCGGCCACGGTGTGGAAGAGGTCGGCGCCCGCCGCCGCGTCCAGCGCCCGCAGCGGCACCGCCAGGGTGCGCGGGTGCGAGGCCCGCAGACCGGTGAGCGGGGAGCGGCTGGTGACGACGACCACGCTCTCGGGGTGGCCGGGCAGCAGGGGGCGTACCTGGCCGGCGGTGACCACGTTGTCGAGCAGCACGAGGGCGGGCGCGTCCGCGGTCAGCGACCTGTAGTGGGCGGCGAGCTCGTCCGGGCCGGCCGGACGGTCGTCCTGACGGTCGGACAGTTCCCGTACGAAGCCCTCGAGTACGGCGACGGGGTCGCGGGGTCTGAGCGGGCCCTGCGGGCTCATGTCGGCCTGAAGGTGGCCGCCGGGGAAGTCGGCGGCGAGCTGGTGCAGCCAGCGCAGGGCGGTCGCGGTCTTCCCCATGCCGGGCAGTCCGGTGACCACGACGACCAGGGGTGCCGTGCGCCCGGCCCGTTCGGCGGCCGCGCGCGCGAGGATCTCGAAGACCGGATCGCGGTCGACGAACACCTCCGGCGGGGCGTCCAGCAGCCGCGGGGTCCGCCGCGTGGGGGCGGTGGAGTGATAGTGCACGTTCCTCGCCTGCACCACGGTGCCGTGGAACGTGCCGCCCCCGATGGTGTTGTCGTTGCCGTCGCCCATGACGCCCCAGCCCCCAACTCGCCCGCTCCCGCCCCGGTTCCGCCCCCTCCGCGGCCGGGAGGAGTGATCCTACGGGCCGGGCGCACGACGGCGTATGGCGCCCGCCGACGGAGTGTCGGGGGCGCCATACGCACGGGATGGTTCCGGGTCGGGGAGCGCCCCGGAGCCGCGGATCAACCGCGTCGGACGATCACCGGTCAGGTATTGACGCAGATGTTCCCGGAGGCCGGGTTCAGCAGGCCGACGATGTCGATGGTGTTGCCGCAGATGTTGATCGGGATGTGGATCGGCACCTGGATGACGTTGCCCGAGATGACACCGGGAGAACCGGCCGCCACACCCTTGGCTCCGGCGTCGGCGACCGCGCCGCCGGCCACGCCGACGAGAGTGGCGCCCACGGCGGCGGTGACGACTGCTGCCTTGGCGATACGAGACATGGGGAGACACCTTTGCTTGGTCGTACGGGACGAGCACCCGGTCGGTGACGGCCGGGAGCCCGGATCAACGGGTAGGGGGCACAAAGGTTTCGTTCATGAAGCGTCCGAGTGATGCCGATGCGCACCGATGAACGGAAATGGGGGTTTCCGCACCGGCTTCCGGGCTGGCAGGGTTCCTTCCGTGAATCACGGTGAGATGTCTCGGGCGGCGTCACGGCCGGCGGAACTGATCGGCGCGCTGCTCCCGTCGGCGGTCGAGTCCGCCGAGTCCTTCCACGACCCGGTGGACCCTCCGCCTCTCTTCCCCGAGGAGGAGGCGCTGCTGACCAAGGTGGTGGACAAACGGCGCAGGGAGTTCACGACCGTACGGTCCTGCGCCCGCACCGCACTGGGGAGGCTGGGCTTCGCCCCCTCCCCCATCCTGCCCGGGCAGCGCGGCGCGCCCCGGTGGCCGGCCGGGGTCATCGGCAGCATGACGCACTGCGAGGGCTACCGTGCGGCGGCGGTCGCGCACGCCCGCGACGTGATGACCATAGGACTGGACGCGGAGCCCCACCAGCCCCTGCCCAACGCGGGAGTCCGCACGCTGGTCACGCGTCCCGAGGAGCGCGGGCAGCTGGCGCGGCTGGCCGCCCGGCACCCGGGCGTGCACTGGGACCGGCTGCTGTTCAGCGCCAAGGAGAGCGTCTACAAGGCGTGGTTCCCGCTCACCGGCCTCTGGCTCGACTTCGAGGACGCCATGGTCGAGGTGGACCCCGACGCGCGGACGTTCACTGCCCGCCTCATCGACCCCGCGCCGCTGCTGGCGGCGACCGGAAACCGGCTGGCGGGCTTCAGCGGCCGCTGGCGGGTGCACGACGGCCTGATCGTGACGGCCATCGCCGTGCCCGCGACGCACCGGGCGGCCTCCGACGAGGCCACGACGGCCGCCGACCGGTCCGCGGCGCTCGCCGTCGTGCCGGAGTAGGGGCCGCGGGGCGTCCGGCGCGCCCCACAGGGGGCGCGCCGGACGCCGCCGGCGCTCACCCGTCCTGCGACGCGACCCGGTCGGCGAACGCGGCCAGCTCCTCGCCCCAGCCGGCGGCCAGCGACAGCGACTCCGCCGTGCGGCAGGCACGCTCGACGAGCTCCTGGATGAGCTCCTCGGCCACGTCGTGCTCCTCCGGCTCCAGCAGGATCTCCCGCAGCAGCTGGGCGTCCCACGCGTACTCCGGACCGCCGTCGAGGAACCCCCGCAGCCGCCAGGCGGCGTGCAACGACCGGGCGTACGCCTCGTAGGGGCCGTCGAGATCCGGCCGCCCGGCGAGCGCCGCGCCCAGCCGCAGCGGGTGGCGCAGGGCGTACCACCCCGCGGCGCAGCCCAGGTCGCAGCCGGTCACGCAGCGCCCGGGCCAGGGGTCGTCGAGGTATTCGGCGGTCATGGCGTGGTGGCTGTACGAGCCGATCGCCCGTTCCGTGCGCAGCTCGTCCCAGATCCGCCGGGCCTCGACGGGCAGCGGGGCCATGAGGCGGTCGGCGTGGGCGAGGGCGAGGTCCCCGGCGAGGGTGGCGGTGGACTCCCCGAAGCGCCGGGCCTCGCCCGCCCAGCCGCCGCGCTCGTGTTCGGCGGCGCGGCTGACGTGGAGGGTGGGCATGCCCCGGCGCAGGGCGGCGTTGTCGCGGACGTCGCTCCGTATGAGGCTGCAGGTGTCCAGGAGTTCGAGGGCCGCCGCGGCGTCGACGGCCCAGGAGGCGTCCGGGTCGCCGCCGGCCGCGAGGTAGCCGGTGAGGAAGACCAGAGGGCGGGCCCGGTCCCCGCCCGCCGCCACGAATTCCGCGAGGGACTCCACGAGTCCGGCGCCGCGCGCGTCCGCCGTGCGCCAGCGGTGGTGCTCCTCGTCGAGGACGGTGCGCAGCCGTTCCTCGACCCGGTCGAGCATTCTCGCCCGTTGAAGCCGGGGTGACACCGTTCGAGGCGCCACCGGATGGGGCGGCTGGGGTTGCTTCGTCATCGTGTATCTCCATGGATCGGCTGCGGCCTTCACCGACCCCGACGGGCGGGTGGCTCCGTTCTCGACGGTTCTCGGAAGCGGAAGACGGCGGAAGGTGACCGGCCAGACGACTACCCCGGCACAGCGCGCCGAAAGCGCCGGTTTCCTGCCATCCCCGGAGCCGGGTGACGGTTGGGGCGCCACTCGCGTGCCGTCTGTACAGCGTGCGCCGTGGACGGTTACATCGGGGGCGAGCCACGGAATCCGGTTTTTCGGAGGCAACCATGCGCAGGATTGCGATCGTCGGCGCGGGCCAGGCGGGACTGCAGCTGGCCCTGGGACTGCAGGCGGCCGGCGGCTACGAGGTGACCGTGGTCTCGGCGCGCACGCCCGACGCCGTGCGTGGCGGCCGGGTGATGTCCACCCAGCTGATGTACGGGCCGGCGCTCGCCCTGGAGCGGTCGGCGGCCCTGAACATGTGGGACGAGCTGACACCCCGGATCGACGGCCTGCGCATCGGTCCGGTGGACCCGCCGGGCGTGCCCGTCCCGGAGCGGACCATCACCGCCGCCCTCGACGAGCCGGCGCGGTCCGTCGACCAGCGGGTGAAGACCGCGCACTGGCTGGAGCTGTTCGAGCACCGCGGCGGCCGGGTGGAATACCGGGAGGTCGCCCCCGACGACCTGGCGCCGCTCGCCTCCGGTCACGACCTGACGGTGGTCGCCACCGGATACGGCCCCCTCGGCCAGGTGTTCGGCCGCGACGACCGGCACAGCCCGTACGCCGGCCCCAAGCGCACCCTGGCCTGTGTCTACCTGCACGGTGCCGCCCCTGATCCCGGGCTGCCGCCGTCCTATCTGCGGATGTGGGGCTTCCCGGAGGCCGGGGAGTTCTTCGTGCTGCCGGCGCTGACGGGCTCGGGGCCGTGCGTGATCCTGCTCTGGGAGGGGCATCCCGGCGGCCCCCTCGACTGCTGGGGCGACGTCTCGGGCCCGGACGCGGCGCTGCTGCGCTCGCTGGAACTGCTGCGCTCGTACGCGCCCTGGGAGTACGAACTGTTCGCCCGCGCCGAACCGACGGACCCGGGGGCGTGGCTGACCGGAAGCCTGACGCCGGTGGTGCGGCATCCGGTGGCGGAGGTCGCCCCGGGGTCGTACGTCCTCGGCATGGCGGACGCCGTCGTCCTCAACGACCCGATCACCGGCCAGGGAGCGAACAACGCCGCCCGCTGCGCGGAGCGTTATCTGGGCTCGGTGCTGGAGCGGGGCGATCGGCCGTTCGACCGGGCGTGGATGCACGAGGCGTTCGCCGGCTGGTGGGACCACGCCCGGCACACCACGGCCTTCACCAACATGGTGCTGGACGCTCCGCTGCCCGACCACGTCCAGCACGTCCTGGCGGCCGCCGCCCGGCATCCGGAGCTGGCTCACCGCTACGTCAACGGCTTCGCGGACCCGGCCGACTACCAGGAATGGCTGATGGACGCCGACCGCGCGGAGGCCTGCCTGGCCGCGGTCGCCGGCCCGGCGGCCTGAGGCCCGGCGGACCGATGGTCTGAGGCCCAGCGGACCGGTGGCCTGAGGCCCGACGGACCGGTGGCCTGAGGCCCGGCGGACCGATGGCGCGGGCAGCGCTGGGCTAGCCTGAGGTGATGGGTACGACACAGCCGGGGGCGGTGGCACAGGCGGGCGCCGCGCCCGCGCCCGCCCGACGGCGCGGGACGCCGGGGCAGTGGCCGGTGCTCTGCGCCGTGTCGCTGGGCGGCGCCGCGGGAGCGGCCGCCCGCTACGGCGCCGGGCTGCTGTGGCCGACGCCGAGCGGCGCCTTCCCCTGGACGACACTGCTGGTCAACGTGGTCGGATGCGCGCTGATCGGAGTGCTGCTGGTGACCATCGCGGAGGCGGGCAGCCCGCACCGCCTGGCGCGGCCGTTCCTGGGAACGGGGGTGCTGGGGGGCTTCACGACCTTCTCGACGTACGCGGTGGACATCGAGGAACTGGTGCGGGACGGCCACGCGGGGACGGCGGCGGCGTACGCGGCCGCGACGCTCGGCGCGGCGATGGTGGCGGTGTGGACCGCGGCGACGGCGACCCGGCGCCTGATCGCGCGGAGGGCCCGATGACGCCCGCACCCGGCACGGCGCTGCGACTGACGGTCTACGTCGGCGAGTCGGACACGGTGGCGGGCTCGGGCGGCCTGGGCGGCCGCCCGCTCTACTCCGAGATCGTCCATCGCGCCCACGCGGCCGGCCTGGCCGGCGCGAGCGTCTTCCGCGGCATCGAGGGCTTCGGGGCCTCGTCGCGAATCCACACCTCCCGGCTGCTGTCGCTGAGCGAGGACCTGCCGGTGGCGGTGGTGATCGTGGACACGGCCGAGCGCGTACGGGCCTTCCTGCCGGTCCTGCGCGAGCTGACCGGGCCGGGACCGGGTGGCCTGATCACCCTCGACGAGGTCGAGATTCCGCCGGAGACACCTGCGTGAACTGGCTCCTCGTCATCGCCGGCGCCATGTTCGGCGCCCCTCTGCGCTACCTCACCGACCGTTTCGTCCAGTCCCGTCACGATTCCGTGTTCCCGTGGGGGACGTTCGCGGTCAACGTGACGGGCTGTTTCATCCTGGGCCTGCTGGCCGGCGCCCTGCCCGACGGGCACCTGCGCCTGCTCCTGGGCACGGGCCTGTGCGGCGCCCTGACCACGTACTCCACGTTCTCGTACGAGACGCTGCGCCTGGCCGAGGACGGGGCGCGGGGCTACGCCGTCCTCAACGCGGCGGCGAGCGTGACGTGCGGGGTGGGGGCGGCCTTCGCGGGGGTGTGGGTCGGCCTTCCCGCCTGACCGCACCGGACTCTCCCTCGCCCCCGGACCCTCCCTCACCGCCGGGCTCCCCGCCGTGACCTCCCTCGCCCCATCGGGCTCCCACCTGGCCTTTCACCCGACTTTCCACAGCGGAAAATTACCAGTTGCCATGACGGAAACGGCGTGGTTCACTTTCCGTCATGGCAACTGATGAGAACTCACGGCCGTCCGACCCGTCCATGCCCTCGCGGGAGAGCGCCGCCCAGGCCCTGGCCCTCGCGGAACAGGCTCAGGCCGCGGTCGGGGCGATCTCGCCCGGGCGGTGGTACCAGCCCACGCTGGCCGCGTTCCTGATCGGGCTCTTCCTCACGAATCTGCTGCCCGATCCCTTCGACATCACCGCCGTGGGCGTCCTGTTCGTGGGCATGATGACGTTCGTGGTCCTGCAGGTGCGCAAGATGGGCGTCATGCACCGCGCCACCCCGAAGACGGGGCGCCAGATGGCCGTCGGCGCGCTCCTCGGCATCACGGTGTACGTGACCGCGCTCGTCGTGGAACACCAGGCCGACATGCCTTGGGTCTGGGTGCCGGCCGCGCTGCTGGTCGGAGGGGGCATCCTGGGACTCGAAAGGCATTCCCGCACGAAGGGCATACCCGCATAGTGACCGCCCCCGAAGACGGCTTCAACGAGACGATCCACGCGCCGAACCGGCTGAGGATCTGCGCCGCGCTGGACGCCGTCGAGGAGATCGAGTTCGCGACGATCCGCGAGACGCTCGGCGTCAGCCCGTCCGTGCTGAGCAAGCACGTCACGGTCCTGACCGACGCCGGCTACGTCGAGCAGCGGCGGGCCGTGCGCGAGACCCGGCAGCGGGTGTGGCTGCGCCTGACCAAGGAGGGGCGGGCGGCCTACCGCTCCCACCTCGCCGCGCTCCGCGCGATCGTCAGCGCCGACCTCGGCGAGGGCTGAGCCCCGCCCCCAGGCCGCCGGGGCCCGCCCCCGGCGCGGCAAACGGTCACACCCTGGGGCCGGTCACGCCGCACCCCCGGGCGCTCACTCCTCGCCCAAGTGCTCGAGCAGCACACGCCGCAGCTCACGGGCCGCGCGCGGAGGCGGCGCGTCCTTCCGGTGCGCGACGGCCACGGTACGGCGCATGCGGTCGTCCTCGAAGGGGGTGACGCGCAGTCCGGAACGGGCCGCGACCATCCCGGGGACGACGGCCAGCCCGAGACCCGCGCGGACGAAACCCAGGACGGCGTCCATCTCGCCGCCCTCGACGGTGAAGGAGGGTTCGAAGCCCGCCGCACGACACGCGGCGGTGGTGATCTCCCGCAGGTCGTAGCCACGCCGGAACATCACCATCGGCAGATCCCGCAGCTCCCCCACCCGGATATGGCCCCGGCGCGTGGGCGGGGGCCCGGACGGGGCCGAGACCACCACCAGGTCCTCCCGCAGCAGCTCCGTCGTCACCAGTGCCGGGGCGCCGACGCCGAGCGGGGTGATGATCAGCGCCAGGTCGAGCCCGCCGTCGGCCAGCCGGCGCACCAGATCCTGGGAGCCGCCCTCGTCGACGTGCAGCTCGATGCCGGGAAAGCGTGCGTGGTACGTGCGCAGCACGTCCGGCACCAGGCTCGCGCACAGGCTCGGCGGGGCGCCGAGCCGGACCCGGCCGCGCCGCAGCTGGGCGACCTCCTGCACCTCACGGTGCGCGGTCTCGGTGTCGGCGAGGATGCGGCGGGCGAGCGGCAGCAGGGCCTCGCCGGCGTCGGTGAGAGTGATGTTGCCCCGGGCCCGGTGGAAGAGCTCGGCGCCCAGCTCGCGCTCCAGCGCGCGGATCTGCTGGGACAGCGAAGGCTGGGCGACATGCAGGGCCTCCGCGGCCCGGGTGAAGTGCCGCGCCTCGGCGACCGTGGCGAAGTAGCGGAGCTGCTGAAGTTGCACCCCACCACGATAGATAGGAGGTGCCTATGGAAACGAGCCCGATCATGTCTTGGACGCATCGTGGGCGCCCGCCCTAGCGTCGGCGGCATGGCACTGGCGACCCGGACGGACCGGCCTCCGTCCCTCATCCGCTCCGCGTGGCGCTCGACCGTCGGCAAGAAGGCGGTCATGGCCGTCACAGGGTTGGTCATGCTGGCGTACCTGGTCGCCCACATGATGGGCAACCTCAAAGTGTTCTTCGGCGCCGGGGAGTTCAACCACTACGGGCACTGGATCCGCACCATCGGCGAGCCGTTCCTGCACCGCGAGTGGTTCCTGTGGACCGCCCGGGTGGCGCTGAGCGCGTCGGTCGTCCTGCACGGCGTGGCCGCGTACCAGCTCAGCCGACGCGACCTGGCGGCGCGCCCGGCGAAGTACGCGCACAGGCCGCGCCGCAAGAGCTACGCCACCCGCACCATGCGCTGGGGCGGAGTGATCCTCGCCCTGTTCATCGTCTGGCACATCCTCGACCTCACCACCCTCGACGTGAACCCCAACGCCCAGGAGGGCCGCCCGTACGAGAACCTCGTCGCCTCCTTCGACCGCTGGTACGTCTCCGCCTTCTACATCGCCGCGATGCTCGCCCTCGGGCTGCACATCCGGCACGGCTTCTGGAGCGCCGCCCAGACGCTGGGCGCGGGCTCGCCCCGCCGCGACCGGGCCCTGAAGGCCGTCGCCAATACCCTCGCGGCGCTTTTGACCTGCGGCTTCATCGCCGTGCCCCTCGGTGTTCTGACAGGAGTCGTGAGCTGAGATGAGCGAGTATCTCCACTACGCCGTCGGCGAGCCGCTCGTCGACGCGGCGGCTCCCGGCGGGCCGATCGCGGAGCGCTGGGACCGCCGCCGCTTCGAGGCGAGGCTGGTCAACCCCGCCAACCGCCGCAAGCACACCGTCATCGTCGTCGGCACCGGCCTCGCGGGCGGCGCGGCGGGGGCGACGCTCGCCGAACAGGGCTACCGCGTCGTGCAGTTCTGCTACCAGGACTCGCCGCGCCGCGCCCACTCCATCGCCGCGCAGGGCGGCATCAACGCCGCGAAGAACTACCGCAACGACGGCGACTCCGTCCACCGCCTCTTCTACGACACCGTCAAGGGCGGCGACTTCCGCGCCCGCGAGTCCAATGTGCATCGCCTGGCGCAGATCTCGGTGGAGATCATCGACCAGTGCGTGGCGCAGGGCGTGCCCTTCGCCCGCGAGTACGGCGGCCTGCTGGACACCCGCTCGTTCGGCGGCGTGCAGGTGTCCAGGACGTTCTACGCCCGCGGGCAGACCGGGCAGCAGCTGCTGCTCGGCGCGTACCAGGCGCTCAGCCGCCAGATCGACGCGGGCGGCGTCGAGATGCACGCCCGCACCGAGATGCTCGACCTGATCGTCGTCGACGGGCGGGCGCGCGGCATCGTCGCTCGCGACCTGGTCACCGGCCGCGTCGACACCTACCTGGCCGACGCCGTGGTGCTGGCCAGCGGTGGCTACGGCAACGTCTTCCATCTCTCGACCAACGCCAAGAACTCCAACGCCACCGCCGTCTGGCGCGCCCACCGGCGCGGCGCCCACTTCGCCAACCCCTGCTTCACCCAGATCCACCCCACCTGCATCCCGCGCTCCGGCGACCATCAGTCGAAGCTGACCCTGATGAGCGAGTCGCTGCGCAACGACGGCCGCATCTGGGTGCCCAGGGCCAGGGGCGACGCCCGCCCGCCGGCCGAGATCCCCGAGGACGAGCGCGACTACTACCTGGAGCGGATCTACCCCGCCTTCGGCAACCTCGTCCCGCGCGACATCGCCTCGCGCGCCGCCAAGAACGTCTGTGACGAGGGGCGCGGTGTGGGGCCCGGCGGCCAGGGCGTCTATCTCGACTTCGCCGACGCGATCGCGCGCATGGGCCGCGAGGCCGTCGAGGCCCGCTACGGCAACCTCTTCGAGATGTACGAGCGGATCACCGCCGAGGATCCGTACGAGGTGCCCATGCGCATCTATCCGGCGATCCACTACACGATGGGCGGCCTGTGGGTGGACTACGACCTGCAGACCACCGTCCCCGGTCTCTTCGCGATCGGCGAGGCCAACTTCTCCGACCACGGCGCCAACCGCCTGGGCGCCTCGGCCCTGATGCAGGGCCTGGCCGACGGATACTTCGTCCTGCCCGCCACCATCAACGACTATCTCGCCCGCCATCCCCACGACGAGGTGCCGCACGACCACCCCGCGGCCGCCGAGGCGGTCGCGGAGGTGACGGCCCGCCTGCGCCGGCTGCTGGAGAACGACGGCGACCGGACGCCGGAGTCCTTCCACCGCGAGCTGGGCGAGCTGCTGTGGGACGAGTGCGGGATGTCCCGCACCGGGAGCGGCCTGCGCAAGGCGCTGGGCCGGATACCCGAGCTGCGCGAGGAGTTCTGGCGGCGGATCAAGGTGCCGGGTTCGGGCGAGGAGCTCAACCAGTCGCTGGAGAAGGCGAACCGGATCGTCGACTACCTGGAGATCGCCGAGCTGATGTGCCTCGACGCGCTGCACCGCACCGAGTCCTGCGGAGGGCACTTCCGCGAGGAAAGCCAGACGCCCGACGGCGAGGCGGCGCGCCGGGACGAGGAGTTCGCGTACGCGGCCGCCTGGGAGTTCACCTCCCCCGGCGCCGCGCCCGTCCTGCACAAGGAAGACCTGCGTTTCGAGTACGTCCACCCCACCCAGCGGAGCTACGCGTGAACCTCACCCTGCGCATCTGGCGCCAGCGCGACGCGGCCGGGCCCGGCGCCATGACCACCTACGAGGTCACGGGCATCAGCGAGGACATGTCCTTCCTGGAGATGCTCGACCACCTCAACGAGGAGCTCATCCTCGCCGGTGACGATCCCGTCGCCTTCGACCACGACTGCCGCGAGGGCATCTGCGGCGCGTGCGGCATGGTCATCAACGGCCGGGCGCACGGCCCCGAGCGCACCACCACCTGCCAGCTGCACATGCGTCACTTCCGCGACGGCGAGACGATCGACGTCGAACCGTGGCGCGCGGCCGCCTTCCCCGTGGTCAAGGACCTCGTCGTCGACCGTTCGGCCTTCGACCGCGTCATCGCCTCGGGCGGCTATGTCTCCGCGCCCACCGGTTCGGCCCCCGAGGCCCATGCCACGCCCGTGCCCAAGCCCGTCGCGGACCTCGCCTTCGAGCACGCCGAGTGCATAGGCTGCGGCGCCTGCGTGGCCGCGTGCCCGAACGGCTCGGCGATGCTCTTCACGGCGGCCAAGGTGGTCCACCTCAACGTCCTGCCGCAGGGCGCCCCGGAGCGGGCGTCACGCGTGCTCGGCATGGTCGACGCGATGGACGCGCAGAGCTTCGGCGGCTGCACCAACACCGGCGAGTGCGCCACCGCCTGCCCCAAGGGCATCCCGCTCACGGCGATCAGCACGATGAACCGCGAGTACCTCCGCGCCACGGTCAAGGGAGGAGTCCGGCGCGGGACATGACCACGGCGGCTCACCCGATCGTGCGGTTTACCGGGCGCCGGCGATGACGCGGCGCCACCTTCCGTACGATTTATGCCGTGCCGCGCGATGCGTACGGAAGCGATGCATACGGGATAGGCAAGGACCGGCTACTGGCGTTCGCCGACGCGGTGACGGCCATCGCCATCACGCTGCTGGCCCTGGAGATCCGCGTCCCCGAAGGCCTCTCGGCCGGGCAGCTCGGCCACGCGCTGGGCGAGGTGCTGATCAAGGTCTACGCGTATCTGCTCAGCTTCACGGTCGTCGGCCTGCTCTGGCTCGCCCACCACCGGCTGTTCAGCCTGATCGTCGAGGTCGACCGGGCGACGGTGCGCCTGGAGCTGGCGCTGCTGGCCGTGATCGCCGCACTGCCGTTCCCCACCCGACTGCTCAGCGAGTACGGCGAGACCGCTCAGGCCACGGCTGGCTACGCCGCCGCCATCGCGCTGACGGCGGCGCTGCTGACCGTCATGACCCTGCGGCTGCGCGCCGGCGGCGGCCCGCCGCTCGTGCCGGAGGCGTCGCCGGGGCGGGTCGCGCGGCTGCTGTACGCCAACGCGACCCTGGCCGTCGTCTTCGCCACGTCGATTCCCGTCGCCGTGGCGTCCCCCACCGCCGCGAAGTTCTGGTGGGGGCTGCTGGTGCCGCTACGGGTCCTGCCCCGTCGGGTGCGGCAGCGGCGGCGCCGGGGCGCCGCCTGACCCGCCTATCGCGCCCCGAAGACCTGGGTCCACCTCGGGCCGCCGGGGGCCTTGTTGATGCCGATGCCGATCTCCTTGAAGCTGCAGTTGAGGATGTTCTTGCGGTGGCCGTCGCTGTTCATCCAGGAGTCCATGACCGAGGCGGGAGTCTGCTGCCCGTAGGCGATGTTCTCGCCGTAGGTGCTCCACTGGTAGCCGGCGGCGGTGATGCGCTCGCCGGGGCCCTTGCCGTCGGGGTTGGTGTGGTCGAAGAAGCCGCGGGCGGCCATGTCGTCGGAGTGTCCCTGGGCGGCGGCGTCGAGGAGGCTGTTCTCCGTCACCGGCGAGCAACCGACCTTCGCGCGCTCGGCGTTCACGAGGTTGACGACCTGCTGGGCGAGGGGCCCGCCACCCCCGGAGGGGGCCTTGGTCTTGCGCGGGGTGGGCTTGGGCGCGGCGGCCGTGCGCTCGGGGGCGTCGGCGGAGGAGGACTGGGACGCCTTGGCCGAGGCCTTGGCCCCCGGCGTGGAGCTGCTGGGCGACGGGCTGGCCGAGGCCGACGCGCTGGGCTTGGCGGACTGCGAAGCGGTGGGGCGCAGCGGCGACGGCTCGCCGGCGTTGAGCTGCTTCAGGTCGCTCGTGGCGGCGTCCGCCTCGGTCCTGACGGTCTTCTCGGGCTCGTTCTGGAAGAGGTAGCCGCCGCCGAGCACGCCGCCGGCTATGAGTGCCAGCACGCCGGCGCCGACCGCGGCCCGCCGGGTCGTGCGGTTCGTACGGGGTGCCCCGTGGCCGCGGCCGGCGCGTCGGCCGTGGCCGCTCGCGCGGCGGGCCCGGGCGCGGCCGCCCATCGGGGCGGCGTGGGCCACCGACTGCGTCGGCAGCGTCGCGGCGCCGCGCCACCAGCCGAGCAGCGCGCCCCCGAGGGGCACCAGGCCGAGGCCGACGAGCAGCCCCTCGGCCGGGACCAGCACGGCCAGGGCGCCGGTGCAGCGGCCGCAGCCGCGCACGTGGCGGGAGACGCGCTTGCGCCACAGCGCGGAGGGGACGCCGTCCCAGGTGGCGGTGGTCTCGGCGAGCTGCGGGCAGCGGGGGTGGGCGGCGAGCGCCTGGACCACGCCCCGGGCGATGTCCAGCTGGGCCTTGGTGCGCTGGATGCGCACGGCCGCGTGCTGGGGGGTGAGCTCGAGCGCGGAGGCGACCTCGGCGCGGGTCAGCTCGCCGGCGGCCTCCAGCCACCACAGCGAGAGGACCTCCTGCTCGCCCTCGTCGAGCCAGCGGGTGGCCTCGGCGGCCTCCTTGCGCTGCCCCGCGAGGCCCAGTCGCACGATGGTCAGGTCGACGAAGTCGGCCTTGGGGTCGGCGACCTCGCCGACCACGTCCTGCAGGCCACTGACGGGAGCCTCGGGGTGGGGCTCCCGGCAGTGGCTGCGTATCTGGTTCATGGTGATCGCGACGAGCCAGGAGCGGAAGCTCGCGGGATCGCGCAGCCCGTCGAGGCCGTTGATCACGCGGAGCATGGTGTCCTGGACGACGTCGTCGACGTCCGCGTGGCCGTTGAGGGCCCGCCCGACGATGTTGTAGACCAACGGCAGGTGGGTGGTGACGAGCTCGTCCTGGGCCGCCGTGTCACCGGCCCGCGCCGCCTCGATCACGGCCACGCTCACACTCTTCACGCCCGCACCTCTTTCCGCACCCGCCACATTGGCGTTCGATCCGACACCTAGGAGACCGGGGGTCGGCCCGCAGATAACAAAAAGTTGGGTGCGAATGTACGACAGACTTTTCAGGCATCTGTATCGATCAAGAACTCACGGACGATTCCCGGAGCCGCGTACTCCGCGAACTCGGCCGCTTCCGCCGCCGACATGTCCCGAATGCGATATCCGTCCTCCCCTCCGGGCACCGCCGCAGTGAGAGTGACCACACCTGCCCGGAGCGCACAGGGCGTATCGGTAAATGTCCAGGCCTGTACGGCATTCCGGGCGAGGGTCACCGTCTCCCGTCCGAACGTGCCGGATCGCACGACGAGATAGCGGCCTCGGACGGCGTGCCCGAGCCCCCGGTAGGCGTCCCGGGCGAGGACCAGCGCGACCGGAGTGACGGCCAGCGCCCAGCCCGCCGCACAGGCGAGCAGCACGGGGAGCGCGAGCAGCCACCCCAGCACCACGAGCACCATGACCACCGGCAGCACCCACCAGCCGAGGGCGGCCACGACCCGTCGCCGCAGACCGGCCCGGGGATGCCCGCGCAGCCCGGTCACGTCCACGCCCTCGCCGAGCACGCCCGCGCACACCCGCTCGGCCTCCGCCTTCGGCGACGGCGGCAGGACCACGCTGCGGGTGCGGTTCTGGTCGAGGTTGCCGAGGCCGCCCGCCACGGCCCGTACGGACGCGCCGCCGCCGGCCCGCAGCAGCAGTGGCTCGCGCAGCGCGACCCCGCACAGCCGGTCGGGCGCGATGGAGACGGCGTCCTTGCCCGACAGGCCCCGGCGGACGGTGAGGCCGCCCTCGGCGGTGCGCTCGAGGCGGTACCGCGACCAGGTCAGGGCGTGCAGGCCCAGCGCGCCCGCCACGCCCAGCGCGGTCATGGCCGCGAGCGCCAGGGGGACGGACACCCACAGCGCGTCGCCGCCGAACGCCTCGGCCAGGCGCCGCACGAAGCCGAGCCGCCAGGGTTTGACGCCCGTCGCCTTGAGGATCTTCCACACCGTTCCGGCGGCGATGAGGACGCCTCCCCAGGCCCAGAAGGTGAGCGGGGCATAGCGGAGCCGGCGGTTGTCCGCCGTGGCGAGGACCGTCATGCCGCCACCCCCAACCGGATGCGCTCGGCCAGCGTCCGGGCCTCGGCCTCGGGCACGCCCGCGATCCGCAGGTCGGCGGCGGTCGAGCCGGTGGTGACGGTGACGGTGGCGAGCCCGTACAGCCGCTGCAGCGGGCCGCGCCGGACGGCGACGTCGCGCACGCCGGCCAGGGCGACGATCCGGCGCCGTCGCCAGTACCAGCCGCTCGCCGCGTAGACGGCCGACTCCCCCACCTCCCAGGCGTGGGTGCGGCAGCGCCGGGCGGGCGCGAGAAGGGCGTAGCCGAGCGCGGGGGCGAGGGCGGCGGCGGTGAGCGGGGCCAGCCAGAACAGCGCCCCGGGAAAGAAGAGGGCCGACAGGGCGAGGAGGGCGCCGGAGGCGAGGAGCGCGGGGCCGCCGACGGCGAGCCAGGCCCGGGCGGTCCACCAGCGGCGGGCGCGGGGGCCGGCGCGGTGACGTGGGGGCCGGAGCCGCCCGATTTGAGAATGGTGCGGGTTTCCGGCCACCATGTCCCCCATTCTTTCCAAGTCAGTTGTACTGCCAGGCCGCAGCGTATGGCAATACAACTGACCTGTAAAAACGAGAGGCAGGAAACGTGCCCAAGCGTGTCGATCACGACGAACGCCGTCGCCGCATCGCCGAGGCCCTCTGGCGGATCGCGTCCACGCGCGGCCTCGAGGGCGCGAGCCTGCGCGACGTGGCGGCCGAGGCGGGTATCTCGCTCGGGCAGCTGCAGCACTACTTCCGCAGCAAGGGCGACATGCTGGTGTTCGCGCTCGAGCACGTCAACGAGCTCGCCGCGCGGCGCGTCCGGGCGCGCGTCGAGGCGTCGGCGACCGCCCCCTCGCCGCGCGTGATCCTGCGCGAGTCGGTCGCCGAGATGCTGCCGCTGGACGACGAGAGCCGCAGCGGCAACCTGGTGCAGGTCGCGTACTTCCTGCAGGCCGTGCACGACGAACGGCTGCGGGGACATGCGAAGGAGGGCGTTCCGCTGCTGCGGGCGCTGTTCGCGGACCAGATCCGGCGGGCGATGGCGGAGGGGCAGATCGCCCCGGACCGCGACCCGGACACCGAGGCGACGCTGCTGATCTGCCTGGTCGACGGGCTGACCAGCTACACACTGCTCGACGTGCACTCGCCGGCCGAGGCGCTGGCGCTGGCCGACGCCCACCTGGACCGGCTGTTCACGCCGTAGGCCGCCCCGGCGTCTCCCGCCGCCTGCGCGGCGCCACGGCGTCCGCCAGCTCGTCCACGGCGTCCAGCAGCAGTTCGGTCGCCCGGACCGCCACGCCCTCCTCGTCCACGGCCGCCCGCCACGCGGCGTACGCCTCGTGCGGCGCGGTCCAGTCCGGGCGGCGGCGCTCCCGTACGGCCGCCGCCGCGTCCGGCAGGGCGTCGCGCAGGGCGGCGGCGAAGGCCTCGGCGCCCGGCGACGGCGGGGCGTCGCTGTCGGGGAGATGAGCCTCCATCAGCATGGTGGCCCGGCCCATCATGGCCATGGCCGACTCCGCCGCGCGCTCCGCGCGGCGGGAGATGCCGCGGTGGCGCACCGGCTCCTTCTCCGCGCGGGCGACGGCCTCCTCCCACTCCAGGCGGGCCGCCCGCTGGTCCAGCAGGGCCTCGCGCACCCGGCGCGGCTTGCGGACGTCGGGGTGGGCGTAGCGGGCGAGGACCGCGAGGGCGTAGCGGCCGTTGGCGTCGAGCCAGTCGGCGAGGCGGTCGCGCAGCCGGAGCGTCTCCCAGGCGGGGAAGACGGCGTACGCGGCGAGCGCCAGCAGCCCGCCCAGCAGGGTCAGCGCGAGGCGGGCCCAGACGGTCTGCGACCAGCCCTCGCCCGCGATGCCCAGCAGGAAGACGACATAGGCGGCGATGCAGGTGGAGGCGACGCTGTAGCCCGTGCGCATCAGCAGGTACATCAGCCCGATGCACAGCACGGCCAGCCCCGCGCACACGTACATGCCCGGGTGGAACAGCGCCATCAGCCCGCCGGCGAGCCAGACGCCGACCACGGTCCCGGCGAAGCGGGCGACGCCGCGTGAGTAGGTCTGGGCGAAGTCGGGGCGCATGACCATCACCGAGGTCATGGGGGCCCAGTAGCCGTGCCCGAGGGGCAGCATGGAGCCCAGGGCGTAGCCGAGCGAGACCACCGCCGTGACCCGCACGGCGTGCCGCCCGATGGCCGAGGACCAGCGCGCCTCGCGGCGCAGGGCGCGCAGGCCGACGGGCACGAGGCGGGGCACGGAGGGGCGCAGCAGGTGGCGGCGTTCCTCGGGGGCGGTGGGGCGGGTGGACTCGACGCGTTCGTCGGCGGACTCGACGACGTCGGCGAGGAGCACCATCAGCCGCAGCGCGGACCGTTGGGCGGCGCCCGTGAGCACCGGCCGGGTCTCGTCGGGCACGTCCAGCGCGGCCATGACCTCCGGGCTGACCTTCACCGGCCGCCCCCAGCGGACCGCGTGCGCCACCGCGTCGAGGACGGCCGCCGCGGCGCCGAGCAGTTCGCGGACCCGGTCGCGCTCGGGGCCCTCGGGGGGCGCGCCGAGGACGGGGTCGGCGAGCGAGGCCAGTACGGGCCGCAGCCGCTCGGCGAGGCCGCGCGGGCCGCCGAGCTGGCCGGGCCGCCGCCTCGCCTGACGCGGGGTCATGGCGGCGGCGCTGCGGGCGTCCATCAGCGGCTGCGGGTCGAAGGTGGCCACCGGGTCGTGGCGGAGCCGGCGCGCGTAGTCGGCCTCGGCGGCGAGCGCGTCGGCGAGGGCGTCGCGCTGGCGCCCCCAGGGCCGGATGGGGAAGACGACGATGAGCGCGGCCTGCACGAGCCCGCCGAAGGCGATCAGGCCGGCGTGGTGCAGCGCCCCCAGCACGGAGGTGGGCAGGGTGACGGTGAACAGCATGACGGCGACCATCTGCGAGGACACCATCCCCGAGACGGGCCCGATCGCCCAGGCCATGCCCGCCAGCAGCGTCCACAGGGCCAGCAGGACGACGAAGAGCACGTGGTCGGCGATGGCCATGTAGCCCACGAACGTGCTGAAGGCCAGCCCCACCGCCACGGCGAGCGCGAGGACCGGCCGCGGCCGCCAGCTGCGCTGGAAGGTCGCCAGTCCCGAGGCGAACGCGCCGAACGCCGAGGACACCGCGAGCCGTGGGGTGCCCAGCCACAGCGTGAGTCCGATGACGATCGCGACACCGCACGCGCCGCGCAGCGCGACCAGCGGCTCCAGGCTGGCCTTCTCGATCGTCAGCCCGGCGCGTGCGGTGTCCTTCAGCGCGCTCGACCAGGTCATGCCCCGAGCTTACGGTCCGTACCGCAGCAAACCGGGACAACCCAACCGGCTTACCGGTGGTGGGGGAACCCCAGGTCCACCCCGCCGTCGGCCGGGTCGGGCCACCGGGTGGTGACGACCTTGCCGCGGGTGTAGAAGTGCACGCCGTCGTTGCCGTAAATGTGGTGGTCGCCGAACAGAGAGTGCTTCCAGCCGCCGAAGGAGTGGTAGCCCACCGGCACCGGGATGGGCACGTTGACGCCCACCATGCCCGCCTCGACCTCCAGCTGGAAGCGCCGGGCCGCACCGCCGTCGCGGGTGAAGACGGCCGTGCCGTTGCCCCACGGCGAGGCGTTGATGAGGGCCACGCCCTCCTCGTACGTCGCGACGCGCAGCACGCACAGCACCGGGCCGAAGATCTCGTCGCGGTAGGCGTCGGCGGTGGTGGGGACCTTGTCCAGCAGCGACAGCCCGATCCAGTGGCCGTCCTCGTAGCCGGCCACCGTGAAGCCGGTCCCGTCGAGGACGACCTCCGCGCCCTGGGCGGCGGCGTCGTGGACGTAGGAGGCGACCTTGTCGCGGTGGGCCTTGGTGATCAGCGGGCCCATCTCGGAGGCGGGGTCGTCGCCCGGCCCGATCTTGATCTTCTCGGCGCGCTCACGGATCTTCGCCACCAGCTCGTCGCCGGTCCCGCCGACCGCGACGACCGCCGAGATGGCCATGCAGCGCTCGCCGGCCGAGCCGTAGGCGGCGGAGACGGCGGCGTCCGCGGCCGCGTCCAGGTCGGCGTCGGGCAGGACCAGCATGTGGTTCTTGGCGCCGCCGAGGGCCTGGACACGCTTGCCGTGGGCGGTGGCGGTGGTGTGGATGTGGCGGGCGATGGGCGTGGAGCCGACGAAGGAGACGGCCGCGACGTCCGGGTGCTCCAGGAGCCGGTCGACGGCGGTCCGGTCGCCGTTGACGACGTTGAGGACGCCGTCCGGCAGGCCGGCCTCGGCGGCGAGCTCCGCGAGGCGGATCGCGGGCGAGGGGTCCTTCTCACTCGGCTTGAGCACGAAGGTGTTGCCGCAGGCGATGGCGAGCGGGAACATCCACATCGGCACCATGGCCGGGAAGTTGAAGGGCGTGATGCCCGCGACGACGCCGAGCGGCTGCCGGATGGAGGCGACGTCCACCCGGCTCGCGACCTGGGTGGACAGCTCGCCCTTGAGCTGGGTGGTGATCCCGCAGGCCAGCTCCACGATCTCCAGGCCGCGGGCCACCTCGCCCAGCGCGTCGGAGTGCACCTTGCCGTGTTCGGCGGTGATCAGCGCGGCGAGCTCGTCGCGGTGGGCGTCCAGCAGCGCGCGGTAGCGGAAGAGCACCGAGGTGCGCGCGGCCAGCGAGGAGCCGCCCCACGTCGCGTACGCGGCCTTGGCGGCCGCGACGGCCGCGTCGACCTCCTCGACCGACGCGAAGGCGACCCGGGTGGTGACGGCGCCGGTCGCCGGGTCGGTCACCGGCCCGTAGGTGCCGGAGCCGCCCTCGACGGACTTGCCGTCGATCCAATGGTTGACGGTCTTCATCTGCTCGGCCTTCCTTACGGTCAAAGATAACGACGACGGGCGGCGGCGTTGCGGTCGTACTCCTCCCGGGCCGTCACGGCCGCCGGGCGGGTCGCGGTCTCGGCGACAGGCACATCCCACCATGCCTGCGCCGGTGGCGCGCCGGACACTGTGTCGGCTGTTTCGGTCTCCACATAGACACATGTGGGCCGGTCCGAGGCGCGCGCCTCGGCGAGCGCCGCGCCCAGCTCGCGGGTGGTGCGGGCGCGCAGCACGGTCATGCCGAGGGAGGCGGCGTTGGCGGCCAGGTCGATGGGCAGCGGATCGCCGGTGTACGTGCCGTCGGGCGCCCGGAAGCGGTAGGCGGTGCCGTAGCGCTCGCCGCCGACGGCCTCCGAGAGCCCGCCGATCGAGGCGTAGCCGTGGTTCTGCACGATGATCACCTTGATCGCGACGCCCTCCTGCACGGCCGTGACGAGTTCGGTCGGCATCATCAGGTACGTGCCGTCGCCGACCAGGGCCCACACGGGCCGGCCGGGGTCGGCGAGCCGTACGCCGATGGCGGCCGGGATCTCGTAGCCCATGCAGGAGTAGCCGTACTCCAGGTGGTACTGGCGGCGGGAGCGGGCCCGCCAGAGCTTGTGCAGGTCGCCCGGCAGCGAGCCCGCCGCGTTGATGATCACGTCCTCGTCGCCCACCACGGAGTCCAGCGCGCCGAGCACCTGCGCCTGGGTGGGGCGGGCCCCGTCGCCCCGGCCGTCCCGCGACGAGTACGCGCGCGTGACCGTCGCCTCCCACTCCGCCTTCCCGGCGGTGTACGCGCTGGCGTACGCGTCCGGGACGCGGTGGCCGGCCAGCCGCTCGGTCAGCGCCTCGAGCCCGGTGCGGGCGTCGGCCACGAGCGGCAGGCCGGCCATCTTGTGGGCGTCGTAGGGGGTGATGTTGAGGTTGACGAAGCGGACGCCCGGGGCGGCGAAGAGGGTGGCGGAGGCGGTGGTGAAGTCGCTGTAGCGGGTGCCGACCCCGATGACGACGTCGGCGCCGGCGGCGAGCGCGTCGGCGACGGCGGTGCCGGTGTGACCGATGCCGCCGACGTCGCAGGGGTGGTCGTGGCGCAGCGAGCCCTTGCCCGCCTGGGTGGAGGCGACGGGGATGCCGGTGGCGTCGGCGAGGGCGCGCAGGGCGTCCTCGGCCTCGCTGTGGTGGACCCCGCCGCCGGCGATCAGCAGGGGCCGCCGGGCGGCCCGTACCGCCGCGGCCGCCGCCTCGAGCTCCGCCGGGTCGGGGGCGGGACGGCGTACGGGCCAGACGCGGTCGGCGAGGAACTCCTCCGGCCAGTCGTACGCCTCCGCCTGCACGTCCTGCGGCAGGGCGAGGGTGACGGCGCCGGTCTCGACGGGGTCGGCGAGGACGCGCGCCGCCTGGAGGGCGGCGGGGATCAGCGCCTCGGGGCGGGTGATCCGGTCGAAGAAGCGGGAGACCGGGCGCAGGCAGTCGTTGACGGAGACGTCGCCCGCGCCGGGGTGTTCGAGCTGCTGCAGGACGGGGTCGGCGGGGCGGGTGGCGAAGGCGTCGCCGGGCAGCAGGAGGACGGGCAGCCGGTTGATCGTGGCGAGGGCGGCGCCGGTGACGAGGTTGGTGGCGCCGGGACCGATGGAGGTGGTGACGGCGTGGGCGGAGAGGCGGTCGTTGTGCCGGGCGTATCCGACGGCGGCGTGCACCATGGCCTGTTCGTTGCGGCCCTGGAGGTAGGGCAGCGCGTCCCCGGACTCCAGCAGGGCCTGGCCGACGCCGGCGACGTTGCCGTGGCCGAAGATGCCCCAGCAGGCGGCGATCAGGCGGTGCCGGCGGCCGTCGCGCTCGGTGTACTGGTGGGCGAGGAACTCCACCAGCGCCTGGGCGACGGTGAGCCGTCGGGTCGTCATCAAGGGCCTCCTCAGGGCGCTTCGTAGAGCGGCAGGCGGGGATCGGGGTCCTGGCCGGGCCAGGTGGAGCGGATCCAGGCGTGGGCGGGGTGGTCGCGGATGAGCCACTCGCGGCCGGGGCCGGGGCCGGCCATCACGTTGAGGTAGTACATGGTGTGGCCCGGCGCCGCGACGGAAGGGCCGTGCCAGCCGTCGGGGATCAGCACGGCGTCGCCGGTGCGGACCTCTGCCAGGACGTCCGTTCCCTTCTCGCGGGAGGGCGACACGCGCTGGTAGCCGAGGCCCGCCTCGCCGCCGGGGGCGGCGGCGATCTCGAAGTAGTAGATCTCCTCGAGCTCCGACTCCTCGCCGGCATGGTGCTCGTCGTGCTTGTGGGGCGGGTAGGAGGACCAGTTGCCGCCCGGGGTGAGGACCTCGACCGCGATGAGCCGCTC
Source organism: Streptomyces sp. C36 (assembly GCF_040932295.1). Classification (NCBI taxonomy): domain Bacteria; kingdom Bacillati; phylum Actinomycetota; class Actinomycetes; order Kitasatosporales; family Streptomycetaceae; genus Streptomyces; species Streptomyces sp. C36. The sequence continues at coordinate 155,104 of NZ_JBFQGI010000002.1, read as the reverse complement.
GCACGCGAAGACGTCGGCGGCGGCGAAGTTGTTGACCTGGCGGGAGCAGGTGCCGGTGCCGCGCAGTTCGACGGGGACGGCGGAGGCGGGCACGTGGCGGGCGGGCAGCGCCCGCTCGCAGCGCGCCCCGGCGAGCGCGAACCGTCCCCCACCGGGTGAGGTCAGCGTGGTGCGCGCGTCGCACGGGACGTAGGCGAAGTCGGTGACGGCGGTGAAGACGCTGTCGCGGCCGTCCAGTTCGAACGTCACCTCGCCGCCGTCACCGGTGGTGGTGACGGCGCAGCCGCCGGCGAGGGGCAGCACGATCCACTCGCTGTCGCCGGTGTCGAAGGTATGGGCCGCGCCCGGCCGCAGGGTCACCACCCGCAGCGAGGAGTACGTCCAGCCGGCGCGCTCCGGCCCGATGTCCAGGTCGTAGGCGCCGTCGGCGCCCGCTCCGGCCGGCAGGTGACGGTTGTCAGAGGTCATACGCGTCTCTCCTCACCCGGCACGCCGGACAGATCGTCAGGGACCGCTCGCCGCAGCGACGGAATGTCTTCCCCCGTTCCCGGCGCCGCGCCGGTGCGGACGCGGTCACAGCAGCCCCACCGCGGTGTCGACCGCCCGGGCCACGTCGCCGTCGGCGGGGTACAGCAGCGCCCTTCCCACCACCAGCCCCTGCACCGTGGGCAGCCGCAGCGCCGACCGCCACCGCTCGTAGGCGGCGTCCTGGTCGTCGCCCACGTCGCCGCCGAGCAGTACGGCGGGCAGCGTCGAGGCCTCCATCACCCGCGCCATGTCACGTGCGTCGTCGGTGACCGGCACCTTCAGCCAGGTGTAGGCGGACGTCGCGCCCAGACCCGACGCGATGGTGAGGGACTTCGTGACCGCCTCCGCGCTCAGGTCGTTGCGCACGCGGCCGTCGACCCGCCGGGAGAGGAAGGGCTCCACGAACACGGGCAGCCGGCGGGCCGCCATCTCGTCGATCGCGCGCGCGGCCGACTCCATCGTGGTGAGCGAACCGGGGTCGTCGTAGTCGATGCGCAGCAGGAGCTTGCCGGCGTCGAAGCCCCGCCGGACGATGTCGTCGGCGCGGGGCCCGGTGAAGCGGTCGTCCATCTCGAAGGACGCCCCGAAGAGGCCGCCACGGTTCATGGAGCCCATGACGACCTTGTTCTCCAGGGCGCCGAGCAGCAGCAGGTCGTCGAGGATGTCGGCGGTGGCGAGCACGCCGTCCACGCCGGGCCGGGAGAGGGCCAGGCACAGCCGTTCCAGCAGGTCGGCCCGGTTGGCCATGGCCAGGTGCCGCTCGCCCACGTCGAGCGCGCCGCGCGCGGTGTGGTCGGCGGCGACGATCATCAGCCGGCCGCTGTCGCCGACGAGCGGGCGGCGCGCGCGCCGGGCGGCGGCCTCGGCCACGGCCTCGGGGTGGCGGCTGCGCACGCGCGGCAGGTCGGCGATACGGATGCTCACGGGGAACCCTCATTCTCGGCGGAACGGTTCATCTCAGCGGGCCGGTCCGTCTCTGCCGAACGGTCCCTCTCGGCCGAACGGTCCAGCAGGTCCGTGACCTCGTCGTGGGTCGGCATCGCGGCGGAGCAGGCCAGCCGGGAGGCGACGACGGCCCCGGCGGCGTTGGCGAACCGTACGGCCCGCTCCAGTTCCCATCCCGCGAGCAGCCCGTGGCACAGCGCGCCGCCGAACGCGTCGCCCGCGCCGAGCCCGTTGAGGACCTCGACGCGCACCGGCGGAACCTCGGCGGTGGTGCCGTCGCGGTGGACGGCCAGCACGCCCCTCGGCCCCTGCTTGACGACGGCGAGCTCCACGCCGGCGGCCAACAGCGCCCGCGCGGCGGCGTACGGCTCGCGCTCGCCGGTGGCGACCTCGCACTCGTCGACGTTGCCGACGGCCACGGTGGCGTGGGCCAGGGCGGCCGCGTAGAGCGGGCGGGCGGCCGCGGCGCCGGCGTCGCCCCAGAACACCGGCCGCCAGTCCAGGTCGAAGACGGTCGTCCCGCGCCCGCCCCGGGCCTCGAGCGCGGCCAGCGTGGCGGTGCGGCTGGGCTCCTCACTCAGGCCCGTGCCGGTCATCCAGAAGACGCGGGCGGCCCGGACGGCGTCCAGGTCCAGTTCGGCGGTGTGGATCTCCAGGTCGGGGGCCTTGGGCCGGCGGTAGAAGTACAGCGGGAAGTCGTCCGGCGGGTGGATCTCGCAGAAGGTGAGGGGCGTGGGGTACGCGGCCACCGGGGTCACCCAGCGGTCGTCCACGCCGAAGTCGCGCAGCGCGTCGTGGAGGTAGCCGCCGAAGGGGTCGTCGCCGGTGCGGCTGATCAGCGCGGTCCGGCGGCCCAGCCGGGCGGCGGCGACCGCCACGTTGGCCGCCGAGCCGCCCAGGAACCTTCCGAACGTCTCGACCCGCGCGAGTGGCACCCCGGTCTGGAGCGGATAGAGGTCCACCCCCAGCCGGCCCATGGTGATGAGTTCGTACGGACCGGTCATGGTCTCCCTCGTCCCCTCCGCGCGACGGCTCGCTCCGGGCTCAGGTCTAGCGGGGGGCGGACGACCCTGTCAAGCATTTGTCCTTACATAAGGACGTCATCGAACCGCTATTGACGTTACGTCCTTATGTCCGGACGAAATCTTGACACTCCTCCGCACAGCCATGAAGCTACGGGCATCCTTAAGCCTTCACCGGTCAACGCCGACCGGCGAGAGGAGAGCCGCCGCATGGACTCCACCGCCACGCCTTCGCCCCCTCCCCCCGCCCTGGACCGGATCCGCGTCGGATCCGCCCCCGACTCCTGGGGCGTCTGGTTCGCCGACGACCCGGCGCAGGTGCCCTGGCGGCGCTTCCTGGACGAGGTCTCCGAGGCCGGCTACGCGTGGATCGAGCTGGGCCCCTACGGCTATCTGCCCACCGACCCCGATCTGCTGCTGGAGGAGACCGGCGGCAGGGGTCTGCACGTCAGCGCCGGCACGGTCTTCACCGCCCTGCACCGCGGCCCGGCCGTCTGGGAGGAGACCTGGGAGCAGGTCTCCCGGGTCGCCGGCCTCGCCCGCGCCACCGGCGCCGGCCACCTCGTCGTCATCCCCTCCTTCTGGCGCGACGACAGGACGGCCGAGGTGATCGAGAGTCACGAGCTGACCGCCGAACAGTGGCGCCACCTGGCCTCCGGCATGGAACGCCTGGCGCGCGAGGTCCTCGACGTGTACGGGATGACCATCGCCGTCCACCCGCACGCGGACACCCACATCGACACCGAGGCGCACGTCGAGCGCTTCCTCGACGCCACCGACCCCGCGCTCGTCCACCTGTGCCTGGACACCGGGCACTACGCCTACTGCGGCGGCGACAGCGTCAAGCTCATCAAGACCTACGGCGAGCGGATCGGCTACCTCCACCTCAAGCAGGTGGACCCGGCCGTCCTCGCGGGCGTCGTGGAGCGGGGCACGCCCTTCGGCCCGGCCGTGGCGCAGGGCGTGATGTGCGAACCGCCGACGGGCGTCCCCGCACTGGAGCCCGTCCTGACCGCGGCGCAGGGCCTGGGCGTCGACCTCTTCGCCATCGTCGAGCAGGACATGTACCCCTGCCCGCCCGGCAAGCCCCTGCCCATCGCCCGGCGCACCCGCGCCTTCCTGCGCTCCTGCGGCGCCTAGGGCGCCGCCCCACCAGCTCCGAGGCCCCCCAGCTTTGAGGCCCCCCAGCTTTGAGGAATGTGCAATGACGCGAGACGGAACACTCGGCGTGGCCGTGATCGGCACCGGCAGGATGGGCTCGGACCACGTCCGGCGCATCGACGAGGTCATCAGCGGGGCCCGGGTGGCGGCCGTCGTCGACATCGACGGCGAGCGCGCCGGGGCCGTGGCCGCCTCCGTACCGGGCTGCGCCGCCTACACCGACCCGGCCGCCGCGATGGCGGACGACGCCGTGGACGCCGTCCTCGTCGCCTCCCCCGGCCCGGCCCACGAGGCGGCGCTGCTGGAGGCGTTCGCCCGCGACCTGCCCGTGCTGTGCGAGAAGCCGCTCACCCCGGACACCGCGTCCGCGCTGCGGGTGATGGAGGCGGAGGTCCGGCTGGGGCACCGGCGGGCGCAGGTGGGCTTCATGCGCCGCTACGACGCCGAGTTCCAGCAGCTCAAGGCGCTGCTGGACTCCGGCGCGTTCGGACGGACGCTGATGCTGCACTGCACCCACCGCAACGCCGCCACCCCGCCCGGCTTCACCGGCCCGATGACGATCCACGACTCGGTCGTCCACGAGATCGACGTGGCGCGCTGGCTGCTGGGCCAGGAGATCACCCACGTCACCGTGGTGCGCCCCGCCTCCTCGTCCGCCGCGCCCGGGGGGCTGAGCGACCCCCAGCTCGTCCTGTTCGAGACCACGGAGGGCGCGGTCGTCGACGTCGAGGTCTTCCTCAACTGCGGCTTCGGCTACCAGGTGCGCTGCGAGGCGGTCGGCGAACACGGCACCGCGCGGGCCGGCGACGCGCACGGCCTCTACGTCAACGCCGCCGGCCGATGGGGCGGGGAGATCGCCCCGGACTACGTGGTGCGCTTCCGCGCCGCCTACGACCGCGAGGTGCAGGCCTGGGTGGACGCCACCCGGCGCGGCGGGACCACGGGCCCCGGCGTATGGGACGGCTACGCGGCCGCCGCCGTCTGCGAGGCCGGGGTACGGGCCCAGGCCACCGGCGAGCGCACGCCCGTCACGCTCGTGCCGCGCCCGGCCCTCTACGGAGGATGAGCACCGTGGACGACGGCGGACTGCGGATCGGACTGCTCGGCGCGGGGCGCATCGGCACCTTCCACGCCGCGGCGCTGGCGGGCACCGACGGCGTCGCCGAGCTGGTGATCGCCGACGCCGACCCGGCGCGGGCGGCGGCGCTGGCGCGCGCAGTCGGCGCGCACGCGGCGCGCACGGTGGGCGAGGTCCTCAACCGGCGCGGTGTGGACGCGGTCGTGATCGCCGCCACGACCACCGCGCACGGCGACCTGATCACCCGCGCGGCCCGGGCCGGGCTGCCCGCGTTCTGCGAGAAGCCCGTCGCCCCGGACCTGGCCGGCACGGTCACCGCGCTGCGCGAGGTGGAGGCGGCGGGCACCCTGTTGCAGATCGGCTTCCAGCGCCGCTTCGACGCCGGCTTCCTGGCGGCCCGGGAGGCGCTGCGCTCGGGGGCGCTGGGGCGGGTGCACACCATCCGCTGCGTCACCTCCGACGCCGCGCCGCCCCCGCCGGAGTTCCTGCCGCACTCCGGCGGGCTGATCCGGGACTGCATGGTCCACGACTTCGACGCGGTGCGCTGGCTGACCGGGCGCGAGGTGGTGGAGGTGTACGCGCGGGGCACGGACGCCGGTGCCGCCTTCTTCCGTGAGGCCGGCGACGTGGACACCGCCGCGGCGCTGCTCACGCTGGACGACGGCACGCTGGTGACGGCGACGGCCACCCGGTACAACGGCGCCGGGTACGACGTGCGCACGGAGCTGTCCGGGGAGCGCGGCCAGTGGGTGGTGGGGCTGTCCGGGCGCGCGCCGCTGACCTCGGCCGAGCCGGACGGGCCCGGGGCGCCCGCGCGGCCCTGGAGGGGCTTCCTGGAGCGGTTCGAGGGCGCGTACCGGGCCGAGCTCGCGGCGTTCGTACGGGCGGTACGGGACGGCTCCGCGAGCCCCTGCCCCGGGGCGGAGGGGCTGCGCGCCCTGCACATCGCCGAGGCCTGCGAGGTCTCACGGCGCGAGCGGCGTCCGGTGCGGCTCGCGGACGTGGGCTGACGGGAGCCGGGGCCGTCCGGGCGGCGGCCCGCCGGGCTCGCGGAAACACGGCTGTTACGGAGTCACCTCCTTGTTACGAGCGTCACATCCGCGCGAGCCTTCCGTCACAGGAGCCGGACAACGGCTCCGCCTGATCACTCTGCGTCGTTCTCCGGGGACAGGCTGACGATCACCAAGGCCGCGCCGCAGCTCCCCCCACGGACCCCCCTCCGTGACTGCGGCGCAGCGGAGAGGCGCGAGAGATGACCGACCGTCGACTCTGGTCCTACAAGGAAATCGCGGCGCACATCGGTGTGCAGACCGACACCGTGCGGTCCTACCGCAAGCACGGACTGCTGCCCTCCCCGGACCTCAGCGAGGGCGGGAAGCCGTACTGGTTCGCCGACACCATCCGCACCTGGGTCGCCTCCCGGCCCGGCAACCGCAACCGCCGCCCGAGATCCTGACGCCCGCGGCGAATTCCCCCCTCACCCCTACCCCCCGGGAATACCCCCGGGGGGTAGTCTGGTTGCCGCCGCCCTACGGCACACGAACCTTCCCTACCGAGGAGTCCACATGACCACCACCGTCTACAAGGTGACCGGCATGACCTGTGGCCACTGCGAGTCCGCCGTGACCGGCGAGCTCTCCACGATCGCCGGCGTCACCTCGGTCCAGGCCGTGGCGGCCACGGGCCTGGTCACCGTCACCGCCGGCGCCGACCTGGACGACGAGGCGGTCCGCGCGGCCGTGGACGAGGCGGGCTACGAGCTCGTCGGCCGCGCCTGACGCGCCCGGCGTCCCGGACGTCCCCGACGCCCCTGACGTCCCGTTTTCTCCTGGAGACCTAGATCACAGCGATTGGCAGGTAACCATCGCGGGGGGACATTGGTCTAACCAGGCAGTGCTGGATCGTCTTGGGGGACGGACCGGCTACGCGTGGCCGGGACACGTACCCGGGGAGCTTTGAGCGGCCCTCCCGTACGTACGCGTCCCGGCAGATCGCGTCCGTCGGCTCCCGGCCGGGTCCCGTGGGGGGAATCCGCGCCGGGACAGAAAAGCGCCTCGCTCCGACCCGTGGGGGGATCGGAGACGGGGCGCTTTTCGCATGCCGGGCTTCCTGCGGGTTTCGTATGCCCGGACCCGCCGCGGGCCGAAAACGCACTGCGAGCCGAAAACGCGACGGCGCCCCGCACCGCCGGAGCGGTGCGGGGCGCCCAGGGGCCCGCGAGACGCGGACCCCAGTGCCGTACGGGGGTCAGCGCTGCTCGACCGGGACGAAGTCGCGCTCGACGACGCCCGTGTAGATCTGGCGCGGACGGCCGATGCGGGAGCCGGGCTCCTTGATCATCTCGTGCCACTGGGCGATCCAGCCGGGGAGCCGGCCGAGCGCGAAGAGCACGGTGAACATCTCGGTCGGGAAGCCCATGGCCCGGTAGATCAGACCGGTGTAGAAGTCCACGTTGGGGTAGAGGTTGCGCGAGACGAAGTACTCGTCGGAGAGCGCGTGCTCCTCCAGCTTCAGCGCGATGTCCAGCAGCTCGTCGGACTTGCCGAGCGCGGAGAGGACATCGTGCGCCGCCGCCTTGATGATCTTCGCCCGGGGGTCGAAGCTCTTGTAGACGCGGTGGCCGAAGCCCATCAGGCGGACGCCGTCCTCCTTGTTCTTCACCTTGCGGATGAAGGAGTCCACGTCGCCGCCGTTGCGCTGGATGCTCTCGAGCATCTCCAGCACCGACTGGTTGGCGCCACCGTGCAGCGGGCCCCACAGGGCGTTGATGCCGGCCGAGATCGACGCGAACAGGTTGGCCTGCGAGGAGCCCACCAGGCGCACGGTCGAGGTCGAGCAGTTCTGCTCGTGGTCGGCGTGCAGGATCAGCAGCTTGTCCAGGGCGCTGACGACGACCGGGTCCAGCTCGAACTCCGCGGCGGGCACCGAGAAGGTCATGCGCAGGAAGTTCTCGACGTAGCCGAGGTCGTTGCGCGGGTAGACGATCGGGTGACCGATCGACTTCTTGAAGGCGTACGCCGCGATCGTCGGCAGCTTGGCCAGCAGCCGGATCGTGGACAGGTGACGCTGCTTCTCGTCGAACGGGTTGTGGCTGTCCTGGTAGAAGGTCGACAGCGCGCTGACCACGGAGGACAGCATGGCCATCGGGTGGGCGTCACGCGGGAAGCCGTCGAAGAACCGCTTGACGTCCTCGTGCAGCAGGGTGTGCTGGGTGATCTCGCCCTTGAAGGTCGCCAGCTCGTCGACGGTCGGCAGCTCGCCGTTGATCAGCAGGAACGCCGTCTCGAGGAACGAGCTGCGCTCGGCCAGCTGCTCGATCGGGTAACCGCGGTAGCGCAGGATGCCCTGCTCACCGTCGAGGTAGGTGATCGCGGATTTATAGGCGGCGGTGTTGCCATAGCCGGAGTCCAGGGTCACCAGACCGGTCTGGGCACGCAGCTTGCCGATGTCGAAGCCCTTGTCGCCGACAGTGCTGTCGACCACCGGGTAGCTGTACTCGCCGTCCCCGTACCGCACTACTACAGAGTTGTCGCTCACGTCATCCCTCACCGACGTTGTGCCTCTTCTTCGAGGTGCCCTGACTACCCCTACCTTCCCCCATTTGGACGATGTACGTGCACTCGGGGTCGGCCATAGGGCCTAAAGGCGGCACTCAGTGCCGCCCAGCCTGCCCATCCTGCCCCCTTCGCCCGCATTGGTAAACCGCTCAGAGACGAATGCCACCTCCGTCACGTCTTCCGCCGCTCCCCGCGAGCCGGTAATCGAGCCCCGTGAAGCGCCTGCCTGCGGACACCGTGCGCACCGCCTGCCCCAGTGCACGCCGGGAACCCACCAGCACCACGAGTCGCTTGGCCCTGGTGACCGCCGTGTACAGCAGATTGCGCTGCAGCATCATCCAGGCGCCCGTGGTGACAGGGATCACCACGGCCGGGTACTCGCTGCCCTGCGAGCGGTGGATGGTGACCGCGTAGGCGTGCGCGAGCTCGTCGAGCTCGTCGAAGTCGTAGCCGACCTCCTCGTCCTCGTCCGTGCGCACGGTCAGGCGCTGCTCGACGGCGTCCAGCGCGGTCACCACGCCCACCGTGCCGTTGAAGACGCCGTTCTGCCCCTTTTCGTAGTTGTTGCGGATCTGGGTGACCTTGTCGCCCACCCGGAAGACCCGGCCGCCGAAGCGCCGCTCGGGAAGGTCGGGGCGGGCGGGCGTAATGGCCTGCTGAAGCAGTCCGTTGAGCGTCCCGGCGCCGGCTGGGCCGCGGTGCATGGGGGCCAGCACCTGGATGTCGCGGCGCGGGTCGAGGCCGAACCGGGCGGGGACGCGCCGCGCCGCCACGTCCACGGTGAGCCGGCCCGCCTCCTCGGTGTCCTCCTCGACGAAGAAGAAGAAATCCTGCATCCCCTGAGTGATGGGGTGCGTCCCGGAGTTGATGCGGTGTGCATTGGTGACCACCCCGGACTGCTGTGCCTGCCGGAAGATCCGGGTGAGCCGGACCGCCGGGACCGGCCCGCCGTCGGCGAGCAGGTCGCGCAGCACCTCTCCGGCCCCCACCGAAGGCAGCTGGTCCACGTCCCCGACGAGCAACAGGTGCGCGCCCGGCGGGACGGCCTTGACGAGCTTGTTCGCCAGCAACAGGTCCAGCATCGACGCCTCGTCGACCACCACCAGGTCGGCGTCCAGCGGCCGGTCGCGGTCGTAGGCGGCGTCGCCGCCGGGCTTGAGCTCCAGCAGCCGGTGGACGGTGGAGGCCTCGGCGCCCGTGAGCTCGGAGAGCCGCTTGGCCGCCCGCCCGGTGGGCGCGGCCAGCACCACCTTGGCCTTCTTGGCCCGGGCCAGCTCCACCACGGACCGTACGGTGAAGGACTTGCCGCAGCCCGGCCCGCCGGTGAGGACCGCGACCCTGCTGGTGAGCGCGAGTCTGACCGCCTGCTGCTGCTCGGCCGCCAGCTCCGCGCCCGTACGCCCCGCGAGCCAGGTCAGGGCCTTGTCCCAGTCGACGTCCTGAAACGCCGCCAGGCGGTCCTCCTCGGTACGCAGTAGCCGCGTCAGCTGCCCGGCCAGGGAGAGCTCCGCACGATGGAAGGGCACCAGATAGACGGCCGTGACCGGCTCGCCGCCGTCGGGGCCGGGAACGCTCTCGCGCACGACCCCCTCCTCGTCCGCGGCGAGTTCGCCGAGGCAGTCGATGACCAGGCCGGTGTCCACCTGGAGGAGCTTCACGGCGTCCGCGATGAGCTGCTCCTCGGGCAGGAAGCAGTGCCCCTGGTCGGCGGACTGCGACAGGGCGTACTGCAGGCCCGCCTTGACCCGGTCGGGGCTGTCGTGCGGGATGCCGACGGACTGGGCGATCCGGTCTGCGGTGAGGAAACCGATGCCCCAGACGTCGGCGGCGAGGCGGTAGGGCTGGTTGCGGACGACGGAGATCGAGGCGTCGCCGTACTTCTTGTAGATCCGTACGGCGATGGAGGTGGAGACGCCGACGCCCTGCAGGAAGACCATGACCTCCTTGATGGCCTTCTGTTCCTCCCAGGCGGCGCCGATCGAGCGGGTGCGCTTGGGGCCGAGCCCGGGGACCTCGATCAGGCGGGCGGGCTCGCCCTCGATGACGTCGAGGGTGTCCGTGCCGAAGTGGCTGACGATGCGGTCGGCGATGCGCGGGCCGATGCCCTTGATCAGGCCCGAGCCCAGATACCGGCGGATGCCCTGGATCGTGGCGGGCAGGACCGTCGTGTAGTTCTCCACGGTGAACTGCCTGCCGTACTGCGGGTGGGATCCCCAACGCCCCTCCAGGCGCAGCGACTCGCCGGGCTGCGCGCCGAGCAGCGCGCCGACCACCGTGAGGAGGTCGCCGCCGCCGCGCCCGGTGTCGACGCGTGCGACCGTATAGCCGCTCTCCTCGTTGGCGTAGGTGATCCGCTCGAGAACCCCTTCGACCACAGCCAGTTGCACCATGCCCCGACGGTACCGCCGGGGTCCGACAGGCGTTCGGGCCTGTGGATAACCGTGGTTCCGGTTCTGGAGGAGCGGGTCCGGGGCGCGGCCGGAACGATTCGAGGGGCCCGGTCTGCGACCGAGCCCCTCGCGTTCCCCCCGGAACCGGCTTCCCCTGAATCCCCCCGGACCCCTCCCTGGGAAGCCTGATGCTCATAACGACCCGCCAGGGCGCCGAAGGGTTGCAGCGATTCCAAGGCGTTATGATTCCGTTACCTACGGTGCCGAACCCCAGGTCACAGCACATGCGTGCGATACCGGTCCAGCGTCTCCGCGAGCACCTCCGCCCCCTCGCGCGCCCACAGCGACGGACTGAAGATCTCCGCTTCGGCGGCCCCGGCGTACCCCGCCGCCTCCACCCGTTCGCGGAACCACCTCAGGTCCACGCACCCCTCTCCCAGCTGCCCCCGCCCCAGCAACACCCCCTCGGGCAGCGGCGTGATCCAGTCGGCGAGCTGGAAGACCGCGATCCGGCCGCCCTCCCCCGCCCGGACCAGCTGACGGCCCACCGCGTCGTCCCACCACAGGTGATAGGTGTCCACCGCCACGCCCACCTGGCCGGCCGGGAAGCGTTCGGCGAGGTCGAGGGCCTGGCCGAGGGTCGAGACCACGCAACGGTCGGAGGCGAACATCGGGTGCAGCGGCTCGATCGCCAGCCGCACCCCGTACCCGGCCGCGTAGGGCCCCAGCTCGGCCAGGGCGTCGGCCAGCCGCTCGCGCGCCCCGGGCAGGTCCCGGCTGCCGGACGGCAGACCGCCCGCCACCAGCACGAGGGCGGCGGCACCGAGTGCCGCCGCCTCCTCGACGGCGGCGCGGTTCCCGGCGAGCGCGCGCTCCCGCCCGGGGGCGTCGGCGGCGGTGAGGAAGCCTCCCCGGCACAGGCTGCTGACGGTCAGCCCGGCGCCGCGTACGAGCCGGGCGGCGGCCTCGACGCCGTACTCCCGCACCGGCTCCCGCCACAGCCCCACGGCCCGCACCCCGGCGGCGGCGCAGCCCGCCACCAGTTCGGGCAGCGACCACTGCCGGACCGTCCACTGGTTGAGGCTGAACCGCTCGAGCCCGCTCACCGCTCCACCCCGTGGACCGTCAGCCAGCGCGCCATCCGGTCGCGGGCCCGTTCGGGGTCGGGGAACAGGCCGAGGCCGTCGCCCAGTTCGTACGCCCGTGCCAGGTGGGGCACCGTTCGCGCGGCGTGCAGGCCCGCGGGCATCACGAAGTGGTGCTGGTGCCCGGCGAGCCAGGCCAGGAAGACGATGCCCGTCTTGTAGAAGCGCGTCGGGGGTTCGAAGAGGTGCCGGGCCAGCGGCACGGTCGGGTCCAGCACGGCCCGGAAGCCGTGCCGGTCGCCGGAGTCGAGCAGGCGCGCGGCATGGGCCGCCCACGGCCCCAGCGGGTCGAAGACGCCCAGCAGCGCGTCGCTGGATCCGCCGTCGTCGCCCTCGACCAGCTCCGGGTAGTGGAGGTCGTCCCCCGTGAAGCACCGCGTCCCCGCCGGCAGCCGCCGCCGCAGCGCCCGTTCGCGCCCGGCGTCCAGCAGGGAGACCTTCACCCCCGCGACCTTGCCGGGGTGGGCGGTCACGATCCGCAGCAGCGTGTCCGTGGCGGCGTCGAGGTCGGTGGCGCCCCAGTAGCCCTCCAGGAGGGGGTCGAACATGGGGCCGAGCCAGTGGAGGATCACGGGGCGCTCCGTCTGGCGCACCAGCCGCCCGTAGACCCGCTCGTAGTCCTCCGGTCCGCGGGCGACGGCCGCCAGGGCCCGGGAGGCCATGACGACGGCCTGAGCGCCCGCCGACTCCACGAGCTCGAGCTGGCGCTCGTAGGCGGCCGCGACGTCGTCCGGCGAGCCGTAGGGAGGCGTCAGGTGGTCGGTGCCGGCCCCGCAGACGATCCGGCCGCCCACCGCCGCCGCCTCGGCCGCCGAGCGCCGGATCAGTTCGGCGGCCGTGTCCCAGCCCAGGCCCATGCCGCGCTGGGCGGTGTCCATCGCCTCCGCGACACCCAGTCCGTGCGCCCACAGGTGGCGGCGGAAGGCGAGCGTGGCGTCCCAGTCCAGCGAGGCGCGGCCGCCCGGGGCGGTGTCGCCGAAGGGGTCGGCGACGACATGGGCGGCGGCCAGGACCGTACGGAGGCGCGGCGGCGGCCCGGGGGGCACCGGCCGCGCGGCCCGCGGCGTGTAGGGGCGCAGCGCACCGGACGCGTCCGGCAGGCGGATCACGGCGCCGGCTCCGGCACGGGCAGCCGCCGGCCCTCCCGCGAGGACCGGTGGCCCGCCTCGGCGAGGGCCACGCCGCGCGCGCCCGCGAAGAGGTCGTGGTGCCACGGGGTGCCCAGCGCGACGTGCCGCAGGAAGAGCTCCCACTGGGCGCGGAAGGCGTTGTCGCCGTCGCCGGGGGCGTCCGGCACCTCCCGCCACTGCGCGCGGAAGTCCTCGGCGGCCGGCCCGTCGGGATCCCATACGGGCCGGGGGGTGGCCGAGCGGTGCTGGGCCCGGCAGTGGCGCAGCCCCGCCACCGCCGAGCCGTCCGTCCCGTCGACCTGGAGCTCCAGCAGTTCGTCGCGGTGCACCCGCACGGCCCAGGAGGAGTTGAACTGTGCGACCGCGCCGCCCTCCAGTTCGAAGATGGCGTAGGCGGCGTCGTCGGCGGTGGCCTCGTAGGGCCGGCCCCGTTCGTCCCAGCGGCGGCCGATGTGGGTCGTCAGGCGCGCCTGTACGGACCGTACGGGGCCGAACAGCTCACGCAGCAGGTACTCCCAGTGGGGGAACATGTCGGCGGCCATGCCGCCCCCGTCCTGGGCGCGGTAGTTCCACGAGGGCCGCTGAGCGGGCTCCCCGTCGCCCTCGAGGACCCAGTAACCGAACTCCCCGCGCACCGACAGCACGCGGCCGAAGAAGCCCTCGTCGACGAGCCGCTTGAGCTTGCGCGGTCCGGCCAGGAAGAGCTTGTCCTGGACGACGCCGTGCCGGATCCCGGCGGCCCGGGCAAGCCGGGCGAGCTCCAGGGCGTCGGCGTAGCGGCCCGCGACGGGCTTCTCGCAGTACACGTGTTTGCCCGCGGCGATGGCCCGGCGCAGCGCGGCGGGCCGGGCGGAGGTGGCCTGGGCGTCGAAGTAGACCTCGACGTCCGGGTCGGCGAGGACGACGTCGAGGTCGGTGGTCCACCGCTCGATTCCGTGGCGGGTGGCGATCGCCGCCAGCCTGCCGCCGTCGCGGCCGACGAGGACCGGCTCGGGCCGCAGGGTCCTGCCGTCGCCGAGCGGCACGCCGCCCTGCTCGCGGAGGGCGAGGAGGGAGCGTACGAGGTGCTGGCGATGGCCCATCCGGCCGGTCGCGCCGTTCACGGCGATGCGTATGTCCCTGGTCGTCACGCGCGTGTCCCTGGTGGTCACGCGCGGTTTTCCGCTTCCCCGGGCCGTCATGCGCGGTCGCCCTCCCGTCCCCTGGTGTTCCCGACTTCGGCATCAGGGGCATTTCCCGGCGCCGGACGGGGAAACCGATCACCATGAAGCTGGCTTTTTCGACCTTGGGAACGCCCGGACTGCCCGTGCCCGACGTGGTGCGGCTCGCCGGGAAGCACGGCTACGACGGCGTCGAGCTGCGGGCCCATCCGGAGGAGCCCGTGCACCCCGGCATGCCGCCCGCGTCGCGGGCCGCCGCGGCCGAGACGTTCGCCGGGGCGGGCCTGGCGGTCCTGGCGGTGGCCGGGTACGCGCGCGTGGCCGCACCCGGCCCCGACGAGCCGGTGCTGGCGGAGCTGGACGGCCTGGTGCGGCTCGCGGGCGACCTGGGGGCGTCGTACGTCCGGGTGTTCCCCGGCGCCGGCGACCAGCCCGGTGACGAGGCCGACGCGGCGGCCGCGCGCCGGCTCGGGGCGATCGCGCCGCTCGCCGCCGACACAGGCGTGCGCGTCCTGATGGAGACCCATGACTCCCATGGGCGCGCCCAGGACGCCGTGCGCGTCCTGGGGCCCGTGGGGCACGGCAGCATCGGGGCGCTGTGGGACCTGCTGCACACCTGGCTGGGCGGGGAGGAGCCGGCCGTCAGCTTCCCCGCCCTGGCCCCGCACCTGGGCTATGTGCAGGTCAAGGACGTCGGCTCGGCCGAGGACACCACCCCGGTGCAGCTGGGGACGGGCGTCCTGCCGCTGGGCGCCTGCGTGGGGACGCTCAGCCGGGCGGGCTGGGACGGCTGGCTGTGCTGGGAGTACGAGAAGCGCTGGCACCCTCACGTGGCCGACTTCGAGCAGCTGGCGGGTCCGGGAGCGGAGTACCTGCGGGGGCTGGTCGCCGCCGCCCCGCGAGCGAGGTGACGGCGACCCCGCCCACCAGCAGCACCGCCGCGCACCAGCGCAGCGGGCTCACGTTCTCCCCCAGCAGCAGCGCGGCGGAGGTCATGCCGAACACGGGCACCAGCAGCGTGAAGGGGGCGACGGACGAGGCGTCGTAGCCGCGCAGCAGGAAGTTCCAGGCGCCGAAGCCGAGCACGGTGCTGACCCAGGCGACGAACAGCAGGGCGCCCACCCCGGCGAAGTCCAGGGATTTCAGGGCCTCGGCGTCGGCCTCGGGGCCCTCGAAGACGAGGGACAGCAGCAGGAGGGGCAGCACCGGCACGGTGCTGATCCAGACGGTGAAGCGCAGGCCGTCGGAGGGCGCGGCCTTGCGGGTGAGGACGTTGGAGACGCCCCAGAAGGCGGCCGCGATCACGACCAGGGCGAAGCCGAGGACCGGCCCGGAGGCGCTCTCGTCGACGGCCGCGACCACGATGCCCGACAGGGCCACGCCCATGCCCAGCAGCCGGACCCTTCCCGGGCGTTCGCCGAGGGCCGGCATGGCGAAGAGGGCGGTGAAGACCGCCTGGGCCTGCAGGACCAGCGAGGACAGCCCGGCCGGCATCCCGGCCCGCATGCCGACGAACAGCAGCCCGAACTTGCCCACGCCGAGCGCCAGTCCCACCCCGATGATCCACCGCCATTTCACCGGCGGCCGCCCCACGAGGAAGACGGCCGGCAGCGCGGCGGCGAGGAAGCGCAGCCCGCAGAAGAGCAGGGGCGGGAAGTGGTGGAGGCCGACGTCGATGACGACGAAGTTGACGCCCCACAGGGCCGCTACGGCGACGGCCAGGGCTATGTGCGGTGGTCGCATGCGACGAGCATCATCTGTACGCACCATGTAGCACCAGCGCGGGTTTCTTCATGATGGGATTCAGCAACGCTCAAAGATGGGGGTCCGAGGATCATGCTGGATCTGTCCCGGCTGCGTGCCCTGCACGCCGTCTCCGTGCACGGTTCGGTCAGCGCGGCCGCCGTCGCGCTCGGCTACACGCCGTCCGCCGTGTCGCAGTCCATCACCAAGCTGGAGCGGGAGACCCGCACCACCCTGCTCGAGCGCCGCGGGCGCGGCGTGGTGCTGACCGACGCGGCCGTGCGGCTGGCGGAGACCACGCGGGAGTTGCTCGTCATGGTCGAACGCGCGGAGACGGACCTGGAGGAGCGGCGCGGGCTGCCCACGGGCCGGCTGGTGGTCGGGGCGTTCGCGTCGGCCGCGCGCGGGCTGATGCCGGGCGTCCTGGCCGCGCTCGCCCGCGAACACCCCTCCCTGGACACCCGCCTGGCCGAGGTCGACCCGCACGAGTCCGTCGCCCTGGTGGCGCGGGGTGTGCTCGATCTGGCGGTCACCTTCGAATGGGACATCGAGCCGCTGCCCGCGCCGGACGGCCTGGAGCGGGTGCGGATCGGCAACGACGTGTGCGACGTGCTGGTGCCGCGGGGCCATCCGCTGGACGGACCGGGGCCGCTGCGCGAGACGGACCTGGCGCACCAGCGCTGGGTCTGCCAGCCGCCCGGCACGGTCTGCCACGACTGGCTGGTGCGCACCCTGCGCGGCGCCGGCAGCGAGCCCGACCTGGCCTACCAGGTCGCCGAGAACCACACCCAGGTGGCGCTCGTGGCGGCCGGCCTGGGCATCGCCCTCGTGCCGCGCCTGGGCCGCGGGCCGCTCCTCGAGGGCGTACGGGCGGTGCCGCTGGAGCCCACCCCCATCCGGCGGCTGTTCGCCTACTGGCGCGCGGGCGCGGCCCGCCGCCCGGCCATCCACGAGACCGTGCGGCTGCTGCGCGAGCGGTGGCCGGAGCGCAGCTTCTGACCCGCTCCCCGGGTCTTGACCACTCGCTCAAATCCTGGAGGACCCGAACCGTATGATGAGCGCTCTGCGAGGGGACGGCACATGTCGGTGGAGACCAAGGAACGGCTGATCACCGCGGCGGGCACGGTCCTGCGCACCCAGGGATACGGCAAGGCCAGCGCGCGGACGATCGGCAAGGAGGCCGGCGTCAACTCGGCGCTGATCTTCTACCACTTCGGCGGCGTCGACGCCCTGCTGTTCGCCGCCCTGGACCGCTCCTCCGCCGAGCGCCTGGAACAGCACGCCGCCACGGTGGCGGGCGCCCGCACCCTGGAGGAACTCGCCGCGGCCGCCACGCGCGTGTACCGCGACGACCTCGAGGGCGGTCACATCACGCTGCTGTCCGAGCTGGTCGCCGCCGCCGTCGCCAAGCCGGAGCTGCGCGAGGAGATCCGCGTACGCGTCGACCCGTGGCTGGCGTTCATGGAGGAGACCCTGGAGCGGGTCATCGGGGGCAGCCCGCTCGCCCGGCTGATGCCCCCGAGGGACCTGGCCAACGCGGCGGTCACCTTCTACCTCGGCGTCAACCTCTTCACCGTGCTGGACAGCGACCTCTCCCGCACCGAGTCGGTCTTCGCGATGGTCCGGCGGCTCGCCCCGCGCGCGAAGCTGCTGACCGTACGCCCGGCCGCCCGGTGGCGCCGGGCGCGCGGCTTCGGCAGGGCGCGTCGCGCGGCCGGTTAGACCGGGCGACCGGGCCGGGGCGGCGGAGTGCGCACCCCCGGGCGGAACCGCTCCGGCGCACGGTCCGTCCAAGGGGCGTGCTGCCGCTCCGCGGAGCGGTGTCGGCTCCGCCGCTGGCCGCGTCGCCGACCCACCCCCTCTCCGCCGCCTGCGGACGGCAGCACACCGCCGCCGGTGCACCCCCTCCGACGCACCGGTGGCGGACCGCCCGGCGGGCATGCGAGGGGCTCGCGGTCACCCTCCGCGAAGCCTCCCGCACGCCTGGTGTGCGCCGGTGGCCGTCGGGTAACTCTGGACGCTCGTAGGGTGGGTTGGGGGAGACCATGCGCCATCGCGCGCTGCCGAAGGCGCTGTTCGCGCTCGCCGTGCTGTACGGCTCGTACGCGCTCACCGGCTGTCAGGCCGCCGGGCGCACCGGAGCGGAGACCGTCGCGCAGGGCGGGGGGAGCGTCGCGGACGCGGGTTCGGGGTATGTCGCCACGTTCCTGGGCCGCGGGGCGTGCACGGGCCGTGGGCGGCCCGCCTTCGCCCAGGTCGACTGCGGGAGCGCGCAGGCCGCGGCGAGCGTCCTCGCCCGCTACTACGGCCCGCGGACGGGCGGCCCGCGCTGCCCCGAGAGCACCGACTTCGTCCTGCACATCACGGCCGTCGACGCCGGAACGTCGGAGTCGGACAGCGTTCCCGAGGGCTACGCCTGCATGCGCAACCTGCGCCCGCCGCACCCGGGCGACCCGGGCATGGGCGGCGGCCCGCTGACGGTGCCGGGCGACTGTGTGTACACCGAGCGGCACGGCGTGGTGAAGGAGGCCGCCTGCGACGGCTCCGGCCCGCACACCCCGGAGTTCCGGGTGGACCGCGCGGTGGGCTCCCGCGAGGACTGTCCCCCGGCGACCGACCTGTACGTACAGGTCGGCGGCGGGGCTCCCGTGGGGTGCGCCCGCCGCCTTTCCTGACAGCCTGCCGGGGTGCTACCGGCCGCTAGGGACGCAGCGTGGTGTTGCGCTCCACGTCCTTGCGGTCGAGCTTGGAGTTGAACGGGGCCAGCGGCTTGGCCTTGCGGTCGTCCTTCTGGACGGCGGCCGGTGCGACGCCCGCCCAGCGCAGGACCTCGGCCGTGGCCTTGGTCCGCTCGTCGGCCACCAGGTCGGCGATCTTGGTGCCGTGGTTGCCGCCCGGAGCGAAGAAGCGGTAGTCGTGCCGGGCCTCGGCGTTCTTGCCCAGGCGGAACGGCTCGGCGCTCCACGGGTCGTTCTGCCCGTAGACGAACAGCATCCGCTTGCTGTCCTCGCGCACCCAGCGGTCGACGTCGGCCATCGAGCCGTTGCGGAACTTCATCGGGATGTCACGCGGCACGTAGTTGCGCGGCGCGTAGATGCCGGGGTAGCGAAGCAGCCCCTTGAGGTGCGGCGAGTTGAACGTCGGGGAGCCCAGCTCGGTGCCCGCCTGGTAGTAGTACGGGGTGTACTGCTCCAGGCCCTGGTCGGTGTAGGCCTCGAAGCCGGAGATCTCGTCGATGAACTTGTAGAGATCGTCCGTGGACGCCTTGGTGGCGGGGACGGTCTTGCAGTCGCTCTGCAGGTGGTACTGCCAGAACGCCCACACCAGGTCCAGGACGACGTTCTCGTAGGCCTTGTCGGCGCTGCCGACGACCTTGAACGTCTTGCCGTTGGCGTCGGCCCACTTCTGGTAGCGGCCGACGATCTCGTCGCGGCGCAGCAGCGCCTCGCGCTGCACCGAGTTGAGCTGCTTGCGGCACGCCTGGTCGCCCACGTTCGCGAAGAAGCGGTCGTAGGCCGAGTCCTCGTTGTTGACCACGTCGTTGGGTGCGACGTAGGCGACGGTGCCGTTCATGTCGTTCGGGTAGAAGCGGCGGAAGTACGTCGCCGTCATGCCGCCCTTGCTGCCGCCGGTGGCCAGCCAGTTCTTGTTGTAGACCGGCTTGAGCGCCTGGAAGAGGCGGTGCTGGTCGCTGGCGGCCTGCCAGATGTCCAGCTTCGACCAGTCGGCGGGCTTGGGCCGCGACGGGGTGAAGTAGCGGTACTCCATCGACACCTGGTTGCCGTCGACGATCCGGGTCGGCTCGCTGCGGGACGGGTTGGTGTTGACGTTGTAGCCGGAGGTGAAGAAGACCGTCGGCCGGTCGGTGGCCTTGTGCAGCAGCGTGAAGCGCTGCTCGAAGGTGCCCTTGGCCGGGTTCTTGTGGTCGATCGGCTGCTTGTAGTTCAGCACGAGGTAGCGGTAGCCCTCGTAGGGCTTCTCCTCGACGAAACTCATCCCCGGAATCTTCAGGATGCGTTCCTTTATGTCCGGCGCGGTGTCGGCGGCCGTCGCCGCGCCCGCTGCCGCGCTGCCGGCACCGACCGTCCCTATGGACATCGTCAGTGCCAGCAGTGCTCTGAGAGCCTTGCGCATGCGCCCTCCCCTGGGTTCGCAAAGGTCGCCGCGAACCTACCGGGGGCACCATCCGCCACGCCAGAGTCAGTCGGCGGAGATTTCGATCTTGCTGGGCGCGCTGCCCGGTTCAACCGGTTCGTCCCGCTCCGGGAGGCCCCGGAGAGCGGGCCCGGGGGTGGGCCCGGCCCTCAGGCCGGGACCACCTCGCCGGTGAACGTCCGCCACAGGCGCGCGTACGCGCCGTCCTTGGCCAGCAGTTGCGCGTGCGTGCCGTCCTCGACGACGCGGCCGCCGTCGAGGACCACGACGCGGTCCGCCCGGGCCGCGGTGGTCAGCCGGTGGGCGACCACCAGGGTCGTACGCCGCCCGGCCAGCCGGTCGGTGGCCTCGTTGACCAGCGCCTCGGTCGCCAGGTCCAGCGCGGCCGTGGCCTCGTCCAGCAGCAGGATGTCCGGGTCGACCAGCTCGGCCCGGGCCAGCGCGATCAACTGCCGCTGGCCGGCGGAAAGGTTGCGTCCGCGCTCGGTGACCGCGTGCAGATAGCCGCCGTCCAGCGTGGCGACCATCTCGTGGGCGCCCACCGCGCGCGCGGCCGCCTCGACCTCCGCGTCGCTCGCGTCCGGGCGCCCGTAGGCGATCGCGTCGCGCACGGTGCCGGGGAAGAGGTACGGCTCCTGGGGGACGACGCCGAGCCGGTGCCGGTAGGAGACCGGCTCCAGCTCGCGCAGGTCGCGGCCGTCGACGCGGACCGCGCCGAAGGTCGGGTCGTAGAACCGCGCGACCAGCTTGACCAGCGTGGACTTCCCGGCGCCGGTCTCGCCGACGAACGCCACCGTCTGCCCCGCCGGCACCGTCAGCCTGATGCCGTCCAGCGCGGCCTCCCCGTCCCCGTCGGCGCCGCCGTACGAGAAGCGCACGTCGTCGAAGACGACCTCGCCGCTCAGCTCGCGCACCGCGAACGGCTTCGCGGCCACCGGCGTGGTCGTCGGCTCGCGCAGCAGCTCCTGCACCCGGCCGAGCGAGACCGTCGCCTGCTGGTAGCCGTCGAAGACCTGGGAGAGCTGCTGCACGGGCGCGAAGAACAGGTCGATGTAGAGCAGGTACGCCACCAGCGCGCCCGCCGTCAGCGTGCCGTCGTCGACCCGGCCCGCGCCCACGATCAGCACCGCGGCCGCCGCCACGGACGACAGCAGCTGCACGAAGGGGAAGTACACCGAGATCAGCCACTGGCCGCGCACCCGCGCCTCGCGGTAGGACGCGCTGCGCTCGGCGAAGCGGAGGCCGCCCGACGTCTCCCGGCGGAACGCCTGCACGATGCGCAGCCCGGCCACGCTCTCCTGCAGGTCGGCGTTGACCGAGCCGACGCGCTCGCGGGCCAGTTCGTACGCCTTGACGCTCTGCCGGCGGAAGAAGACCGTCCCGACGACGAGCGGCGGCAGGGTGGCGAAGACGACGAGCGCCAGCTGGACGTCGATGACCAGGAGGGCGACGAGTATGCCGAAGAAGGTGAGGACGGAGACGACGGCGGTGACCAGACCGGTCTGCAGGAACGTCGACATGGCGTCGATGTCCGTCGTCATCCGCGTCATGATCTTGCCGGTGAGCTCGCGCTCGTAGTAGTCCAGGCCGAGCCGCTGCAGCTGGGCGAAGATCTTCAGGCGGAGCGAGTACAGCACGCGCTCACCCGTCCGCCCCGTCATCCGGGTCTCGCCGATCTGCGCCGCCCACTGCACGAGCACCACGAGCAGCGCGAGGGCGGAGGCCGCCCAGACCGCGCCGAGCGCCAGGCGCTGGACGCCCTGGTCGATGCCGTGCCGGATCAGGACGGGCAGCAGCAGGGCCGCCAGGGCGTCGACGGCCACCAGCAGCAGGCTGACCGCCAGGGGCGCCCCGAAGCCGCGCAGCAGCCGGCGCAGGCCGTAGGACTCCTCGGGCCGCGCGGCGAGCTCCTCGTCGATGCCGGGCGTGTCCGTGGCCGGCGGCAGGGCCGCCACCTTGGCCAGCAGCTCGGGCGTGGCGGGCGTCCCGGCCGAGTCGCCGCCCGCGCCCGTCGCGTCGCCGGTGTCCTTGCGCACCCACAGACCCGGGGTGACGCCGTCGACGCCGGCCCGCTCGGCGCCGGCGCCGCGGACCGGGGGCTCGGCGAGGCCCGTGGCCGACGCCTCGCCGCCGAAGGCGCCGGCGAGGATCGCGGCGCCCGCCGGGTCCTTGGTCACCCCCGCGAGCTCCTCGGGGTCGGTCAGGAGCCGCCGGTACACCGCGCAGCGCTCCTCCAGCTCCTCGGCCGTGCCCACGTCGACGAGGCGACCGCCGTCCAGGACGGCGATGCGGTCGGCCAGGGCCAGGGTGGAGGCACGGTGGGCGATCAGCAGGGTCGTACGGCCCGCCATGACGCCGCGCAGCGCCTCGTGGATCTCGTGCTCCACGCGCGCGTCCACCGCGGAGGTGGCGTCGTCCAGGAGCAGCAGCCGGGGGTCGGTGAGGATCGCGCGGGCGAGCGCGATGCGCTGGCGCTGACCGCCGGAGAGGGTCAGGCCCTGCTCGCCCACCGTGGTGTCGTAGCCGTCGGGCAGCGCGGAGACGAATCCGTCCGCCTGCGCCGCGCGCGCGGCGGCCCGGATCTGCTCGTCGGTCGCCTCCGGGCGGCCGTAGGCGATGTTGTCGCGGATGCTGTCGGAGAACAGGAAGCTGTCCTCCGGTACAAGGCCGATCGCGGCGCGCAGTGAGGAGAGGGTCAGCTCGCGCACGTCGTGGCCGCCGACGCGGACGGCGCCGGAGGTGGCGTCGTAGAAGCGCGGCAGCAGCAGGGCCAGCGTCGACTTGCCGCTGCCGGAGGCGCCGACGACGGCCACGGTCTCGCCGGGCTCGACGCGCAGCGAGAGCCCCGAGACGACGGGCCTCTCGGGGTCGTAGCCGAAGGTCACGTCGTCGAACTCGACGGTGGCGGGGGCGTCAGCGGGCAGCTCGTGCGCCCCGGCACGCTCCTGCACCACCGGCTCGGTGTCGATGAGCTCGAGCACGCGCTCGACGCCCGCGCGGGCCTGCTGGCCCACGGTGAGGACCATGGTCAGCATCCGCACCGGCCCCACGAGCTGCGCGAGGTAGGTGGAGAAGGCGACGAAGGTGCCGAGGGTGACCTGTCCGCGCGTGGCCATCCAGCCACCGAGCGCGAGCATGGCCACCTGGCCGAGCGCGGGCACGGCCTGCAGCGCGGGGGTGTAGCGGGAGTTGAGCCGGATCGTGCGCATCCGGCCGGCGAAAAGGCGCCCGCTGACCTCGCGCAGCTTCCCGGCCTCCTGGGCCTCCTGGCCGAAGCCCTTGACGACGCGTACGCCCGTGACGGCGCCGTCCACGACGCCCGCGACGGCCGCCGCCTGTCCCTGGGCGTACCAGGTGGCGGGGAAGACCTTGGTGCGGCTGCGCTGGGCGAGGATCCAGATCGCGGGGGCCACGGCGAGCGCGACCACGGTCAGCAGCGGGGAGAGCACCGCCATCACGATGAGCGAGATGACGAAGAGGAGGATGTTGCCGATCATCATCGGCAGCATGAAGAGCAGGCTCTGGATGAGCTGCAGGTCGCTGGTGGCCCGGCCGACGACCTGGCCGGTGGAGAGCTCGTCCTGCCGCCTGCCGTCGAGGCGGGCGATCGCGGCGTACATCTCGGTCCGCAGGTCGTGCTGGACGTCGAGGGCGAGCCTGCCGCCGTAGTAGCGGCGGACGTAGGTGAGACCGTAGACGACGACCGCGGCCACGATCAGCAGCGTGGCCCAGGGGGCGATCGGGCGATCGCCGGAGCCTATGACGTCGTCGATGATCATCTTGGGTATGAGCGGTACGAGCGCCATGACGGCCATGCCGGCGAGGGAGGAGCCCAGCGCGAGCAGCACCGCCCCGCGGTACCGCCAGCAGTACCCGGCGAGCCGCCTGGCCCACCCCTGACCGGTCGCATCCGTCGCCGCCACCCCAGACCTCCCGCTGTCCCTGTTCCCGACGGAAGGCCCCAACGCTCTGGGCTGCGGATTTCATCCCGGCGCAACAAAACGGCCGGTCGGGTACGCGTCACATGCCGGGTACGTACTGGATCAGCAGATCGATGAGCTTGATCCCCACGAAGGGCGCGACGAGCCCGCCCAGCCCGTACAGGCCGAGGTTGCGGCGCAGCAGCGCGTGCGCGGAGGAAGGGGTGTAGCGCACGCCGCGCAGCGCCAGCGGGATCAGCGCGACGATGACGAGGGCGTTGAAGATGATCGCGGACGCGATGGCCGAGGTGGAGCTGTGCAGCCCCATGACGTTCAGCTTCTCCAGGCCCTCGTAGCCGGCCACGCCGCCGAACATCGCGGGGACGATCGCGAAGTACTTGGCCACGTCGTTGCAGATGGAGAAGGTGGTGAGCGCGCCACGGGTGATGAGCAGCTGCTTGCCGACCTCGACGATCTCGATGAGCTTGGTGGGGCTGGAGTCGAGGTCGACCATGTTCCCGGCCTCCTTGGCGGCCGGGGTACCGGTGTTCATGGCGACGCCGACGTCGGCCTGGGCGAGGGCGGGGGCGTCGTTGGTGCCGTCGCCGGTCATGGCGACGAGCTTGCCGCCGGCCTGCTCCTCGCGGATGCGGGCCAGCTTGGCCTCGGGTGTGGCCTCGGCGACGTAGTCGTCGACCCCGGCCTCCGCGGCGATGGCCCGGGCGGTGACGGGGTTGTCGCCGGTGACCATGATCGTCCTGATGCCCATGGCCCGCAGTTCCGCGAAGCGCTCCGCGATGCCGGGCTTGACGACGTCCTTGAGGTGGACGGCGCCCAGGATCCGTGCCCCCTCGGGGTCCTCGACCGCGACGAGCAGCGGGGTGCCGCCGGCCGCGGCGATGGAGTCGGCGAGCCGGCCGGCCTCCTCGGGCACGTGCCCGCCGCGCCGGTGGACCCACTGCGCGACCGCGGCGCCGGCGCCCTTGCGGATGCGGCAGAAGTCGCCGTCGAAGGCGAAGTCGACCCCGCTCATGCGGGTCTCGGCGGAGAAGGGCACGAAGCGGCCGTGGGCGAAGTCGCCGGCGGCGTGCCCGATGCCGTACCGCTCGGCGAGCGTGACGATGGAGCGGCCTTCGGGTGTCTCGTCGGACAGCGAGGCCAGTTGCGCCGCGTCGGCCAGGAGCTCGTGCGCGACGCCCTGGACGGGGTCGAAGGAGACGGCCTGGCGGTTGCCGAGGGTGATGGTGCCCGTCTTGTCCAGGATCAGCGTGTCGACGTCGCCCGCCGCCTCCACGGCCCGGCCCGAGAGGGCGATGACGTTGCGCTGGACGAGCCGGTCCATACCGGCGATGCCGATGGCGGAGAGCAGGGCGCCGATGGTGGTCGGGATCAGGGTGACGAGCAGCGCGACGAGCACCGTGATGCTCTGCGGCGCGCCCGACCAGCTCGCCATGGGCTGGAGCGAGACCACGGCCAGGATGAAGATCACGGTGAGCGAGGCGAGCAGGATGTTCAGCGCCAGCTCGTTGGGGGTCTTCTGCCGGCTGGTGCCCTCGACCAGCGCGATCATGCGGTCGAGGAACGTGTGGCCGACGCGCGAGGTGATCCGGACGACGATCCGGTCGGAGAGCACCGTGGTGCCGCCGGTGACGCTGGAACGGTCGCCTCCGGACCCCCGGACGACCGGGGCCGACTCGCCCGTGATGGCCGACTCGTCCACCGCCGCGACGCCGTCGACGACCTCGCCGTCGCCGGGGATCACCTCCCCCGCCGCCACGACCACGACGTCGTGCGGGCGCAGCTCCCCGGCCCGGACGCGCTCCTCCTCCCAGTCGCGCCGGTCCATGCCCACCCGCCAGGCGCGCAGCCGCCGGGCGGCGGTGACGCTCCGGGTCCGGCGCAGCGTCTCGGCCTGGGCCTTGCCGCGCCCTTCGGCGACGGCCTCGGCGAGGTTGGCGAAGACGACGGTGAGCCAGAGCCAGACGCTGATGAGCCAGGTGAAGACGGAGGGGTCCAGGACGGCGGAGAGCGTGGTGAGGGCGGAGCCCACCTCGACCACGAAGAGCACCGGGTGCTTGACCATCGCCCTCGGGTGCAGCTTGCGTAACGCGTCCGGGAAGGAGGCGATCAGCTGCCGTGGGTCGACGAGACCGCCGGAGACGCGGCGGTGGCGGCGCCGGGCGCCGGTGCCGGGCGTCGGCGGTACGAGGTCCTGTGCGGGGGCTTCGGGCGCCAGGTACGGCATCAGGGTGTGGCCTTCGGCGGTGTGGGCGGCAGGGAACGACCGCCTCAGCAAACCGCCTGAGGGCACGCCCCCGGCGTGCCCTTACGTGCCCTTGTCGCCCGACGGCCCCGGACTTACACGGTCTTTACGCCGCTGCCGGAACCGTTCGGGTGCGTGACGCCCGACGCGGGGTCTCAGCCGCGCGCGGCGGCGATCTGCCGCGACATGATCGTCGTCAGCTCGTAGGCCGCGTGCGAGGCCGCGACCGAGGTGATCTCGGCGTGGTCGTACGCGGGCGCGACCTCGACCAGGTCGGCGGAGACCAGGTTGCAGGAGGACAGACCGCGGATGATCTCCAGCAGCTCGCGGGAGGTCAGGCCGCCCGCCTCCGGCGTGCCGGTGCCGGGCGCGTGGGCCGGGTCCAGGACGTCGATGTCGATGGAGATGTACAGCGGGCGGTCGCCCACGCGCTGGCGCAGCTGGTCGGCGATCTCGTCGACGCCGCGGCGCATCACGTCCGCGGAGGTGACGATGCCGAAGCCCATCTTCTCGTCGTCGGTGAGGTCCTTCTTGCCGTACAGCGGGCCGCGCGTACCGACGTGGGAGAGCGCCTCGGTGTCGAGGATGCCCTCCTCGACGGCCCGGCGGAACGGCGTGCCGTGGGTGTACTCGGCGCCGAAGTACGTGTCCCAGGTGTCCAGGTGCGCGTCGAAGTGCAGCAGGGCGACGGGGCCGTGCTTCTTGGCCACCGAGCGCAGCAGCGGCAGGGCGATGGTGTGGTCGCCGCCGAGGGTCATCATGCGGGCGCCGGTGCCCAGCAGGTCGTCGGCCGCGGCCTCGATGGTCTCGACGGCCTCGTCGATGTTGAACGGGTTCGCGGCGATGTCGCCGGCGTCCGCCACCTGCGCGAGGGCGAAGGGCGAGGCGTCCTGGGCCGGGTTGTACGGGCGCAGCAGGCGCGAGGCCTCGCGGATGGCGTTGCCGCCGAAGCGGGCGCCCGGACGGTAGGAGACGCCGGTGTCGAACGGCACGCCGACGACGGCGACGTCGGCCGTGCCGACCTCGTCGAGGCGCGGCAGCCGGGCGAACGTCGCGGGGCCCGCGTAGCGCGGGATGCGGGAGGAGTCGACGGGGCCGCGCGGTTCACGGGGGGCGGGGGTGCTCATGCTGGGGCCTCTCGGATCACGGACGGGGCGCCGACGGGTCACGGTCACGTCAACGTCGGAGCGACTGCCATAGGACGTACCCGAGGGTAGGCAGGGAGGCGGATTCCGCACATGTACGGAAGTGAAGGGTCCGCCCGTTCATATGGACACGACGTCCATCGCGCTCAGCCGGGGGAGAATGAGCCCATGCCGATACCACCCAGCCGTACCGAGCTGATCGATCACCTCCTCCGTACGCGCATCGCGGGCCATGTGGCCACCCCCCGGGAGAACAACCTCGACCACTACCGCAGGCTCGCGCAGGGCGACCGGCTGTACTGGCTGGGCGTGGAACTCGGCGACCGGTGGACGGACGAGCAGGACGTGCTGGCCGTCATGGCCGAGCGCTGCGGCGTCAGCGACGACCTCGAGCACCGGGTGGGCCAGGACACGATCGACCCGGAGCTGACGGTGGCGGCGCTGGAGCGCGCGGCGACCCTCCTGCGCAAGGCGGCGGAGGACGGCAAGCGGGTGCTGTTCGCCACGGGCCACCCGGGCGGGCTGCTGGACGTGCACCGCACCACGGCCGCCGCGCTGCGGGCGGCGGGGTGCGAGATCGTCTCCATCCCCGGCGGGCTGCGGGCGGACGACGGCTCGGTCTACCAGGTCGCGGACGTGGCGGTGTACGAGCGCGGGGCCACCCTCTGGCACACCCACTCCCCCGCCCCCATGGCCGCCATCCTCGACGGCCTGCGGCTGCAGGGCCGCCCCCAGCCGGATCTGGTGGTCGCCGACCACGGCTGGGCGGGTTGCGCGGCGCAGCGCGGCATCGACGCGGTGGGCTTCGCCGACTCCAACGACCCCGCCCTCTTCCTCGCCGAGGCCGAGGGCGTCCTGCAGGTGGCGGTGCCGCTGGACGACCACGTCGTGGACCCGCGCTTCTACGAGCCGATGACGGCGTATCTGCTGGGCGCGGCGGGGCTGCTGTAGGCGCGGGGCCGTCCGGGTGGGGCCAGGGCCCGTGCCGACCCGTCGGCCACGCCCTAGGCCTCCTGCTTGCCCCAGCGGCCGTTCCAGCCCTTGACGGCCAGCCAGGAGCCGCCGTAGAGCACGGCGGCTTCGACGGCCCTCAGCGCCAGGCCCGATATCAGCCGGGCGCTGCCGGCGAGTTCGAGGATCTCGGAGTGCCAGAAGAACAGGAGGACGGCACCGAAGGCGATCACGGCCACCCCGGCGGTCATCAGCAGTGCTCGAACCACGTTGCTCATGGCTGTTCCTGTGCGCGGCATCCCGTACCCCTCCCGACACTGATCGACTTCAAGAGGGTACGAGGTCGTTCAGGCGCGCGGAACGCGGACGACGCCCTCCTGGATGACGGATACGGCCAGTTGCCCGTCCGCCGTGAAGATCCGGCCGCGCGCGAGCCCCCGGCCGCCCTGGGCGGTGGGGCTCTCCTGGTCGTAGAGCAGCCACTCGTCGGCCCTGAAGGGCCGGTGGAACCACATGGCGTGGTCCAGGCTCGCGCCGACGACGTCCCCGACGGCCCAGCCGCCGCGGCCGTGGGCGAGCAGCACGGAGTCCAGAAGCGTCATGTCGGAGACGTACGTGGCGAGGCAGATGTGCAGCATGGGGTCGTCGGCCAGTTTGCCGTTCGTCCGGAACCAAACCTGCGACTTCGGCTCACGCCGCTCGCCGACGCTGGCCAGCGGCGGCTCGTCCACGTACCGCAGGTCGACCGCGTCGCGCGCTTCCAGGATGCGCTCGACGACCTCGGGGCCGCCCAGGCGATCGGCGTAGTGGGGCAGCATCTCCGCGGCGGTGGGCAGGCTGAGCGGGTCCGGCGCCGGGGGCATGGGCTCCTGGTGCTCGAGCCCCTCCTCCTCGGTCTGGAAGGACGCGGAGAGGTGGAAGATCGGCTGCCCGTGCTGCACGGCGACGACGCGGCGGGTGGTGAAGGAGCGCCCGTCGCGGATGCGGTCCACGGTGTAGACGATGGGCACCCCGGGGTCGCCCGGGCGCAGGAAGTACGAGTGCAGCGAGTGGGCCCGCCGGTCGGCCGGCACCGTGCGCCCGGCGGCGACCAGGGCCTGCGCGGCGACCTGGCCGCCGAAGACGCGCGGCACGATGGTGGCGCGGCCGGCGGCGCCACGGAAGATGTTCTCCTCGATCGGCTCGAGGTCGAGCAGGCCGAGCAGGTCGTCGAGGGGGGTGAGGGGCTCGTTCGTCATCGGTCGCCCTACAGACCCATCGACTTGGCGACGATGGACCGCATGACCTCGCTCGTGCCGCCGTAGATGCGGCTGACGCGGGTGTCCGCGTACAGGCGGGCGATCGGGTACTCCATCATGTAGCCGTAGCCGCCGTGCAGCTGAAGGCACTTGTCGATGACGACGGCCGCACGCTCGGTGGTGAAGAGCTTGGCGGAGGCGGCGTCGGCGGCGGTCAGCTCGCCCGCGTCGTGCGCCTCCAGGGCCCGGTCCACGACCGCCTGCATCGCGTCGACCTCGGACCGGCAGTCGGCCAGCGTGAACTTGGTGTTCTGGAAGGACGCGACCGTCCGGCCGAAGACCGTCCGGTCCCGTACGTACTCCGTGGCGAACGCGACGGCCGCCGCCGACTGCGCGTACGCGCCGAACGCGATGCCCAGGCGCTCCTGCGGCAGGTTGTGCGTGAGGTAGGAGAATGCCTCGCCCTCCTTGCCCAGGAGGTCCTCGACGGGCACCTTGACGTCGGTGAAGGACAGTTCGGCGGTGTCGGAGGTCTTCAGGCCGAGCTTCTCCAGCTTGCGGCCGACCGCGTAGCCCTCGGAGGCGGTGTCGACGGCGAGGATCGAGATGCCGCCGCGGCGGTCCTCGGGGGTGGGCGGGGCGGTCCGGGCGCAGACGAGCACGCGGTCGGCGTGGACGCCGCCGGTGATGAAGGTCTTGGCGCCGTTGAGGACGTAGTGCGTGCCGTCCTCGGAGAGCCGGGCGGTGGTCTTCATGCCGGCCAGGTCGGATCCGGTGCCGGGCTCGGTCATGGCGATGGCGGTCATCATCTCGCCGGAGACGAAGGCCGGCAGCCAGCGCCGTTTCTGCTCCTCGTTCGCGTAGGCGAGGAGGTACGGCAGGCACAGCGCGGTGTGCACGCCCGCGCCGCCGAAGCTCACGCCCGCGCGGGCGCACTCCTCGGTGATGACGGCCTGGAACTTGAACGAGCTCTGGCCTGCGCCGCCGTACTCCTCGGGCACCTCGATGCCGAAGACGCCCAGCTCGCCGAGCGCGCGGTAGAAGTCGCGCGGCACGATGCCCGCCTCGCGCCACTCGTCGTAGTGGGGCACGACCTCGGCGGCGATGAAGTCCCGGATCGTCTCCCGGAAAGCCTCGTGGTCCTCGTTGAAGACGGTGCGGCGCATGACGGCTTCCCCTCCCGCTGTGTAAGCGCTTGCTCAGGCAAGCTACCGGCCGGTACCGGAGCTGTCCAGAACTTGTTGGCGCGATCGTGACGGTCCGCTTCGCGCCACATGCCGCCCGGCCGGGCGGTCAGGCCGAGAGCGTGGCGAGCGCGCCCAGCGCGAGGCGGCGCAGCAGCGCGGCCGTCGCCGCCCGGCTGGGCAGGGCGCCGGGGCGGCCGAGGTGGGGGGTGGAGTTCAGCAGCCCGAAGACGGCGTGGACGGCGGCCCGGGCCTCGGCCTCGGCGGCGTCCGGGTGCAGCCGGCGGACCACGTCGACCCACAGCTCGACGTACTGGCGCTGCAGGGAGCGGACCAGCTTGCGGTCGGTGTCGCGCAGCTGGCCCAGCTCGCGGTCGTGGAGCGTGATCAGCGCGCGGTCGTCGAGGGCGAAGTCGATGTGCCCGTCGATGAGCGCGTCGAGCACCTCGGCCGGGCCGGCCCCGGCCTCGGCGGCGTCGGCCACCCGCTGCCGGCCGCCCGCGAAGAGCCGGCCGCTGATGCCCACCAGCAGCTCGGCCAGCATCGCGTCCTTGCCCGCGAAGTGACGGTAGAGCCCGGGGCCGCTGATGCCGACCGCCGCTCCTATCTCGTCCACCCCGACGCCGTGGAAGCCGCGCTCGGCGAAGAGCCGGGCGGCCTCCCGGAGGATCTGCTCGCGGCGGGTGGGGGCGGGAGCCGCCTGGGGGCGGGCGGGTGCGTCTTTCACGAAATCGATTCTAGACAGCGGCGTTAGTGGTCGTTAACCTGAAGGCGGATGTGTTAACGCTCATTAACCGAGCAAGGGAGCTCGAGTACATGCAGCAGGCACCGGTGCTGGGGAGCGCCGCAGATCCGGCGTCCGACGCCTGGCGCGCCAACGAGGCCGCGCACCGCGAGCTGGTGGCGGGGCTGCGGGAGAAGCTGGCCGAGGCACGGCTGGGCGGCGGTGAAAGGGCCCGCGAGCGGCATGCCGCGCGCGGCAAGCTGCTGCCGCGCGACCGGGTGGACGCCCTGCTGGACCCCGGCTCGCCGTTCCTGGAGATCGCCCCCCTGGCGGCCGACGGGATGTACGGCGGCGCCGCCCCCGCGGCGGGGGTCATCGCGGGCATCGGCCGGGTCTCCGGCCGCGAGACGGTGATCGTCGCCAACGACGCCACCGTCAAGGGCGGCACGTATTACCCCATGACCGTCAAGAAGCACCTGCGCGCCCAGGAGATCGCCCTGGAGAACAGGCTCCCGTGCCTGTACCTCGTGGACTCCGGCGGCGCGTTCCTGCCCCTGCAGGACGAGGTCTTCCCCGACCGGGAGCACTTCGGCCGCATCTTCTACAACCAGGCCCGCATGTCCGGCGCCGGCATCCCGCAGATCGCCGCGGTCCTCGGCTCGTGCACGGCCGGCGGCGCCTACGTCCCCGCCATGAGCGACGAGGCCGTCATCGTGCGCGGCCAGGGCACCATCTTCCTGGGCGGGCCGCCGCTGGTGAAGGCCGCGACGGGCGAGGTCGTCACGGCCGAGGAGCTGGGCGGCGGCGAGGTTCACTCGAAGGTGTCGGGCGTCACCGACCATCTCGCCGAGGACGACGCCCACGCCCTGCGCATCGTGCGGACCATCGTCTCCACGCTCCCCGAGCGCGGGCCCCTGCCCTGGTCCGTGGAGTCGGCCGAGGAACCCGTGGCCGACCCCGCGGGGCTCTACGGCGCCGTCCCGGTGGACTCGCGCACGCCGTACGACGTGCGGGAGGTCATCGCCCGGGTCGTCGACGGCTCGCGCTTCGCCGAGTTCAAGGCCGAGTTCGGCCAGACCCTGGTGACGGGCTTCGCCCGCATCCACGGCCACCCCGTCGGCATCGTCGCCAACAACGGCATCCTCTTCTCCGAGTCCGCCCAGAAGGGCGCCCACTTCATCGAGCTGTGCGACCAGCGCGGCATCCCCCTGCTCTTCCTGCAGAACATCTCCGGCTTCATGGTCGGCCGGCAGTACGAGGCGGGCGGCATCGCCAAGCACGGCGCCAAGATGGTCACGGCCGTGGCGTGCGCCCGCGTGCCGAAGCTGACGGTCGTCATAGGTGGCTCCTACGGCGCGGGCAACTACTCCATGTGCGGCCGCGCCTATTCGCCGCGCTTCCTGTGGATGTGGCCCAACGCCAAGATCTCCGTCATGGGCGGCGAGCAGGCCGCCTCGGTCCTCGCGACCGTCAAGCGCGACCAGCTCGAGGCACGCGGCGAGCAGTGGAGCGCGGAGGACGAGGAGGCCTTCCGGGCCCCCGTCCGCGAGCAGTACGAAACCCAGGGCAACGCCTACTACGCGACCGCCCGGCTGTGGGACGACGGTGTCATCGACCCCCTGGAGACCCGGCAGGTGCTGGGCCTGGCCCTGACCGCCTGTGCCAACGCCCCTCTGGGCGAGCCCGGCTACGGCGTCTTCCGGATGTGAGGCGGAGCATGTTCGAGACTGTCCTTGTCGCCAACCGGGGCGAGATCGCCGTACGGGTCATCCGTACGCTGCGCGCCCTCGGCATCCGTTCCGTCGCCGTGTACAGCGACGCCGACGCCGGTGCCCGGCACGTCCGCGAGGCCGACACCGCGGTGCGCATCGGCCCGGCGGCCGCCTCCGAGAGCTATCTGTCCATCGAGCGGCTGCTGGACGCCGCCGCGCGCACCGGCGCCCAGGCCGTCCACCCCGGCTACGGCTTCCTCGCCGAGAACGCCGCCTTCGCCCGTGCCTGCGCCGGCGCCGGGCTCGCCTTCATCGGCCCGCCCGCCGAGGCCATCGAGCTGATGGGCGACAAGATCCGCGCCAAGGAGACGGTCCGGGCGGCGGGCGTGCCGGTCGTGCCCGGGTCCGTGGGCAGCGGCCTGAGCGACGAGCGGCTCGTCGAGGCCGCCCGGGAGATCGGCATGCCCGTGCTGCTGAAGCCGTCGGCCGGCGGCGGCGGCAAGGGCATGCGGCTCGTGCGCGACGAGGCGCTGCTCGGCGAGGAGATCGCCGCCGCCCGGCGCGAGGCGCGCGGCTCCTTCGGCGACGACACACTGCTGGTCGAACGCTGGGTCGACCGGCCCCGGCACATCGAGATCCAGGTGCTGGCGGACGGCCACGGCAACGTCATCCACCTCGGCGAGCGCGAGTGCTCGCTGCAGCGGCGGCACCAGAAGATCATCGAGGAGGCGCCGAGCGTCCTGCTGGACGAGCCGACGCGCGCGGCCATGGGCGAGGCGGCGGTGCAGGCGGCGCGGTCCTGCGGTTACGCGGGCGCGGGCACGGTGGAGTTCATCGTCCCCGGCGACGACCCCTCCTCCTACTACTTCATGGAGATGAACACCCGGCTGCAGGTCGAGCACCCCGTGACGGAGATGGTCACGGGCCTCGACCTGGTGGAGTGGCAGATCCGCGTCGCCTCCGGCGAGGTGCTGGGCCCCTCCCAGAAGGACGTGACGTTCTCCGGCCACGCCATCGAGGCCCGCGTCTGCGCGGAGACGGCGCGCGTGAGCGGCGACCGCGTCGACTTCCTGCCGTCGGCCGGCACCGTGCTCGCGCTGCGCGAGCCGGCGGGCGAGGGGATACGGGTCGACTCCGGCCTGGCCGAGGGCGGCGACGTGGGCACGTCGTACGACCCGATGCTCGCCAAGGTGATCGCCCACGGCCCCGACCGCGCCACCGCCCTGCGCCGCCTGCGGGCGGCTCTCGCCGGGACCACCGTCCTGGGTGTGGACACCAACGTGGGCTTCCTCCGACGCCTGCTGGCCCACCCGGACGTCGTCTCGGGCGACCTGGACACCGGCCTGGTGGACCGGGACGCCGCCTCCCTGGTGCCGGCCGACGTGCCGCGGGAGGTCTACGCCGCCGGGGCGCTGCGCGCCCAGGCCCGGCTGTCCGAGGAGCGGGCCGAAGGCCCCTCGGGCTGGGCGGACCCCTTCTCCGCGCCCAGCGGCTGGCGGCTGGGCGGCACCCCCGCCTGGACGCCCCACCACTTCCGCGTGCCGGGGCAGGCCCCGGTGACGGTCCGGGTGCGCGAGGGCGAGGTGGCCGTCGGCGAGGCCGGCCCGGCCGGCGCGAAGCTGCTGCCGGACCGGGGCGCCGGGATCGCCCTCGAGATCGACGGCGTCACCCACGCCTTCGCCCACGCGGTCGGCCCCCGGGGCACCTGGCTCGCCCGGGACGGCGACGCCTGGCACCTGACCCCCCACGACCCCGTGGCCGCCGCCCTCACCGGTGGCGGCGGCGCCGCCCACGCGGGCACGCTCACCGCCCCCATGCCCGGCACGGTCACCGTGGTCAAGGCGGCCGTCGGGGACGAGGTCGCCGCCGGCCAGAGCCTCCTCGTCGTCGAGGCGATGAAAATGGAGCACGTCATCGCCGCCCCCCACGCCGGCACCGTCACCGAGCTCGATGTGACCGCCGGCAGCACGGTGGCGATGGACCAGGTCCTGGCCGTCGTCACCCCGGCCGCGCCCCTGGAGGAATCATGATCGGCCAGCTGCCCATGGCCGTGCCCGACCCGGCCCTCCCCTCCCGCGTCCGCATCCACGAGGTGGGC
Organism: Streptomyces sp. C36; assembly: GCF_040932295.1. Lineage (NCBI taxonomy): Bacteria > Bacillati > Actinomycetota > Actinomycetes > Kitasatosporales > Streptomycetaceae > Streptomyces > Streptomyces sp. C36. The sequence continues at coordinate 119,855 of NZ_JBFQGI010000002.1, read as the reverse complement.
CCCCGCGACGGCCTGCAGAACGAGAAGACGATCGTCCCGACGGAGGTCAAGGCGGAGTTCATCCGCCGGCTGGCGGCCGCCGGTCTCGACACCGTCGAGGCCACCAGCTTCGTGCACCCCCAGTGGGTGCCCCAGCTGGCCGACGCCGAGCAGCTGCTGCCGATGCTCGAGGGCGTCGGGGCCCGCCTTCCGGTGCTGGTGCCCAACCGGCGCGGTCTCGACCGCGCGCTCGCCCTCGGCGCCCGTGAGGTCGCCGTCTTCGGCAGCGTGACCGAGTCGTTCGCCAAGGCCAACCTCAACCGCACCGTCGACGAGTCGCTGGAGATGTTCGCCCCGGTCGTCGCGACGGCCCGCGAGGCCGGCCTCGGAGTGCGCGGCTATCTCTCCATGTGCTTCGGCGACCCGTGGGAGGGCGCCGTGCCGATCGAGCGGACGGTCCGCGTCGCCCGCCGCCTGCTCGACCTCGGCTGCGACGAGCTGAGCCTGGGCGACACCATCGGCGTGGCCACCCCAGGCCACGTCACGGCGCTGCTGACCGCGCTCAACGAGGCCGGCGTGCCCACCGACCGCCTCGCCGTGCACTTCCACGACACCTACGGCCAGGCCCTCGCGAACACCCTCGCCGCCCTGCGGCACGGCGTGAGCACGGTCGACGCCTCGGCCGGCGGCCTCGGCGGCTGCCCGTACGCCAAGAGCGCCACCGGCAATCTCGCCACCGAAGACCTCGTATGGATGCTCGACGGCCTCGGTGTCACCACCGGCGTCGATCTCGGCCGTCTCACCGCCACCAGCGTGTGGATGGCCCGCCAACTGGGCCGACCCAGCCCGTCCCGCACCGTCCGTGCCCTCTCCCACCAGGAGCCCTGAGCCATGTCGCTGGACCACCGCCTCTCCCCCGAGCACGAGGAACTCCGCCGCACCGTGGAGGAGTTCGCACACGATGTCGTAGCCCCGAAGATCGGCGACTTCTACGAGCGGCACGAGTTCCCGTACGAGATCGTGCGGGAGATGGGCCGCATGGGCCTGTTCGGGCTGCCGTTCCCCGAGGAGTACGGCGGCATGGGCGGGGACTATCTGGCCCTCGGGCTGGTCCTCGAGGAGCTCGCCCGGGTGGACTCCTCCGTGGCCATCACCCTCGAGGCGGGGGTCTCGCTCGGCGCGATGCCCATCTACCGATTCGGCACCGAGGAGCAGAAGCGGGAGTGGCTGCCGAAGCTCTGCTCCGGCGAGATGCTGGGCGCCTTCGGCCTGACCGAGCCCGACGGCGGCTCCGACGCGGGCGCCACCCGCACCACGGCCCGCCTGGACGAGGCCACCGGCGAATGGGTGATCAACGGCACCAAGTGCTTCATCACCAACTCCGGCACGGACATCACCGGCCTGGTCACCGTCACCGCCGTCACGGGCCGCAAGCCGGACGGCAAGCCCCTGATCTCCTCGATCATCGTGCCGTCCGGCACCCCGGGCTTCACGGTGGCGGCCCCCTACTCCAAGGTCGGCTGGAACGCCTCCGACACCCGCGAGCTGTCCTTCTCCGACGTCCGGGTGCCGGCCGCCAACCTGCTGGGCGAGCGGGGCCGCGGCTACGCCCAGTTCCTGCGGATACTGGACGAGGGCCGTATCGCGATCTCCGCCCTGGCCACGGGCCTGGCCCAGGGCTGCGTCGACGAGTCCCTGTCGTACGCGAAGACCCGCGAGGCCTTCGGCCGGCCGATCGGCTCCAACCAGGCCATCCAGTTCAAGATCGCCGATATGGAGATGCGGGCCCACACCGCCCGGATCGCCTGGCGCGACGCGGCCTCCCGCCTTGTGCACGGCGAGCCGTTCAAGAAGGAGGCGGCGCTGGCCAAGCTCTACTCCTCCGAGATCGCGGTCACCAACGCCCGCGAGGCCACCCAGATCCACGGCGGCTACGGCTTCATGAACGAATACCCGGTCGCCCGGATGTGGCGGGACTCCAAGATCCTCGAGATCGGCGAGGGCACGAGCGAGGTCCAGCGCATGCTGATCGCCCGCGAGCTGGGGCTCACGTACTGACCGCCCGGGCGGGAACCCTCCCCCCGCCCGGCCCGACCCGCCTCCCGGGCCCCACCCGCCTTCCGGGCCCGGCCCACCCCGGCCCGGGCTGCCCTGCTCCGGCCCTGCCCGGCCCGGACCGGCAAATCAGGCGATCTTCAGACGTTTGCAGCTGATTCACCTCACATTTCCTGGATTCCCTGCCCGAAATCGGGCAGGATTCTTGCGAATGCTCTCCGTAGCCCTCAGTATCGACGGGTGCTCGAACGCCGTATGCCCCATGACGACCTGGTCGACCACCTGGTGCGCAGCACGCCGCTTCAGCGCGGCGAGGCTGCCCGGGTGGTCCTGGACGTGCTGGCGTACTTCGACGAGACGGCCGAGGAGTTCGTCCGCCGCCGCCACCGCGAGTTGCAGTCCGGCGGGCTGAACAACACGGAGATCTTCGAGCGGATCGCCGCGGAGCTGCCGCACCGCGCCGTGGCACCACCCGAGCTCTCACTGCGGCAACTGCGTCGCATCGTCTACGGCTGAACCGGCAGCCGGGACGGAAACGGTGAGGCGGCCCCGCACGGCCGCCTCATCGCTTCCACCGTCGTCGTCGCCTCCGGGCGCCACTGATCGTTTACCTGGGAGGGTCACCTATGTGTGGAATCGTCGGATACATCGGCAAGCGTGACGTCGCTCCGCTGCTGCTGGAGGGCCTGCAGCGGCTGGAGTACCGCGGCTACGACTCCGCGGGCATAGCCCTGCACGCCAGCGGCAAGACCGGCGGCCTGAAGTCCGCCAAGGCCAAGGGCCGCGTCCGCGAGCTGGAGGCCCGCCTCCCCAAGCGCTTCGCCGGCACCACCGGCATCGCCCACACCCGCTGGGCCACCCACGGCGCCCCGAACGACGTCAACGCCCACCCGCACCTGGACGCGGAGGAGAAGGTCGCCGTCGTCCACAACGGCATCATCGACAACGCCTCCGACCTGCGCGCCAAGCTGACGGCCGAGGGCTTCGTCTTCGTCTCCGACACCGACACCGAGGTCCTCGCCCACCTCATCGCCCGCTCCGAGGCCGGCACGCTGGAGGAGAAGGTCCGCGAGGCGGTCAAGCACATCGAGGGCACGTACGGCATCGCCGTCCTGCACGCCGACTTCCCGGACCGCATCGTCGTCGCCCGCAACGGCTCCCCCGTGGTGCTGGGCATCGGCGAGAAGGAGATGTTCGTCTCCTCCGACGTCGCCGCCCTGGTCAGCCACACCCGCCAGGTCGTCACCCTCGACGACGGCGAGATGGCCACCCTGCGCGCCGACGACTACCGCACGTACACCACCGAGGGCTCCTCCACCTCGGCCCAGCCGACCACCGTGGAGTGGGAGGCCGAGTCGTACGACATGGGCGGCCACGACACGTACATGCACAAGGAGATCCACGAGCAGGCCGACGCCGTGGACCGCGCGCTGCGCGGCCGCATCGACGACCGCTTCTCCACCGTGCACCTGGGCGGCCTGAACCTCGACGCCCGCGACGCCCGCGCGGTGCGCCGGGTCAAGATCCTCGGCTGCGGCACCTCGTACCACGCCGGCCAGATCGGCGCCCAGATGATCGAGGAGCTGGCCCGCATCCCCGCGGACGCCGAGCCGGCCTCCGAGTTCCGCTACCGCAACCCGGTCGTGGACCCCGACACCCTCTACATCGCCGTCTCCCAGTCCGGCGAGACCTACGACGTCCTCGCCGCCGTCCAGGAGCTCAAGCGCAAGGGCGCCCGCGTCCTGGGCCTGGTGAACGTGGTCGGCTCGGCGATCGCCCGCGAGACCGACGGCGGCATCTACGTGCACGCCGGCCCCGAGGTCTGCGTGGTCTCCACCAAGTGCTTCACCAACATGGTGGTCTCCTTCGGCCTGCTCGCCCTGCACCTGGGCCGCACCCGCGACCTGTCCGTCGCCGACGGCAAGCGGATCATCGAGGGCCTGCGCAAGCTGCCCGGCCAGATCGAGGAGATCCTGGCGAACGAGGCGCAGATCGAGGAGCTGGCCAAGGAGTACGCCGAGGCCAAGTCGATGATGTTCATCGGCCGCGTCCGGGGCTACCCGGTGGCCCGCGAGGCCTCGCTGAAGCTGAAGGAGGTCTCGTACATCCACGCCGAGGCCTACCCGGCCTCCGAGCTCAAGCACGGCCCGCTGGCCCTGATCGAGCCCGCCATGCCGACCGTCGCGATCGTCCCGAACGACGAGCTGCTGGAGAAGAACCGCGCCGCGCTCGAGGAGATCAAGGCCCGCAGCGGCCGCATCCTCGCCGTCGCGCACCAGGAGCAGGAGAAGGCCGACCACACGATCGTGGTGCCGAAGAACGAGGACGAGCTCGACGCCATCCTCATGGGCATCCCGCTGCAGCTCTTCGCCTACTACACGGCGAAGGCCATGGGCCGCGACATCGACAAGCCGCGCAACCTGGCGAAGTCCGTCACGGTCGAGTAGTCACGGCCGGGCGGTCCCGCCCCGGTCCGCCCCCGGCGGACCCCCAAGCCCTCTCGGACCTGTCCGCACCTGTCCGCGACAGGTACGAGAGGACGGCCCTCCCCACGCGTGCCACCACGCGCGCGGGGAGGGCCGCCTCCCCTGCGCCGGCGTCGCCCTCACACCGGCGGTGATGCCACCGGTCCCGGGAACCGTCACCTCCCGTCCGGCGGCACGACAGCGTCGTGTGCCGGAGACCTACCCGCACCCGGGGCACGAGCCACCTCTACGCGTGAGTAGATTTCGCGGCTCGTCAAGGCAACTGTCAAAGCGACCGCCAAGGCGCGCGTCAAGACGCGCCCAACGCCGGATTCGACGCCATCGACCTTTTGGCGCACGGGAGTTGACATGCCTCCGGGGCATGTCCGGTCGCTCTACGGGATGACCACGACCGGCCGCTGGGCGCGCCGCGCCAGCCGGCCCGCCACCGAGCCGAAGATCCGGCCGACCAGACCGTGCGTGGAGCCCACCACGATCGCGTCCGCCGCGTACTCCCGGCCGACCTCTTCGAGCTCATGGCAGATGTCCCCGCCACGCTCCACAAGAATCCAGGGCACTTCGGACAAATAGTCCGCGCAGGCGAGTTCCAGGCCCAGCACCTCGGTGCGGTGATCGGGAACGTCCACGAAGACCGGCGGCTCACAGCCGGCCCACACCGTCGTCGGCAGCCGGTTGGCCACATGCACGATGATCAGGCCCGAGCCGGAACGGCGGGCCATCCCGATTGCATACGCAAGCGCTCGCTCGCTCGACATGGAACCGTCGAAGCCCACCACGACGCCATGCTGGAACGCCGGATCGCAGGAATGACGTGTTTCTTCCGCCGCTTCGGGATGCGCCGTCTGATCGGCGATCCGCTTGCGGTCCGCGGGTTCGGAGAATTCGTGACCGGCCATCGGTGTCTCGGCGAAGGAAGCCTCGTGTCGAGGGGGATCGGCGGTGGACTGGTTGGAGTTGTCGGGGGGCACGCCCTCGGATGGATCATGGACGGCCAAATCCGTCCGGGATTCATCTTTTCAAGTGCTTACCCCCAGGGTACGGCGACACTGCCTGCCTGCCCAGAGGCCGCCGCACGGGAACGAGCCCCCGTGGGCGTTCCCCGGAGCATGCACGAGCGCGGCGCGTAGCGCAATGGCCCCGGCTCTACTCACTGGTACCCACTCCCCAGTGACCCAGGCCCCCGGGCCGCCGTTGTAGTACCGCGTACCACCTCCAGCAGCCGCCAGCAGGGAGCCGCTCGTGCCCGGAACCCGTGATGACGCCCGCGAGGACACCTCCGAGGGGCAGTCCCCCGATCCGGTGAGCGACGTGGTCCGCTGGGCGGCGTTCAGCTGCGTCCTGGTTCCGGTCGTCCTGCTGATGTGCGGTCAGTCCTTCGGCGGCGCGGCCGGCACCGCGGCCGGTCTGGTGGCTCTCACCTCCGTCTGTCACGCCCTCCTGCGCCAGTCGGCGCGCACCGCCGCGAGAGTCTCCTCGGAACAGTCGATTCCGCACCGCGGCAGGCGCGGCCGGACGGGCGGCGGAAGCCATCGCGGGGCGCGTCATCCGGGCTCCTGATCCCCCCTCGACGGACCCTCTCGCACGCCTGCACCCGTAGGTTTTCAGCCAAGTTCGGCCCGAACTTCACACCTTGGCCAAAGAGCCCTCCAACAGCCGGTCGACCAGCAAGGAAACGGGCCTGCAGGGCGGTTGCCGCCTACGGACAGAGGGCATGGGCGAGAGGCGTACTTTTCACCGGGGCCTGCAAGTGCAACGCTTCGTGATCGAACGCTTCGCGCCAAGTTGTCATGTCGACTTAGAGGCGGGTGGTGAACTGGTCACCGCGTCTCCAAACGACGCAGTAGATTCGATCTTGGCCATGACCGGCGGGGGAACCGTTCAGGACCGAGGGGAAACGTGCAGGACCGAGAGGACTCGACCGCCGAGGGGGGCTTAGCGCCATGAGCCAGGACTCCACGACCGCACCGGAGGCCGCGCGTAAGCTCTCCGGACGCCGCCGCCGGGAGATCGTCGCCGTACTTCTTTTCAGCGGCGGCCCCATCTTCGAAAGCTCCATTCCGCTCTCCGTGTTCGGGATCGACCGACAGGACGCAGGAGTTCCCCGCTACCGATTGCTGGTGTGCGCGGGCGAAGATGTGCCATTGCGAACGACCGGCGGCCTGGAATTGACCGCACCGTACGGCCTGGAGGCACTCTCCAGGGCCGGCACCGTAGTCGTACCGGCCTGGCGGTCGATCACCCAGCCGCCACCGGCCGCCGCACTCGACGCGCTGCGCCGGGCCCATGAAGAGGGGGCCCGCATCGTCGGGCTGTGCACCGGGGCCTTCGTACTGGCCGCCGCCGGCCTGCTCGACGGCAGGCCCGCCACCACCCACTGGATGTACGCGCCCACGCTCGCCAAGCGCTATCCGTCGGTCCATGTGGACCCCCGGGAGCTCTTCGTGGACGACGGCGACGTACTGACGTCCGCGGGCACCGCGGCAGGCATCGATCTGTGCCTGCACATCGTCCGCACCGACCACGGCGCCGACGCCGCGGGGGCCCTGGCCCGCCGCCTCGTCGTGCCACCGCGCCGCAGCGGAGGACAGGAGCGCTACCTCGACAGGTCTTTACCGGAGGAGATCGGCGCCGACCCGCTCGCCGAGGTCGTCGCCTGGGCGCTGGAGCACCTCCACGAGCAGTTCGACGTGGAGACCCTGGCCGCCCGCGCGTATATGAGCCGTCGCACGTTCGACCGACGGTTCCGCTCGCTCACCGGGAGCGCCCCGCTGCAGTGGCTGATCACTCAGCGGGTGCTGCAGGCGCAGCGGCTCCTGGAGACCTCGGACTATTCCGTGGACGAGGTCGCCGGGCGCTGCGGCTTCCGTTCGCCGGTGGCCCTGCGCGGCCACTTCCGCCGGCAGCTGGGATCCTCCCCCGCCGCCTACCGGGCCGCCTACCGGGCGCGCCGGCCGCAGAGCGGGCCGGAGCGCGTGGAGCGGAGCGAGCGGGCGGAGCGTGTGGAGCGGAGCGAGCGCGGGGACCGGTTCGACCGGCCGGATCCCGTCGAGCACCGTTCCGGCGAGCCGTCGCTCATGGGGATGCGGCGCACGGCCATGGCTCCGGCCGCGCACGCGGTGACGGGTGCGCCCCTGGGCAGCCCGCCGCCGCACGTCGGCCACGGAGGTCATATGGGCCACACCGGTCACGGCGGAAGTCATGGGATGAACCCCAATGACTCCGGCAAATCGGATGCCGACCTCTACGCTCCACGCCTGCCCGGTCAGCGGGAGCGCCCCGTAGGGTGAGACGTATGAACGATCGCATGGTGTGGATCGACTGCGAGATGACCGGGCTCTCGCTGTCGGCCGACGCGCTCATCGAGGTGGCCGCCCTGGTCACCGACTCTGAGCTGAACATCCTCGGGGACGGCGTGGACATCGTCATCCGCCCGCCCGCCGAGGCCCTCGCCACCATGCCCGAGGTGGTGCGCCAGATGCACACGGCCTCCGGGCTGCTCACGGAGCTGGACGGCGGGACGACGCTCGAGGAAGCGGAGCGTCAGGTCCTGGAGTACGTCCGTGAGCACGTCCCGGAGGCGGGCAAGGCCCCGCTGTGCGGAAACTCGGTCAGCACCGACCGTGGATTCCTGCTGCGGGACATGCCCGCCCTGGAGGGTCACCTGCACTACCGGATCGTGGACGTGTCCTCGGTGAAGGAGCTGGCCCGCCGCTGGTTCCCGCGCGCCTACTTCAGCAGCCCCAAGAAGACCGGCAACCACAGGGCACTGTCCGACATCCGCGAATCGATCGCCGAGCTCCGCTACTACCGCGAGGCGATCTTCGTGCCGCAGCCCGGTCCGGACTCCGACACGGCGAAGGCCATCGCGGCCAAACACGTCCTGCCCGTCCAGGCGTAAAGACGCAGCCAGGCATAGTGACGCAGCTCGCTCCCGGCACGGCGAAAGCTGGGAGCGAGCACCCCTCCGGACCCTGTACACTTTTTCTCGGCCGGTAAGAAACACGGAAACAAACACCGGACATGGTGGGTATAGCTCAGTCGGTAGAGCACCTGGTTGTGGTCCAGGATGTCGCGGGTTCGAGTCCCGTTACTCACCCTGATGGAGAGCCCGGTTCGCGTAAGCGGACCGGGCTCTTATCGTTTTGTAGCCCTCACGGGTGATGCACGGCGCGGCCAGGGGAAGTTCGGCGTCGGTCCGGGGAATGCTCAGGTGCCGACACCGGACGAAGGGTCATGATCGATGGCAACGGGCACAGTGAAGTGGTTCAACGCCGACAAGGGCTTCGGCTTCATCCAGCAGGACGACAACGGGCCGGATGTGTTCGTCCACTTCTCCGCCATCCAGAGCGCGGGCTTCAGGGAACTGCACGAGGGCGACAAGGTCAGCTACGACGTCACCCAGGGACCGAAGGGACCGCAGGCTGAGAACGTCAACGTCGAGAGGTGACCCCGGCCTGGCCGAGCGGTCCCTACCGGCGCCGGGCGCTGGTCCTCGCGGTCGCCGCCGCGCTCCTCCTCGTCGTGAGCGTGCTCGACGGCTGCGCCCGGGACGGCGGTGACGACGACGCCGGGCACCACGGGCGGACCACGGTCACCATCGGCACCTTCGGTGTCTTCGGCTACCGCCAGGCCGGGCTCTACGAGGAGTACGAGCGGCTGCACCCGGACGTCGTCGTCAAGGAAAGCGTCATCGAACGCAACGACGCCTACTACCCGCAGCTGCTCACCCACCTCGCGGCCGGCAGCGGCCTCGCCGACATCCAGGCCATGGAGGTGGGAAACATCCACGAGGTGGCGGCCGCCCAGGGCCGCCTCTTCGAGGACCTGTCCCGGGCGAAGGGCGTCCGGCGGGCGGACTGGCTGCCGTGGAAGTGGGCGCAGGCCACCACCCCGGACGGCCGGACCATCGGCCTCGGCACGGACATCGGGCCGATCGCCATCTGCTACCGCAAGGACCTCTTCCGGCGGGCCGGGCTGCCCACCGACCGGGAGGCGGTCGGCCGGCTGTGGGCCGGCGACTGGCAGAAGTACATCGACACCGGCAAGGCCTACGCCCGGCGGGCCCCGGCCGGCACGGTCTTCACCGACTCGGCGGCCGGAATCTACAACGCCTCGGTCCACGCCTATCCCGAGCGCTACTACGACCGCTCCGGCCGGCCCGTCCACACGGACTCCCCCGCGGTCAGGACGTCCTGGGACCTGGCCGTGCAGGCGGTGCGCGCCGGGCTGACGGCCCGCCTCAAGCAGTTCGAGAAGCCCTGGGACCAGGCCTTCGCGAACGGCCGCTTCGCCACCGTCGCCTGCCCGCCCTGGATGCTCGGCTACATCAAGGAGAAGTCGGGCGCGGCCGGCCGGGGCGCGTGGGACGTGGCCGCGGCCCCCCGGCCCGCCAACTGGGGCGGCTCCTTCGTCACGGTGCCGAAGGCCGCCCGGCACAGGGCGGCCGCGATCGAGCTGGCCGTCTGGCTGACCGCCCCCGCCCAGCAGGCCCGGCTCTTCGAACGGCAGGCGAGCATCCCCTCCACCCCGGCCTCGTACGCCATGCCCGCGGTCAGGGACGCGCGGAACCCCTACTTCGGCGACGCCCCCATCGGGCGGATCTTCACCACGGCCGCGCGGTCGGTGCCCCTGCTGGTCTTCGGCCCGAGGGAGCAGCAGATCGGCACGGCGTTCACCGACATCGGCATCGCCCAGGTCGAACAGCAGGGCAGGTCCCCCGCGGCCGGCTGGGCGGCGGCGCAGAAGGAGATCAAGAACGCGGTGGACGAGTGACCGCCACGACCACGGCGGTGGAGGGGGCGGAAGCGGGCCCCGCCGGCCGCGACCGGGACCGCCCGGCCGCCTGGCGCAGCCGCCTCTACCGCTGGGACCTGCGCTACAGCCCGTACGCGTTCGTCGCGCCGTTCTTCGCCTTCTTCGCCGCGTTCGGACTCTTCCCTCTCCTCTATACGGGCTGGGCCTCGCTGCACCGGGTGGAGCTGACGGCCCCGGACCGCATGGTGTGGGTGGGTGCGCACAACTACCTCCGGCTGCTCGACAACGACTTCTTCTGGAACGCGCTGCGCAACACCGTCACCATCGGGGTCCTCTCCACCGTCCCCCAGCTGCTGATGGCCCTGGGCCTGGCCCATCTGCTCCACTACCGGCTGCGCGCCGCGACGTTCTGGCGCGTCGCGCTGCTGACCCCGTACGCCACCTCGGTCGCCGCCGCCACCCTGGTCTTCGTCCTGCTCTACGGGCGCGACTACGGCCTGGTGAACTGGGCCCTGGGCACCGTGGGCGTCGGCCCGGTCGACTGGCAGAACGGCACCTGGAGCTCGCGGTGCGCGGTCTCCTCGATCGTCATCTGGCGGTGGACGGGCTACAACGCGCTCATCTATCTCGCCGCCATGCAGGCGGTGCCCGACGAGCTGTACGAGTCGGCGGCGCTGGACGGGGCGTCGCGCGGGCGGCAGTTCCTGCACATCACCGTTCCGGCGCTGCGGCCGACGATCCTCTTCACCGTCGTGGTCTCGACGATCGGGGCGACCCAGCTCTTCGGCGAGCCCCTGCTGTTCGGCGGGGCGGGCGGCCAGAAGGGCGGCGCCTCGCACCAGTTCCAGACGCTCGGGCTCTACCTCTACGAGCAGGGCTGGTTCTACTACCACCTCGGGCGGGCCTCGGCCGTCGCCTGGAGCATGTTCCTCCTTCTCATGCTCGTGGCCGCGGTCAACGTGCTGATCGCGCGCCGGCTGCGGAAGGACCGGTGAGAGGAGCCCATGGCGATGCCACCCCGTGCGGGACGGCAGCTGCGCGCCGGGCCGGTCGGCTACGCGGTGCTGGCGCTGTTCACCGCGGGCTCGCTGTTCCCCCTCGTCTGGACGGCCGTCGCCGCCTCGCGCGACAACGCCCGGCTGGCCCGCACCCCGCCGCCGCTGTGGTTCGGGGACCGTCTCCCGGAGAACCTGGGCACGGCGTGGAGCGACGCCAACATGGGGCTCGCGCTGTTCAACACCACGGTCGTGGCCGGGACGGTCGCGCTCGGCACGGTGCTCTTCTGCACGATCGCCGGCTTCGCCTTCGCCAAGCTGCGGTTCCGGCTGAAGAACGTCCTGCTGTCGCTGACCGTCGGCACGATGATGGTGCCGCCGCAGCTCAGTGTCGTCCCGCTGTTCATGGTGGTCGCCGGCCTGGGCTGGACCGACCGGCTGCAGACCGTGGTGCTGCCCACGCTGGTCAGCGCCTTCGGGGTCTTCTTCATGCGGCAGTACCTCGTGGAGGCGCTGCCCACCGAGCTGATCGAGGCGGCCCGGACGGACGGCGCGAGCAGCTGGCGCGTGGTGTGGCACATCGTCTTCCCCGTCGCCCGGCCGGCGATGGCCGTGCTGGGGATGCTCTCCTTCGTCCAGGCGTGGAACGACTTCTTCTGGCCCGTGATCGCGCTGACCCAGGAGAACCCGACCGTGCAGGTGGCGCTCACCGGGCTCGGCCGGGGCTATGTGCCCGACCAGGCCGTGGTCATGGCCGGGGCTCTGCTGGGCACCCTGCCGCTGCTGCTGGCCTTCGCCCTCTTCGGCCGCCAGATCGTCGGCGGCATCATGCGGGGCGCGGTCAAAGGCTGATCCGTCCACTCTCTCTCCTCCCCTTCCTCTCACCTCTTCGGGAGCGACCATGACCGTGAACTTTCCGACCGGCTTCCTGTGGGGTGCCGCGACCGCCGCCTATCAGGTCGAGGGCGCGGCCCGGGAGGACGGCCGGACCCCCTCCATCTGGGACACGTTCTCCCGCACCCCGGGCCGGGTGCTGGGCGGCGACACCGGCGACACGGCCACCGGCCACTACCACCGCCGCGAGGAGGACGTCCGGCTCATGGCGGAGCTGGGGCTGGGCGCGTACCGCTTCTCCGTCTCCTGGCCGCGCGTGCAGCCCACCGGCCGGGGGCCCGCCTCCCGCGGCGGACTGGACTTCTACCGCGCGCTCGTCGACGACCTCCTGGCCCGGGGCATCCAACCGATGCTGACGCTCTATCACTGGGACCTGCCCCAGGAACTGGAGGACGCGGGCGGCTGGCCCGCACGCGAGACGGCACACCGCTTCGCCGACTACGCGCTGCTGGTCGGCGAGGTGCTGGGCGACCGGGTCGGGCTGTGGACCACGCTCAACGAGCCCTGGTGCAGCGCCTTCCTCGGCTATGCCGCCGGGGTCCACGCGCCGGGCCGCACGGACGACGAGGCCGCGCTGCGCGCCGCCCACCACCTCAACCTGGCGCACGGCCTCGGCGCCCAGGCGCTGCGCACCGTCCTGTCGGCGGACGCCCGGTTGTCCGTCGCCCTCAACCCCGCCGCCGTGCGGGCCCGTACCCCCGCGCCGGGCGACCTGGACGCTCAGCGGCGCGTCGACGCCCTCGCCACCCGTATCTTCACCGAGCCCATGCTGCGCGGTGCGTACCCCGCGGACCTGATCTCCGACACCGAGCCGATCACCGACTGGTCGTTCGTGCGGGACGGCGACACGGACATCGTCAAGCACCCCCTCGACGCGCTGGGCATCAACTACTACGCGCCTACAGTGGTATCAGCCGCCACTGACAATCGGCCCGACCGGTCCGACGGGCACGGCGCGGGCGGGCGTTCGCCCTGGCCGGGCGCCGGCCGGGTGGCGTTCCACCGGCCCCCGGGCAAACTCACCGCGATGGACTGGGCGGTGGACCCCACGGGCCTGTACGACCTGCTGATGCGCTTCACCCGCGAGGCGCCCGGCCTGCCGCTGATCATCACGGAGAACGGCGCCGCCTACGACGACAAGCCGGACGCGGACGGGGCGGTGCACGACCCCGAGCGCATCGCCTACCTGCACGCCCACCTCGACGCGGTGCTGCGCGCCCTCGGCGACGGGGCCGACGTGCGCGGCTATTTCCTCTGGTCGCTGCTGGACAACTTCGAGTGGGCGTACGGCTACAGCAAGCGCTTCGGCGCGGTGTACGTCGACTACGCGACGCTGGCCCGTACACCCAAGTCGAGCGCCCGCTGGTACGCCCGCGTGGCCCGGACCGGCCGCCTGACGCCGAGCTGAGGCGGCCGTCACTCGAAGACGGAGGGCGGCGGGGCCGGGGAGGGGCGGGCGTCGGCGTCGGTGACGGGCGCCGCGCCGCCGGTGAAGTCGGCGAGGGCGCGGCCGTGTTCGACCCGCCCCTGGTGGGGGTCGGTGGCCGCCCGCCGCGTCAGCTCGGCGACGGGCAGCTCGCGGTCGGAGGCCAGCAGCACGGCGTTGCCGAAGCGGCGCCCGCGCAGGACGGCCGGGTCGGCGGTCAGGCACAGTTCGGGAAAGACGGTCCCCACGGTCGCGATCTGCGCCTTGACGTAGGCGAGCGGCGGTCCGTCGGCGAGGTTGGCGGCGTAGAAGCCGCCCGGGCGCAGCACCCGGCGGACCTCGGCCGCGAACTCGGTGCTGGTCAGATGGGCGGGCGTGCGGGCGCCGCTGAAGACGTCCGCGATGATCAGGTCCGCCCAGCCGTCCGGCAGCTTGCCGAGCCCTTCGCGGGCGTCGCCGCCGCGCACCCGGACGCGCCAGGTGCTCTCCAGGGGCAGCTCGGCGCGGACGAACGCCACCAGCGGGGCGTCGATCTCGACGATCTGCTGGGTGGAGCGGGGGCGGGTGGCGGCGACGTAGCGGGCGAGCGTGAAGGCGCCGCCGCCCAGGTGCAGGACCTGGACCGGTTTGCCGGGCGGCGCGACGAGGTCGGCGATGTGGCCGAGCCTGCGCTGGTAGGCGAAGTCGAGGTAGGCCGGGTCGTCGAGGTCCACATGGGACTGCGGGGCCCCGTCGATGAGCAGGGTGCGGCCGCGCGGGCGGTCACGGTCGGGTACGAGCTCGGCGAGACCGCCGTCGACCCGCGCGGTCACCGCCTCCGCGGTGCGCCCGCGACCTTGTTTCTGCTTGCCTTTCGCCACCCGTCAAGTATCGCCGGTGGCGCGCGGCGCTCCGGCCGTGGCGGCGGCCCGGCGGAACGGGGGCCTCAGCGGCAGCGGTCGACGGCCTCGATCGTGCGGGCGGCCTCCCCGAGGGCGGCGCGCAGCACGGCCGGGTCGGTGGCCCAGGCGTAGGCGGCGTCGGGTGCGACGAGCCAGCCGGTGCCCTTGACGGGCGGCATGTCGGCCGTCGCGCGCGGCCCGCGCCCGTAGGTCTGGGTGCAGGCGCTGCCCGGCACGTCCCAGCGGTCGGCGGTGCCGGGCGGGACGAGGAAGCCGAGGGTGTCGCCCTCGCCGTCGTGCAGCACGGGCCCGACGCCGTCGCGCAGCCGCAGGATGTCGACCGCCTCGAGGCCCTGCCGGGAGGGGACGGTGACGAGGTCGCACGGCCGGCCGTCCTCGGCGGCGGCCCGCGTCGGGCAGGGGGAGGGGCTGTGGTCCTGACGCGGCCGGTGCGGCGCCGTCGTCCGTGAGCCGCCGCCGATGTCCACTCCGGCCTCCGCCACGGGAAACCCTCCTCACGCCAGTGCCACTCCGCGTCGAGCGCGCTCACGCTCGGAGGGTTCAACGGCCGTGGGCGTCAACGGCTACGGCGCCATGCCGCGCCAAAGGATGGCAGTTCATGGCGGATGACAGGTGGGATATCCCGTTTGTAGGCAAACCCGGCGTAGTCGTCCCGCCACAGCCGGTACGGTCGTCACGCCACACGGCAAGCACAGCCGCCCGCCCCGCGGGTTGCCCCCGGGGCGGCTCGCCAGGGAGAGGGTCCGGCCATGGCGTCGCACCGCGCGTCCTCGTCAGCACGCCCCAACGCCGCCTTCCGGGAACTGCGCGGACAGCGCTCACCAGGGGAGTTCGCGGCGGCGGTGCGGCGGGCGGGCCGCGAGATCGGCGAGCACGTCTCCTGCGACGCGCGCTATGTCGGGCGTGTCGAGTCGGGCGAGATCCGCTGCCCCAACTACGCCTACGAGCGGGTGTTCCGGCACATGTTCCCCGGCCTCGAGCCGGTGGACATGGGCTTCGCACCGCGCGAAACGGTGCGTGGACGGGGGGCGCGCAAAAAGGGTTCCGCGCTGCCCGGGCAAACCGAGAGCCCCGCCGAAAGCCGTACCTCCCTCGGGGCCTCCCCCGGGGCGGACGGGGCCTTCGCACGAGGCTCCGGCAGCAACTTCGACAGCAACAAGGAGAGCGACGTGTTGCGTCGCGCGTTCATGACCTCCGGCACGGCCGCCATGGCCGCCGCCTCCCTGGGCGCCGCCCCCGGCACCCCGGGCCCCCGCCGCGCGGGAGAGCCCGAGGCCTGCGCCGTCGAGCAGGCGGTCCGGCAGATCCGGGTACTCGACGACCGGCACGGCGCCGACGGCCTCTACCGGCGCGCCGGCCGCCCGCTGAAGGCGGCCTACGCGCTGCTCGACGCGCAGACGCGGCGGCGGTCGGTGGCCGACCGGCTGCACGCGGGGGCGGGCGAGCTCGCCATCTCGGTGGGCTGGCTGGCCCATGACTCGGGCCGCTTCCCGGACGCGCGCTCGCACTACGCGGAGGCGCTGGCGACCGCCCGGGTGGCGGGCGACGCGGCGCTGGAGGCGCACGCCTTCTGCAACACCGCCTTCCTCGCCCGGGACGCGGGGCGGCCCCGCGAGGCGGTGCGCGCCGCGCAGGCCGCGCAGCGGGCCGGCCGGCGGCTGGGCTCGGCGCGGCTGATGTCCCTGCTGGCCCTGCGGGAGGCCGGCGGCTGGGCGCGGCTGGAGGACCGTGCGGCGTGCGAGGAGGCGCTGCTGCGCGCGCGCACGCTGTTCGGGCGGGGGCCGGACGACACGGACCCGGAGTGGATGACCTTCTTCGGCGAGGCGGAGCTGGAGGGCCTGGAGGCCCAGTGCTGGTCCGCCCTCGGCGACTGGCGGCGCGCGGCGGAGCACGCGGAGCGGGCGGTGGACCTGCAGGACCCGCACTTCGCGCGGAACATCGCCCTCTACACCGCCCAGCTGGCGGGCGACCTGGCCCGCGGCGGCGCCCCGGACGAGGCGGCGGCGGCCGGGTGCCGGGCGCTGGACCTGCTGGAGGAGGTCCGCTCGTCCCGGGTCCGCACCATGCTGACCGCCACCGCGCGGCAGCTGCGCCGGCACGCGGCGGAGCCGGTGGTGGCGGGCTTCCTGGCCCGCCACCGGCCCGCCGCGCAGGCCGGATAGGCGGGCCGACGGGCCGACGGGGCGTCAGCCGAGGTGGCCGGTGTCGTTCAGGCGCACCAGCGCGGGGGCGCCGTAGGCCCAGCCCAGGACGGACAGGGACGTCGGGTCGAGGCGGATGCGGGAGCCGAAGAAGAGGTCCTCGCCCAGCCAGCGGGCCACGATCGTGCGCAGGATGTGGCCGTGCGCGAAGACCAGCACGTCGCGGTCGGCCGAGCGGGCCCACTCGACGACCTCGTCGGCGCGGGCGGCGACCTGCTCGCGCGTCTCGCCCTCGGGGACGCCGTCGCGCCAGATGAGCCAGTCCGGGCGGCCCGCCTTGATCTCGGCCGGCGTCATGCCCTCGTAGGCGCCGTAGTCCCACTCCATCAGGGCGTCCCAGTCGCTCGCCCGGTCCCCGAAGCCGGCCAGCTCGCAGGTCTCCTTGGCGCGCACGAGCGGGCTGGTGCGCACCTCGACGTCCGGCAGGGCGTTCCACGGCGCGCGGTGCAGGCGCTCGCCGAGCAGCTTGGCGCCGCGCCGGCCCTCGTCGAGCAGCGGGATGTCCGTGCGGCCGGTGTGCTTCCCGGACAGCGACCACTGCGTCTGTCCGTGCCGGGCCAGCAGGATGCGCGGTGCCATGGCGAGGGCCCCTTCACAAGATTTCGGTGACTTTCACGACAGTTCCGGCGTGACGTCGGTTCCGTCCAGCCCCCATCATCACTCACTTCACTCTCAGGCAACCCTCTGGTCAGCGACGGCGTCTCCCCTCCCGCCGCCTCGGGGTTCCGGGAAAGTCCCGGGGCGGTGTGCGCGCAATGTGGCGTACACCGTACGGTTGCAAGCGCGCTTGTTGGCCGCCTGAACAAATGGAGAGCCGTCCGGATGTACCGCACCGCACCACTCGGGAAGCGGCCGCGCTGGTGGACCGAACTGCCACTGATAGCCGTGGTGTACGGGCTGTACACGGCGGGCCGGCTCCTGGTCAGGGGAGATGTGCAGTCGGCCGTGGATCACGGCCTCGCCATTCTCGATCTTGAAAAAACGTTCCGAATAGACTTCGAGCACCCGCTCAACCGTCTGTTCACCAGCCATCCGGCGATCGGCATACCCGCGGACTTCGCGTACGCCGCCCTGCATTACCTCCTCACTCCCGCGCTGCTGGTCTGGCTCTTCCGACGCCGCCCCGACCACTACCGCCGGATGCGGACCTGGCTGATGATCTCCACCCTCATCGGCCTCATCGGGTTCACCCTGCTGCCCACCTGCCCGCCCCGCCTCCTCGACGACGCCCAGGGCTTCGTCGACACGATGCACCAGTACTCCGCGTACGGCTGGTGGGGCCGCGACGCCAGCGCCCCGCGCGGCATGGGCGGGCTCACCAACCAGTACGCGGCCATGCCGAGCCTGCACGTCGGCTGGGCCCTGTGGTGCGGGGTGGTGCTCTGGCGCCACGGCCGCGCCACCTGGACGAAGGTCGCGGGCGTGGCCTACCCGCTCGCCATCGCCCTCGTGGTGATGGGCACCGCCAACCACTACTTCCTCGACGCCGTCGCCGGCGTCGCCGTGATGGGCGCGGGCTTCCTGCTCGCGCGGCCCGCGGTGCGCCTCGCCGACCGGATCCGGACCCGCTTCGCCGGCGCCGCGTCCGCGGAAACCGCCGGGACGCCCGCGATTGTCAGTGGCGGGTGCGAGACTGCGGCGGGTACTGCGCTCGTCCGGACGTCCTCCCCCGGCTCCCCGGCCGGAGCCGGCCGTCCGGGAGCGCCGGAGAGACTTCGCGAGGCGGACGCCAGTGACCAGATCCCCCGTCAGCCGGCCCGGGGCGAGGCCGGAGACAGCCGCACCGACGGCGCTGCGACAGCGGCTCGCTGAGCTGCGCGGCCCGGCCGTCGCACCGCTGCCGCTCGACGCCCGCGCGCTCGCGGCGCTGGCCGCGAACCCCGGCTGCCACCGCCGGGCCCTGCTCGACGGCGCCGGCGTCGACAAGGCGGCCCTGGCCCGGGCGCTCGGCTCGCCGGCGACGTTCGGGCAGTCCCAGTTCGCGTTCGTGCGCGGCCACGCCTTCGAGGCCCGCGCGAAGGACGACGGCGGCACGGAGCTGATCCGCCTGCTGTGCGAGCGGCTCGGCGACGGCTCGCCCCCGCCGCCCGGGCCGGGCGAGATCGACATGCCGGACCTCGCCGCCTCCGGGCCCGAGGGGCGTACGGCCCGCACCGCCCTCGCCCTGCGCGAGGCCACGGCCGCCGGCCGGTGGGCGCTGCTGGACCACCCCATGCTGGCCCTGTCCGTGGCCGGCACGCCCGCGTACCTGGAGCCGGACGCCGTCGTGGTCCACCCCGACGGCGGCTGGACGGTCGTGGAGATCAAGTCCTTCGCCATGGTCGACGGCGCGGCCGACGCGGCGAAGGTGGGGGCGGCCGCCCGCCAGGCGGCGGTGTACGCGCTGGCCCTGGAGCCCGTCGCCGAGCGCATCGGCGACGGCGCCTCGGTCCGTCACAGCGCGCTGCTGGTCTGCCCGAAGAACTTCTCCAACCTCCCCGACGCCGCCCTCGTCGACCTCCGCAAGCAGCTCGCCACGACACGCCGTCAGCTGGACCGGCTGACGGGCGTCGCCGACATCGCCGACGGCCTCCCCCACGGCACGACCTTCGACCTCTGCCTGGCCGACGACGGACGGACGCCCACCCGGCCGGCCGACGAGCTCGCCGCCGCGGTCGACGCCGTCGGCGCGGCGTACGCCCCCGAGTGCCTGGCGGCGTGCGAGCTGGCCTTCCACTGCCGCGCCCGGTCCCGGGCGGCGGACGCGGTGCAGACCCTGGGCCGCGCGCTGCGCGCCGAGCTCGGCGGTCTGACCACGATCGAGGCGGTCCTCGCCGCGGCGGCCGGCGAGGCCGGCGACCCTGGCGATCCGGCGGTCGCCGCGCTGCGCCGCGCGGCACGGCTGCGGGCGGAGTCGCTGGAGACGGCGGAGGCGGCGTCATGTCCCTGATCGACACCCTCGCCCGGCTGGAGGCCGCGCGGGACGGGCGGGCCCGGCCGCTGGCCACCGTGCGGCACCGCCACATCGCCGACCGGCCGCTGGTGTTCGTGCCGCTGACCACCGCGGGCGAGGCCGGGGCTCCGCTCGGGGCGCTGGTGGGCACCGAGCGGGACGCCCCCCGCCTGCTCGTCGTGGCCCAGCCGCGCGACCGCGACCTGCGCTCGGCGTTCCTCGCGGAGCTGGCCGACGCGATGCTGCCCCGCATCGAGGAGTTCGCCGACGCCGTCGAACGCGAGGAGCGCAAGGAGACCGACCCGACGACCGGCAGGAAGGTGCCGGTCGAGGTCGAGCTGTGCGCGGACGCCCCGCAGGTGGTGGTGCCGAGCGCGGCGGGCGTGGAGTACGTCCGGCTGCTCGGCCGTTCGATGCGCTTCCGCCGCACCGCCGAGCAGGACCCCGACGCGCCGCACCCGGCTCCCCCTCGGGTGCCGCTGCTCGGGCGCTGGCTGACGCACTTCGGGGAGCGCTCGCGCGTCCCCGGCTCGTCGCTGCTGCTGGCGATGACGCAGGTGCTGGGCCGCCACTGGGCCACCGGCCAGAGCGTCCTCGAGGACCAGCACCTGGGGGCCCTGCTGGCCTGGATCGACCCGCCGGAGGGGACGTCGGGCGCCGCGGCCGCCCTGCGGGCGGAGCTGGCCCGCGACGCGGAGGGCCTGCCGGCCCACCCGCCCGCCGGTCCCGCCACCGACCCGGTCTTCGACAACAAGCGGCTGGCCCCGGCCATCGCCCGCTACGACCGGGCCCGCGCGGACGTCCTCCAGGCGTCGCCGCACCGGTTCGCGGCGGCCCACCGGGCGCTGGCCGACGCCGAGCGGGAGATACGCGACCTCCTGGAGGGGCAGCTGCGTCCCACCTGGGACGCCGTCTGGCAGGGCATCGACCTGCTGCGCGCCCTGCCCGAGGGCGCCCGTGTCGGCGAGCGCTGGAAGCGCGACCGCTGGTCGTACACCGCGCACCGCGACCGCGTCCGCGCCGGGGAGCCCCCGCAGCCGCGGCGGGACGACGCCGTGACGGCGGCCCGCAAGCTGGCCGCCCGCGAGACCGCGCAGGCCCAGCTCGACGCGCAGGAGGCGCTCGACGATCCGCTGGTGATGGCCGGGCGGCGGCTGGCCGGTGAGGCCTTCGCCGGGCCGGTCGCCGAGGTGGTGATGGAGTATTCAGAAGCGAAGATTCCGCGTCCGCGCCCGCTGGTGACCCTCCGCACCCAGGACACCCCACACGTCGCCGACGGCGTGAAGCTGCACCGCGCGCTGCCGGACGGCAGGTCGCAGCCCGCGGAGTTCGTCTCCCACGGCCCGGACGGCACCCTGACCGTACGGCTGACCGGAGGCATGGGGCGCGGCAAGGCCCCGGAGGCGGGCTCCGTACCCGAGCCGGGGGACCAGGTGTGCTGGACCCTCTTCGAGCACGCCCCCAGGGGCGGCCCCGAGCTGCCCGAGCCCGAGCAGACGCCCTGGACCCACGGCGGCCCCCCGGCCGCCGCGGCCGAGGCCCCCGACCCGGTGACCGCGGAGGACCACCTGTGACCGTACGCATGGAGCGCGGGCGCGCCTTCGATCCCGGCCGGGCGGCGGCCGAGGCCACGGACGCGATCCTGCGCGACACCCTGCACGGCCCGCACCGCGGCGTCGTCGTGGACTCCCCGCCCGGCGCCGGGAAGTCGACGCTGGTCGTCCGGGCGGCCCGGGAGCTGGCCGCCGCCGGGCGCCCGCTGATGATCGTCGCCCAGACCAACGCCCAGGTCGACGACCTCGTGCTGCGCCTGGCCAAGCAGGACCCCGACCTGCCGGTCGGCCGGCTGCACAGCAGCGAGCGCCGCGCCTACGACCCGGCCCTCGACGCGCTGGACTCCGTCGTCACCTCGGCGAAGGCCGCCGATCTCGCCGGGCTGGACGTCGTGGTCTCCACGGCCGCCAAGTGGGCGCACACCAAGATCGCCGAGCCATGGGGGCACGCCATCGTCGACGAGGCGTACCAGATGCGCTCGGACGCGCTGCTGGCCGTGGCCGGGCTCTTCGAACGGGCGCTGTTCGTGGGCGACCCGGGGCAGCTCGACCCCTTCAGCGTGGTCGGCGCGGAGCAGTGGGCGGGGCTGTCGTACGACCCGTCGGCGAGCGCGGTCAGCACGCTGCTCGCCCACAACCCCGGGCTTCCCCAGCACCGGCTGCCGGTCTCCTGGCGGCTGCCCGCCTCCGCCGCGCCGCTGGTCTCGGACGCCTTCTATCCGTACACGCCCTTCCGCAGCGGCACCGGCCACGGCGATCGGCGGCTCGCCTTCGCGGTGCGCTCGGACGGCTCCGGACCGGACCGGGTGCTGGACGAGGCGGCGGAGTCGGGGTGGGGCCTGCTGGAGCTGCCCGCGCGCCACACGCCGCGTACGGACCCGGAGGCGGTGGGCGCGGTCGCGCACGTCGTCCGGCGGCTGCTGGACCGCGGCGGGGCCGTGACGAGCGAGAGCGCGCCGGATCCGGCGCCGCTGACGGCGGAGCGGATCGCGGTGGGCACGGCCCACCGCGACCAGGCCGCGGCCGTCCGCGCGGCCCTTGCGGAGCTCGGCGTGGCCGGGGTCACGGTGGACACGGCGAACCGGCTCCAGGGGCGCGAATTCGACGTCACGGTCGTGCTCCACCCCCTGTCGGGCCGCCCCGACGCGACGGCGTTCCACCTGGAGACCGGCCGCCTGTGCGTTCTGGCCTCGCGGCACCGGCACGCGTGCGTGGTGGTCTGCCGGGCGGGCGTCGACCGCCTGCTGGACGACCACCCCGCCACGGAACCGGTGCAGCTGGGGGTGACGGTGAAGTTCCCGGACGGGTGGGAGGCCAACCATGCGGTCCTGGCCCACCTGGCCGAGCACCGCGTCCCCTGGCGGCCGTGAACCGAAGCCGCCCACGGTCCCGCCGCACGGGCGGCACCCCCCGAGCCGCCGGGCGGAGCCCGGCACGCCGCCGGAGGCGGCCAAGGGAAACAGCCCGGACGGGTGGGAGGCCAACCACGCGGTCCTGGCCCATCTGGCCGAGCACCGCGTCCCCTGGCGGCCGTGAACCGAAGCCGCCCGCCGACCCGCCGCGGGGGCGGCACCCGGTCGGCCGTGAGGGGGCCGTGGCGCGGGGGCGCACTTGCGCGCGGCAGGACAATGGATGACGGTGCAGACGATTCTGGAGGTATGTACATGTGCGAGCCGAAGCAGGCTCCCGGCGCGCAGGACAGTGCTCCGCGCCGCCTGAAGCCCGCGCAGCTGCTCTTCGAGCCACCCGAGGCCGTCGCCGATCCGGAGCACTTCTTCGACCTCGAGTCGATCGAGGACCCGCGTGAGCTGCTGTCCCGCTCCACCGAGCTGGCACTGGCCTTCCGCGCGGCAGCGGACCGGGCGACGGAGTACCAGGCGGTGGCGGCGGCTCAGCTCGCCGATCCCCGGCGTTTCGACAGACTGCCGACAGCCGTCATCGCCGAGCATGCCGAGTGGAGCGAGGACTACACGAAGAAGATGGTCGAGTTCGGCCGCGACCTGCTGCGCGGCAGCATCGCCCGCGACTGATCCGACGCGGCCCATGATCTTCGATCATGGGCCGTTGGCATATGCGGAGCGCACCGTAGCGCACCCCTCGCGGCCCTGTCCCGAATTCCCCGAACTCCCCCGGGCCCACCCCGCCGGGCCGCCGACCATAGGGCCATGACCACCTGGCCGCACGATCCGCGTCCCGTCCGCCCCCGGCCCGCCGCCCCCCACGTCCCGCTCGCCGGGGCCGACTGGCTGGCCTCCGCCAGCCGCTTCCCGCGCAGCGTCCACGCCCTGTGGGCCGAGGACCCGCTGGCCACGGTCATACTGCCGTGCGGCACGGCGTTCGACGTGATCGACGCCCCGATGCTGTTCGGCCGCCGGATGCTCGACCGCCTGTGGTCGC
Organism: Streptomyces sp. C36; assembly: GCF_040932295.1. Classification (NCBI taxonomy): domain Bacteria; kingdom Bacillati; phylum Actinomycetota; class Actinomycetes; order Kitasatosporales; family Streptomycetaceae; genus Streptomyces; species Streptomyces sp. C36. Next base: position 96,281 of record NZ_JBFQGI010000002.1, on the reverse strand, counting down.
CGGCGGGCCCCGGTTCGGGCCCGGTCGCGGCCCAGCGCGGCCGGCTCCTGCTGTTCGCCGCGCCCGGCACGGCCCAGCGGCTGCCCGCGCTGCTGGCCTGGGAGGAGTGGGGAGGCGACGGCCGGACGGCACCGCCGCCGCTGCTCTCCTACGGCACGGGCGACGCCGTGACCGTCCCGCCGCTCTGCCCGCCGCCCGCGGGGCTCGAGCCCACCCCGCCCGCCAGCCGCTGGCTGGTCGTCCCGGACTGCCGCAGTCCCTGGCTCCCGGCGGCGGACGCCCTGCTGTGGGCCTGCGTACGGGCCGCGCGGGCGACCCCTGTACCCACCCCCACGGCGGGCTGAAACATACGGATTTTCTTTCCACCGGACCGGGGTGCTAAAGTCTTCCACGTCAGCAGGCGCCGCTAGCTCAGTTGGTTAGAGCAGCTGACTCTTAATCAGCGGGTCCGGGGTTCGAGTCCCTGGCGGCGCACAGACAGTCGAAGGCCCTCACCACGGTGAGGGCCTTCGTCGTGTCCGGGCCACGGCACGCCGGGAGGATTCACCTCCGGGTCACCCGGACCTTCCACGCCCCGGTCACCGTGTGTCCCACCACGTCCACCCGCACCCCGTCCGCGCTCAGCGACTCGCCCGTCACCAGCGGCGCGTCGGCCAGCGGCGGGTAGACCGACTCGCCCCAGCAGGCGTGGGTGCCCGGATGCCCGTCCAGCACCTGGACCGGCCCGCCGCCCGAGGCGGTGTCGCTGCGCACCCGGTAGACCAGTACGCCCTCGGTGCAGGTGGCGGCGTCGTTGCCGGAGGCGCCCCGCGCCTCGACGACGATCGCGCTGGTCACCCCGGTGCGGGCCACCACCATGCGGGTGCGCCCGTCCGTGCCCGGGCGCATCGGGGCCTCGAGCGGCTGGAGGACGTGCGCCGAGCCGCCGGAGCGGCTGACGCACTCGACCTGGCGGGGGCCGAGCCAGCCCAGCTTCCACTTGTGCCAGCCGAAGGGGTCCGAGGCCAGCCCGAACTGGCTGCCCATGAGGTCCCAGTCGCCGACGTGGGTGTCCCAGTCGCCCTTGCCGTCGGTCGGCCGGTGGTAGAGGTCGGGCAGGTCCAGGACGTGCCCGGTCTCGTGGGCGAGGACGTTGCGGTCCGGCGGGTGGTGCTCGAAGACCGTGACGACGCGGCGCAGCTCCGTGCCGTCGACGGCGATGGGCTCCTCGAGGTTGACGACCTTGGTCGCGTCGGAGTCGACGCCCGGGGCGTCGGGGTCGGCGACGAGATAGACGAGGTTGTAGCGCCGGAAGTTCACGTCCTTGTCCACGGCGGCGATGGCGTCCCGCAGGTAGGCGGAGCGCTGTTCGCCGTCCCAGTCGCGCTGTATGTGGTAGTCGCCGGAGGGTCGAGGCATCTGGAACCACCGCTTCAGCGGGTGGGCGCGCAGGGTGAACCGCCCGTAGGACGCCCGCTCGAAGAAGCGGGACGTGCCGGGGAAGTGGTCGGCGGCGAGCCGTTCGGGGGAGACGCTCGGCTTGGAGTCGGGGAACGACAGGAAGACCATGACGGCGTCGAGCCGGCCCACGGGCCGGGGATAGTCCGTGTTCCAGGAGTCGACGCCCTCGGAATGGTGGGCCTGGCTGCGCGGCAGCGCGCAGGGGCCGCCGGGACCGGCCGCGTGCGCCGGGGCGGCGGCGAGGCTGGTGGCGATCGCGCACAGGCTGGTGAGTACGGCACCCGCGCGCTGCAGCCGGGACCGCTCGACGCGGCGCGGCCGCGGCCGGTCCACTCCCATGGGTGTCAGCGGACGCACCACGTCGACCTCCGGGGACGGAATCGGGAGACCTCACCCACCCTCTTGTTATTTGCGGTGTTATGCCCCGTTTCACTACCCCAGTCGAGTGACTAAGCCGACTTCTGGGTACATCACACACGGTCACATGTGGTCAATCGAGAAGACGCAACCATGCAGCTCCAACCGTGATCGCCCATGGATGTGCACAGACGCGCAGAAACGGTCGGACCCCCGCCTGCGGCTCCACCCCTCACGGCCGGGCCGCTGGAACGGTCCCTGCGCGGGCTCTATGCTCGCCACACTTCCAGCACGGAATCCCCCTACAGTCGGCCATTTGCCGCCTTTTCCATCACGCGTACGAGACTCATGAAGACCCGCACGGGATCCGTGCGGAACGAATGCCACGCGGGAGCGAACGTTGAGCGGAACACTCGACGGCCAGGGCGGCACGCCCGGTACGACGCCGCCAGTCGTCACGCAACGTCACGTCACTTCGAATGATTTCCGCGCCGCCTTCCGAGCCGCGCGCCTCGGTATGGCCGTCGTCGGCCGCGACGGCCTCGTACGCACCGCCAACGACGCCCTCGGCGCGCTCCTGGGCACCGACCCCGCCCGGCTCCAGGACTCCCCCGCCGCCGAGTTCACCGGCCTGCGCGAGGACTCCCGCACCTGGAGCGCGTACCGCGACGTCCTGCTGGGCCGTCGCGACCGGCTGCACTGCACCCGCAGACTCCGGCAGCCGGACGGACAGGGGGTGTGGGCCGAGGTGACCGTCACCGCGCTGCCCGACAGCCGCGACGCGCTGCTGTCGGTGGCCGACATCTCCGACCGGCGCGATCTGCGCGCCCGGCTGCGTCACCTGCGGATGCACGACCCGGTGACCCGGCTGCCCAACCGCAGCCTGTTCTTCGAGCGGCTGGCCGCCGCGCTGGCCGCCGCCTCCGTGTCACGCGGCGGCGGCCGGATCGGGCTCTGCTACCTGGACCTGGACGGCTTCAAGGCCATCAACGACACCCTCGGGCACCGGGCCGGCGACCGGCTGCTGGTCGCGGTGGCCCGACGGCTGACCGAGTGCGCGGCCCCCGGCGGCCACCTGGTGGCGCGGCTGGGCGGCGACGAGTTCGCGCTGCTGGTCGAGGAGTCCGCCGGCACCGAGCAGCTGGTGGACCTCGCGGCGGCCGTACAGGCCAGCCTGGCCCGGCCGTTCGAGGTGGCGGGGCAGCGGCTGGCGGTCTCGGCCAGCATCGGCGTGGTCGAGCGCCCGGCGGCCGGGACGCACGCCACCGAGCTGATGCAGGCCGCGGACACCACGCTCTACTGGGCGAAGGCCGACGGCAAGGCCCGCTGGACGCTCTTCGACCCCGAGCGCAACGCCCACCGGATGACCCGGCAGGCCCTCTCCAGCACCCTGCGCCCGGCGGTCGAACGGGAGGAGTTCTCCTTGCAGTACCAGCCGCTGGTGGGGCTGGACGACGGCGTCGTACGGGGCGTGGAGGCGCTGGTGCGCTGGCACCACCCGCAGTTGGGGACGCTGGCGCCGAACCGCTTCATCGGTCTGGCGGAGGAGACGGGCGCCATCGTGCCGCTCGGCCGCTGGGTGCTGGCGACCGCCTGCCGCCAGGCGCGGCGCTGGCAGCTGGACCACCCCGCCGAACCGATCCTGGTCAGCGTGAACGTGGCGGTGCGTCAGGTGTGGGACTCGGACCTGGTGGCGGACGTGGCGGCGATCCTGGCGGAGACCGGGCTGCCGGCCCGCCTGCTCCAGCTGGAGCTCACCGAGTCGGCGGTGATGGGCTCGGCGGGCCGGCCGCTGCAGCAGCTGCAGGCGCTGAGCGACATGGGCGTCGCCATCGCCATCGACGACTTCGGCACCGGCTACTCCAACCTCGCCTACCTCAGCCGCCTGCCCGTCTCCACCCTCAAGCTCGACGGCTCCTTCGTCCGCGGCTTCCGCACCGAGGAACATCCCAACCCCGCCGACGAGACGATCGTCGAGGCGCTCGTCCAGCTCGCGCACCGGCTGGGCCTGACGGTCACGGCCGAGTGCGTGGAGAGCGCGGAACAGGCCGAGCGCCTGGGGCGGATCGGCTGCGACACGGGCCAGGGGTGGTTCTACTCCCGCCCCGTGCCGCCGGAACGCATCGACGCGCTGCTCGGCGCGGGCGTACGGCCCTAGGCGCGGGCGTACGAACCGGGGCCGGGGCGTATGGCCCGGGGGCGCGCCGCCCCGCCGGCCGGGCCGCACCCCCGTGGCGGTCCGTCCGGCGGGGCGGGCCCCGGCGCCCGCGGCTACGCGCCGCCGGGGAGCCCGAACGCGTCGGCTATCAGCTCGTAGCTGTGCAGTCTCGCCTCCGGGCCGTGGGCGTTGGTCGTGATCATCAGCTCGTCCACGCCGGTCCGTTCGGCCAGCGAGGTCAGCCCCTCGCGCACCTCGTCCGGCGTGCCGAAGACGACGTTGCGCAGCCAGTCGGCGACGAACTCCTGCTCGGCCAGGCCGTACGCGTAGGAGGCGGCCTCCTCGGGCGAGGGCACCAGTCCCGGACGCCCGGTGCGCAGGCGGAGCATGGACAGCGCGCCGGTGAGGACCTGACGGCGGGCTTCCTTGGCGTCGTCCGCGGCGAACGCCTGGACGCCGATCTTGGCGTACGGGCGGTCGAGGACGGCGGAGGGCCGGAAGGACTCGCGGTACACCTCGAGGGCGGGCAGGGTGTTGGCCGCCGAGAAGTGGTGGGCGAAGGAGAACGGCAGGCCGAGCAGCCCGGCCAGGCGTGCGCTGAAGCCCGAGGAGCCGAGCAGCCAGATCGAGGGCCGGTCGGCGCGCTGCACCCCGCCGGGCACCCGGCCCTGGATCGGCCCGGGAACGGCGTGGATGCGGGCGTAGGGGTGGGCGTCGGGGAAGTCGTCGTCCAGGAAGCGGGTCAGTTCGGAGAGTTGCTCCGGGAAGTCGTCGGCGCCCTGCGGCATCCGGTCCTGGCGGCGCAGCGCGGCGGCGGTCGCGCCGTCGGTGCCCGGCGCCCGGCCGAGGCCGAGGTCGACGCGGCCCGGGGCCAGGGCCTCGAGCGTGCCGAACTGCTCGGCGATCACCAGCGGGGCGTGGTTGGGCAGCATCACACCGCCGGAGCCGAGGCGGATGCGCTCGGTGTGGGCGGCGACGTGCGCCAGGATGACGGCCGGGGAGGAGCTGGCGACCCCGGGCATCGAGTGGTGTTCGGCGACCCAGAAGCGGTGGTAGCCGCGCCGCTCGGCCAGGCGCGCGAGGTCGACCGTGGTGAGCAGCGCCTGCCGGGCGGTCCGGCCGGTGCCGACCGTGGCCAGATCGAGGACCGACAGGGCCACGGGGGCGCTGCCGAGGGGTTTGGCCCGGATGATGTCGTCGTCCCGCACGTCGGCCACGGTGGCCCGCCTCCCTGATTGAGCAAGAACCTGGATCGGGCAGGAGCCCGAGCGGACAGGAGCTGTCCGGGGTGCGGCGTCGCACCCTGAGCGGCCACAACCGGAGTCACTCTCCGATTATTCCCGGCGGGCCTCGGCGACCCCGGGCGGGCACCCTTAGGACGGAGACATATGCCAAGGTCGCAAAGCCCAGGACAGGGGTACGGGCGGGGTGTTCATTCTGTTCAACACCGCCTCCCGGAAACCGGATTCACCCTTATCGTGGAGAGCGGGACACCCGCAGGAACATCGCTAGGGGGAGACCGTGGCTCTCAGGCCCGAGCCGACCGCACCGTTCCACTCGGTGCAGTACGCCCTGCGCGTGCTGGAGACGGTCGCCAAGTACACCGGCGGCGTCAGCGAGGCGCAGATCGTCCGGGAGACCGGGCTGCCCGCCGGACACCTCGCCCACCTGCTGCTGATGCTCCGCCGCGAGGAGTACGTGGAGCGCACCGGCGACGGGGCGTACGTCACCGGGGAGGCGCTGGCCCTGCTGAGCTCGGGCGGCGACCGCAAGCAGGCGCTGGCCGCCAAGCTCCAGCGGTCCCTGCACACGCTGCGCGACAGGGTCGGCGCGGCCGTCTACCTCAGCAGCTACGTCGACGGCGAGATCCGGATCACGCAGTACGCGGACGGACCCCGCACCCCCAAGGTCAACGAATGGGTCGACTTCCGCTCCGCCGCCCATGCCACGGCGCTCGGCAAGTGCCTGCTGACCCAGCTCGACCAGGACGACCGGCGCGACCACCTCTCGCGGCACCGCACCGCCCGCCTCACCTCCCGCACGATCACCAACGAGAAGGTCCTCTTCAGCCGGCTGGCCTCCCAGCCCGCCACCGTCCCGGTCCTCGACCTCCAGGAGTACGCGGTGGGCACGGTCTGCGCGGCCGTCCCGATCACCGCGGGCCGCTCGGTGGGCTCGCTGGGCCTGTCCCTGCCGCTCGAGCACGCCCACCGGCTGCGCGAGGCGGCGGACGCGCTGAACCGCCACGCCGCGCCGATGCTGCTGTCGCTGACCCTGTAGGGCGGGGCCCGGACGGCCCGTGGCACGGGGCAGAGCGGGGGTCCGAGGGGCTGATGTGACCGGTGGTTCGGAGCACCCCCGGACATCGGGTAGAGTTTTCTCTGTCAGCAGGCGCCGCTAGCTCAGTTGGTTAGAGCAGCTGACTCTTAATCAGCGGGTCCGGGGTTCGAGTCCCTGGCGGCGCACAGACAGTCGAAGGCCCCCACCGATCGGTGGGGGCCTTCGTCGTACGGCCCGTAGCATGGGAGGCCGTCTCCCGCCCCGGGCGGAAGAGACCGGCGAGGACAGAGGGGAAGGAGGGGCGCGCGTGTCGCAGCGACGCCGTCCGACGGCAGCCGCCGTGCTCCTGCTCCTCATCGCCGCCGTCTTCGCCCCCTCCCTGTGCGGCGTCTCCCCCGCCGTCCACGCGACGGCGGGCACCTCCGCCCTCGCCGCGACCCGCGCCCACGCCCCCGCCGCGGCCGCCACGACCGAGGACCGGTCCGAGGCCCGGCCCCGGGCCGAGGCCGCCGACACCGGCGGCACCTGCCGCCAGCAGGACGTTCCCCTCAAGGGCGCCGAGGTCGCCGTCGCCGCCGCGCACGCCGACCCCGTCACCGGCCCGGGCGCCACCCGCCTGGCACTCCCCCGGACCGAGACCCCCCGCCCCGGCGCCCCACGGGCGCCGCCCGTGCCCGTCGCCGGCTGCGCCGAGCTGCTCCCCGTCCTGCGGATCTAGGACCGCCCCGCCACGGCCCCGCACGGGCCGTGCTCCGGCATGCCCAGATCCTCACGACCCATGGAGCACCACCTCACATGTCCGCACGCGTCTCCACGCCCTCCCGCCGCCTGGCGGCCATCGGCGCGATCATCGCCCTCGTCGTGGCCGTCACCGCCGCCGGCATCGCCCTCGCCAGGAACGGCGGCGGCTCCGGCGGGCACGAGCCCTCCGCCGCCCAGCCCGCCTTCGGCCCGCAGCAGCCCACGTACGACCGGCTGGAGAAGATCACCAGCCGCCGCGACAAGGGCGACCCCCTGGCCGTCGGCAGGGCGGACGCGCCCGTCGTGCTCGTGGAGTACGCCGACTACCAGTGCTCCTTCTGCGGCCGCTTCACCCGGGAGACCCAGCCCGAGCTGGTGCGCAAGTACGTGGACGAGGGCGTCCTGCGCATCGAGTTCCGCAACTTCCCGATCTTCGGCAAGGACTCCGAGCGCGCCGCCCGCGCCGCCTGGGCCGCCGGCCGCCAGGGCCGCTTCGCGCAGTTCCACCACGAGGTCTTCGCCAAGCTCCGCAAGGGCGACGCCCTCGCCGAGGACAAGCTCGTCGACATGGCCGGCACGGCGGGCGTCAAGGACCTCGACAGGTTCCGCGAGGACCTGAACGGCTCCGACGCCGAGGCCGCCGTCAAGAAGGACCAGGAGGAGGGCTACGCCCTCGGCGTCAAGAGCACCCCCACCTTCCTCGTCGGCGGCCGGCCGCTGGCGGGCGCCCAGCCGCTGAAGGAGTTCGAGGCCGCCATCACCCAGGCCAAAGCGGTGAAGGACGCCGCCGGGAAGTCCGGCAAGTGACCGACATCGGCTACCTCGCCGCCTTCCTGGGCGGCGCACTCGCCCTGGTCAGCCCGTGCAGCGCCCTGCTGCTGCCGGCGTTCTTCGCGTACTCGCTCGCGAGCCCCGGCCGGCTGCTCGCGCGCACCTGCGTCTTCTACCTCGGGCTCGCCACCACGCTCGTACCGCTCGGCGTCGCCTCGAGCGCCGCCAGCCGGCTCTTCAACGGCCACCGGGACCTGCTGGTCACCACCGGCGGCTGGGTGGTGATCGCCCTGGGCGTCGCACAGATCGTGGGCCTCGGCTTCGCATCGAAGAGGGCCCAGGCGGCCGCCGGCCGCATCACGCCGCGCACCGCCGCGTCGACGTTCCTGCTGGGCTGCGTGTACGGACTGGCCGGCTTCTGCGCCGGGCCCATCCTCGGCGCGGTGCTGACGGTGACCGCCGTCGACGGCAATCCGGTGTACGGGGCCTCGATGCTGGCCGTCTACGCGCTGGGCATGGCGCTGCCGCTGTTCGTCCTGGCCCTCTTCTGGGACCGCTTCCGGCTCGGGGGGCGCGCCTGGCTGCGCGGCAGGGAGATACGCCTGGGCCGGCTGCGGCTGCACACCACGTCCCTGGTCTCCGGGCTGTTCTTCATCGGCATCGGGACGCTCTTCCTCGTCTACGACGGGACGACCGGCCTGCCGGGCGTCCTGGACGCCGACCAGGAGTTCCGCCTCGAGGAGCTGGCCTCCCGGGTGGGCAACGCGGTGCCGGACTACGCGCTGCTGGCCGTCGTCGCCCTGGTGGTGGCCGGGGTGCTGGCGCGGTTCGCGCTGCGGCGCGACCCCGACGAGTGAGCGCCGCCGGATGAGTGCCGTGGGGTGATCGCCGACCGGTCACCCCACGGCCGTCCTCATGGGCGGCGGCCGGACGTCAGAACCGGACGTCGGAACAGGCGTAGAACGCGTTGCCCGTGTCCGCGATGGTCCAGACGGCGACGATCAGCTGCTTGCCGGTCCTCCCCGCGGGGAGGGTGCCCTGGTGGCTGACGGTGGCGTCGGGGACGCGGCCTCCGTAGGGCACCGTCAGGAAGGGCTGGGTGGCGAGGTCCGCCCGGGTGAGCGGCCTCTTGGGGTCGTACGTGCTGTTGGTGAGGTAGTAGCGGAAGTCCGTGGTGGCGTGGCGCGCGGTGATCCTCCAGCGGAACGTCAGGCTCTGGCCCGCCGTGACCTCGGTGGCCGGCCACTGTCCGCCGCGCGGGTCGTCGAGCTCGGCGAAGCGGCTGTTGCCACCGGCGCAGATGGTGCCGTCGGAGGGGCCGCGGGTCGGGAAGCCCTTGGGGCCCTCGACGGACTGGGGCTCCCACTGGATGTCGCCGCAGTCCTGGACGGTGCCCCGGGAACAGAGCACCTGGCGACTGGTGGGGGCGTCGGTGTAGCCGTGGCCGGAGGCGCTCGTGGTGGAGAGGACCGAGACGCAGGCGACTCCTGAGCCGATGATCGCCGCACTGATCTTTTTGCGCATGCTGGCACTCCTCGAGAACGTGGGGGGTTCTGTGAGTCGAGTGGGTTGCGGTCCAGACCAATACGGAGGCTAGACCCGGTTATTCGCCATGTCCAGGTCAAATTCGCACCCTTGACACACCACGGTCTCCTCACCGACCGCGACCACCACCACCCCGTCAGCGCGCCGCCGTCCGGGTGACACGCCCGTACATGTGCGGGTTGTGGTCGGCGAACGTGGAGATCCGGACCCGGGTGCCGGGGTGGGCCGCCTCGAGGTAGCGGCCGCCCCCCAGATAGATCGCGACATGGTGCACCCCGGAGGCCCGGCCGTCGCCGGACCAGAAGACGAGGTCGCCGCGGCGCAGGTCGCCGCGCGGGATGCGCCGGGTGGCCCGGTACTGGTCGGCGGCCAGGCGCGGCAGGCGGACGCCGGCCCGGGCGTAGGCCCGCTGGACCAGCCCGGAGCAGTCCCAGCGGTGCGGCCCGACGCCCCCGAGGGCGTACGGGTCACCCACCTGGCGCAGCGCGAAGACGAGCGCGGGCTCGAGGGCGGGGGCGGCGCCCGCGCCCTCCGTCTCCGCGAGGTTGTGATCCGCGAGGCCCTGGCCGGCGGCTTCACGGCCGGCGAGCTCCTGGGCGGCGAGCTCCGGGTCCTCGGGCTTCGGCTCCAGCGTGGCGGTGTCGGCCCCCTGGCCGGGGCCCGGCCGTGGCGGCTCCGTCGCCCGCGCGACCGCCCCCGGCCCGGCGATCGCCGCGGCCCCCAGCGCCGCCAGCAGTGCGGCGCGCATGGCGCCCCGCCGACGGCGGGGACCCTCCCCGGATATGTCCTCGGGCATCTCCTTGGCCGCCTTTCCTCCGGCTTCCGGCGGCCCCGGGCGGCTTCCGCTGATTTTTTTCGGCCACCGCCCGGGCGCTCGGCACAGCGTCTCAGCGACCGAAAGGGACCGCACGTCGCATCGGCGTTACCGTACGTAGCAGATATTCATGCCATTAGCGGATGTATCGGACTCCCCTTCGCCGGATCGCCCCCACGGGCTCACGAGGTCCCGCGTCGCGGGGTGGTCAAAGGCGCCTCCGGAGTCGGGTAGAGTTTTCTCTGTCAGCACGCGCCGCTAGCTCAGTTGGTTAGAGCAGCTGACTCTTAATCAGCGGGTCCGGGGTTCGAGTCCCTGGCGGCGCACGCGAGTCTCAAGGCTCCTCACCTTCGGTGAGGAGCCTTGAGTCGTTCTCCGAGCGATACGAACACACAAGCGTGTCACCCGTGACCACTTGGGCAACATTCGCACGCATCTTCGTTCGACGTACCGCTTTGCCCGGTAAACACCTTGTTTCACCCTTGCGATCATGACGCGGGGTTCGAGATCCTGAAACGCACAGCTTCACCCAATGTCACTGTCTGACCAGTGAGTTGGTTGGTGCCGGGGGGAGCCGGCACCTGCGCGCCCGCGCGGCCGAGGGGGGCCCGCGGGGCCACGCACTGGCACGTACACGCATTCACCATGCGTGCGGGGGGATGACTCATGACGTCCACGCCTGCCGATGCCCGGCAGCAGACCTACGATCCATCGGTGACGACCCGGCTGCGCGTTCCGGCCCCGGCCGGCACGGGAGGCCGTCCCCGGCACTCCGACCCGCCGAGGCTCTCGCCGCCCCACCATCGCAAGCCGCTTCCGCGCTTCGACTACGAGCACTACAGCCGCCTCGCCGGCCCGCTCACCGACCCCGGCGAGGACCCCGGCCCGTACCGCGTCCGCTACCGCAGCCTGCTCGCCGACGAGCCGCACCGCGTCCAGGCAGCCCTGCTGCTGGGCGCCGCGCCCGTGGTCTCGCTCGGCCTGCTGGTATGGCTGATGCAGCCCGCCCACTGGACGCAGCGTGAGAACGGCACCACCCTCATGCGGGTCCTGGACACCGTGATGCTGGTGTCCATCGGCCTGATCGAGCTCTTCCGCACGCTCAACGTCACCTCCAACGCCCACGCCACGCTCGTCGCCCGCGATCCCATACCGGTCGTGCCCGAGACCGGCACCCGCGTCGCCTTCCTCACCTCCTTCGTGCCCGGCAAGGAGCCGATCGAGATGGTGACCCGGACCCTGGAGGCGGCCGTCCGGGTGCGCCATCGCGGCCCGGTGCACGTATGGCTGCTCGACGAGGGCGACGACCCCGAGGTCAAGGACGTCTGCCGACGGCTGGGCGTGCACCACTTCAGCCGCAAGGGGGTCGAGAAGTGGAACCTGCCCAAGGGCCCGCACCGCGCGAAGACCAAGCACGGCAATTACAACGCCTGGCTCGACGCGCACGGCGACGACTACGACTTCTTCGCCTCCGTGGACACCGACCACGTACCGCTGCCGAATTTCCTCGAGCGCATGCTCGGATATTTCCGTGACCCCGATGTCGCCTTTGTCGTTGGACCGCAGGTGTACGGGAACTACGACGCGGCCGTCACCAAGGCCGCCGAAAGCCAGCAGTTCCTCTTCCACGCCCTCATCCAGCGCGCCGGCAACCGCTACGGCGCCCCCATGTTCGTCGGCACCAACAACGCCGTGCGCATCAGTGCCCTCAAGGGCATCGGCGGCCTGTACGACTCGATCACCGAGGACATGGCCACCGGCTTCGAGCTGCACCGCCACCGCAATCCCGGGACGGGCAGAAAGTGGCGCTCGGTCTACACCCCGGACGTCCTCGCCGTCGGAGAGGGCCCGAGCGCCTGGACGGACTTCTTCACCCAGCAGCTGCGCTGGTCCCGGGGCACCTACGAGACGATCATCAAGCAGTACTGGAAAGGGCCCTTCACCCTTTCCCCGGGGAAGTTCCTCAACTACACCCTGATGGTCATCTACTACCCGATGACGGCTGTCAACTGGATGCTCGGCGCATTGAGCTGCGCGCTCTTCCTGGGGCTCGGCGCCTCGGGAATCTCCATCAATTCCGAAATCTGGATGATGCTCTACAGCGACGCGGCGGCCCTCCAGATCGGGCTCTACATCTGGAACCGCCGGCACAACGTCTCGCCGCACGAGCCCGAGGGCTCGGGCGGCCTCGCCGGCATGGTGATGTCCGCGCTCTCCGCGCCGATCTACGCCCGTTCCCTGACGGACGCGGTGCTGCGCCGCAAGAGCAGGTTCGTGGTCACCCCGAAGGGCGACTCGGCCAGTCCCGACACCCTCTTCGGCACCTTCCGTATCCACCTGTTCTTCCTGATGGTCTTCGGCGGATCGCTGGTGGCCTCTTTCGTCGCGGGCCACACCCATGTGGCGATGCGCACCTGGGCCTCGCTCGCGCTGGCGGTCACCCTCGCGCCGATCGTCGCCTGGTGGTGGACCGTCCACCGCGCGAAGCGGCCCGCCGAGCACCCCGAGGGGGCACCCCAGACATGAGATTCACCCCGAGCCGCCGCACCCGCCGCCTGGCGATCGGTGCGGCGGTCGTGCTCGTACTGGGCGGGATGAACGCACCGGCCATCTGGGGATACGCCGCCGACCAGTACCACGACTACAAGATCAACAAGCCGGAGTACAAGGCCAGGAACGGCCACTGGGACGTGGTGGACGTCCCGGAGGAGTACCGGATCAACACCATCCACGCGGCCCTGCTGCACACCGGCAAGGTGCTGCTCGTGGCCGGCTCCGGCAACAACGCCGCCAACTTCAAGGCCAAGTCCTTCCGCACGGTCCTGTGGGATCCACGCAGTGACACCTATAAGGACATCCCCACCCCCAAGGACCTCTTCTGCTCCGGGCACACCCAGCTGCCCGACGGAAAGCTCCTGGTGGCGGGCGGCACGCAGCGCTACGAAAAGCTCGACGGCGACGTCGACAAGGCCGGCGGCCTGATGATCGTCCACAACGAGAACCCCGACAAGCCCATGACCTTCCCGGCGGGCACCCGTTTCACCGGCAAGGCCAACCACAAGTCCTTCGAGTCCAAGGACGCGGTCCTCGTGCCCCGCGCCGCCAAGACCGGCGAGGGCGACAAGGTCAAGGTCACGGCCAGCACGGCGCGGGTGTACGTGGAGGCGCTGGACAAGGGCCACGAGTACGAGACCGGGGCGACGGACAACTACCGCGTCGAGGGCCTGTCCGGCGCCGACGCCCGGAACTCCTACGGCATCGCCAACAAGCTCTCCTTCGACAAGAAGGACTTCCAGGGCATCAAGGACGCCTTCGAGTTCGACCCGGTGTCCGAGCGCTATGTCACGGTCGACCCGATGCAGGAGGCCCGCTGGTACCCCACCCTGACCACCCTTCAGGACGGCAGGGTGCTGTCGGTCTCCGGCCTGGACGAGATCGGCCAGGTCGTCCCCGGCAAGAACGAGATCTACGACCCGGCCACCAAGAAGTGGAGGTACCTGCCCAAGGAGCGTTTCTTCCCCACCTACCCCGCCCTGTTCCTCACCGACAAGGGCAGGATCTTCTACACCGGCTCCAACGCCGGCTACGGCCCGGCCGACAAGGGCCGGGTGCCGGGGCTGTGGGACCTGGAGAGCAACGAATTCACCGTGGTGCCGGGCATCGGCGACCCGGACATCCTCGAGACCTCGATGTCCGTGCTGCTGCCGCCCGCCCAGTTGCAGCGCTACATGGTCCTGGGCGGCGGCGGGGTGGGCGAGGACCGCAGGTCCACGGCCCGGACCCGCATCGTCGACCTGCGCGACGAGAACCCCCGCTTCCACGACGGGCCCGACCTCTACGCCAAGGTGCGCTACCCCAGCAGCGTCATCCTGCCCGACGACACCGTGCTGACCACCAACGGCTCCGGCGACTACCGGGGCCGAAGCGACTCCAACGTCATCGCGGCGGAGCTGTACGACCCGAGGGCCAACAGCACCCGCCCGGTCGCCGATCCGCTGGTGGGGCGCAACTACCACTCCGGGGCGCTGCTGCTGCCCGACGGGCGGGTGATGACGTTCGGCTCCGACTCGCTCTTCGGCGACAAGGACAACACCAGGCCGGGCACCTTCCAGCAGCAGATCGACCTCTACACCCCGCCCTACGCCTTCCGGGAGGAACGCCCGGAGATCAAGGACACCGCGTCCCGCACGGTGCGGCTGGGAGAGTCGGCCACCTACCGCGCGGACCAAGCGAAGAGCATCGTCAAGGGACGGCTGATCCGGCCGGGCTCCTTCACCCATGTCACCAACATCGAGCAGCGCTCGATCGCCCTGGACCTGACCGTCTCGGGCGACACCTTCACCGTGACGCTCCCCAAGGACCCCTCGCTGGTGCCCCCCGGCTGGTACATGCTCAACGTCGTCGACGCGAAGGGGACTCCGTCGGAGGCGGTGTGGGTCAAGGTGCCGGTGGCGGAGGAGTTCTCCCCGGCGGCGCCCGCCGAGTCGTCGGCGAACTCCTCCTGAGCTCCGGCGACCCGTGAGCGGGACGGCCGCTCCGACCCGGTTCCGGGGCCGGAGCGGCCGGGTGGGTCAGCGGGAGTTGCGGGCCAGCTCGAGGGCGTACGTCTCCCACCACTGGCCGGCGTCCGGGCCGCCCTTGCAGGCGCCGTCCGACTCGCCGGGCCGCTTGACCCAGAGGTAGGCGTCCACGAGCGCGTCCCCGGTCCGTACGGTCGGGGGGGCGCCGAGGGCCCGGCCCGAGGGATTGCACCAGGCCTTCTCGTGGTCGCCGCCGCTGAGCGGGCCGTTGCCGTTGCGGCTGGTGTCGATGACGAAGTGCTTGCCGCCCACGAGGGCGGAGAGCCCGCGGCCGTAGTCCTTGCTGTCGTCGGTGGTCTGGAAGTTGGAGACGTTCAGCGCGAAGCCGTCCGCCCGGTCGATGCCGGCCCGGCGCAGCGGCTCGGCCATCCGGTCGCCCGGCGTGACCCAGCTGGGGTTGCCCGCGTCGAGGTAGACCTTGGTGCGGGGCAGCTCCTTGAGCCTGCCCACGGCCTCCTTCAGCAGGGCGTACCGCTCCTCGTGGAACTGCTGGGGGGTGCAGCCGTCCTCCATGTGCGGCAGCGCGTCGGGTTCGAGGATGACCGTCGCGGCGCGGTCTCCGATGCCGCGTACGGCCTTCTCCAGCCAGGCGCGGTAGGCGTCGCCGTCGGCCGCGCCGCCCTGGGAGTACTGGCCGCAGTCGCGGTGGGGGATGTTGTAGAACACGAGCAGGGCGTCCCGGTCGGCCTTGGTGGCCGCCTCGGTGAACCCCCGGGTCTGGCCCTCCGGGTCGTCCGCGCCCACCCACTCCGCGACCGGCTGCCCGGCGATCTTCTGGATGAGGTCGGCGTCCCGCTTCTTGCCGTCCTCGCGCAGCCGGGTGGCCTCCTTGGCGGCGGTGCCGTCCGGGTTCACCCAGAACGGGGAGGAGGACTTGGGCAGCTGGGAGGCGGGCGACGCGGAAGGGGGGTTCTTCTTCGGCGACGCCTCGTCGCCCGACGAGCACCCCGCGACGGCGAGGAGCAGGAGCACCCCCGCGGTCGCCCCCGCCCGTGCCCGCGTCCGGCGGGCCCCGCGCGTGCGTCCGGCGTCGCTGCCGTACATCCACTCCCCCTTGGGTGTACTGCCTCTGGCGGTGCCCGGAGATGCCTTCTCAATGCTGGCACAGACGTGCCCACGGCCGTGGGCAGTCATGCCATGACACATACCGAGTCGCCCTGTCGGGCGACTCGACCGGACCGGGCGCGGCCGCGGCGTCGGACTCATCGTCAGGCCTTTCGGATGTCGGTGGTGGCGAAGGGGGCGGTCGTGTCCGTCAGGTAGGCGGAGACGACGATGTTGGCGCTGTACGAGCGGCGCTCGTGGTCGTAGTCGCCGCCGCAGGTGATCAGGCGCAGCTCGGCCCGGTCGGGCCGGCGCGGCCCGTAGGCCTTCGCGGCGTCGAAGCGGTCCTTGGTGAAGACGGCGACGTCCTCGACGGTGAACTCGGCGGTGGACCCGTCCGCGCGGGTGACGCCGATCTTCTCGCCGGGGCCGAGGCCGCCGAGTGCGGAGAAGACGGCGGGCGCGCGGTCGGTGTCGAGGTGGCCGACCAGGACGGCCGCGCCCGGGCTGCCGGGGGCGGGTCCTCCCTGGTACCAGGCGACGGCGCCGGGGCGGGTGAAGGGGGGTGGTTCGACGGCGCCCTGCCGGGTCAGGCCGTGGGGCTCGATGGGGGCACGTATGTTCGCGGTGGTGATGGTGAGGGCTCCGGGGCGGGCCGGGGGCAGGGGGTCGTGGGCCGGGGGCAGGGCGTGGCCGGGCCGCCCGACGGCGGCCACGTCGCCGGTGGTGGGAGAGACCGCCATCGGCACCTCGGTGACGTCCCGGCCCCACAGCCACAGCGCCACCAGCAGCGCGGACCAGGCCATTCCGGTCAGCAGACGACCTGCACCGCTCGCGCGCTCGTCCGGCATGGCGCTACTGCTGCTGACGTCGGCGCTGCTGGGCGTTGGTGCGGCGCCGGTACCAGATGAGGACGCCCGCGATGGTCGCGGTGGTGCCCGCGAGCACGAGGCCCCCGGTGTCGGGCGCCTCGGCGGCGGCCACATGACGGGTGCCGCCGCCTCCGGCGGGCACCGGGGCGACGGGCGAGGCGTGGCCGTAGGCCTCGCGGGGGTCGGGGCCCACGGCGGCGGCGCGGTCGCCGTCGGCCCGCTCGCTCCGCGCGCCGGTGTGACGGTCGGACAGGTCCCGGCCGTCGGTGACGACGGTCAGCCTTCCCTCGGCGGTGGCGTCGACGCCCTCGCAGTTGATCCTGACCGGGTACGTTCCGGCGGCCATGGTCTCGCGGATGGTGGCCTCGGCGAACATGCCGTCCGAGTCCTTGGTGAGCTTGGCGTCGGTCACGAACGCCTCGGAGGTGGCGGTCGCCCGGTCGCTCTCGCAGCCGGCGACCCGCAGCTGGACTTCGGCACCCGGCCTGCTGGTGACGGGCGTGAGCTCGATGGTTCCTGACATGGTGACGGGGCCGTCGTTGGCGTGGGCGGTGGCGGCGCAGACGACGACCGCCGCGGCCACGGCGCCGCAGAGGGCGTAGCGGACTGAAGCCATAGTGAACCTCCTGGTACTCCAGAGGTTCACCCGCCGAGGCGGCCGTACGCATCCGCTCCGTGCTCGTATTGCTCCATTTGACGATCTTCAGAACCAATCAGACCGGTTCGGCCCAATTACGGGCCGGATCCGACCCTCACACGCCGGGATCGGACCGGTCGTTGGAACCGGTCACGCCGGTTGCGGAGCAGGCGTCAGATCAGGTCGACGAGGTCCGCGATCGAGTCGACGACGCGGGACGGCCGGAAGGGGTGCAGGTCGACCTCCTCGGCCCGGGTCAGCCCGGTGAGCACGAGGAAGGTCTCCATGCCGGCCTCGAGCCCGGCCAGGATGTCCGTGTCCATCCGGTCGCCGATCATGGCGCTGGTCTCGGAGTGGGCGCCGATGGCGTTGAGCCCGGCCCGCATCATCAGCGGGTTGGGCTTGCCGACGAAGTAGGGCTCGCGCCCGGTCGCCTTGGTGATCAGCGCGGCGACGGAACCCGTGGCGGGCAGGGCGCCCTCGGCGGAGGGGCCGGTCTCGTCGGGGTTGGTGGCGATGAAGCGGGCGCCGTTGTTGATCAGGCGGATGGCCTTGGTGAGCGCCTCGAAGCTGTAGGTGCGGGTCTCACCGAGGACCACGTAGTCGGGGTCGGCGTCGGTCAGGACGTATCCGATGTCGTGCAGGGCGGTGGTCAGCCCGGCCTCGCCGATGACGTAGGCGGTGCCGCCGGGGCGCTGGTCGTCGAGGAACTGGGCGGTGGCCAGGGCGGAGGTCCAGATGTTGGCGACCGGCACGTCGAGCCCGATCCGCTGCAGCCGGGCGTGCAGGTCCCGGGCGGTGTAGATCGAGTTGTTCGTCAGGACGAGGAAGGGCTTGCCGGACTCGCGGAGCCCCTTGATGAAGGCGTCGGCCCCGGGCACCGGAATGCCCTCGTGCATGAGGACACCGTCCATGTCGGTGAGCCAGGACTCGATCGGCTTGCGCTCTGCCACTGCGGGACTCCTGCCGTGCTGTCGCCCGTCACCGGCGGGACACCGGGACGCCAGGACGGCACCACTCGTGCGCCGCCCTGACACCCCCAGCCTAATCAGTCCCCGGCGGTGGCCCCGGGCCGCCGATTCCTAGCGGTCCGTCCCGGTCTGCCGCTCCTCGTCGTCCTCGGCCGGGGCCTCCGCCGCCTCCAGCAGACGGCCCCGGGCCAGGCGGCCGCCGATCAGCAGCGCCGTCCCGGCGGCCAGCAGGGCCCAGGCCACGAGGCCCATCGCGAGCACGGGGCGTTCGTCGCCGCTGTCGGCGAGCGCGGACGAGGCCGCGGCGGCGTCGGCGGGGCCGCCGGACGGGCCGTACGGGCCGCTCGGCACGTCCGCCGCGGACGGCTCGGACGGATCGGACGGCGAGGAGGAGGCGGGGGTGGCGCGGGCGGGCCCCACGGCGAAGGCGTAGTCGTCGGACTCCCCCACCCAGGCGCCGTCGGCGCCGCGCTTCTGGACGGCCGTGACGTTGGCGGTGACCGCCCCCTCGGGGGCTTCGGCGGTGAAGCCGAGCCGCAGCTGGACGGTGACGAATCCGTGCGGGGGCACCGCGAAGCCGGGGAAGCCGGAGGGGGTGTCGCCGAGGACCCCGACGTTCTCCGCCTCGTCCGTGCGCTCGAGGCGCACCGGCAGCCAGCGCGAGCCGCTCTGGTCGTAGAAGTCCAGGTGGACGTGGCCGGGTTGGAGGGCCCGTCGCTTGTCGGCGAGCACGGCGACGGGGTGGATGGACCGGCACTCGCCGTCGGTGTCGTTGTGCAGCTCCAGCCGCCAGGTGTGCGGGGTGCCGCCGCGCTCGTACGCCCCGGGGCCGCCGCTCAGCCGCGAGGTGATCGGGAACTCGCTGCCGACGGGGTCGCCGCACCGCTGCGACGGGGGGTCGGCGGGCGACGGGGCCGCCGCGGCCGGGGCGGCGCAGGCGAGGAGGGCGGCGCACGCGAGGAGGAACCGCCGGACGGGCCTCGGCGCTCGGGTCGGGCACATCGCGGACAGCGCGGGCATCGCGGGACCTCTCCGGGTGGCGGCTCCGGTCGTACCGGAACATCCCACCGGTCCGCGACCGGTCATCGCGTCGCCCGCGGCTTGCGCCCGACTGGGCGTCAATGTCCGCCCGATAGGCCGATGGTCATCTCATCCACGCCGCGGCCGAAGAGGGGGGCCAGCACCAGTTCGGCCGCTCCCTCGACGACCGTGCGGTCGCCTCCCGGGGCGACGCGGACGGCGACGGCGTCGGCCAGTTCGGCGCGCACTCCGCGGACGTACGCGTCGGGGTCCGCCAGCACGGTCCGGCCGCCGAGCAGCACGTGGTCGATGTCCAGCAGCCGGACGAGGTTGGCGGCGCCGACGCCGAGCAGGCGGGCGGCGCGGGCGGTGTCGCCGGCCGCGACGGCCGCGAGGCAGAGGACCTCCAGGCAGCCGCGGTTTCCGCACGGGCACGGGGGGCCGTCGAGCTGGAGCACCTGGTGGCCGAACTCGCCCGCGCCGGTCCTGGCTCCGCGGTGCACCCGGCCGCCGAGCACGAGGCCCGCGCCGAGGCCGGTGCCGAGATGGAGGTAGGCGAAGGAGGAGGCGGCGGCGTCGCGCGGGCCGCGCAGGGCGAGGCCGAGGGCGGCGGCGTTGGTGTCCTTGTCCAGCGTGACGGGCAGGGCCAGCCGTTCGCTCAGCGCGTCGCGCAGGGGAAAGCCGTCCCACTGGGGGAAGCCGGTGACGCGGTGGAGCACGCCGCCGCGGTGGTCCAGCGGGCCGGGGGCGGCGACTCCGGCGCCGAGGACGGCGGGGGCCCCGGCCTCCGCGAGCAGCGCCGTCGCCTCGCGCGCCACCGCGTCGAGCACCGCGTCCCCGCCCGCGCCGAAGGCGAGCGGCGTGGTGCGCGTGGCGACGGCCGCGCCCATGAGGTCGGCCAGGGTGACGGTCAGGGTGTCGCGGTCGAGGTGGAGGCCGAGGGCGTGCGCGGCGCCGGGCACCAGGCACAGGACGGTGGCGGGCTTGCCGCCCGTGGAGGCGCGGCGGCCCGCCTCGGCGGCGAGGCCGGACTCCCGCAGCCGGCCGGTGATCTTGCTGACGGCCTGCGGGGTCAGTCCCGTGCGCGCGGCCAGTTCCGCCCTGCTGGCGCCGGCCTCGCCGGCGTCGCGCAGCAGACCGAGGACGAGGGCGGCGTTGTGGTCGCGCAGGGCGGCGAGGTTGGCCCCAGGATGGGTTCCGGGGCCGGCTCCGATAGTGCTCACGGCCTCATTCTCCACTCCGCTTGCACTTACGCAACACTGTTGCCAAAGTGGAGGGCATGAAAACCCCGGACATGGACGCCGCCCCGGACGACGCCACCGGCGCCCTCCGCGCCCCCCTCCGCGTGGGCCTCATCGGCTACGGCCTCGCGGGCTCGGTGTTCCACGCCCCGCTCCTCGCCGCCACCGACGGGCTGGTCCTCGACACGGTCGTCACCGCCAACCCCGAACGGCGGCGCCAGGCCCTCGCCGAGCACCCCGGGGTCCGTACTGCCGACAGCGCGGACGCCCTCTTCGCCCGCGCCGGCGAGCTCGACCTGATCGTCGTCGCCTCCCCCAACCGCACCCACGTCCCGCTCGCCCGCGCCGCCCTCGAGGCCGGGCTGCCGGTCGTCGTCGACAAGCCCCTGGCCGCGACCGCCGCCGAGGCCGAGTCGCTGGCCGCGCTCGCCGACAGCCGGGGCCTGCTGCTCAGCGCCTTCCAGAACCGGCGCTGGGACAACGACTTCCGCACCGTCACCCGGCTGGTCTCCGACGGCGCCCTCGGGCGGGTGCTGCGCTTCGAGTCCCGCTTCGAGCGCTGGCGCCCCCGCCCCAAGGGCGGCTGGCGCGAGTCCGGCGACCCGGCGGAGGTCGGCGGCATCCTCTACGACCTGGGCAGTCACCTCGTCGACCAGGCGCTGGCCCTCTTCGGCCCCGCCGCGACCGTCTACGCCGAGGCCGACGTCCGCCGCGACAGCGCCGAGACCGACGACGACACGTTCATCGCCCTCACCCACACCGGCGGCGTCCGCTCCCACCTGTGGATGAGCGCCACCGCCTCCCAGCTCGGCCCGCGCTTCCGGGTGCTGGGCAGCACGGCCGGCTATGTGAAGTACGGGCTCGACCCGCAGGAGGCCGCGCTGCGCGAAGGCCTGCGGCCGGGCGACGGCCGCGCCTGGGGCGTCGAGGCCGAGTCGTCCTGGGGCCGCCTCGGCGCCGGCGAGTCCCCGCTCACGGGCGGCGGCGAACCGGTGCGGACGCTGCCGGGCGACTACCCGGCGTACTACGCGGCGATCGCCGACGCCCTGCGCACGGGCGGACGGCCCCCGGTCACGGCGACGGAGGCCGCGGCGGCGCTGCGCGTGCTCGAGGCCGCGAAGACCTCGGCGACCGAGGGCCGTACGGTCCGCCTGGAGGAGACGCGGTGAGCGAGGAGGTCACCCGGCTCGCCGACGACGAGCGGCGGCTCCTCCTGGACCGCTTCGACCACGACGACGCCTGGCGGCTGGGCCGGCTGCTGACGGACCTGGCGCGTGAACGCGGCGCGGCCGTCACGGTCGGCATCCGGCACGGCGCCCAGCGGCTCTTCCACTGCGCCCTGCCCGGCACCTCGGCCGACAACGACGCCTGGATCGACCGCAAGTGCCGGGTCGTCGAGCGCTACGCCGAGTCGTCGTACCTGGTCGGCGCCCGCTTCCGCGCCAAGGGCCGCACCTTCGAGGACTCCTCCCGCCTCGACCCCGACCGCTACGCCGCGCACGGTGGCGCGTTCCCGCTGCGGGTGCGCGGCACGGGCGTGGTGGGCGTGGTGGCGGTGTCGGGGCTGTCGCAGGGCGAGGACCACGCGCTGGTCGTCGAGGCGCTGGAACGGTTCCTCGCCGGCCCCCGCCGACCCGCCCCGCACCCCTGATGGCATGTCACTTCCGGTCGGTGCGCAATCCCTTCATGGCGTGCGCCACACGCCCACGCAATGCCCATCCGGGGCGGTTACGCTCCGAAGGGGACACGCACGGGGAAGGGACGCACCGATGGATACCGCCGCCGGCATAGTCGAGATCACCTCGGGGGACGAGCTGCGCGAGCTGCTCGGGCAGCCCACACCACAGGCCGCGGGCAAGGTCCGCACCCGGCTCCACGAGCACGACAAGCAGTGGCTCGCGCAGTCGCCGTTCTGCCTGGTAGCGACCTCCGCGGCCGACGGCAGCTGCGACGTCTCCCCCAAGGGCGACCCGCCCGGCTTCACCGTCGTTCTCGACGACACGACGATCGCCGTGCCGGAACGTCCCGGCAACCGCCGCGCCGACGGCTTCCACAACATCCTGAGCAACCCTCGGATCGGCCTGATCTACCTGGTACCGGGCCGCGGCGACACGCTGCGCGTCAACGGCCGGGCCCGCCTGGTCCGCGACGCGCCGTTCTTCGACCGGATGGTCGTCAAGGGCCACCGGCCGCAGCTCGCGGTCCTCGTCGAGATCGACGAGGTCTTCTTCCACTGCTCGAAGGCCTTCCTGCGCTCCGGGCTCTGGAAGCCGGAGACCTGGAACCCCGACGCGGTCCCCTCACGGGCGCGCATCTCCAAGTCGCTGGAGCGGCCCGAGGACGCCCTGGAGGACCTCGAGCGCTACTACGGCCCGCAGTACGCCGGAAGACTGTACGACTGATCCGCCCCGCGGGCAGCGGCCGTTGTCAGTGGCGCGTGCTTCCATTCCTGTCATAGCCCGGACCTGTCACAGCCCGGACAGTGATCCGCCACAGCCGGGCGATGGCCCGCCGTACGCCCGAACAGGAAGCCGAGCACTCCCATGCGCATCGTGATCAGTGAGTTCATGAGCCTCGACGGTGTCGTCCAGGCGCCGGGCGGCCCCGGCGAGGACACCGACGGCGGCTTCGCCCACGGCGGCTGGTCGCACCCCTTCTTCGACCCCGAGGTGGTCGGCGGCGCCTTCGCCGACGCGACGGGCAAGGCCGAGGCGCTGCTGTTCGGGCGCCGCACATGGCAGACGATGGCCGCGGCCTGGCCCGAGCGGGCCGGCGACCCGTTCGCCGACCGGATGAACGCCCTCCCGAAGTACGTCGTGTCCAGCACGCTGGGCGACGACGAGCTGACCTGGAACAACACCACGCGCATCCCCGGGGCCGAGGCCGTCGCCCGCGTCCGGAAGCTGCGCGGGACCGACGGCGGCGACCTGCTGGTCATGGGCAGCGCCACCCTGGCGCGCACCCTCCTGGGCGAGGGCCTGGTCGACGAACTCCGGCTCATGGTCATGCCGGTGCTCCTCGGCGGCGGAAAGAGGATCTTCCCCGACGACGGCACGCTGCGCACGCTCGAGCTGGTCTCCACCGTCACCAGCGGCACGGGCGTCAACGTCTGCACCTACCGGCCGGCCGCCGGGCGGTAGCCCGCGGCGGGCGACGGGCAGGCGGCCGGCGGCCCGTCAGGTTCTGCGGCCGGGGCCGGAGCCGGGGCCCGAGCGGGTGCGGAAGAGTACGGCCAGCGCCAGGGCCGCGCCCACCGCCATGAGGGTCGCGCCGACCGCCATCGAGGCCCTCATCGGCGGCCCTTCGCGCGGCAGCTCGCGTCCCTCGACGGGGGCGGCGTCGTCCGGGCCGGCGGCGCCCGGGCGTCCCGGCAGGCCCTCCAGGCCCTCCAGGCCCTCCAGGCCGGGGAAGCCGGGCGGCAGCACTCCCGTCGGGAAGGGCACCGGCTCACCGGTGTCCGTGTGGCCGCCGTCCGGGGAAGGGCCCGTCCCGCATTCGGGCAGCACGCCCACGAAGGGGTAGGCGTGGATGGTCTGGCCGCCCGCGCGGCCCGTCCCCGACTCATGGGCGAGCGAACCCGCCGTGAACACCCGCCCGTTCACCGCCGTCACCGAGAGCCGGGTCGTGGAGGAGCGACGGCCCACCAGCACCGAGCCCTGCAGCTGCCCGCCGCCCGCGATCCTGACCACCTTCGCGTCGGGGATGTTCCACAGCAGCCGCTCCCGCCGGATGCCGGCGAGCGCCATGGCCGAGGTGTTGATCGTCCGCGCCTCACCGTTCTCGTCGGTCACGTTCACCAGCACCGTCGCGTTCGCCGGGACCTTCCGGAAGGAGAGGCTCTGCGCGCTCCCGTCGGGTGCGACGAGGTCGAAGGGCGCGTTGAAGACCTGGAACGCCGAGGTGCCGTTCCCCGTGAAGACCGTGACCCTGCCCTGGTTCACCGCCGTCCCCGTCGGCTTCCTCGGCACCCCCTTGTCGTAGGCGTAGCACGTGCTGGCCGCGGTCAGTTCCTCCCGCAGCCCGTCGAACGCCGCCAGCGCTCCCGTGTCGCGCACGGCCTTCGGGCTCACCGTGCCCGTGCCGGTCTGCTGTCCGGCGAAGGCGACCGTCCCGTTGACGGGACCGTCCTCGGCGAGCAGCCGCTGGCCCGCGGCGAGCTTGAGGTCGCCACCCACCCGCAGGAACGGCGAACCGTTGTCGGGCGGCACCCGGGAGCCCACCCCCACGGCTCCCACGTGGTACGCCAGGGGCGACCCCGACCCCTTGGCCAGGTCGAATTCGCCCTCGACGACCACCCGGCCCTCGGCCCCGGCCGCCGCGTCGCGCACCGCGAAGTCGCCTCCGACGAAGACGTTGACGCCGTTGTCGCGCCCCACGACCGCGCCGCCGTGCGGGTCGGGGTACGCGGCCGGGCACCTGCCCGGCACGCAGGGCCCCGGCCCGGCGACGGACCGTCCGTCACCCGCGCCCGGTGCCGCGAAGGCACATGCCAGCAGGGTGCCCCCGGCCGCGGCCAGTGTGGCCGTGGCCGAGGCGACCGAACGGACGACCCGGCGCGTTCCACGCTCCCTCTGAGACATATCCGAAAATATGCATATTGCGCGGAGCGGATCACGGAGCCACACCCGTCAGCCCCCGGACGGCCTACGCGTTCTTCACCTGCTGGCGCTGCCTCCCCAGCCCGTCCATCTCCAGCTCCATCACATCCCCCGCCCGCAGATACGGCTTCGGCTCGGGCCTGCCGAACGCGGTCCCGGCGGGCGTGCCCGTGCTGACGACGTCGCCGGGATACAGCGTCATGAACCGGCTGACGTACCGCACCAGATACGCGACCGGGAAGATCTGCTCCGCCGTGCCGGAGTCCTGCATCAGCTCGCCGTTGACCCACAGCCGCATGCCCAGCGCCTGGGGGTCGGGTATCTCGTCGGCCGTCACCAGCCACGGCCCCAGCGGAGTGAACGTCTCGCAGTTCTTGCCCTTGTCCCACTGGCCGCCGCGCTCGTTCTGGAACTCGCGCTCGGTGACGTCGTTGGCCATGACGTATCCCGCCACCGATGCCAGAGCCTCCTCGTCCGTCCGCAGATACCGCGCGGTCCGGCCGATGACGACGGCGAGCTCGACCTCCCAGTCGGTCTTCTCGCTGTCGCGCGGCACCAGCACGGTGTCCTCCGGGCCGACGACCGTGTCCGGCGCCTTGAGGAAGACCACCGGCTCGGCCGGGGCCGCCAGGCCCGCCTCGGCCACGGCGTCCCGGTAGTTGGCGCCGATGCCGACGATCTTGCCTATCCGGGCGACCGGCGGGCCGATCCGCAGCCCCCTCGGGTCGAGGACGGGCAGGATGCGGGCGCCGACGGCGGCCCGGACGTGGGTGAGCGCGGCCCGGTCGCCGAGCAGCGCGCCGTCCACGTCCGGGACCAGCCCGGACAGATCACGCAGCGTCCCGTCGTCCTCGAGCAGCGCCGGGCGTTCCGCCCCGGCGGGCCCCACGCGCAGCAGTCTCATCGCTACAACTCCCCCCAGTCGTCAAGCCCCTCCGCTCGATCGTCCAAGAACGGAGGCACACTCCACAAGCCCCCTTTCGGTCCACGGCGCCCAGGGACCGTCGGACACGCCCTACGTGGCGGAAGCCCGCCCCGCCTGCTTCTCCCGCCCCGCCTGCTTCTCCCGCCCCTCCGGCGTCCGCAGCGGCTGGAGGTACGCCCGCTCGACCGCCGTCCACGTGGTGGTCGTCACGAGGTACAGCCCCGCCGCGAGCGGCACCACGGCGGCCGTGACCAGCGTGCCGAAGGAGAGCAGCGGCATCAGCTTCACCATCGTCGCCATCCCCGGCGCCTGGGCGTCCGCGCCCGCCGCCGCGGGCAGCGCCGCCGCGGTCTTGCGGTTGCGCAGGTACGTCCAGGTGGCGACGACGGCCATCAGCGCGAACAGCGCCACGTACACCAGCCCCTGCGCACCCAGGGGGCCGCCCTCGTCCAGGGCGTCGGCCCACCGCCCGCCGAGCGGCGCGGCCAGCAGCTTGTGCTTCAGCAGATCGCCTCCTCCGTCACCGGTCGAGAACAGGTGGTACATCACGTAGAACACCGGCAGCTGCACCAGCATCGGCAGGCACCCGGCCAGCGGGGACGTCCCGGTCTCCGCGTAGAGCTTGGCGGCCTCCTCCTTCAGCCGTTCGGGCTTCTTGCCGTACTTCCGCCGCAGCTCGGCGAGCCGGGGCGCGAGCTCGGCCCTGGCCCGCTCGCCGCGGGCCGCCGAACGGGTCAGGGGGTGCAGCGCCAGCCGCACGCACGCGGTGAACACCACGATCGCCCCGGCGGTCGCCGAGGCGCCCAGCAGCGGGTCGAGCGCGTCGGCGAGATGCGTGAGCAGCGAGCCGAGTGAGGTGAAGAGGGGAGAGAAGACGGACATGGTGAGTGAGCCCTCCACGGGTCTCGTCGTGCCGAAGGAAGCAAGGGAATTCGGCGTGACGAGCCACGTGGGCACAGCCCCCGGGCACCCCGGTGAGCGCGGGCGGAAAGCGATGAAGAGCTTGCCGCCGGCGGGAGGACAGGGATGCGCGGAGCGCGCCTACGCGGCCGCCGGGAGGGGCAGGCCGGGCGCTCGGGGCCGTCGGCGGCCCTGGGCGTCGGGATCGCGCTGGGCGAGGAACGCCGTACGCAGCTCCCGGTCCCGTATCGCCGTGCGTATTCGGGTCGGCGTGAGCGGACCGCCCGTGCGGGCGGCCGCCACGGCGACGGCGCACAGCGTCAGCGCGAGCGCGACGGCGGTGGTCGCGGCGAGCGCGACAGCGGACAGCAGGCCGGTCTCGGCCAGCAGCAGTTCGCCGAGCAGGAGGAGGAAGACGCTGACGTGCGTCCACAGCACGTCGCGCGCCACGGCACGCAGTACGTGACGCATCGGGCCCCCTCGCACGGTCGGATGAGAGAACGGCAGTTCAGCCGCTCACCAGTTCAGTCGTTCCGATGGTAGACCGCCCCACTGACAACGCCCTCCCTCGGGTCCGCCTCCGCGCCCGGATCCCGGCCCGGATCCGACGCCAGCACCTCCTCGTCCGGCCGCGCGTCGGCCGTCCGGGGCCCCCAGAACGAAACCGCCAGCGCCACGGCCAGGTTCACGACCAGCGCCACGGCGCCCGCGTTCACCCCCCACAGGGGATCGTGCCCGGTGAAGACCAGCCAGCACACCAGCGCACCGCCCGCCACCAGGCCGCTCACCGCGCCCCACAGCGTCATCCGCCGCCACACCAGCCCCAGCAGAATCATGGGGACGAGCTGGGCCATGCCCTCGTACGAGATCAGCGACAGCCGCACCAGCGTGTTGGGCTCGGTGTAGGTGAGCACCAGCGCCAGCGTGCCCGCCGCCACCACCACGACCTGCGCCGCCGTCTTCTGCCGGTCCGGCCGGGCGGCCAGCCGGGGGATCGCGCCCAGCACGCTCTTCCCCCACATCGTCCCGATGACCAGCATGAACACCGCCATCGGCACGATCGACGACAGCGCCGCCGCGACCCCGATCACGCCCACCGCCCAGGCCGGCAGCGAGTCGACGACCAGCTTGAACAGCGCCAGGTTCGAGCCGGCCCCGGTCAGCCCCGGCACCACGAAGATCGCCGCCATGCCCAGCAGCATCGGCACGAACAGCAGCACGTTGTAGAACGGCAGCAGCATGGCGTTGCGCCGCAGCGCGTCGGCGTTGCGCGCGCCCAGGTAGCCCGCCACGGTGGTCGGGAAGATGACGACCGTCAGGGAGTTGAGGAAGCTGGTCGTCACGAACCAGCTGCCGCCCAGCCCGCTGCCGCCGTGCCCGGTGAAGGTCAGCCAGTCCGGCTTCTCGGCCACGATCCGGTCCAGGAAGGGGCCGTAGCCGTCGAAGTAGTGCAGGGGTACGTAGAAGGCGAGAAAGCCGAGCGTGACGATGACCATGAGGTCCTTGAGCACCGAGACCCAGGCGCTGCCGCGCAGGCCGCTCACCACCACGAAGCCCGTCGTCACCGCGAAGGCGATGAAGTAGGCCCAGTTCAGGCTGATCGCCCCGTAGGAGATCGTCGAGACGACGACACCCATGCCGGTGATCTGCAGCTGGATGTACGGCAGCAGGCACACGGTCGCCAGGATCGCCACCGCCGTGCCGAGCCAGGGCCGGCCGTAGCGGTGGGCCACCATGTCGGTGATGGTGACGAGGCCGTGCCGGCGGGCGTACGACCAGAGCGTCGGGCCGACGACGTAGCCCAGCGCGTACCCGCAGGACATGTAGGCGATGACGTAGAGGACGGGGGCGCCGTGGTTGTAGCCCCAGCCGGCGGCGCCGAGGTAGCTGAAGCTGGTGTAGCCCTCACCGGCCATCAGCACCCAGATGAAGACCGTGCCGAGGCTGCGGCCGCCCACCGACCACTCGGCCAGTCCGGTGGTGCGGCCGTGGCCGCGGACGGCCAGCAGGCCCAGGGCGACGGTCAGGAGCATGAATCCGCCGAAGATCGCCGACGCGACGGCGGCGTCGCCGCTCACGCGCGTCCCCGCTTGCGGTCGCCCCGCCAGGCGAGGAAGACGGCGGCCGGGGTCAGCAACGTCGCCAGCAGCAGCCAGAAGAAGAGGAAGGGCAGGCCCAGGACGGTCGGGTGGACGCGGTCCACCAGGGGGAGGGCGCCCAGGTAGAGGACGTACGGGGCCAGGAGCCACAGCAGGTTGGGACGTTTCTTCACGGATCGACCCTAGGTCGCGGACGAGCCCGTTCCGCCCTAAGCCCCCGATTCCGGCCTCAGCACCGGCGAAGCCCGGCCGCCGCCCCGGCCCCCGCACCCCGGACTCCGCCCGCCCCCCTGCGTCGCCTACGCCCCCGACAGCCAGGACACCGTGTAGATCACCAGCCCCGCCAGCGCCCCCACCACCGTGCCGTTGATCCGGATGAACTGCAGGTCTCGGCCGATGTGGGCCTCGATCTTGCGGGAGGTGTGCTCCGCGTCCCAGCCGGCCACCGTGTCGGTGATCAGCGCGGTGATCTCGTCCCGATAGGTCGTCACCACATAGACGGCCGCGTCCTCCAGCCAGCCGTCGACCTTCCGCCGCAGCCGCTCGTCGCCGGTCATCCGGTCGCCCAGGGAGAGGATCGAGGCGCGGGTGCGCGTCCGGAGCTCGCTGCGCTCGTCCTCCGCCGCGGCCACGATCATCGCCCGCACGGACGACCACGCCGAGGCGATGATGTCCTGCACCTCGCCGCGGCCCAGCACCTCGGACTTCAGCCGCTCGACACGCGCGCGTGTGTCGTCGTCGGACGTCAGGTCGTGGGCGAAGTCCGCGAGGAAGCGGTCGACGGCGCCGCGCGCCGGATGATCCGGCATGTCGCGCATCTCCGTCACGAAGCGGAGCAGCTCCTTGTAGACCCGCTCGCCGACCTTGCGGTCCACGA
This sequence comes from Streptomyces sp. C36, assembly GCF_040932295.1. Taxonomy (NCBI): domain Bacteria; kingdom Bacillati; phylum Actinomycetota; class Actinomycetes; order Kitasatosporales; family Streptomycetaceae; genus Streptomyces; species Streptomyces sp. C36. Next base: position 66,411 of record NZ_JBFQGI010000002.1, on the reverse strand, counting down.
AGCGCGGCGTCCAGCCGGGGGCCCCGCCGGCGACGGCCGACATCACCGAGTCGCTGTGGGTGACGAGCCAGTCGTGGGCCCGTACGCACACCAGGTCCACCACCTTGTGATGGCCCCCGTCGGCGACGATCCTCTCGAGCATCGTGCCGATGCCCGGGGCGATCTCGGCGGCGTCGGCCCGCCGGGTGATGGCCTCGCCGACGACCGCCTGGACGTCGGCGTCGCGCAGGACGGTCAGGGCGCCGCGCAGGGCGGTGGCGAGTTCGTCGGTCACCCGGTCGGCGTGTTCGGGCCGGCTCAGCCAGGTGCCGAGCCGGGAGCCGATGCCGACGGAACGCAGCCGCTGCCGCACCACCTCGCCGGAGAGGAAGTTCTCGCCGACGAAGTCGCCGAGGTTCTGTCCCAGCTGGTCCTTCTTGGTCGGGATGATGGCCGTGTGGGGGATCGGCAGGCCCATGGGCCGCCGGAAGAGCGCGGTGACGGCGAACCAGTCGGCGAGCGCGCCGACCATGCCCGCCTCGGCGGCGGCCGCGACGAAGCCGGCCCAGCCTCCGCCCCACCCCGTGGTCCGGGCCCACGTGGCCAGCGTGTAGACGGCCGCGACGGCCAGCAGCAGCCCTGTGGCGAGCGCCTTCATCCGGCGGACGCCGCGCTGTTTCTCGGCGTCCGCCTCGCTGTAGGTGAGTCCGCCGGGCACGGCGGGCATCACTCCATCGGCGGCATTCGCACCGTCACCGGCGGCAGCCGATTCCTGTCCATGGGACCGTTTCATCCGCACCACCCGTTCCGGCTGTCCTCACGTGCATTGTCCCTGCCCGACCTACTCGGGGAACGGACGAAGAGTTCCCCGCGTCTGACAAGTCGCACATGACATGTCACGAGCACGCGCTGCGTGGCTCTCGCCCCCACAGGCCGCCAGGCCGGCCCGGAGCCGTACGCTCCGCAGTACCCAGGAGACAACCGCCCATGAAGAGGTCACCCCTGCCCCACGGCGCCGCGTACGCCGTGCTCGCGTCGCTGGTGGGCGTGGTGATCGTGGTCTCGATCGCGATATTCCTCACCGCGGGCGGGTCCGACGACCGGCCCGCGGACCGGGCCCACGAGGCCCGGCGCTCGGCCGCGCCGGCCGCCACGGGCGGCTGGGTGGGCGCCTGGTCCACCTCCCCGGCGGTGGCCGAGGCGGACACCCCCCAGGGCCTTCCGGGCCGCTCGATCCGCAACGTGCTGCACACCACGCTCGCCGGCAGCAGCGCCCGGGTGCACCTGTCCAACCTCTTCGGGACCACCCCGCTGACCGTCAGCCACGCCTCGCTGGCCCTCGCCGCCACGCCGGGCGGCCCTGCCGCCGTGCCCGGCAGCATGCGCGCGCTCACCTTCGGCGGGCGCAGCACGGTGACCATCCCGGCCGGCCGGGCCACCGTCAGCGACCCGGTCCGGTTCGCCGTCGGGTACGCGGCCGACCTGATGGTGACCACCTACTCCCCCACGCCCTCGGGCCCGGTCACCCTTCACCCGTACGCCCGTCAGACCGCCTACCTCGCGAACGGCGACCGGGTCGAGGACACCGAGGCCGGCGCGTACACCGCCAAGAGCCCGTACTGGCGCTACGTCACCGGCGTCGACGTCTGGAGCACCGAGGCGCGCGGCTCGGTGGTGGCCCTCGGCGACTCCATCACCGACGGCGTGTCCTCCACCGTGGGGGCCAACCGCCGCTGGACCGACTTCCTGGCCGACCGGCTGCGCTCCGAGCCCGACGCACCGCGCTACGGCGTGCTGAACCAGGGCATCAGCGGCAACCGGATCCTGCTCGGCGGCCAGGGCACCTCCCCGGCGAACAACCCCAGCGCCCTCGAGCGCTTCGACCGCGACGTGCTGTCCCGGGCCGGCGTGCGGGTCGTGGTCGTCGAACTGGGCGTCAACGACATCCTGCGCCGCCCCAAGCAGGCCGACCCGGCCCGGATCGTGGCGGGCCTGCGGCAGCTGGTGGAGCGGGCGCACGCGCGCGGGGTGCGCGTGGTGGGCTCCACGCTGACGCCCATCAGCGGCCACAAGGGCGTCGTGCCGGAGCAGGAGGTCGTGCGGCAGGGCGTGAACACCGAGATCCGCGCCGGGGGCGTCTTCGACCATGTGGTCGACTTCGACCGGGCGCTGCGCGATCCCGCGAACCCGCAGCAGCTCCTCCCGGCGTACGACTGCGGCGACCATCTGCACCCCAGCGACGCCGGCTACCGCGCGATGGCCGACGCCCTGGACCTCGACGGGCTCAAGAGCCGGCCGGTGGCCGCCGCGCTGTGAGCCGCGGCCCGGGCGCGAGGAGAAACGATCACTCCAGCCTCTTGCGGTCGTTCCGGCGCTCCTCGCGGTCCAGGCGGCGCTCCTCGCGCCGCTCCTCCCGCAGCCGCTTCCGCTCGGCCTTCGGCAGCTTCCTGACGACGCCGACGCCGCCCCAGAAGGCGAAGCCGGTGATGTGCACCGTGGGGGATCCGGGGGTGCCCGGGCCGGAGGCCTTGTCGTCGAAGCCGCCCATGATGCCGATGCCGCCGACCTGGACCTCGAGCTCCGGGGGGACGGTGACCTGCATGCCGCTCATGACGGCGAAGCAGCGGATGACGATCTCGCCGTCCTCGAACCGCGCCTCGCGCAGGTCGATCTCGCCGCCGCCCCAGAAGGTGAAGGCGGTGAACCGCCGGGGGACGGTCCATCCGCCGCGGCGCTGGAAGCCGCCCATGATGCCCACGGCGCCCTTGGACGTCGCCCGGCCCCCGATCCGCCCGGCCCAGTCCCCGGTGGCCGGCCCGGCGGCCCCGGCGCCCGTGCGGGAGGGCATCGGCAGGTCCCGGACGAGCGGTTCCAGGTCGGCGTGGGTGCGGGCCTTGTAGGCGGCGTCCAGCCTCTCCTCGAACTCCTCCATGTCCAGCCGCCCCTCGGCGACGGCCTCGCGCAGGGCCTCGGCGATCCGCTCTCGCTCCGCGTCGGAGGCCCGCATCTCAGGAAGTTCGCTCATCATGGCGTTCAGCCTAAGGGCCTACGGCGTGGGTCGTTCGGCGTACATCCGGGCGATGACCTCCTCGATGTCGGGCTCCCGCACCGACAGGTCCACCAGCGGATACCGTCCGGCCACCGCCGCCACGACGGGCGCGGCGCTGTGGGTCGCGGCGAACGCCAGCCACTGCCGCGTCCCTTCGACCTTCACCGTGCGCGCCCCCGGTACTCCCGTGATGGGCGGCATCTCGTGTTCCAGGTCGACCACGAGCGTCCGCTCGCTCTCCCCCACCGCGTGCAGCCCGTCCAGAGCGCCGTCGTACACGAGCCGGCCGTGGTCGATGACCATCACCCGCTTGCAGAGCTGCTCGATGTCGGTCAGGTCGTGCGTGGTGAGCAGAACGGTCATGCCGCGCTCGGCGTTCACCTCGCGCAGGAACTCGCGCACCTTCGTCTTGCTCACCACGTCGAGGCCGATGGTGGGCTCGTCGAGATAGAGCACCTCCGGATCGTGCAGCAGCGCCGCCGCGATGTCCCCGCGCATCCGCTGGCCGAGCGAGAGCTGCCGTACGGGCACGTCCAGCAGCCGGCCGAGGTCGAGCAGTTCCACGCAGCGCTCGAGATTGGCGCGATAACGGTCCTCGGGGACGCGGTACATGCGGCGCACCAGGCCGTAGGAGTCGCGCAGGGGAAGGTCCCACCACAGGGTCGTGCGCTGCCCGAAGACCACGCCGATGCGGCGGGCGAGCCCCGTCCGGTCGCGGGAGGGGTCGACGCCCGCGACGCGCAGGCGCCCGCCGCTGGGTGTGAGGATGCCGGTGAGCATCTTGATGGTGGTCGACTTCCCGGCGCCGTTGGGGCCGATGTAGCCGACCATCTCGCCGCGCGGCACGCGGAAGCTGATGCCGTCCACGGCCCGCACCTGGTGGCGTTCCCGGCGCAGGAGGCCCGTTCTGCGGCGGACGTCGAAGACCTTCCGCACGTCGTCGAGCTCGATGAACGCGTCCACTGTCGTCAACTCCCCGTACTCCGATAGCTCCGCAGTCCCGTCCGCCATGCCAGTGCGGCCGCCGCGCAGCACCCGAGCGCCACCAGGGGCGAGGCGAAGTCGACCCAGGCGGGCAGCCGCAGCGGGTCGTCGCGGCCCAGGACGCGCAGTGCCGGCAGCCAGTTGACGAAGGCGAGCGGGACGACGAACGTGACCCCGCGCACCAGGTCGGTGGCGAAGACCGTGGGCGGGTACTGCAGCAGCGTCGTCCCGCCGTAGGTGAAGGCGTTCTGTATCTCCGAGGCGTCGTCGGCCCTGAACTGGAACGCCGCCCCGGCGACGAAGACCGCCCCGAAGATGACCGCTCCGCTGACGAGCATCAGCGGGACGAGCGCCACCGTCACGGGCGTCCAGTGGACGTCGAGGCGCGTCAGCGACCAGGCCAGCAGCAGGACTCCCTGGCTGAGCCGGCCCACCCTCCGCAGCGCGAAGCGGTCGGCGGCCACCTGGGCGAGGACGGGCACCGGGCGCGTCAGGAGCACGTCCAGGGTGCCGTCGCGCACCCGCCGGCCGAGGCGGTCCATGTTGCCGAGCGTGAGGTCGGCGAGGCCGAAGGCGGTGCTCGTCGTGCCGTAGAGGAAGGCCACCTCGGGGAGGGAGAAGCCGCCGAGCACGTCGACGTGGGAGAACATGATGGCGATGGCCACGAAGTCCAGGGCGGTGGCGGCGAAGTTGCCCGCGGCCATCATCAGGAAGGACAGGCGGTACGCCATCGTCGAGCGCACCCACATGCCCACGATGAGCCCGTAGCAGCGCAGTCCCTCGCCCCACCGGCGCGCGGCGGCGTCAGCCACCCTGGACCACCACCTTGCGTGTCGCCGCCGACTGCAGCAGCCGTCCCGCCGCGAGCAGGACCGCCGCCCACACCGCCTGGAAGGCCAGCGCGGCGGCGAGGCCGGTCCCCCGGTGGCGCTCCAGGAGGACGTCCACGGGCACCTGCAGCATGGCCGCCCACGGCAGGGTCCGCGCGACCTCGCCGAAGGCGCCGGGGAAGACGTTCAGGGGCAGCAGCGTGCCGGAGAAGAACATGCACAGCAGGGCGCTCAGCATGCCCGCCCCGGCGCCGTCGAGGAGCCAGAAGGAGCACAGCGCCACCAGATAGCGCAGGGCGAAGCCCACGACGAGGCCCAGGAGGACCGACAGCAGGAAGTACAGCCAGGTCACGGGGTCGGCCGGGAGGGCGAGTTCGAAGGCGAGGGCGCCGACGGCCAGCGGCACCACGCCGCGTCCCAGCAGTTGGAAGGCCGCCCGGCCCAGGTCGCTCGCCAGCCACCACGCCTGCAGGTCCACGGGCCGGTAGAGGTCGACGGCGATGTCGCCGGAGCGGATGCGGTCCTGGAGCTCCTCCTGGAAGCCCCCGCCGAGCAGCGAGGCGGAGGCCAGCAGCGCCTGGCTGACCCAGACGAACGTCAGCGCCTGCGCCCGGTCGTAGCCGCCCAGGTGCGGGCGTTCGTTCCACAGGGCGATGTAGGTGGAGGCGACGATAAAACCGAAGACCGTATTGGTGAACACCCCGGCGGCGGTGGCCGTCCGGTACGTCGCGTACCGCCGGAAGCCGCCGGCCGCGACGGCCGCGTACAGCCGCATCCCGCGATCCCCCTCGTCGTCGCCGAAGCGCACGAGCCTAGCCGTACGTATCGTCCTCGAACCACGGAATTTCACCCCATGGAGTGGTCGGGCTGGCCTGAACGGCCCTTACGGAGCTGTCAAACGTGCGCTGGGACCTTCAGCCGGAACGCTTGATGCGACAGTGTCTTTCGGGGCGTACGACGCAGTTCGGAACCGCCCGACCCGATACTGCTCCGCCGTGGCCGCACAACCTCGGCGGCGGCCGAGGAGTCCCTGGAGACATGAGCGACGAGCAGTCACAGCAGCGGTCCGCCGGTGCTGGTCACGCGCCGCCCCGTTGGGCCCCGCGGGGGGAGGCGGCCGCGGCACCCGGCGCGCCCGGCGGACGAGGCCGCCGCCCCCGGCGCACGGGCGTGCGCCGGCTGGTGCCCACCTGGCGCATGGTGCTCGGGGGCTTCCTCCTGATCGTCCTGCTGATCGTGGGCGCGCTGGTCGCCGGCTATCTGCTGGTCGACATCCCCCCGGCCAACAAGGCCGCCGTCGCCGAGAGCAACGTCTTCCTCTACTCCGACGGCTCCCAGCTCGCCCGCGACGGCGAGGTCAACCGCGAGAGCGTGGCGCTCAGCCGCGTCCCCAAGGACGTCCAGCACGCCGTCCTCGCCGCCGAGGACCGCGACTTCTACTCCGAGTCGGCGGTCAATCCCGAGGCGATGCTGCGCGCCGCCTGGAACACCGTCACCGGCAAGGGGAAGCAGTCCGGTTCGACGATCACCCAGCAGTACGTCAAGAACTACTACCTCGGCCAGGAACAGACCATCAGCCGCAAGGTGAAGGAGTTCTTCATCGCCATCAAGCTGGACCGCGAGGAGAGCAAGAACGACATCCTCGAGGGCTATCTCAACACCAGCTACTTCGGGCGCAACGCCTACGGCATCCAGGCCGCGTCCCAGGCGTACTACGGCAAGGACTCCGACAAGCTCACCACCGCCGAGGGCGCCTACCTCGCCACCCTCCTCAACGCCCCCAGCGCCTACGACGTGGGCGCGCATCCCGAGAACAAGCCGCGGGCGCTGGCCCGCTGGAACTACGTCCTCGACGGCATGCTGAAGAAGAAGTGGCTCGGGGAGGACGAGCGGGCGCGGATCACGTTCCCGATGCCCGGCAAGACCAAGCCGCGGCTGAGCATGACGGGACAGCGCGGCTATCTGGTGGAGGCCGTCAAGGACTACCTCACCACCAACAAGATCATCGACGAGACGACGCTGGCCGCCGGCGGCTATCGCGTCACCACGACGATCGACAGGAAGAAGCAGGCCGCCTTCGTCGACGCGGTGCGCGGGCAGCTGATGGACGACCTCAGCGACGACCGCAAGGTCGACCGGTACGTACGCGCCGGCGGCGCCTCCATCGACCCGAAGACCGGCAAGGTCGTCGCCCTCTACGGCGGCATCGACTACACCAAGCAGTACGTCAACAACGCCACCCGGCGCGACTACCAGGTCGGCTCCACGTTCAAGCCGTTCGTCTTCACCTCGGCCGTCGACAACGACTCCACCACCCAGCAGGGCCGCCCGATCACGCCGTACACGATCTACGACGGCACCAACAGGCGGCCGGTGCAGGGCAGCGGCGGCCCCGTGGGCTACGCGCCGGAGAACGAGGACGGCCGGTCCTACGGCCCGATCACGGTCACCAAGGCCACCGACCTGTCGGTGAACTCCGTGTACGCGCAGATGGCCCAGGACGTCGGCCCCGCGAAGGTCAAGGCCACCGCCGTCGCCCTCGGCGTCCCCGCCCGGACGCCCGACCTGACCGCCACCCCCTCCATCGCGCTCGGCGTCGCCACCGCCAGCGTCCTGGACATGACCCAGGCCTACGCGACGCTCGCCAACCACGGCCGGCACGGCCCGTACACGCTGGTGGAGTCGGTGGCCAAGTCGGGCGAGGACATCCAGCTGCCGGACGGCAGGGAGGTCAAGCAGGTGGTGACGCGCGAGGCCGCCGACACCACGACCTCGATCCTGCAGAGCGTCGTGGAGAGCGGCACCGGCCGCAGGGCCCAGGCCGCGGGCCGGCCGGCGGCGGGCAAGACGGGCACGGCCGAGGAGGACAAGGCCGCCTGGTTCGCGGGCTACACCCCCGATCTGGCGACCGTCGTGGCGGTGATGGGCCAGGACCCCGACACGGGCGACCAGAAGCCGCTGTACGGGGCGGCCGGGGAGGCCCGCATGAACGGCGGGGACTATCCGGCGCGGATCTGGGCGTCGTACACCGCCGACGCGCTGGAGGGCACCGAGGCCACCGACTTCGACCTGGAGCTGCAGAGCGGCGTGGTGACGCCGCCCGTCGAGCCGAGCCCGACGTCGGCCCCGCCGACGGAGCCCACCGCCCCGCCGACGACGGTCCCGCCGTTCAGCCCGCCGCCCACCGAGGGCCCGCGGCAGCCACCGGAGTTCACGGTTCCGCCGGTCACCCCGCCGGGCTTCCCGACGCCGCCGGGACTGCCCACGTTCGGGCCGCCGAACGAGGGCAAGGAGCGGCATCCGGCGGAGCGCCGGGGCTCCGGCGACCTGCTGGGGTACGACTACTGACGGCCGCTCAGTGGCCGGACGTGGCCTTCAGGCCGACCACGGCCACCAGCAGCAGGGCGATGAACAGGACCCGGGCGGCGGTCACCGGCTCGCCGAGCACGGTCATGCCGAGCACCGCCGCCCCGGCCGCGCCGATGCCGACCCACACTCCATAGGCCGTGCCGATGGGGAGCGTCCTGGCGGCCTGGGCCAGCAGCAGCATGCTGGCGACGATGCCGGCGACGGTGAACACGCTCGGCCACAGCCGCGTGAAACCGTCGGTGAACTTCATGCCGATCGCCCAGCCGACCTCGAGCAGACCGGCGACGGCGAGCAGGACCCATGCCATGACGGCACCTCCGGGGGAAAGGGACTCTCCAGGGGTGCGTCGTCTTGTCCTGACCCGGTACGGCGCGTCTCGTCGGGTATGACGACCGTATCAAAAGTGGACGGACAGGGACATCCGTCAGAGGTAGAGACCTGTGGAGTCCTCGGACCCCTCGAGGCGCTCCGCCGCCACCGCGTGCAGGTCCCGCTCGCGCATCAGGACGTAGGCGACCCCGCGGACCTCCACCTCGGCGCGGTCCTCCGGGTCGTAGAGCACCCGGTCGCCCGGCTCGACCGTGCGTACGCTCTGCCCGACCGCGACGACCTCGGCCCAGGCGAGCCTGCGGCCCACCGCCGCCGTCGCCGGAATGACGATGCCGCCGGTGGACCGGCGCTCGCCCTCGGGGATGTCGGTCCGGACCAGCACGCGGTCGTGGAGCATCCGGATGGGCAGCTTGTCGTGGGTGGTGTTCGTACTCACGCGAAGACGGTACCTGCCCGGACCCGGCGGCGAGGCCACAGGGCCGTCATCCGGCCCGAACCGGTCACCGTGACCTACCGCTTACGGCGGCCGGAGGGCTTCGAGGACTTCTTCGAGGAGGCCACCAGCAGGCCCACGACGCCCACGGCCACCATGGCCACCGGAACGATCCTCTCCAGGCGCGGGGAGCCGTCCTCGGCGGTGAAGCGCGCGCGCACCTCGGAGACGACCCGGTTGGCCGCCACATACGCGCGGCCCGCCGTGTGGTCCACCTTGGAGGCGACCTTCGCCTTGGCGTCCCCGATGATCGTCTTCGGGTGCATCCGCACACCGATCTCGTCGAGCGTCACGGCGAGCTCCTGCCGCCGACGGGCGATGTCCGCCTCGATCTGCGCAGGGGTCCTGGCTTCCGCCACCGCGCTGCCTCCGTCTCGTCGATAAGAATGAAGAGTGATGACTACAGTCTGTCAGCTGCCCCGGCCCGGCGCCCCGCGGCACCCCCGATCCGTGACCTGACTACCCTCGGGACCGTAACCACGATCTGTCGAGGAGAGCCATGAGCGAGCGACTGCAGCCCGGCGAGACCGCCCCCGCCTTCACCCTGCCCGACGCGGACGGCAAGCAGGTCTCGCTCGCCGACCACCTGGGCCGCAAGGTCATCGTCTACTTCTACCCCGCCGCCCTCACCCCGGGCTGCACCAAGCAGGCCTGCGACTTCACCGACAACCTCGACCTCCTCGCCGGGCACGGCTACGACGTCATCGGCGTCTCCCCGGACAAGCCGGAGAAGCTCGCGAAGTTCCGCGAGAAGGAGAGCCTGAAGGTCACGCTCGTCGGCGACCCGGACAAGGCGGTCCTCGAGGCCTACGGCGCCTTCGGCGAGAAGAAGCTGTACGGCAAGACGGTCACCGGCGTCATCCGCTCGACCATCGTCGTCGACGAGGAGGGCAAGGTCGAGCGCGCCCTCTACAACGTCAAGGCCACCGGCCACGTCGCGAAGATCATCAAGGACCTGGGGCTGTAACCGCCCGCGGGCACGGCGACCGCTCGGGCTCGCCCTCGTCCTCGGCCTCCGGCAGGTCGAGGACGGCCCGGGCGCCACCGCCCTCCGCCGACCCGAACGCCAGCCGCGCCCCGAGCACCGCCGCCTGGCCCACCGCGATCGTCAGCCCCAGGCCGTGGCCCGTGCCACGCTCCGGCGCGGCCGTACGGAACCGGCGCGGCCCCTGGTCCACCAGGCCCGGCGGGAAGCCGTCGCCATGGTCGCGGACGACGATCCGGGTGCCCTCCACGGTGATCTCGATGGGGGGACGGCCGTGCTTGGCGGCGTTGGCGAGGATGTTGACCAGAACCCGCTCCACCCGGCGGGCGTCGGTGACCACGATCCGGCCCTCGCCGATCACCTCGACGGCCACGTCGTCCACCCCGCGCTGGCCGCGCGCCCGCTTGACGATGCCGTGCACCAGCGAGGGCAGCTCCACCGCCTCGAGCTGGGCGCTCTCCACCCCGGCGTCCAGCCGGGAGACCTCGAGCAGGTCCTCCACCAGCGCGCGCATCGTCTGCGCGCGCTCCTGCACCATCTCCACGGCGCGCGGATGCGGCAGCAGCTCCGCGGACGCCACGAGTCCCGCGACCGGGGTGCGCAGCTCGTGCGCCACGTCCGCCGTGAACTGCCGCTCCGCCGACACCCGCGCCGCCAGCGACATGGCCATGTGGTGCACCGACCGGCCCAGCTCGGCGACCTCGTCACGGCCGCCGGCGTGCAGCGCGTCCGCGTCGGGCGCCTCGCCGGAGGCGATCCGCCGGGCCGCCGCGGCGCTCAGCCGCAGCCGCCGCGACAGGCTCTGCGCGACGAACCACGCCACCACCGCCATCAGCGCCACCGTCGCCGCGCCGGCCACCACCAGCGCCTTGTCCAGCGCGGCCTGCAGCGGGTCGCGGTCGGGGTACGACGCCGAGATCGACAGCACCTTGTCGTCGCCGACCGGCGTCGCGGCCCACACGCGCGGGTCGTCGCCGCCGCTGATGTAGGTGCCCGACTGCCCCTTGGCGACGGCCTTCTCCAGGGGGAACGGCAGCGTGGAGTCGTCCAGCTGGGCGCCCAGCGCGAGGGTGCCGTCGCGCTGGTAGATCTGCAGGGCGGAGCTGAGCAGTCCGTCCTGGTACGCCAGCGCCTGCCGGTCGCGTTCCATGCCCGAGATGTGGTGCACGGCGACGCCGAGGACCACGACGGCCAAGGCGGTGACAAAGGAGATCGCGAGCGCGATCCGGCCACGAATACCCATCACGCGATCGGGAACACCTCTGTGTGCTCCCCCTTGGGGGTGGCACCCGTGTACGTCACCTCGAGGGCGGTGAAGGCCACCAGCCCGTCCACCTCCTTCGGCCCGAACAGCCGCAGCCGCGCCGGGAAGGACTTGCCGGCCGCCGCTCCCGCGGCGCCGCTGGAGACCTGCACCACTCCGCTGCCGTCCGCGCCGGCCGCCGTGTACCGGTCCCACTGGATGCCGCTGGCCACCCGGCCCGCGGTGGAGCAGTCGAGGGTGATGATCGTCGGCTCCGGCACCGGCTCCCCGACCCCGCAGTCCCGCACGCCCGGCACCTCGCGCGAGTCCGCGTCGTCGACCTCCACCTGCGACTCCTGCCCGGCCGCCCGCGACTTCTGGGCGGCGGTGGTCTTCGGCGCCTCGTCGACGCTGCGCGCGCGGTCCGTGGCGTTGGCCAGCCAGACCCCGCCGAGCACCAGCACGACGGCTCCCGCCAGGATCGCCACAACGGTGCGCATGCCCGCCCAACGAGCCACGGCGCGGTCGGTCATCGGGCTCTCTTCCTCGATCACGTGCGGGTGTTCGTTCACGGGCGTGTCCACTCCCGCTCTGAGGGACGGTGAAACGGCACTCCGCGTTCCCGTCGGGGCGCACCGGCTTCGCCGCGCGGGCGCCGGTGATGTGTCCGGCGCGGGGCGCGCGCCGCCCGGACCGCCTCCCAACTACCGCCTGGGGGCCGATACGATGGCCGTGACCGGCGGCCGTGGTGGAATTGGCAGTCACGCTGGGTTTAGGTCCCAGTGGGGTAACACCCGTGAGGGTTCGAGTCCCTCCGGCCGCACACGAACGAAGGGCCGTCCCGCGCGTCGCGGGGCGGCCCTTCGGCGTTCGGTCTCAGCCCAGCAGCTCGCGCACCACGGGCACCAGCGCCCGGAAGGCCTCGCCGCGGTGGCTGATGGCGTTCTTCTCCTCCGCCGTCAGCTGCGCGCAGGTGCGCGACTCGCCGAGGGGCTGCAGGACGGGGTCGTAGCCGAAGCCGCCCGAGCCCGCCGGCTCGTGGCGCAGCGTGCCCTCGAGGCGGCCCTCGACGACGCGCTCGGTGCCGTCCGGGAGGGCGAGCGCGGCCGCGCAGGCGAAGTGGGCGCCGCGGTGCTCGTCGGCGATGTCGGAGAGCTGGGCCAGCAGGAGGTCCAGGTTGGCCTTGTCGTCGCCGTGCCGGCCCGCCCAGCGGGCCGAGAAGATGCCGGGGGCGCCGTTCAGGACGTCGACGCACAGGCCGGAGTCGTCGGCGACGGCCGGGTGGCCGGTGGCGCGGGCGAGGGCGTGGGCCTTGAGGAGGGCGTTCTCGGCGAAGGTGACGCCGGTCTCCTTGACGTCCGGGATCTCGGGGTAGGCGTCGGCGCCGACGAGTTCGACGTCGAGGCCGGCCCCGGCCAGGATCGCGCGGAGCTCGGTGACCTTGTGGGCGTTGCGGGTGGCGAGGATCAGGCGCTTCATGGGTCCTGATTATCCCGGGGGCCACGCCGGGACCCCCGGGACGGGGGGTGTGTCAGAGCGTGCGGGCGAGGGCCTCGCGCTGGGCGGCGTCCAGGGACGCGCAGCCGGCGACGGCGAGGTCGAGGATGCGGTTGAGCTCGTCGCGGTCAAAGGGCTGGGCCTCGGCGGTGCCCTGGACCTCCACGAAGCGGCCGTCGCCGGTGCAGACGACGTTCATGTCGGTCTCGGCGCGGACGTCCTCCTCGTAGCAGAGGTCGAGGAGGGGGACGCCGTCGACGATGCCGACGCTGACGGCGGAGACGGTGCCGGTCAGCGGCTTGCGGCCGTGCTTGACGAGCTTCTTGCCCTGGGCCCAGGCGATGGCGTCGGCCAGCGCGACGTAGGCGCCGGTGATGGCGGCGGTGCGGGTGCCGCCGTCGGCCTGGAGGACGTCGCAGTCCAGGACGATGGTGTTCTCGCCGAGCGCCTTGAAGTCGATGACGGCGCGCAGGGAGCGGCCGATGAGGCGGGAGATCTCGTGGGTACGGCCGCCGATCTTGCCGCGGACGGACTCGCGGTCGCCGCGGGTGTTGGTCGAGCGGGGCAGCATCGAGTACTCCGCGGTGACCCAGCCCTCGCCGGAACCCTTGCGCCAGCGGGGCACGCCCTCGGTGACGCTGGCGGTGCAGAAGACCTTGGTGTCGCCGAAGGAGACGAGGACGGAGCCCTCGGCGTGCTTGCTCCAGCCGCGCTGGATGGTCACGGGGCGGAGCTGGTCGGGGGTACGGCCGTCGATGCGAGACATGGTGATGAGCCTATCCGGACAACAGAGGGCCCCGTTCCGGTTGGCTTGAACCGGTACGGGGCCCTGTGCGAGGAGCCTGGGGCTCAGCTCACATCATGTCTTCGATCTCGGCGGCGATCGGGTCGGCGTCGGTGCCGATGACGACCTGGATGGCGGTGCCCATCGTCACGACGCCGTGGGCGCCGGCGGCCTTGAGGGCGGCCTCGTCGACGAGGGAGGGGTCGTTCACCTCGGTGCGGAGGCGGGTGATGCAGCCCTCGATCTCCTCGATGTTGTCGATCCCGCCGAGGCCGGCGACGATCTTCTCAGCCTTGCTGGCCATGTGCACTCCTGGTTGTCTCAGCCCCTCGGCGATCCCGCCGACCGGCTTTCACACGGTTACCCACGTATAGCCCAACTATGCGGGCGTATGTCCGTCATCTACCGAAAGATGGCGGACACCCGGCACACCCGTTCCGGGAGGTCCGCGACCGCACCGCAAGTGGTCTACACCAGTATGCCAGCAGCCGGAGGACGCAGATGAGCTCGACCGCCGCGGCGCGTCCGCCGGAGCGCAAGCGCCTGCACGGCCTCTTCCAGGGCCTGCAGAAGATGGGCCGCAGCCTGCAGTTGCCGATCGCGGTCCTCCCCGCGGCGGGCATCCTCAACCGGCTCGGGCAGCCGGACGTGTTCGGCAGGGACGGGCTGGGCTGGACGGACGTCGCCAAGGTCATGGCCGGCGCGGGCGGGGCGCTGCTGGACTCCTCGCTGGGCCTGCCGCTGCTGTTCGCGGTGGGGGTGGCCATCGGCATGGCGAAGAAGTCGGACGGCTCCACGGCGCTCGCGGCGGTGGCCGGCTTCCTCGTCTACTACGCGGTGCTGCACCAGTTCCCCCAGGCCTGCCCCGCCGGCTCCAAGCCGATCGTCCTGGGCCTGCTGAGCGGCGTGTGCGTCACCGCGGCGGGCACGCCGGCGGCGGCCTCGTACCAGAACCCCGGCGTCTTCGGCGGCATCGTCATGGGCCTGCTGGCGGCCTGGTTCTGGCAGCGCTTCCACCGGGTCCGGCTGGTGGACTGGCTGGGCTTCTTCAACGGCCGCAGGCTCGTACCGATCATCATGGCGTTCGTGGGCATCGCCTTCGCCGTGCTGTGCCTGGGGGTCTGGCCGACGGTGGGCGGCTGGCTGACGAGCTTCAGCGAGTGGCTGTCCGACCTGAGCGCCACCGGCGCGGGCATCTTCGGCGTCGCCAACCGCGCGCTGCTGGTGATCGGCCTGCACCAGTTCCTGAACGTCTTCGTGTGGTTCCAGTTCGGCTCCTACACCACGCCGGACGGCACGGTGGTGCACGGCGACATCAACCGCTTCCTGGCGGGCGACCCGAACGCCGGGCAGTTCACCTCCGGCTTCTTCCCCATCATGATGTTCGCCCTGCCGGCCGCCGCGCTGGCCATCGCGCACTGCGCGCGCCCCGAGCACCGCAAGACGGTGGGCGGCATGATGCTCTCGGTCGGCCTGACCTCGTTCGTCACGGGCATCACCGAGCCGATCGAGTACTCCTTCCTCTTCATCGCCCCGCTGCTGTACGTGGCGCACGCCCTGCTGACCGGCGTCTCGATGGCGCTCACCTGGGGGCTGGGGGTCCACGACGGCTTCAGCTTCTCGGCCGGGCTGATCGACTACGTCATCAACTGGGGGCTGGCGACCAAACCGTGGCTGATCATTCCGATCGGGCTCGGCTTCGCGGCCGTCTATTACGCGATCTTCCGCTTCGCCATCACCTTCTTCGATCTGCCGACGCCCGGGCGGGAACCCGAGGAACTGGCCGAGGAGATCGAGAAGAAGAACGTCGAATAGAAGGCGGCCCGACGGCCCCCGCCGTCACCGTGTGGTGAACGCGACGTGACGCAGCGCCTAAGCTTCACGTGATCTTTACGGATGTGGCCCACAGCACCTGGAACTGTGGATTCCTTTATGCCCGACTCACGTGCTACAACAGGTCTAAACCACTAGTGGTGTAGACCAAATGCGGGCCGTCCCCCATCCCCCCGAGCGCCCGCCTCACCTGGAGGAATCCGATGAGTACGGCAGCCAAGGCGGCGAAGACAGCGCCTGAAGAGGCGGCACCGCAGAAGAAGAAGCGGGGCGCCGGCGCCATGGCCGTCGCCCAGCGTATCGGCCGCAGCCTGATGCTGCCGGTCGCGGTCCTGCCCGCCGCCGCACTGCTGGTGCGCCTCGGCAACAACGACATGCTCGGCCGCGAGTCGTTCCCCGAGTTCATCACCAAGGTCGCGAGCTACATGTCGGCCGGCGGCAACGCGCTGCTGGGCAACATGGCGCTGCTGTTCGCCGTCGGTGTGGCGATCGGCTTCGCGAAGAAGTCCGACGGCTCCACGGCGCTGGCCGCCGTGGCCGGTTACCTGGTCTTCAAGGAGGTGCTCGCCACCTTCACCGACAAGAACCTGCCGAAGGTCGCCGCGGTCGTCGACGGCAAGATCGTCATGAACGAGGCGCCCGTCAACGCCGGCGTCCTCGGCGGTGTCGTCATGGGTCTCGTGGTGGCCCTGCTCTACCAGCGCTACAGCCGCAAGAAGCTCCCCGACTGGCTGGGCTTCTTCGGCGGCCGCCGCCTCGTCCCGATCCTCTCGGCGTTCGCCGGTCTGGTCATCGGCATCGTCTTCGGTCTCATCTGGCCGGTCCTGGGCACGGGTCTGCACAACTTCGGCGAGTGGCTCGTCGGCTCCGGCGCCGTGGGCGCGGGCATCTTCGGCGTCGCCAACCGCGCGCTGATCCCCGTCGGCATGCACCACCTGCTCAACTCCTTCCCGTGGCTGCAGGCCGGTGACTTCAACGGCAAGCACGGCGACATCGCCCGCTTCCTCGCCGGCGACCCGGACGCCGGACAGTTCATGACCGGCTTCTTCCCGATCATGATGTTCGCGCTGCCGGCCGCGTGCCTGGCGATCGTCCACTGCGCCCGCCCGGAGAACCGCAAGGTCGTCGGCGGCATGATGCTCTCCCTCGCGCTCACCGCGTTCGTCACGGGTGTGACCGAGCCGATCGAGTTCACCTTCATGTTCATCGCCCCGGCGCTCTACGCCGTCCACGCGGTGCTCACCGGTGTCTCGCTGGCCCTGACCTGGGCGCTCGGCATGAAGGACGGCTTCGGCTTCTCGGCCGGCGCCATCGACTTCCTGCTGAACCTGGGCATCGCCAGCAAGCCGTGGATGCTGGCCGCGGTGGGCCTGTGCTTCGGCGCCCTGTACTACGTGGTGTTCCGCTTCGCGATCACCAAGTTCAACCTCCCCACCCCGGGCCGTGAGCCCGAGGGCCAGCTGGAGGACATCAAGTCCTGACGGCACCGGGGCCGTAGCGCCCGGCCGGACCGACAAGGCCCGCGGAACCACTCCGGTTCCGCGGGCCTTGTGCGTACGTACCGTCCGCGCCCCTACAGCTCGTAGACCGCGCCCGCGTGGGCCAGCTCCGCCGGGCCGTCGTAGACCGAGCGCGCGTCGCGGAGGTTGGTGAGGGGGTCCGTCCACGGCGGGATGTGGGTGAGGACGAGACGCCCCACGGCGGCCCGGGCGGCCGTCTGCCCCGCCTCGAGGCCGTTGAGGTGGAGATCGGGGATGTCCTCCTTGCCGTGCGTGAAGGACGCCTCGCACAGCAGCAGGTCCGCCCCCCACGACAGCTCGGACAACGCCTCGCACGGGCCCGTGTCGCCCGAGTACACCAGCGCCGAGCCGTCGTGCTCGACCCGGAAGGCGAACGCCTC
Organism: Streptomyces sp. C36; assembly: GCF_040932295.1. NCBI lineage: Bacteria > Bacillati > Actinomycetota > Actinomycetes > Kitasatosporales > Streptomycetaceae > Streptomyces > Streptomyces sp. C36. The sequence goes on along the minus strand of NZ_JBFQGI010000002.1, from coordinate 49,135 downwards.
CACGGGGTGGCTCACCCGGGCGGTGCGGATCGTGAGGGGGCCGAGGGAGAACGTGCCCGGCGTGAGGGTGCGGAAGTCGAAGACCTCGCTCATGCAGGCCTCGTGGGGGACGTCGCCGTAGGCGGTGACCAGCCGCCGCTCGGTCCCCTCCGGGCCGTAGACGGGTATGGCGTCGGCACGGCCGCCCTCGTGGCGGTAGTAGCGGGCGACGAAGTAGCCGCACATGTCGATGCAGTGGTCGGGGTGCAGATGCGACAGCAGCACGGCGTCGAGGTCGTACAGACCGATGTGGCGCTGCAGCTCGCCGAGGGCGCCGTTGCCCATGTCGAGGAGGATCCGGTAGCCGTCGGCCTCCACCAGATAGCTCGAGCAGGCCGATTCCGTGGACGGGAACGAGCCCGAGCATCCGACGACGGTGAGCTTCATGCGGGCCTGAACCTCCGTGGGCTGGTTACGGGGGGCCATGCGGTGCAGTCGAGGGTAAGACGAGATGGAGGCGCGGACTCCTCCGGGGCGGGGCGTGTGGGCGGAATCACCAGGACGGACGTGGTCCGCTAAGGCGCCCGGCAACCCCCCGCACCGGCACAGGGCCCCGCCCGTACCGGACGACACGGCGCGGACGGGGCCCTCACGGGGACGGGCAGGGGGACATACGTACGCCCGGGTGGCGCGGCCGCACGGACGGTACGCGGCCGGAGCCGGGCGCCTTAGGGCATGCCCCAGGGAGTGCGGACACCCCCTAGAGGGGGCGGTGCCGCTCGGCGCGGTCGAGGGTGTCCATGAAGCGCTGGAAGCGCTCGGCCGACTCCTTGCTGCCCGCCGTCACGGTGAAGACCTCCGGCGACATGAAGGCCGCCAGCCGCTCGCGCGTTTCAGGGGCGAGCGCATCCCACGCCGCCCTATCCAGCCGTGACTGCGCCGCAGCTTCCGCACTGCCAGTTTCCATTGTTGAGTTGCCTCATGTCCGAAGATCCACATGCGGGACAGTTCATGTGCGTCTCCTACGGGATGATGTCAGCCGCTTCCCAACATCGGTAGTAGCAGTTCATCCGTGCACAGTTCTGTTCTTTACGGACCGGTCTGTTCATACGGACCGGCGCGCGCGGACGGCACGGGAACGCTACGCCCAGAGCTGGCCGTGCAGCGTCTCGACCGCCTCTTCGGTGGTGGCGGCGGTGTAGACGCCGGTGGAGAGGTACTTCCAGCCGCCGTCGGCCACGATGAAGACGATGTCGGCGCTCTCCTGGGCGCGTACCGCCTTGCGTGCGACGCCGAGCGCGGCGTGCAGCACCGCGCCCGTGGACACGCCCGCGAAGATGCCCTCCTCGGCGAGGAGTTCGCGGGTGCGACGGACGGCGTCCTCGGACCCCACGGAGAAGCGGGTGGTGAGGACGGACGCGTCGTAGAGCTCGGGCACGAAGCCCTCGTCGAGGTTGCGCAGGCCGTAGACGACGTCGTCGTAGCGCGGCTCGGCGGCGACGATCCGCACGCCGGGCCGGTGCTCGCGCAGATAACGACCGACGCCCATCAGGGTGCCGGTGGTGCCGAGGCCGGCCACGAAATGGGTGATCTCGGGGAGGTCGGCGAGGATCTCGGGGCCGGTGGTGGCGTAGTGGGCACCGGCGTTGTCGGGGTTGCCGTACTGATAGAGCATCACCCAGTCGGGGTGCTGCTCGGCCAGCTCCTTGGCCACCCGCACGGCGGTGTTCGAGCCGCCGGCGGCGGGCGAGGGGATGATCTCGGCGCCCCACATGGCGAGCAGCTGCCGCCGCTCCTCGCTGGTGTTCTCGGGCATCACGCACACCATGCGATAGCCCTTGAGTTTGGCGGCCATGGCAAGGGAGATGCCGGTGTTGCCGGAGGTGGGCTCGAGGATCGTGCATCCCGGGGTGAGCCGGCCGGCCTTCTCCGCCTGCTCGATCATGTGCAGGGCGGGGCGGTCCTTGACCGATCCCGTGGGGTTGCGGTCCTCCAGCTTGGCCCAGATCCGCACGGACGCGGACGGGGACAGGCGCGGCAGGCGGACGAGCGGGGTGTTGCCCACCGCGGCCAGGGGGCTGTCGTAGCGCACCGGCTGCCCGATCTAGGCCATGCCGCCGGCGACGGCCGGGAGGATGGTGACGCTGTCGCCGTCGCCGAGCTCGGTGGTGATCCCGGCCAGGAAGCGGACGTCCTCGTCGTTGAGGTAGACGTTCACGAAGCGGCGCAGCTCTCCGGACTCGTCGACCAGTCGCTCGCGGATGCCGGCGTGGCGGGTCTCCAGGTCCTTGAAGAGCTCGTCGAGCGTGGCGCCGCTGCCCTCGACGGCCTTCCGGCCGTCGGTGTAGGTGCGGAGGATGGTGGGGATGCGGACCTCGATGGCCATGGGTTGGTGCTCCTGTCGGAGTGCGGGAGGTTCCTGGTTCCTGAGGGAGAACTGTGGGCGCATCGTATCGATTCCCCGTACGGCAGCCGTATGTTCGTCCCGGTATGTGAAACAGGTCGTCTTGAGTGGTGAGCGGGAAGGGGCCGGTCAGTAGGCCTCGACCACCTCGACGTCCTCCTCGGTGATCTCGCCCTCGACGATCCGGAACGAGCGGAACTGGAAGGGCCCGGCGCCGTCGCCGTCGGCCGTGGAGACCAGGACGTAGTGCGCGCCCGGTTCGCCCGCGTAGGAGACGTCGGTGCGGGAGGGGTAGGCCTCGGTCGCGGTGTGGGAGTGGTAGATCACGACGGGCTCCTCGTCGCGGTCGTCCATCTCGCGGTAGAGCTTCAGCAGGTCCGTCGAGTCGAACTCGTAGAACGTGGGCGACCGGGCCGCGTTGAGCATCGGGACGAACCGCTCGGGGCGGTCGCTGCCGGCCGGGCCGGCGACCACGCCGCACGCCTCGTCGGGGTGGTCGGCGCGGGCGTGCGCGACGATCCGGTCGTACAGGGCCTGGGTGATGGTCAGCATGCGCCCACAATAGAAGGGGTGTGCGTCGCGCGGGCCGGTCGCGATGTTTCAAGAACATGGCCGGATTCGGAACACGGCCGCCGCCGCAGGACCGAACGCGAAGGACCCGCCCGTACCAGTGGTACGGGCGGGTCCTTTCACTCAGCTGACGGGCGTCAGGAGACCTGCGAGTACTCCTTGCGCTCGAACGCCTCGGGGTTGCGCTTCTTGAGCACGACGTACGAGACCCACATGATCGCCGCCCAGACGGGGGCGCAGTACAGCGAGATCCGCGCGTCCTTGTCGATGCCCATCATCACGATGACCATGAAGATGAAGGCGAGGGCGAAGAGGCTGGTCCACGGCGCGCCGGGGGCGCGGAACGCGGACTGCGGGAGCTCGCCGCGGTCGGCCTTGCGGCGGTAGCGCAGCTGGGCGACGAGGATCACGATCCACGCCCACATGCCGGAGATGGTCGCGAAGGAGACGACGTAGTCGAACGCCTTGCCCGGCCACTCGTAGTTGATCACGACGCCGACCAGCATCAGCGCGGCCGAGAAGGTGGTGCCGCGCAGCGGCAGGCCCTTCTTGGTCAGCTGACCGAAGAACTTCGGGCCCTGGCCGTTGAGCGAGAGGTCGCGCAGCATGCGGCCGGTGGAGTACATGCCGGAGTTGCAGGACGACAGCGCCGCGGTGAGGACGACGAAGTTGACGATGCCGGCGCCGGCCGGCAGGCCGATCTTCTGGAAGGCGGCCACGAACGGGCTGACGCCCGGCATGAACTCGCCCCACGGGACCACGGCCAGGATGATGATCAGCGCGCCGATGTAGAAGACCGCGATGCGCCACGGCACGGTGTTGATCGCCTTGGGGAGCGTCTTCTCCGGGTCCTTGGCCTCGCCCGCGGTGACGCCGACCAGCTCGACGGCGAGGAAGGCGAACATCACGATCTGCAGGGTCATCAGGGTGTTGCCGATGCCGTGCGGGAAGAATCCGCCGTCGTTCCAGAGGTTGGTGACGGTGGCGGTGTCACCGGCGTCGGAGAAGCCGATGGTGAGCACGCCGATACCGATGAGGATCATGCCGATGATGGCGGTGACCTTGACCATCGAGAACCAGAACTCCAGCTCACCGAAGAGCTTCACGGAGATCAGGTTGGCGAAGTAGAGGATGACCGTGAAGACCAGCGCCGAGACCCATTGCGGGATCGACTTGTTCCAGTACTGCACATAGGAGGCCGCGGCGGTCACTTCGACTATGCCGGTGACGACCCAGAAGAGCCAGTACGTCCATCCGGTCACATAGCCCCAGAAGGGGCCGAGGAACTCGCGGGCGTAGTCCGAGAAGGAGCCCGACACCGGACGGTACATGAGCAGCTCACCGAGCGCTCGCATGATGAAGAAGATGACCAGGCCGGCTATCGCATAGGCCAGGATCAGGCTGGGTCCGGCCTTCGAGATTGCTTTGCCCGCGCCCAGGAAGAGGCCGGTGCCGATGGCGCCACCAATGGCGATCATCTGAATCTGTCGGTTGCCCAGTCCCCGCTGGTAACCCTCGGAAGCTTCCTTGCCGCTTCCCTCTCCGTCCCGCACAGCGGTGCGGTCGGCGACCTGCTCAGAGGTCATGGTGGTGCGCCTTTCTCCATACCGATCCGGATGCTCCGGATCGGGTTCCGATCCCCCCGGATGGAGTCCTGCTCAGCGCCGACGGTCGGTCGGCTAGCGCTTCCGCTGCGACAGGGGTGGCGTCGCAGAGGCAGGTCGGCAAGAAGTATCACGTGTAAAGATGAGATCATCGGCGTTCTTGTGGCGCACGGCACAAAAAAATCCGGACACAAGTGACCTGGGACACCAATAGCCGCGAGCACTGGTGACTCGATCGTTATCCGGATGAGCGGATCCGCTGAGCGAACGGGGCCGGAACGGCCCCGGAGCAGCTCATTCCCCTTTTGGCCGGGGCATCAGGCCGTCAGGCCGTCAGGGCCTCGACGAGGGTCTCCTGCAGGCCCCCGAGCCAGAGATAGGCCATGATCATCGGCTTGCGCGGGTCCTCGTCCGGCAGCCGGAACAGCTCGTCCCCGTCGTCCTCGTTCGTGATCTCCAGCCGGGTGCCGATGGTCAGCCGGAGATCGTTGAGCGCGCCGAGCCAGCGCCCGCAGTCCTCGGGGGTCAGCCGGAGCACCGCGGCGTCGTCGCCCGACACCGTCAGCGAGTCCAGCGAGCGGACCATCCCGAGCGCGTCCTCGCGCTTGCGGGTGCGCAGATCGTTCTCGGTGTAGCGGCGGAATTCGGCGGCGTGCGCGCGCTCCTGCCGGTCCTGCTCCCTGTCCGGGTCGCCGTAGGCGTCGGGGAACAGCCGGGCCAGGGCCGGGTCGGCCGGGGGCTCGCTGGGGCCCTCCGCGAACAGCCGGGCCAGTGGGTCGGCGGCGTCCGGGCCCTCGTCGTCACCCGGGCCGATCAGCTCCAGGAGCTGCACGGCCAGGCTGCGCAGGATGGAGACCTCGACCTCGTCCAGGGCGACGGCCGCCCCGCCGCCGGCCAGCGGCTCGAAGTGCCCGGCCATCAACGGTCCTGCGACAGCGTCGCCCAGAGCCCGTAGCCGTGCATCGCCTGCACGTCGCGCTCCATCTCCTCACGGCTGCCACTGGAGACCGTCGCGCGGCCCTTGTGATGGACGTCGAGCATCAGCCGGTGCGCCTTGTCCTTGGAGTAGCCGAAGTAGGCCTGGAACACATACGTCACATAACTCATGAGGTTGACGGGGTCGTTATGAACCAGGGTCACCCAAGGAACATCGGGTTCGGCCACCGCGAAGGGCGACTCGCCCGTTTCGGGCCGTTCGATCTCGACCGGTGCAACACTCACGATTCCCATGCTGCCACTCGCACCCCCGCCCCGCACAAACGGGGTCCGGGTTTCGCACACAGGCCCGAGCAGGGGTTCCGTAGATCACGTCCCAGAAATCGTCACTCTGACGAGATCTGGGGGTAGCATCTGGTGCCATGAACGCTGCGGACCTGAGGCTCCCGGTGGACGTTCCATCGACGGCCCTCTTCACCGACCGGTACGAACTCACGATGCTGCAGGGTGCGCTGCGGTCCGGCACCGCCGACCGCCGCTCGGTCTTCGAGGTCTTCACCCGCCGCCTGCCCGAGGGCCGGCGCTACGGCGTCGTGGCGGGCACCGGCCGCGTCCTGGACGCCGTGGAGAACTTCCGCTTCGACAGCGGCGTACTGGACTTCCTCGCCGAGCAGCGGATCGTGGACGAGCCCACCCTCGCCTGGCTGGCCGACTACCGCTTCCGCGGTGACATCTGGGGCTACCCCGAGGGCGAGGTCTACTTCCCCGGCTCCCCCGTCCTGCGCGTCGAGGGCACCTTCGCCGAGGCGGTGCTGCTCGAGACCGTGATCCTCTCGATCCTCAACCACGACTCCGCCGTCGCCGCGGCCGCCTCGCGGATGGCGGTGGCGGCGGGCGGGCGGCCGCTGATCGAGATGGGCGCGCGCCGCACCCACGAGCTGGCGGCCGTGGCCGCCGCCCGGGCGGCCTACGTGGGCGGCTTCTCCTCCACCTCCGACCTCGCCGCGGGCTTCCGGTACAGCATTCCGACGGTCGGCACCAGTGCGCACGCCTTCACCCTCGTGCACGACAGCGAGCGCGACGCCTTCACCGCCCAGGTCGACTCGCTCGGCTCGGGCACGACGCTGCTGGTGGACACCTACGACGTCACCGAGGCGGTCCGGCTGGCCGTGGAGGTCGCCGGAACGGACCTCGGCGCGGTCCGGATCGACTCCGGCGACCTGCTGCTGCTCGCCCACCGCGTCCGGCAGCAGCTGGACGACCTCGGCGCGAAGGACACCCGCATCGTGGTCACCAGCGACCTGGACGAGTACGCCATCGCCTCGCTGGCCGCCGCCCCCGTGGACGCCTACGGCGTCGGCACCCAGCTGGTGACCGGCAGCGGCCACCCCACCTGCTCGATGGTCTACAAGCTCGTCGCCCGTGCGGACGAGCCCGGGCCCGGGGCTCCGCTGCGGCCCGTGGCCAAGAAGTCGATGGGCGGAAAGACCTCCCTCGGCGGCCGCAAGTGGGCCGCGCGCCGCACCGACGCCTCGGGCGTCGCGGAGGCGGAGGTCGTGGGCACCGGGGAGGTCCCGGCGGAGCTGGCGGACCGGCAGCTGCTGGTGGAGCTGGTCAGGGGCGGCGAGGTCGTGGCCCGCGAGCCCCTGGACGCGGCCCGGGAGCGGCACGCCGCGGCGCGCGGGGGGCTGCCGATGTCGGCGACCCAGCTCTCGCGCGGCGAGCCCGTGCTGCCCACGGAATACCTCTGACGGAATACCTCCGAGGGAACTCCGCACGCGCCCGTGAGGCCCCTGACGGGATACCTCCGGGCGCTCCCGAGTGCCCCTCCCATTGCGCAAGGGCAGTCACTACCCTCGGTCACACAGGGTTGATCACGTCGTCGGCCGAGGCCCCCTCACAAAGGATCTGCACCATGAACCGTGCGCTGATCATCGTCGACGTGCAGAACGACTTCTGCGAGGGCGGCAGCCTCGCGGTGGCCGGCGGCGCCGACGTGGCCGCCGCCATAACCGACCTGGTGGGCGAGGCGCCGGCCGGCTACGCCCACGTGGTCGCCACCCGCGACTTCCACGTGGACCCCGGCGACCACTTCTCCGAGCGCCCCGACTACGAGAAGAGCTGGCCCGCCCACTGCGTGGCGGGCACGGAGGGCAGCGGCTTCCACCCCAACTTCGCGCCCGTCATCGCCTCCGGCGCCGTCGCGGCCGTCTTCGACAAGGGCGCCCACGAGGCCGCGTACAGCGGCTTCGAGGGCGCGGACGAGAACGGCACGCCGCTGGCGGACTGGCTGCGCGAGCGCGGGGTGACCGAGGTGGACGTGGTGGGCATCGCCACCGACCACTGCGTACGGGCCACCGCCCTGGACGCCCGGCGGCACGGCTTCGCCACCCATGTGCTGCTCGACCTGACCGCCGGCGTCGCCCCGCACACCACCCAGCGGGCGCTGGAGGAGCTGCGGGAGGCCGGCGTGGAGCTCAGCGGCAAGCCGGTCGTCCAGGGCGGCTGACGGCGCCCGGGGGGCCGTACGGAGGCTCTCAGGCGGCTCCGGCGGGCCTGCCCCGCAGCAGGCTGGCGATGGGGTGCCAGGACTCGGTGTCGTCGTCCGGGACGGACCGCCAGACCACCCCGTCCGGGTGGTGCAGCACGGCGGTGATCTCGTCGGGCACGGGCGGCTCGGTGTTGCCGCGCAGGTAGACGGCGCGCATCCCGAGGTTGCGCAGCCGGGTCAGGGCCCGGGCGCGGTTGGCGGCGTGGACGAGGACGCGGACGCGCGCTCCCGGCCGGGGGCCGTCGTCGGGCGGCATGGTCAGCGACAGGGCGACGACCACGCTGCCGTCGGGGAGCCGGACGAATCCACCACCTGTCATCCGCCTCACGCCTCCCTGATGGACAAGGCTGTCGATAAGACCATCATGAGAGGCATTCTCAAGCCGACCGGCCGCCGCCCGCCAGGGGGCGACGGCCGGTGCGGTTCCGACCTGCGGCGCGGTCGCGGAGCTCCCGCCTACCGCTGGGTCACTTGCCGGCCGGGCCGACCTGGACCGTCATGGTCGAGCCGCTGGGGGCCTGGGTGAGGATCCGGATCCGGGTGTTGGTGTCCGTGATCTTCACACCGCCCGTGGGGTTCTCCGCGTCGTAGTAGGTGTTCTTGTGGTCGTCGAAGACCGGAACGCCCAGCTTGCCCTTGACGCGCGTCGCCACGCCGTCGGAGTGCACGGTGTAGCCCTGGGCCGGGAACCAGCCGAAGGCCGAGTCGTACGCCTGGAAGCGGTTGTCCATGAGCTTGCCGTTGGCCCACTTCTCGGCCTTGGGGTGGGCGTCGACGGGCAGGATGCGCCCGGTGCCCGGGTGGACGCCGACGTTGTTGTCCACCTGCGAGGTGTCCCACTGCCAGATCAGCAGACCGGTCTGGTACGGGAAGTGCTCGACCCACGAGCGCTTGGTGCTGCGCCAGCCGAAGTTGTACGGGCCGTTGCGCAGGGTCCGGTCGTACGAGACGTACTGCCGGTTCTCGGCGATGTAGTACTGCGGGTACTCCTTGGTGAAGGAGGCGCCGATGCGCGAGAAGCCCTTCACCGTCCAGCCGTTGTCGCCGGCCTCGGCACCGTCGGAGAAGACGTTCGTGCCGTCGGCGGTCAGGGTGATGGCGTCGGCGGTGAAGCCCTTGCCGGAGGTGCCGCCGTCGGTGGCGTAGCGGAAGCGCAGGGTGATCTTCTTGCCCGCGTAGGCGTCGAGGGAGTACGAGAGCTTCTTGTACGCGCCCGAGACACCGGTCAGGGCCGGCTTGTCGCCGCCGTCGCGGGTGATGACCTTGCCGTCGGCGGTGCCGTCGAGCGGCGTGTAGTTGGCGCCGCCGTCCGTGGAGACCTCGGCGTAGAGGTAGTCGTAGTTCTCCTCGATGTCCCACCAGCCGGACAGGTCCAGCGAGGCCTTGGCCTTGCCGGTGAGGTCGACGCTACGGGTGAGGGTGTTCTTCAGGTCGTCGCCCTGGCCGCTCCACCACTGCTGGGTGCCCTCGGCCGGCTTGACGACGTCCGTGGTGACCTTCTTGTTCGGAAGATCGACGACCAGCGCCTGCTTGTCCTTGGTGTTGTACTCCGCCACGCCCAGCTTGTGCGTCGACTTCGTCGCCGCCTTGGCCTTGCCGTAGTTGAGCCAGCCCAGCTGCAGCTTGTCCCAGGCGCTCATGTCGCCGGGCAGGTCGCCGATGCTCTCCTTGCCCTCGCCCAGCCAGGAGCCGGAGGACATCAGGGACCAGTAGGCGACGGAGGACTCACCGGTGCCGGTGGTGTCGTACTCGTCGGGCAGGCCCAGGTCGTGGCCGTACTCGTGGGCGAAGACGCCGAGGCCGCCGTTCTCCGGCTGCATGGTGTAGTCGCCGACCCAGATGCCGGTGTCGCCGATCTGGGCGCCGCCCGCCTTGTTGCCCGTGGGGCCGGTCTTGCCGGCGTCGGAGCCGTAGGCGTACCAACGGTGGGCCCAGATGGCGTCCTTGCCCTGGGCGCCGCCGCCGGCGGACTCGTCCTCGCCGGCGTGGACGATCTGGAAGTGGTCGATGTAGCCGTCCGGCTCGTTGAAGTTGCCGTCGCCGTCGTAGTCGTTGCGGTCCCACTGGTCGTACTTCGCCAGCTCGGCCTTGATGTCGGCGTCGCTGCGACCGGCGGCCTTCTGGTTCGCCGCCCACTGGTTCACGCCGTCACGGACGAGGTCCCAGGCGCTGGGGCAGTTGGTGGAGCCGCAGTAGTTGGAGCCGTAACGGGCCTCGTTCCACTGCACCTTCACCCAGTCGGTGACGGTTCCCTCGACCGAGTAGCGTCCGGAGGACTGCTTCTCGTAGTACTTCGCCAGGGACTCCTTGTCCTTGTCGTGCGAGAAGTACAGGTCCTGGAAGTACTGCCGGTCGAAGTCCTTGCGCCAGGCCGTGCTGTTGTCCTTCGCACGGTCCGGCTGGACTATCGTGTTGTGCGCCGGGCCCGCCGTGCCGCCGTACTTCTTGACGGGCGGCTTGGGGCCGTCCGGGCCGTCGGGGTCGTACATCGTGGTGTCGTCGACCTTGTCGCCGAAGTCGACCAGGATGGTGAAGATCCTGTCGGTCTTCTCCCGGGCGAGCTCGACGTACTTCCCCCGGCCGAGCTGGACGACCTTCGACGCGCCGCGCTGCTCCGTCTTGGCGTCGCCGGCGATCACCTGCTCCAGCGCGGCCTTGCGCTGGGCTTCCTTCTTCTTGCTGAACGGGCCCTTGAGGTCGTGCTCGACGGCACGGCCGTTCTGCGCCGGGTCCTGGCGCGCGGCGACGGCCGAGGGGCCCTGGTCCGCGCCGGACGGGGCGGTCAAGCCCGTCGCCTGCGCGATACCCGTCGTCAGCGTCCCCGCGCCCAGCGCGGCGGCCACGACGACCACGGCGGCGGATCGGGCGACCCGCCGTTGGCTGCTCTTCACTTGTGAATGTCCTCCCCAGTAAGAACTGTGGAGGTATTTGACCGGAGAGACTCAAGAAAAGACAGATCTTGACTGAGGCGCCGTGAGCAAGTACGTTATCCGGTCTTTATGTTGCGGATTTCGGGCCACAACGGGCGTGCGCCCGGCACGCCTTGGCGCGCCCCGCGACCCCGTGCGCCCCGAATGCTCCGAGTACCGTGGGTTAGGTCACGCTTACCGCCAGTTCCGCTCGGGCAGAGAGCACCGTAGAGTCGGGATTGCTGTATGTACCAGCCGGCTCCGCACCCCCCTTCTCGATGCCTTGAGGACGGATCCCGCCATGTCGCGTCCGACTCCTGCACAGATCGCCTACGGATCGGCCACCGTCGCCTTCACGACCCTCGCCATGCTGTTGCTGACAGGGGCTGACGAGGGTCCGGGAGTCGCGGTCATCGCGCTGGCCGCCCTGGCCCTCGGCCTGCTCGTCGCGTCCCTGGTGCGGACCCCGCGCGAACGCGCGGACGCCGCCGCCCGGTTGCCCGAGCAGCGCACGCCCGCGCACGCCGCGTCCGCCGTGGGAGAGCACTCCCTCCACGGCTGACGGCGCTCACTCCACCGTCGAGACCACCACGGTCTTCGCCGCCTTGTCGTGGATGCACTGGTGGTACGGCTCGTCCCAGGTGCACCAGAGCACGTTGAGCAGCCAGAAGATGAAGCCGCAGCACGGCACGATCTCGGGCAGGGAGTAGACCGCCGCGCGCGTCCAGCCGGGCCTGCCCTCCGGGATCGCGCCGTTGTCCAGCATCGCGACGCGGATCTTCATCGCCATCTTGCCGAGCGTCTGGCCGCGCGTGCTGAGCATCAGGCCCTCGTAGAGGAAGTAGACGAGCGAGATGAGGATGCTCAGGCCGGTGTTCTTGCTCGTGTCCCTCCACGGGTCGTAGCCCCAGGTCGCCAGCGAGAAGACGACGCTCACCGGAATGCCCACGATGAGGGCGTCGATGATCCTCGCGATCAGCCGCTTGAAGCGGCTGGCCAGCGGAGGCATCCCCGCCAGCGGATCTGCCGCGCCGGTCCGGCCGCCGTAGGGGTTCTCCGACCCGCCGCCGTACGGCCCGCCGCCGTAGGGCCCACCGCCATAGGGCCCACCACCGCCCGGGGCGCCGCCCCCCGGGCCGCCTCCGTACGGGCTCCCGCCGCCCGATCCCGGGTACGGCGGCGGGGACCCGGGCGGCGGCTGCCGCTTCTTCTTGAACGGGTCGTTGTCGTCCGCGTCCGGCGGCGGCTCGGTGCTCATGGACCCAGTGGAACCCGGGGCTCCAAAGGGCGCATCCGGCCGTATGCCGTTCGAGTCAGCTCAGCTCTCCGCCGACGCCACGAACGTACGGGCCGACTTGTCGTGCCAGCACTGCCGCCACGGCCGGTCGAACACGCACCACAGCACGCCCAGCACCCCCAGGCCGAGCACGCCCAGCACGCCGTAGAGCAGCCACCGGCGCAGCGCGGCGCCCACCGAGGGCGTCTCGTGCGACTCGATGTCCAGCACCCGCACCCCGCACAGCTTCTTGCCCACCGTGCGCCCCCACTTGGCCGTCGGCAGTGCTTCGTAGAGCACCCCGCCGATCAGCAGCACGGCCAGCACGACGGCCAGATAGCCGCCGGTCGTGCCGTCCAGCAGCCAGACCGTGACGGTCTCGCCGGTCTGCCGGGCCTGGTCGACCTTGGCGTCGATGTGGTCGACGGCCCTGCCCCACAGCGGCACGGCGACCGCGCCCACCACGCCGCCCAGCAGCAGCGTGTCCAGCAGCCGGGCCGCGAGCCGCCGGCCGAGTCCGGCGGGACGGCCCTGCGCCTGGGCGGCGCTGAGGAACGGATCCTCCTTGGGCGGCTTCCAGGCCGGCGCCGGCTCCCCCGCCCCGGGCCGCGGGCCCTGCTGGGCGAGCTGCTGCACCTGCTGGGCCCAGCCCACGGGCTGCGGCTGGGTGACGGGCACGGGCGCGGACTCCGGGCGCCGCACGGGCAGGGCGGCCCCACCCTCGGGCGAGGTCCGGACCCCCTGCGCCTGCGGGGTCCGGGGGCGCGGGGTGGCGGGCGTCGTCGGGGCGGGCTCCCGGCGCGGGTCGACGGAGGGGACGGGGGCGGGCGGCCCGCCCGGGGCGGCGCCGTGCGGCTTGGGCCGCAGGGTCAGGGTGCCCTGCCCGGGAACGCCGGGCCCGGCGGGCGGCGTCGCCTCCCGGGCGGGCGGCTCGGCCACGCGCGGGTCGCGCGCCGCGGGCAGCGCCGGGGCGGCGGAGGAGGCGGAGGGGACGTCACCGCCCCAGGAGACGCGCCGGTCCTGCTCGCCGCCGAAGCCTTCCTGGTGCGCGGTGTCGGCCTGCCAGGCCGGGGCGGCCCCGGCCCGCTCCGGGCCGCTCCGCGGCTCCTCGTCCAGGAACACCGGGCCGGTCTCGTCCGGCAGTTGCCGGACGGCGGGCCGGGGCGTCGGCGGTACGGGCGCGGCGAGCGCGGGCAGCGGGGCGGGGGCCGCGCCGGCGGGCGGGGCCGGCATCGGCTCCCCCGCGGCGGGCGCGGGCCTGCTGGTGCCGGGGACCCAGGCGGTGCCGCTCCAGAAACGGATGTAACCGGGGATGGAGGGGTCGGGATAGTAGCCGCTGGCGGGGCTGCTGTCAGCGGATCCCGAGGTAGGTGCGCTCATGGTCTCCGGTGTCCCGTATCTGCTCGGCCGTACTGGGTAGCCAACAGGTCTACCAGACGGCACTTGGGTCTGTGACCGTCCCCGGGCCGGACCACTCACACGTGCGACTGCGCGGACCGCGCGAAAAGTCGGTACCGATCCCGGGAAGTCGCGTCATGATGTGCGCCCTGAGCGCTCTCTCCAGGAGCGGGCCTCTCCTCGCGAGGGGGTCGCGCGCCGACGGAAGCAGAGCAGAGAGGGCGTACGTCATGCACACCGTGGTGGAACGAGAGCTCGAGATCGGCCTGGTGCTGTCGCCGCAGCGCAGCATCCCCGTCCCGGCCCGGCTGACCTACCGTACGGACGACCCCTATGCCGTCCACATCACCTTCCACGTCACCTCCGACAAGCCCGTGACGTGGACCTTCTCCCGCGAACTGCTCGTCGACGGGACGTTCAGGGCGACCGGCGAGGGGGACGTGCGGGTCTTCCCCGGCAAGGACCGGGGGCGGCCCATGGTCTGCATCGCGCTGTCCTCGCCGGACGGGCAGGCGCTGCTGATGGCCCCGGCGGCGGGCGTGTCGGCGTGGCTGGAACGGACCCTGCGGACCGTGGCGCCGGGCGCCGAGCGCGAATGGCTGCCCCTGGACGAGGCGTTGCGGGATCTGCTGGCGCCCGGCGCCTAGCCGGAGGGGACCGTTCGAGTGCGGGGCGGTCGCCGGGGAGGAACCCGTTGGGGTGGTCGGTACGGCCCTGCGCGTAACCTCCCCGCCCGGCCGCCCGCCGCGTCAGCCGTCGAGGACCTTGCCCGGGTTGAGCAGGCCGAGCGGGTCGAGGACGGCCTTGATGCCGCGCTGGACCTCCATGGCCACCGGCCCGGCCTCCTGGGCCAGCCACTCCTTCTTCAGCAGGCCCACCCCGTGCTCCCCGGTGATGGTGCCGCCGAGCTCCAGGCCCAGCGCCATGATCGCGTCGAAGGACGCCCGGGCCCGCCGCGCCTCGTCGGGGTCGGCGGGGTCGAAGCAGACGACGGGGTGGGTGTTGCCGTCCCCGGCGTGCGCGACGACGCCGATGGTCAGGTCGTGCTCGCGCGCGATGGCGGCGGTGCCCTCCAGCATGGCCGCGAGGTTCGAGCGCGGCACGCACACGTCGTCGATCATCGTGGCGGGCCGCAGGGTCTCGAGCGCGGGCAGGGCCGTCCGGCGGGCCTGCAGGAGCAGGTCGGACTCGGCCTCGTCCTCGGCGGGGACGACCTCGGTGGCCCCGGCGGCGGTGCACAGCCGGGCCACGGCGGCCAGGTCGGCCGTGGGGTCGGGGGTGTCGAAGGCGGCCATCAGCAGGGCCTCGGTGGACTCGGGAAGGCCCATGCGGGCGAAGGAGTTGACGGCCCGTACGGAGGTCGCGTCCATCAGCTCCAGCAGCGACGGCGCGTGGCCGCGCGCCATGATCTGCCGTACCGCCTCGCAGGCCGCGGCCACGGAGGGGAACTCGGCGGCCAGGGCCAGCTGGCGCGGCGGGGCGGGCTTGAGCGCGAGGACGGCGCGCACGACCACGCCGAGGCTGCCCTCGGAGCCCACGAAGAGGCGGGTGAGGTCGTAGCCGGCGACGCCCTTGGCGGTGCGGCGGCCGGTGGTCAGCAGCCGGCCGTCGGCGAGGACGACGTCGAGGCCGAGGACGTACTCGGCGGTCACGCCGTACTTCACGCAGCACAGCCCGCCGGAGGCCGTGCCGATGTTGCCGCCGATGGTGCACTGCTCCCAGCTGGAGGGGTCCGGCGGGTAGTACAGGCCCTGCTCGGCGACCGCGCGGGAGAGCACGGCGTTGACGACGCCCGGCTCGACCACGGCGATCCGCTCGACCGGGTCGATCTCCAGGATGCGGTCCATCTTGACGAGCGAGAGCACCACGCAGCCGTCGACGGCATTGGCCGCGCCGGACAGGCCCGTGCGCGCGCCCTGCGGCACCACCGGCACCCGCAGGGCGGTGGCGGTGCGCATGACGTGTCGCACCTGGTCCACCGTGCGCGGCAGGACGACGACGGCCGGCGCCCCCGCCGCGCAGAAGCTCGCCATGTCGTTGGCGTACGAAGCGGTGACGTCGGGGTCGGTGAGGACCGCCTCGGCGGGGAGTTCCTCGAGCAGGAGCTTGATCAGATCGCCCATGGCCCCCACCCTGCCACCGTCGGCGGCAGGGGGGAAGATCGCCTCGTCAGAGGTTTCCGCGGCGCTCCTGCTCGCGCTCGATGGCCTCGAAGAGCGCCTTGAAGTTGCCCTTGCCGAAGCCCATGGAGCCGTGCCGCTCGATCATCTCGAAGAAGACGGTCGGGCGGTCCTGGACCGGCTTGGTGAAGATCTGCAGGAGGTAGCCGTCCTCGTCGCGGTCCACGAGGATCTTCAGCTCGCGCAGGGTCTCGATCGGCACCCGGGTCTCGCCGGCCCAGTCGCCGAGGGTGTCGTAGTAGCTGTCCGGCGTGTCGAGGAACTGCACGCCGGCCGCGCGCATGGCCCGGACGGAGGCGACGATGTCGTTCGTGGCGAGCGCGACGTGCTGGACGCCGGGGCCGCCGTAGAACTCCAGGTACTCGTCGATCTGCGACTTCTTCTTGGCGATGGCCGGCTCGTTGAGCGGGAACTTCACCTTGAGGGTGCCGTCCGCGACGACCTTCGACATGAGCGCGGAGTACTCGGTGGCGATGTCGTCGCCCACGAACTCCTTCATGTTGGTGAAGCCCATGACGTTGTTGTAGAAGCCGACCCAGTCGTTCATCTTGCCGAGCTCGACGTTGCCGACGCAGTGGTCGATGGCCTGGAAGCGGCGCGGGCCGGGCTCGACGAGCGGGGCGGCGGCGACGTAGCCGGGGAGGTACGGGCCGGTGTACGCGGACCGGTCGACAAGGGTGTGCCGGGTGTTGCCGTAGGTGGCGATGGCCGCCACGACGACCGTGCCGTGCTCGTCCTTCAGCTCGTGGGGCTCCTCCAGACCGGTGGCGCCGTGCTCGAGGGCGTAGGCGTACGCGGCCCGCGCGTCCGGCACCTCGATGGCCAGGTCGACGACGCCGTCGCCGTGCTCGGCGACGTGCTCGGCGAGGAAGCGGCCGCGCTCGGTGCTCGCCTTGATCACGGTGGTGAAGACGAACCGGGCGCTGCCGGACTCCAGGACGTAACTCGCGGTCTCGCGGCTGCCGTTCTCCGGTCCGGAGTAGGCGACGCGCTTCATGCCGAAGGCGGTGGAGTAATAGTGGGCGGCCTGCTTGGCGTTGCCGACGGCGAAGACGACCGCGTCCATCCCCTTGACCGGGAAGGGGTCGGCCTGCCGCGCGGTGTGCGGGGTGTGATCCGTGGTCTGAGTCATGGCCGCAGGGTCTCTCCGAACCACAAGGTGCGCAATAGTTTGCGTTTTCCCTGGGCATCCTGCATAGCGGAGGCCCGGGGAATCCGGGCGATCTGTGCAGGATGACCACGAGAGGCGGACCAGGGTGATCGATCGTTTGGACGGACGGCTGATCGAGTTGCTCGCGGAGGAGCCCCGGATAGGGGTGCTGGAGGCCTCCCGGCGCCTCGGCGTGGCGCGCGGCACGGTCCAGGCGCGGCTGGACCGGCTGCAGTCCCAGGGGGTGATCCGCGGCTTCGGCCCGGACGTGGACCCGGCCGCGCTGGGCTATCCGGTGACCGCCTTCGCGACGCTGGAGATCAAACAGGGCCAGGGGGCGGACGTCCGTACCCACCTGGCGTCCGTCCCGGAGGTGCTGGAGCTGCACACCACGACCGGCCACGGCGACATGCTGTGCCGACTGGTGGCCCGCTCGAACGCCGACCTGCAGCGGGTGATCGACAGGGTGGTGGGCTTCGAGGGGATCGTCCGGGCCTCCACGGCGATCGTCATGGAGAACCCGGTGCCGCTGAGGATCATCCCGCTGGTCAAGCAGGCGTCCGAGGACTGACCGAGGGGCTGACCCGAGAGCTGGCCCGACTGGTCCAAGGACTGGGGAGGCCCTTCGGGAGGGACGGGCGCGGGCGTCAGGCCGGGCAGGCGGGAACGCGCTGCCCGGCCGCCAGGGCCTTGAGCGAGGAGACCGCGTCCTTGAGGTCGGCGACGGGGATCAGCCGCAGGCCGGCGGGCAGCTCGGCCCGTGCGTCCGAGCACTCCTCCTTGGGGACGAGGAAGACGGTGGCGCCGTCGCGCCGGGCCGCCTGCGTCTTGAGCGAGACGCCGCCGACGGGGCCGACCGTGCCGTCCGGCTCGATGGTGCCGGTGCCCGCGATGCTCCGGCCGCCGGTCAGGTCGCCGCCGCGGCCGTCGCCGTCGAGCTTGTCGATGACGCCGAGGGTGAAGAGCAGCCCGGCGCTGGGGCCGCCGACGTCGGCGAGGCTCAGCTCCACCTTGACGTCCTTGGGTGAGCGGTGCAGATAGCGCAGGGCGGCCTGGGCGGCGGAGTCCTGCGACTTCTTCATCTCGGCGGCGTTGTGCCGCTCGATCTCCTCGTCGTTCTGCCCGGCGGGGTAGACCGAGTCGCGCGGCATCACGGCCCGGTCGGTGCGGAACCAGCTGTCGACGACGTCGCCCAGGTCCACGCGCGCGTCCGGCCCGGTGGCCTCGATGGTGGTCATGCGCAGCTGTCCGCTGGTCTTCCGGGTCGCCGCGCCGGTGATGGAGATCACCGGCTTGTCCTTGTGCTCGCCGAGGACGTTCGCGGTCGTCGAGCCCGGCTGGGCGATGACGAACGGCAGGGGGACGAGCGCGGCCACCGCGAGCAGGGCGACGACGGGCGCGGCGCAGACGGCGAGGGTGCGCGCGCGCTTCCTCCCGGCGGTCGTGGCAGCCGTGGTCTTCGCGCCCGGGGCGGGCTGGGACGGAGCAGGCATGCTGCGAATCTAATTCACGCGCGGGGCGGGCGCGGCACGCGGGCGGCCGTCGGGCGGCGTGCGGGCGCCACGCGAGCGGCAGGCGAGGCAGGCGGGCGGCCGTCGGGCCGCCCGCACGGTGTCGCCCCGGCGGGGTGCCGCCGGGGCGACACCGGCGTGCCGTTGGAACTACTTCAGCGTTGGGAACTGCCTCAGCGTTCCGTCGGGGCTACCTCAGCGCGTCCGCCACCTCCTTCGCGGCCTCCATGACCCGCGTTCCCACCCGCTCGGGGACGGAATCGGCGAGCATGACCACACCCACGCTCCCCTCGATCCCGCTCACCCCGAGCAGCGGCGCCGCCGCCCCGCTCGCCCCGGCCTCCAGCTCGCCGTGGGTGAGGGCGTATCCGGGGTTGTCGACCTCGCCCCGGCGTGCGGCGAGGATCGCCCGTCCGGCCGCGCCACGGTCCAGGGGGTGTCGGAACCCGGCGCGGTAGGCCACGTGATAGTCGGTCCAGGTCGGCTCGACGACGGCGACCGCGAGCGCCTCGGCGCCGTCGACGAGCGTGAGATGGGCCGTGGCCCCTATGTCCTCGGCCAGCGACCGCAGCGCGGGCATGGCCGCTTCGCGTACGAGCGGGTGGACCTGACGGCCCAGCCGCAGCACTCCCAGGCCCACCCGGGCCCGGCCGCCGAGGTCCCGGCGGACGAGTGCGTGCTGCTCGAGCGTGGCGAGCAGCCGGTAGACGACCGTGCGGTTGACGCCGAGCCGGGTGGACAGCTCGGTGACGGTCAGACCGTGATCGGTGTCGGCGAGCAGTTTGAGGACGCGCAGTCCTCTGTCGAGCGTCTGCGAAGTCTCCGCGGTCACGACGCCCCTCCTCCGATGAGAGGCGGCCCTCGTCACGGTGGGGTGCGCCACCGGTCCCGTCCGGCAGCGCGCGAAGAGAGGCCGCCGGCCGTTGACGCATGATCCGGCTGCGCTCCGCGGCGGCGCTGCCACGGGGCGTGTGCGTGAGCGGCACCGTAGCGCCGCCGGTCCGCTCAGCGGAAGAGTCTGCCCACAATCCGGTCACTGTGCAGCGGATTCGCGGGTATCGGCGGGCAGTTCCCACCATGTGGACAGGGCGCGGGCCCCCGGTCGGGGAGCCCGCGCCCTGTCCGGCACGGCACGTCACGTCACGTCACGTCGGCTTGGGCTTCCGCGTGAACGTCACTTCATGCGCGTGGCCCACTCGCGCACCTTCTTGATGCGCTCGGTGAGCTGTCCGGCCGTCGCCTCCGCGCTGGGCGGTCCGCCGCACGTCCGGCGCAGCTCGGTGTGGATCACGCCGTGCGGCTTGCCGCTCTGGTGGACGTACGCGCCCACCAGCGTGTTGAGCTGCTTGCGCAGCTCCAGCATCTCCTTGTGGGTGACCACCGGGCGCCGTTCGGCGGGGAGTTCGAGCAGGTCGACCTCGGCGTCGGGGCGCTTGCGGCTGTGGGCGATCTGGCGGGCCTGCCGCTTCTGCAGCAGCAGCTGCACCTGGTCGGGCTCCAGCAGGCCGGGGATGCCGAGGTAGTCCTGCTCCTCCTCGCTGCCGGCGTGGGCCTGCATGCCGAACTCGGCGCCGTCGTAGAGCACGCGGTCGAAGACGGCCTCCGACTCCAGCGCCTCGAAGGAGAGTTGATCGTTCTCGCCGGTGTCCTCGTCCTGCTGCCGCTCCGCCTCCGCCAGGAGCTTGTCCTCCTCGGCGTAGGGGTTCTCGTCGTCGCCGTCCTTCTTCGGCTTGTCCAGGACGTGGTCGCGCTCGACCTCCATCTCGTTGGCGAAGGTCAGCAGCGTCGGGATCGTCGGCACGAACACCGACGCGGTCTCGCCGCGCCGGCGCGAGCGCACGAAGCGGCCGACGGCCTGGGCGAAGAACAGCGGCGTGGAGATGGTGGTGGCGTACACGCCGACCGCGAGGCGGGGCACGTCCACGCCCTCGGACACCATGCGGACGGCGACCATCCAGCGCGAGTCGGACTGCGCGAAGTCGTCGATGCGCTGCGAGGCGCCGGAGTCGTCGGACAGCACGAGGGTGGCGCCCTCGCCCGTGATCTCCCGGATCAGCTTGGCGTAGGCGCGGGCCGACTCCTGGTCGGAGGCGATGACGAGGGCCCCGGCGTCGGGGATGGACTTGCGGACCTCGGTCAGCCGCCGGTCGGCCGCCCGCAGCACGTTCGGCATCCAGTCGCCGCGCGGGTCCAGGGCCGTGCGCCAAGCCTGCGAGATCGCGTCCTTGGTCATCGGCTCGCCGAGGCGGGCCTCCAGCTCGTCGCCCGCCTTGGTGCGCCAGCGCATGTTGCCGCTGTACGAGAGGAAGATGACCGGCCGGACGACGCCGTCGGACAGGGCGTTGCCGTAGCCGTAGGTGTAGTCGGCGGACGAGCGGCGGATGCCGTCGTTGCCCTCCTCGTACGTGACGAAGGGGATGGGGTTGGTGTCGGAGCGGAAGGGCGTTCCGGTCAGGCACAGCCGGCGGGTGGCCGGATCGAAGGCCTCCATGCACGCCTCGCCCCAGGAGCGGGAGTCGCCGGCGTGGTGGATCTCGTCGAGGATGACGAGCGTCTTGCGCTGTTCGCAGCGGTTGCGGTGCAGCATGGGGCGCACGCCCACGCCGGCGTAGGTGACGGCCACGCCGTGGTACTCACGGCCCAGCGGGCCGGCGCTGTACCCGGGGTCGAGCTTGATGCCTATCCGGGCGGCGGCCTCGGCCCACTGCTTCTTCAGGTGCTCGGTGGGCGCGACCACGGTCACCTGCTGGACGACGTGGTGGTGCAGCAGCCAGGAGGCGAGGGTGAGCGCGAAGGTGGTCTTTCCGGCGCCCGGGGTGGCGACGGCGAGGAAGTCTCGGGGCTGCGTCTGGACGTACTTCTCCATGGCGCCCTGCTGCCAGGCACGCAGCTTGTTCGCGGTACCCCAGGGGGCCCGGCCGGGGAAGGCGGGTGAGAGATGGTGGTTCGCTGTGGTGGTAGTCACGGTCTCCGTCGGCTGGCTCGGCGATCGGCAACCGCGCAAGCCTACCTGCGCCGCCCCGCCGCCCCGGGTGGGACGGACGGGGCTCACCCGAGGGTGGGACGGAGGTCACATAACGCCCTGCGGTCGCGTCGTACGGTCGCGTGGCGACAGGCGCGTGGCGAGGTACGAGCCCACCAGCGCCGATGCGGAGGCGAGGGCGAAAACGACCGCGAAGGCGTGCGCCGGGGCCGCCTCGCCGGACGCGTCCGCGGCGACCGAGCCGCCGCCGGAGGAGACGAAGAGCACACCGGCGAGGCCGACCAGCACGATGCTGCCGAGCGCGTCCGACACCTGCAGGGAGGCGGAGTTCGCGCCCTCCTCCCCCGGCCGGGAGAGCTTGAGCAGCAGCACCGCGCCACCGGAGATCGTCAGGCCCATGCCGTAGCCGCCGATGATCCAGGAGACGGCCACGATCCACACCGGCACGGACGCGATCAGCACCAGGGGGGCGAGCGCCACGGCGAGCGCCAGCAGCGCCATGCCCAGGCCGATCAGCCGCTCGCGGTGGGGCTCCATGCGGGGGCGGCTCTGGGTGTACGAGGCGAGCGCCCACGTCAGCCCGCCGCCGGTGAGGGAGAGCCCGGCGAGGGTGGCCGACAGGCCGCGCTCGGTCACCAGCATCAGCGGCACGAACGTCTCGGCGGCCAGGAACGAGCCCTGGGCGACGCCGCGCAGCAGCACCACCGTGGGCAGCCCGCGCCCGGCCCGGAAGGTGCGCGCGGGCAGCAGCCGCAGCACGCACGGGACGAGCAGGGCGAGCCCGGCGGCGGCGGGCAGGAGGGAGACGGGGCGCAGGTCCTGGCCCGCGTACTGCAGCAGTCCGGCGCCGACGGCCACGGCGAGGGCGAGGATGATCCGGCGGCGGTCCATGGCCGCGGTGCGGTCGCCGGCCGGCAGCTTGCGCAGCGCGGGCAGCATCACGGCCAGCGGCGGCAGGACCAGGACGGGGATGGCCAGGAACACCCAGCGCCACCCGATCCGCTCGGTGACGGTGCCGGCCACCAGCGGGCCGACGATCACGGGGACGACCCAGGCGGCGGAGAAGGCCGCGAGGATCACCGGCCGCAGCCGCTCGGGGTAGGCCCGCCCGACGACGACGTAGAGCGAGACGATCACCAGCCCGGCGCCGATGCCCTGCACCCCGCGTCCCGCGACGAACATCCACATCTGCTGGGCCGAGCCGGCGATCACCAGTCCGGTGCCGAAGGCGGCGATGCCGGTGAAGAGGGGGGCGAGCGGCCCGGCCCGGTCGCACCACTCCCCCGACAGCGCCATGGCGAACAGGCTCGCGGTGAAGAAGGCGGAGAAGGAGAAGGCGTAGAGCTCGAGGCCGTCCAGGGCGCGGGCCGCGACCGGCATCGCGGTGTTGACCGCGCTCGCCTCGAAGGCGATGAGGGAGACGACGGAGACGATGCCGAGGGTGAGCGCCCGGAACCGGCGCCCGAGTATGCCCCCGGGGGCCTCCTGGGTCGCTGCGGACAGGGCGAGGTCGGTGCCTTCGGCGTCGGTTGTGGTCATGCCAGCCAGCGTAGGAAGGGACCGGCCTTTCCGCCCCCGGCCGGACGAATGGAATCCCATAGTCCGTAGGGCCTAGTCCGAAGGCCCCGGCCCCCGGGCCCCACGTCGCAGGTCCAGGCACCGGGGCCTTCGAGGCCCTTGTGGGCGGGGGAGCCCGCCGGGGTCACGTGATCAGCCCACGTGGTCAGGTCACGTGGCCAGCCCACGCGGTCAGCCCACGTGATCAGCTCACGTGGTCAGCACGCGTGATCAGCACACGCGTTCAGCTCACGTGGTCAGCAGCACCCCGCCGTACGAGGCGCCCGCGATCACGACCCACGAGCTCAGCCCGAGCGCCGCGACCCGGCCGCCGGTGCGCACCAGCGAGGGCAGGTGCACGGCGCTGCCCAGCCCGAAGAGGGCGGCGGCCAGCAGCAGCTCCTGGGCGTGCTGGGCGGCGTCGAGCACGCCGCCGGGCACCAGGCCGGTCGTCCGTACGGCGACCATCGCGAGGAAGCCGAGCACGAAGAGCGGTACGAGCGGGGGCCGCTTGCCGGACGCCTGGACGACGCCCCGGCGGCGGCCGCGCGCGGACACCGCCACGGCGGCGACGAGCGGCGCCAGCAGCGCCACCCGCATCAGCTTGACCAGGACGGCGTCCCCGAGCGCGGCCTGGCCCGCGGTCTGGGCCGTGGCCACGACCTGTCCCACGTCGTGCACGCTCGCCCCGGCCCAGCGGCCGAACTGCGCGTCGCCCAGCCCGAGCGGGTGGTGCAGCAGCGGCAGCACGGCGATGGCGAGCGTGCCGCACAACGTCACCAGCGCCACCGACGTCGCCACGTCCTCCTCGTCGCTGCCCGACACCTCGCTGACCGCGCCGATCGCGGAGGCACCGCAGATGGAATAGCCGGTGGCGATCAGCAGCGGCTGGTCGCCGCGCAGCCCGAGCCGGCGGCCGAGCCACAGCGTCCCGAAGAACGTCGCGGCGACCACCGCGAGCACCATCGCGACGGTGGCCCAGCCCAGCCCGAGCACGTCGTCCAGGCTGAGCTTGAGCCCGAGCAGCACGATGCCGACCCGCATCAGCCGCTTGCCCGCGAGCGTCAGGCCGGGCTTTCCGGCGCCGCGCACCCTCGCCCGTACGCCCGGCAGATGGGCCGCGGCGATGCCCAGGACGACGGCGGCGGTGAGCATGGGGACGACGGGCAGGAGCGCGTGGACGCCCCAGGCGAGGGCGACCCCGCCGACGGCCATGGCGAGGCCGGGGAGCTTGCCGGGCGCCGCCGGGCGCGGCGGATCGGAGGGGTTCGGCGGGTTCGGCGGGCTCGCGGCCCGCTGGTGGAGGAGGGCCATCAGAGGGCGTCGGCCGGCAGGTCGTACACGCGCCGGACGCTGGAGCCCAGGCGCGAGACGTCGGCCCCGTAGATGTGCAGGGAGATGGCGATGGACGAACAGGCGTTGCGCACCCGGTGGATGTCGCCGGGCGGCGCGAAGCCGCAGACGTCGCCCTGCCGGTTGACCACGTCCTCGGTGGCCACCAGGCGGGCGGTCATGCCCTCGGGGACGAGGCGGTAGCGGCGCTCGCTCTCGGTGCCCTGGTGGACGCCGGTGACGCACCAGGAGACGTGGTCGTGGATGGAGGTCTGCTGGCCGGGCATCCACACCAGCGCGACGACGGAGAAGCTGCCGTCGCTCTCGGCGTGCAGGATGTGCTGGCGGTAGCGCTCGGGGTCGCCCTCGCACTGTTCGTCGGTGAGCAGGTCGGGAGCGCCGAGGTGGACCGCGAGCCGCTCGCCGACGAGGTACGCCGTCGTGTCGGGCGGCAGGCCGCGGCCTACGGCCTCCCGGACGTCGCCGACGAGCTGGTCGAGCCGCGCGGTCGTCAGGGGTGCGGTAGGTGTGGTCATACACGCAGCGTCGAGGCGCTTGATCCATCACGTCCAACGACAGTTTGTTGCCATGCCGCCAACGTGCGCTTATGGACCGAGCGGGCCCGCTCAGCAGCCGACGCGCCGGGCGGCGACGGCCTTCAGCTCGTCAAGTACCAGCGCGTTGGCGGGGATTCTCAAGTGGTCGCGGAGCACGTAGGCGGAGACGAAGCGTCGGGCGGCCGGATCCAGGGCCCGTCCGGTGATCTTGTCGTGCCGGAGGAAGGACAGTACGAGCGCCGGCATCATCGCCACACCCAGCCCCTCCGCCACGAGCGACTGCACGACGAGGTTGTCGTCCGTTGTGAACGCGATGTCGGGTGCGAATCCCTGCTCGGCGCACTCGTGGAGGAAGTTCGTGCGGCAGCGCAGGCAGCCGGCGATCCACCGCTCCTCGGCCAGGTCGGCGAGCTTGACCGCCCGGCGGCGGGCGAGAGGATGTCCGGTGGGCAGCAGAACGGTCAGCTGGTCCTCGAAGAGCGGTATCTCCACGAGCTCGTCGGGAACCTCTTCGCGCAGGCCGGGATAGGTGAAGGCGAGCGTGATGTCGCACTCGCCGCGCACGACCCGGCTCAGCGAGTCCGGCGGCTCGGCCTCCTGCAGCTCCACCCGTACGCCCGGGTGGTCGGCGGCGAGACGGGCCAGCGCCTCGGGGATGAGGGTCGCCCCGGCGCTGGGGAACGCGCACACGCGGACCCGTCCGGCGCGCAGCCTCGTCAGCGAGCTCATTTGCTGCTGCGCGGCGGAAAGGCTGGCGAGGATCGTCTCGGAGTGCCGGGCGAGCGCCTCGCCCGCCTCGGTCAGCCGCATGCGCCGGCCGACGCGGGTGAACAGCGGAGTGCCGACCGACCGTTCGAGGGCCTTCATCTGCTGGGTGATCGCCGGCTGGGTGTAGCCCAGCGCGCGGGCGGCAGCCGAATACGACCCCGCGGTCACGACCGCGTGGAACGTCTTGATGTGCCGGGAGTCGAACACGCCGAAATCATAAGCGGAATTTGGGTTAATGGGGTGAGGGGGCGTGGGTTGCTTTTGGATCACCGAATAGATCCGACATGGTGGACTTATGCCGCACTACACCTCGTACGACTCGTTCATGAACGGCACATGGCGGTCTTGTGCCAGCGCCGTCCGCCCCATTGAGACCCCCGGCGCATGGCCCTAGGGTCGTTCCCGTAAGAGGTTCGCAAGGAGAACAGCACGGCCGTGTGCCCGAGTGGCTTAGGGGCTCGCCTGCAAAGCGAGTTACGCTGGTTCGATTCCAGTCACGGCCTCCACTTTTGTTGAGTAGGGCGTGAGGAGAGCTTGAGTAGCCGTTGAGTAGCGGTACTCATGCTCCCGGCGAAGCCGTCGGCGCAGGATGCACAGCATGAACACGTACCCCATGTCTCCCGCCCTGCCCGTCCGTCCCTCGCGACGCAAGGGGTTCACGGAGACCCTGGCCGTGGTCCTCTGGGCCATCACGGCGCAAGCCCTCGGCCTGTGCCTGGTGGTCATCGCGATGATCGCCGTTTGGGGAGCGGCCGCGGGCGCCCCCGCCGGGGAGTTCCTTCTGCAGGTGGCCGGCGTCCTCGCCGCGGCCGCCCTCCTCCTGGCAGCCGCCTACCAGGGCCTCAGGCTCTTCGGCCTGACCGCCCCCACCCGCTCTGCCATCGTCGCCGCCCTCGCCTGCCCGGGCCCGGTGGGCCTGGCGCTGTACCTGTACGCGGGCTAGCAGCGGGCGTCGACCGGGCCCACCCCGGCGAGCCTCCGGGTCCGAGCGCTTGACCGACGGCCTGATTCCCTGTCACATACGCTGATCGACGCGTAGTCGAAAGCGGACCACCACGGACCGCGTGGACCGCACGACAGACGGAGAAGACCCCATGCGCTACCTGATGATGACCAACCCGACCGACGCCGCCCCCGACGAGAGCCTCTACGCCGAGATGGGCGCGTGGCTCGAGGAGCTGACGGCGGCGGGCGTCCTGCTGGCCACCGGAGGCCTCGAGCCGGGCGGCATCCGCGTGACGTCGGCGGGCGACGAGATAACGGTGACGGACGGGCCGTTCGCCGAGGCCAAGGAGGCCGTGGCCAGCTTCGCGCTGGTCGAGGTCCGCTCCAAGGAGGAGGCGATCGAGATCGCGCGCCGCTTCCGGAAGCTCGTCGGTGACGGCGAGAGCGTGATCCAGCAGGTCTTCGGTCCCTGACCGGCCCCGCACCAAGCCCATGACGGACGTCCACGGCGCGGTCGACGCGGTCTGGAAGCTCGAGTCGGCCAGGATCGTCGCCGCCCTGACACGACTGGTCCACGACGTCGGCCTCGCGGAGGAGCTCGCCCAGGACGCGCTCGTCGCCGCGCTCGAGCAGTGGCCGGAGGCGGGTGTGCCCGGCAACCCCGGCGCCTGGCTGATGACCACCGCCAGGCGCCGGGCCGTCGACCGCATCCGGCGTGACCGGCTCCTGGAGCGCAAGCACGAGCAGATCGCCCGCGATGTACGGGAAGACGCCGCAGAGGACGGACGGGACGACGCCGCTGAGGGCGGACGGGACGACGTCCTGCGGCTGATGTTCGTCTCCTGCCACCCGGTCCTGCCCACCGACGCCCGCGTCGCACTGACACTGCGGCTGCTCGGCGGCCTGACGGCGGCCGAGATCGCGCGAGCGTTCCTCGTCGACGAGACGACGATCGCCCGGCGCATCGCCGGGGCGAAACGGACGCTGGCCGAGGAGCGGGTTCCCTTCGAGCTGCCCGCCGGGGAAGAGCTCGCCGAGCGCCTGTCGTCCGTGCTCGGCGTCGTCTACCTCGTCTTCAACGAGGGCTACGCGGCGACGGCCGGAGACGACCTGATGCGCCCCGGGCTCTGCCTCGAGGCGCTGCGGCTGGGCCGGATGCTGGCAGAACTGGCCCCGTACCAGGCCGAGGTGCACGGCCTGGTCGCGCTGATGGAGCTCCAGGCCTCCCGCGCCGCCGCCCGGACCGGCCCGTCCGGCGAACCCGTCCGGCTGCACGAGCAGAACCGCGGCCGCTGGGACCAGTTGCTCATCCGCCGCGGCTTCACCGCCATGCTGCGCGCACGCGAGGCCGGCGGCCCACCCGGCCCGTACGTCCTCCAGGCGGCGATCGCCGTCTGCCACGCCCAGGCACGTACGGCCGAGGACACCGACTGGGCGCGGATCGCGGCCTTGTACGAGGCGCTGGAACGCCTCCTGCCCACACCCGTCGTACGCCTCAACCGGGCGGTGGCCGTCAGCATGGCGCACGGCCCGGGCGCGGGGCTCGACCTGGCCAACGCCCTGACCGCCGACCCCGCGCTGGCCGACTATCACCTCCTGCCGGGCGTACGGGGCGACCTGCTGGCCCGGCTCGGGCGGTGCGAGGAGGCGCGGCGGGAGTTCCGGCGGGCCGCCGCCCTGACCGGCAACGCCGCCGAGCGCGCCTTCCTGCACCGCCGCGCGGACGCGATCACCGCTCCCGCCGCGCCGGTCCCCACCCTCGGCCGGGCGGCCCGGGACTTCCTGGGGCGCGACGGCCTCGACCCCGGCACGGCCCGCTCGTACGGCCAGACGCTGCGGCGCCTGTGCCGGTCCCTGGGCGACGACCTGCCGCTGGCCGCGCTGACGGCCGACGAGGTGGCGCGGGTGTTCACGGCGGCCTGGGGCGGGGCGGCGGCACAGACGTGGAACCGCCACCGGTCGGCCGTACGGTCGTTCGGCGCCTGGGCGTCCCTGGAGGACCTGGGGCTCCACCTCGACCGGCGCACCGATATCCGGACTCCGGCACCGGTGATCGGCGACGCGGAGCTCGAGACCCTGTGGAACCGCCCGGGCCCGTCCTCGCGCGAACGCGCCCTGTGGTGCCTGCTGCACGAGTCGGCGGCGGCCGTCGGCACCGTGCTGTCCCTGAACGTCGAGGATCTCGATCTCCCGGCCCGCCGCGCCCGTACGGGCGACATGTGGGTCGTCTGGGGTGACAGAACGGCCGCGCTCCTCCCGCCCCTGGTCGCCGGCCGCACCCGGGGCCCCGTCTTCCTCTCCGACCGCCGCCCCGGCCCGGCCCGCGCCCCGTCCGAGGCCGACCTCTGCCCGGAGACGGGCCGCCGCCGCCTGTCCTACGAACGCGCCGAGTACCTCTTCAAGCAGGCCACGAAGACCGTCGACCCGACGGGAACGGGCTACACGCTGCGGCGGCTCAGAGTGCGAGGCCGAAGCTCGGACTGAACCCGGCCGCCGTCAACAACACCGCTTCTCGCCGACCGGGCGATGCGTATGCGCGCTGTTCACCGCCGCACCGGCAGATGCGCGCACCCCGGCCACCGGGGCCACGGCCGGGCGGCCTGCCGCGCCGCGACCCTGCGGGCCGCCGCACGGTCGCCCCAACGCCCGGCCGCCGGGCCCGGCGTCACGACTCCCGGCATGCCAGGCGGCCGCAGCGCCCCGTAGTCGGCGAACCGCCGGGTTCCACAACGGTCGCACCGCGCCTCACCGCCGACACGCGTCCACCCCGCCCGGTGCGCGCACATCCTCCACCTTTCAGAGCTCGGCATAGCGCTTCCCCGCCACTCGCGGGATCACCACCCACAGCTTGCTTCCGGCAAGCGGCTTCTCCGCCGGCGCCAACCCGACCACGCCACCGCACTCGTCGACGACGGCCTGCAGCGTGGACAAGGCATGGCGCCGATGCGCCCGGCATCGCTTCTCGTCGCCGCCGACATGGTCCGGGTGCTCGTCGAACACCGTCAGCCGCAACACCCCGAAGCGCCATCGCAGGGTGAGGCTGACGCCCCGGTCGGGCGTGAACAGGACGGCGTTGCCCAGCAGTTCGGATGTGGCGAGCACGCCGAGCTCGACCATGTCGCCCAGCCCGTGCTGGGCGAGCACCCGCCCGACGGCGGTCCGCGCCGTACCCAGGCAGTACGCGCCGCCCGGCAGCCCGAAGGAGTAGTTGAGGTTCGCCCGACCGGGGCCGCCCGTCGACACGGTCGGCAGCGACGAATCGGACATGCAGAGTTCATCGCGATTGCTCATATGCGGACTCCAAGCACGTTCACAGGTGGGGGAGTTCTCGCACGCGGACGATCACCGGTGGCCTGCCTCCCTGGGCGCGGACACACCCCACCCAGGGAAGGAGGGCATGCCGCGCGGTGCACTTCCGGCGCCACGGCGTGTGAGCCAAGCGATACCGACGGTAGCGCCTCACCAGGAGGCAGACAACCTTGTCTGAAGAGACAACCCTGTCGGTGGACCAACGGCGGGCCACACGGCATGCTGCACGTAGATCGCGAGGAGGGCACATGCCGTCGAGGAGCCATCCGACCCAGCGGCAGCGCCGCCTTGGGGCCGAACTGCGCAAGCTGCGCGAAGCCGCGGGCATGACCGCGGAAGAGGCTGGCGCCGTGGTCGACATCAAGGCGTACCAGGTCAGCCACTTGGAAGCCGGACGAGTCGGCATCACACCGAACCGGCTCCGCACTCTGGCCTGTAACTACGGCTGCGCCGACGAAGAGCTGGTAGAAGCGTTGGTAGCCATGGCGGATGAACGCGACAAGAACTGGTGGGAGGAATACCGGGGCTCACTTCCGCCCGGATACCTGGACATCGCCGAACTGGAGCACAGCTCCCGGACGATGCGCACCTGTTCCAGTGTGCACATCCCCGGCTTGCTGCAGACGACCGACCACGCGCGCGTCATCTTCGAGGAAGCGGTGTCACCCCTACCCGCCCATGAGCTGGACATCCGTATCGAGCACCGGATGCGCCGACAGTCGGTACTCGACAGGAAGAATCCTCCGCACTTCGCTGCGATCGTCCATGAGGCCGCGCTGCGCATGCAGTTCGGCGGCCGCAAGGTCGCACTCGCACAGCTGAAGCATCTTCTGGCCGTCAGCGAACGCGAGCACATCGAGGTACGGGCCATCCCCTTCGCCGCCGGCAGTTTCCCCGGCGCTGGACAGACGGTGTTCTACGCCCACGGGCCGGTACCCCAACTCGACACCGTGCAGCTGGACGCCGCACACACCACTGTCTTCCTCAGTGCCGATCTCCAGCTGGAAAACTACCGTGGCCTGCTGGAACGCACGGAGGCCAAGTGCCTCTCGGCCGAGAAGACCCAGGACCTGATTCACGGCATCATCAAGGAACTGTGAGGGGAAGCAGATGTCCGACATCAAGTGGCAGGAGCCGTTCTGCGCCGGCGGAGGCAACGCCTGTCTCCAAATAGGCCACACTCCCGACGGCACCCCGATACTCCGCGAGACGAGCCGCCCTGACGAATTAATCACGACCACCCCCCAGAGCCTCCGCAACCTGATCGAGGCGGCCAAACGCGGCGAGCTCGACCACCTGCTCTGAGCTCAGAGCTCGTGCCTCAGTTCCTTCGGCGCCACGTCAGATGTATCCGAAAGGCACCGTCTTCTTCACGGCATCGGCGAGGTCGGTGAGCAGGCTGATACCGCCCGCCTCCCCCATGTACTCCTTGGGCACGGTCACCTCCACCCACGCCCGGCGCTTGGACGTCGTACAGCGGACACTGCCGTCCCGCTGCGGCTCGAGCAACCACTCGACGCCGTCGATCTCCACCGTGGGGGCATACGGGTCGTAGCTCTTATGCCCCTCGGTCACAACAAGCGGCCGCCCGACGCCACAGCGCAACACAACGGACGGACGCCCCCAGGACGCACTGAACTCCGAGCCGCGCCCGCCGGCTCTCCGCTTCGCCCCGTTCACCACATCAGGCAAAGCCACGTGCAACGCTCGGCAGTACCGCGCCTCCTCCCCCGAAGGACCCGGCTCAGGCCGCGCGTCCGCAGTCCCCCCACCTGGCGAGCACCCGGCCACAGCAAGCAGCGCGACAACCGCCCCCGGGCGAAGAATCCGACAGAGTAAGGCCCTCATCGGCCGAGCGTACGACCTGATCAGCGCTGCTAAGCCCCCACAAGGCCCCCGACAGCCTCTGTAAGGTACACGCCAGGCACCTAAGCTGCGCCGCTCGGCGCTGAATAGGTAGAGGCGCGTTTATGGGGGGGTCGCCTATGAGTTCCGGGGGCTTTGCAGAGAAGCGCTCACAGCAGGGCCAAGCGGCTGTCGGCGGGGTGGGCGGCGGCCAGGGAGTGTTGGCGAGCTCAGCGAGCGACACACAACGTGCCGCGACGTTCATGGAGCGGCATCTGCTGCCGGACACCCAGGCTGCCGGTCGCATGGGGGAAGGCGGCGGGACGGCGCACCCGCCCCTGGCCGGTCCAGCGGCCCCGCAGTCGAATCTCCTGAAGCCGGAGACCGGGTTGAAGGGGCTGTCCGATTGGGCTGCAGACAAAGGGTTGTCCGAGGCGATGACCATCTGGCAGGCACAGGCGAGCGGGCTGATGAGTCGGCTGAACCGGGAGCTGAACGCGCTGCGCAGCACGAACACCCTTCTCCAGGGCCAGGACACCGCCACTGCGGCGCAATTCGGCTCGGCGAGCATTGCGTCGCAGGAGCCGTTTCACAGCCGTATAAACGACTGGTGACCTGGGGGGATCGTGGCACTGAGATACCAGGATGTGGTGGTCGCCGATCTGTCGCCACTGCTGAACGCGTCCGAGCTGTGGCAGAAGATGGGAAAGCGCTTCGCTGAGCTGAAAGAGGATTACGAAAAGCAGGTCCAGCGCGCGCTGGCAAACGGCAAATGGCAGGGCCAGGCCTTCACCGCGCATCAGAACAGCTCTGCGGCCACGGCCTCGGAATACGCCGCGGCCAAGACGGAGGCGCTGGCCGTCGCCAGCCTCCTGAAGCAGGCGCACACCGAGCTCACCCGACTGCAGAAGGCAGTGAAGGATCTGGTCGCCGACGCCGAGGAGAAGAACTACAAGGTCGACGGTTCGGGCAGGGCCACGTACATCGGTTTCAGCAAGCTCTCCGCACAGGAGCAGAACGCCCTTCACCACGACCCCGACTACCCCAAGCTGGTGGCCCAGGCCCAGCAGGCGGCCCAGGAGTGGACCGACGGAATCGCCAAGGCGGTGCGGGCCGTGGACGAGGCCGACCAGGGCGTCAAACGGGCGTTGATACGCGCGGCGGGTTTCGGCGGGTTCAACGCGCACGCCGAGGGTGACTTGGCGAAGGCCGGGGCGCCGGACATCTCCGCCACGAGAGCCGACGGGTGGAAGATCAAGACGACTGGTCCCGGTCTCGGCTTCACCGCGACCGGCAGTCCCTCGTACGGCAAGGAGGGCAGGCTCAAGGCATACCTCGACCTGGGCCATGTGACCGCGGAGAGATCGCTGACCGACGGGCCGGCGGATGTCTCGGTGATCGCCGACGCCTACGCGGGAGCCAGGGCCACTGCGAACTACGGCTTCAGTGACAAGGGCGTCAACGCCGCCGCCGAGATATCCGGGGGAGGGCGGGCCATGGTCGAAGCACGCGAGGACAAAGGAGACATCCTTTACTACACGCGGGCTGAGGGGTTCGCCGGTGTCGAGGGCGGAGTCACCGCCAAAGCGACCAAGGACGAGGTCACCGTCGGAGCAAAAAGGTTCTCCGGAGGGAAGACTAGCGTGGCCGGGGGTTTCGAGATCGCCGGCATCGGCATCGGCGGGACGGCCGAGGGGTGGGCCGGCGCTGGTGCGGAGGCCAAATGGGGTTACATGAAGGACGAGACGACCGGCAAGTGGGAACTCGGCACCAAGGCGGGATTCTCCGGACCCCTTGGCGGAGCGCTAGGCGTCGAGATCACTGTCGATCCGCACAAGTTCAGCAAAGCCGTTGGTCACGCGGCCGACGCGGTCGGTGATACCGCAGGCTCCGTTAAGCGCACCATCAGCAGCTGGTTCTGATGCACTTCCCCGTGGAAAGAGGGCCTGAGATGGCCACGGCACTGCCGGTACCGATCGAATTCCGCCTGCCCGAGGCCTGGCTCCCGGCTGATCCGGAAGGGGACGGCGCCTCGGGTGTGGCCTTTGCCGCAGTACACCGGCAGGCTGACGCCGGGTTCACCGCCAACATAACCATCGATGGCGAGTACCGGCCGGACACGGCGACGCTGGATGAGCTGGCCGACGAGTCGGTGGAGCGCCTGCGCGAGGTCGCCGATTCGGTGGTGGTGACCCATCGCCGCGAGGTCGACTACCCGGACGCGCCTGCCCTGATCCAGCGGTTGGCCTTCTCGACCGGCACCGACGACGCACGCCGCGACCTCGTCCAGTCCCAGGTATATCTGCCCATGCTGGACCTTGCGGACTCTCGCAAGCGAGCGGTGGTCCGGCTGGCCCTGACTGCCACTGCGGCCCAGCACGACACCGTTCTCGGAGACTTCCAGGACTTCGTGCGCACGGTGCGCCCGGGTGCCGGAGCAGAGGGCTGACGATGGGCCTTTGGAGCAAGATCCTTGGCACCAAGTACCCCGACAGTGATGTCACACCGCTCTCCGCCACGGAGGTCCGGGACGCACTGTTCGCGGTCAACAGCCCGGACGTGCCGTACCGCGTGCGCAAGGCCAACCCCTGGGAGAAAGCCGACCTGACGGCGGAATGGTGGATCCCGGCGCGCCCCTCCTCCCGTGAGAAGGTGGAGCGGAGACTCAGGATCCGGATGCGCCTGGACCCGGCAGGGCATGAGGTGCGGATTCTCCAGGAGCAGTGGACCTCCGCCAGGGAGGGACTGGCCTGGTCGGGCGGGTACAGCCGTGGGGGAGGGTACTCGGTTGAACGGGCGTGGGCATACGAACGAGGGCCCGACGGCCGCCGTCGCAGAGTCGAGACGTATCGCCTGGACACACGCGACATGAGGAATGCCCTGCAGAAGGTGGTCCTCAGCTCAGGGTGGACCTGGCGCGGAGTGTTCAGGCTGTGACTGACCCGCAAGACACAGCGGGGAAGTCTTCACAGGTCAGTAGCACTTACCGTGTCTTCGACCAACACTCGGACGGCCCCTGTGTGGCAGCGTGAACCTAGTGAGGCCGGCCCCGCCGACGGCGCACAACGAGAGTGACAACGCCTGCCGCCGCGACGATTGCTGCGGCGATGCCCGCCGCCGGCATGTTGCGCTGTGACAGCAAGTCACCGCCCTCGGAGGTCTTCTCGGCATTGGCTCGCGGCGCGGAGGTGCCCGGCCTGGCCTTCGAAGCGGCTGCGGCGAGCTCCGGTAGGGGGCTTACGTCCGGGGGGCCGGGGTCGCCGGGGTTCTGCAGGGCGATGCGGGGGCGGACGACGCCGTAGCCGATATAGTCACTGCGCTTCTCGCCGCTCTTGGGGCCGCCGGCGGTGTTGATGAGGACGCGCAGGACCTGGTTCGCCGTCCAGTCGGGGTGCGCGGACCAGACCAGGGCCGCGGAGGCGGAGGCCAGAGCGGTGGCGTCGCTCGTGCCGTGGCTTGTGCAGATGTCGGTCCCATTCGCGCAGACCGACACCATGTCCTCGCCGGGCGCGGCGAGATCCACCTGCGGGCCGCTCTGAGACTCTTCGGTAGCCCGCACCTCGCGGTTGATGGCGGCTACGCCGATCACTCCGGGGAGTGCCGCCGGGTATTCAACGCCGTTTCCCACGTTGCCGCTGTTCCCCACGCTGGCGAAGATGAGCTTGCCCTTGGAGAGCGCATACTGAACGGCTTGCGCGAGTTGCTCATCCGATGCCCGAGAACCCATCGAGACGTTGATGACCCGTGCTTGGGAGTCGGCCGCATACCGAATGGCCGCGCTGACTTGCGATGAGAAGGCTCGCTCGGCGGAAACTGCGTTAGGCGAGTCATTGCCGTTCGCCACTCGAAGCGGCAGGATCGTGGCCCCGGGTGCCAGGCCGAATGCGTTGTTATCGCCGTCACCGGTGCCGGCGATCATCTCGGCAATGCGCGTGCCGTGGTTGTGCGGGTCGACTTGTGCGTTGCCTGGCTGCACAGAGAAGTTACGGCCCTCGAGCACTCGGCCACGAAGGTTGGGCAGAGAGTCTTCCACGCCGGTGTCGACGACGGCGACGGTAACTCCATCGCCTCTGGCTGTTTGCCAGATTTCTTCCGCCTTCATCGCATCCAAGTGCCACTGGCGGGAACGGACGTCCGCCTGGGCAGGCACGACGGCGAGGCTGCCGACCAGCAACGCTGTGCTGAAAGCGACGATTCCTGCCCGTCTGACGGTTGCGGTGACTCTGTTACGCATTCGCTCTTCCTCTTGCCTCTGGCGCGGCACTTCAGTCGATCACCGGCGGAACCATTCGTCGTCGAGTGCTGTGAGCCCAGGATTCTTCGTCCTCGGTGAGGTAGTCCGGCCGTTGACCGCGCCGTCCTGACTGCTGGGCGCCGCCATGAGTTGATTGTGGAGGTGCGATTCCACCGTGTCCCCCCGGGCTGGTAGGTGAGCCTTCGGCTACGGGCGCATTGCGTACAAGGCCTGTTCCGCCTGGGGTGAAGGGGCGCTCGCCTGCCGCCCCGGGGCGTTGCTGCATGCGGCCGCCGACGATACCTCCCGGTTCGGAAGCCAAGCGCCGTGTGGCTCCACGACCGGCTCCGCTGCCCATGTTTCCTCCAGGACTGGCCGTACCGGGGAGAGGGTTCATGCCGGGACAGCCTTGGCTTTGCGTCGTCTCGGCACCGACCACTGTGCCTCGCGGTACACCACCAGTGGTCTGTCCGGTGGCTCGAGGGACAGGACGGCCGCCGACGATGCCGTCGTTCGGCACGCGTGGATTCACTGCTGCGGTAGCCCCGCCGATCAGACCCGGGTTCGCAGTAACACGGCGGCTGCCGCCCGGAAACCCCGGCCCAGTGATGCCGGGGGAGCCTGGGCCCCTACCACCGGGGTCCGGCAGGTTGACGTCACCTCTGGGGAACGGCGGAGCGACGGTGCCGGGGAAGGGGTTGTCCCCCGGTCCGACTCCACCGATGCCTACGGGGTTATTCAATCCACTATTGGCCGCACCGGGAGGTTGAGGCGTAATGCCGTCAATCACAGTGCTCGCGTGGCTGGGTAGGCCCTCCACCTGGTCGACTGGCGCAATATGCGTGTCACCGCCCGTCCCCGGACCAGGCGGAGCCTTGCTGTACTCGGGGGGCGGCATCGTGTGCTGACGCGGACCACCGGCCGGAGCCGTCGATCCGGCGCCTCCCGAGCCGGGATCAGTGGTTACGCCGTCACGGTCTCCCGGCAATGGAGTCAGGTCCGGCATCGGCCGGAACGTAGGCCGCGGCGCCACCGACAGCTGGTGCGCCGACCACGCGTACGACTCCGCGAGCTGGCGCATCAGGCGTGCCGCCTCCGCAGGTGCCTGCTGGGCCTCATACGCCTGACGCTGCGTGGGCCCCGACGTTCGCAGGCCCCCCGACTGGTCCGTGACGAGCGGCGAGGGCACCTGCCCCACCCGCTCCGGATTCGCCTGCCGGTACGCATCCAGCGTCGCCCGGGACGCCGACGGCTTCGGCATCGCCGACTTCACCCTCGACAACGTCGACGCCGCATGCGTCATCCACTCACCCGCACTGCCACTCAGCTCACCCAGCCGCAACGTCGCATTGGCCATGTCCGCACCCCATGTACGGAAGGCCTCGCCCGCCTCGCCCTCCCACCGCACCTGCGACACATGACCCTTGAGCTCATCACCCAACTCCGCGATCAACACCGCCGCCGAAGCCAGCCGAGCCGCCACCAACGCCGTACGCTCCACATCCGCGTGCTCGACCATCGCATACAACTCGTCATGCGACTTCGACTCGAAATCCGACGCGATGATCAGACCACTGGCCGGCTTCGGCAGGATCGGACTCACCCCCACACCCCCACCCGGTGACCATGGTGTCGACGGTGTCGATGCCGTCATACGAGGCTCCCCTCGGTGCTGTCCTTCGGGCGGGCCGCAGGAGGCGCCTGCGGAGCCGTCTTCGGGGCGTGGGGGTCGAGTCTCGGGTCGTAGAGGGCCCGGGTCCTGGCCTGGATCGCGGCCAGTCGTGCGCGCAGGTCCTCGTCGACGTTGGCGTAGCCGACGCGGGCGGCGTGGGTGGCTGTGCTGAGGGCCTCGATCTGGTCGTTCAGGAGGGCGACCAGCGTCTTGAGCTGGCCGTGGATGTCGTTGTAGGCGCCGTGCAGCGAGTCGACCTCGGGGAAACCCGCACCCAGCTGGGCCACCGTCAAATGGTTGTCCGCGACGAGCTTCGGGTCCGCCTCCGTGCCCGGGAGGGAGGCGAGGATGCCCTCCAGCTTCCCCCGGAAGATCTTCAGTGACTCGAGCTCCGCGTACATTCCGGCAGCCGCCGACCCGGCACTCACGTCCGTCCCACCCCTCGTGTCATCCCCCGTGACATGTCGCAACCTGTCACAGATTACTGACGGGGAATGACATCCACCTGAGTACGGGTACTCAAACCTCCTGCGTCACGGCGGTCACAGCCGCCGCGGCCGTCTGGGGGCGGATCGGCAGGCGGTTGACGGGGCGGCCCGTGGCGGCCCGTACGGCGCCCGCCACGGCGGCCGGCGAGGTGACGACGGGGACGGCGCTGATCGCCTTGGCGCCGAAGGGGGCGACGACGTCGCGCTCCTCGACCAGCTTGACGATGTGCACCTCGGGCGCGTCCAGGGCCGTGGGGAGGGAGTACCCGGTCAGGTCCGGGCGGCGGACGTGGCCACCGCTCGTACGGAGGTTCTCCGTGAGGGCCGCGCCGACGCCCTGGGTGACGCCCGCCTCGATGCGGGTGCGGGCCTGGGCCGGGTTGAGGACGCGGCCGACGTCCTGGGCGATGGCCATCTCGACCACGCGCACGGAGCCGAGCTCGACGTCGACGTCGACGACCGCCCGTACGGCGCAGAAGGCCATGCCGACGAAGGCGTCGCCCTGGCCGGTGTCGTCGAGGGGCTCGGTGGGGTGCGGGCGGCACTGGGCGGTGGCCCAGAGTTCCTTGCCGTCGAGGGCCTCGTCGACCGTCGTGCTGAGCACGCCGTCATAGGACGTGATCTTGCCGTCGGCGATCGTCAGCAGCTCCGTGGACATGCCGAACTGGTGGGCCAGCGGCTGCAGCAGCTGGGTGCGCACCATGCGCGCCGCGCGCTCCACGGCACCGCCCGAGACCCAGGTGTGGCGGCCGTGGGCGGCCGGGCCGGACGGGGGCTGGTCGGTGTCGACGGGGGCGACGTGGACCTCCTCGATGCCGAGGATCTCCTGGACGATCTGGCGGGCCAGGGTGGTGAAGCCCTGGCCGGTCTCGACCGCCGCGCAGATGACCGTGGCGACCGAGCCGCTGACCTTCACCGTGGCCGTGGAGACCTCGTCCGCGCCCTCCGCGCCGAGCATGTGGACCATGCCCAGGCCGTAGCCGACGCCGCGCCGCACCGCGCCCGGCTCGCCGGCGCCGTCGGGGCCGCCGGGCAGCAGCCAGTCGTCCTCGGGGTCGTCCTGGGGGAGGTCGGGGAGCGGGTAGTCGCGGACCGCGCGCAGAAGCTCGGCGACGGGGGCCGGGCAGGTGACGGTCTGGCCGGTGGGCAGCAGGTCGCCGGTCGCCATGACGTTGCGCATGCGCAGCTCGGCCGGGTCGAGGCCGAGCTTCGCCGCGAGCTTGTCCATCTGGCCCTCGTACGCGGCGCACACCTGCATGGCGCCTTCGCCGCGCACATGGCCGGAGGGGGGGTTGTTGGTGCGTACGGCCCAGCCCTCGACGAAGGCGTGCGGGACGACGTACGGGCCGCAGGCGAAGGACACGGCCGCGGCCAGGGCCTCCGAGGAGTAGTCGGCGTAGGCGCCCGCGTCCAGCAGGATCTGGGCCTCGACCTTCACCAGCTTGCCGTCGGCGTCCGCGTGGTGGCGGTAGCGCAGCAGGGTGGGGTGGCGGTGGACGTGGCTGAGGAAGGACTCCTCACGGGTGGCCGCGAGCTTGACCGGGTGGCCCGTGCGCAGCGCCAGCAGGCCGAGCGCGATCTGGGTTCCGACGTCCTCGCGGTCGCCCATCGCGCCGGGGACGCCCGTGACGACGACCTTGACGCGCTCCGGCTCCAGCGCGAAGCACGCGGCCGCGAGGTCGCGGTCGTGGTGGGGGTCGGTGGAGGCGGTGTAGATCTCCACGCCGCCGTCCGGGCGTGGTACGGCCAGGCCGGCCTCGGCGCCGATGGGGGCGGGGTCCTGGCGGCCGATGCGGTACAGGCCTTCGACGATCACCTCGCCGACGGCGTCCGGGTCGCCGAAGCTCAGCGGGATGTGACGGATCAGATTGCCGTCGGGGTGCAGCGGCTCGGCGGCGAAGGCCGCCTCGGGGTCGGTGACCGGCTCGAGCACCTCGTACTCGACGGCGATGGCCGCGGCGGCGAGGCGGGCGGTGTCGGGGTGGTCGGCGGCTACGGCGGCGATCGGCTCGCCGTGGTAGCGGACGGTGTCGGACGCGAAGACGGGCCGGTCGGCGACGCCCCGGCCGTGGGCGGCGTCGCCGGGCACGTCGGCGTGCGTCACGACGGCCCGGACGCCCGGCATCGTCGCGGCGGTGGTGGTGTCGACGGAGACGATGCGGGCGCGCGGGTGGGGCGCGCGCAGCACGGCGGCCCACAGCAGGCCCTCGGCCCACAGGTCGGCCGCGTACGGGAAGGTGCCCTGCGCCTTGGCGACCGCGT
The DNA here is from genome assembly GCF_040932295.1 of Streptomyces sp. C36. Taxonomy (NCBI): domain Bacteria; kingdom Bacillati; phylum Actinomycetota; class Actinomycetes; order Kitasatosporales; family Streptomycetaceae; genus Streptomyces; species Streptomyces sp. C36. The sequence continues at coordinate 8,715 of NZ_JBFQGI010000002.1, read as the reverse complement.
CGGCGGCCGGGAGGGAGACGCCGATGCCGCGCGGCGGGCCCTCGGGGACGGCGGGCGGCACGAGGGTGGCGGTGGTGACGGACGCCGGGATGTCTCCCGCGCCCGTCGTGCCCCCGAGGCCGCCCATTCCGGCGGTCCCGCCCATTCCCGTCATGCCATCGCCCTTCCGTCACCGCTGTCGCTGCCGTCGCCGTACGGGCCGTACGGGCCCGCCTGGTGCGGGATGTCCGCCGTGGCCGCGTCCGGCTGCTGCTGGGTCTCCTCCAGAGCGGCGGCCGCTTCGGCGCGCTCGTCGACGACCTGGCGCACGGCCTGCAGCACGCCGCGGTAGCCGGAGCAGCGGCAGAGGTTGCCGCAGATGGCCTGGCGGGTCTCCAGCTCGGTGGGAGCGTGGTTGCCCTCGAGCAGGTCGTGCACGGTCATGGCGAGGCCGGGGACGCAGAAGCCGCACTGCACGGCCCCGCACTCGGCGAGCGCGCGCTGCACGTCGGACGGCTGCCCGTGCTGCGCCAGGCCCTCGACCGTACGGATCTCCGAGCCCGCCGTGGTCGCGGCGGGCACCAGGCACGAGGCGACGAGCCGGCCGTCGACCTGTACGGAGCAGGCGCCGCACTCGCCCTGCGAGCAGCCGTCCTTGGCACCGGCGAGCCCGAGGCGCTCGCGCAGGACGTACAGCAGGGACTCGCCGATCCAGGCGTCCGTGACGGGACGGTCGGTGCCGTTGACGTGCAGGACGTACGAGGCGCAGGGGTGTTCGTTGTGCGGCTGGAGCAGGGCCTCGGGCTGCGGCTCCGGCTGGGCTTCCAGCGGCGGTTCCGGCTGTGCCCCGGCCGCGGCGTACGCCTCCGGCCCGGCGTACTGCTCCGGTACGGGCACGGGAACGGGCTCGGCAACGGCGTCCGGCGCGACGGCCGACGCCTCGGCCGGCGCCTCGGCGGTGGGCGCCTGGACGGCCTCGGGCTCGGGCTCGGCCACGGGCTCCACCGTCGACTCGGCCACGGGCTCGGGGGCCGGCGCGGCGGCCTCGGGTGCCACCGGCGCGGCGTGGTCGGGGGACGTGGCGTCGGGTGCCGCGTGGTCGAGCGGGGGCTCGGGCGACTCGGGCGTGGGATCGCCTTCCGTCGGCGCCTCCGCGCGCGCGGCCGTCGTCCACTCTCCGGTCGGATTGTCGCCCGCACCGGTGACCTCGCCGACGGGCGCGGCGTACTCGTGGCGCGCCTCCAGGCCCGCCTCGCGCAGGGGGTACTCCCCCGACTCGTCCACCGAGTCGTCGCCGGCGGCGGGCACGGACCACTGGCCTGCCGCTGTCACCGCGGGATCGGTCGCCGGAACGCCGCCGTGACCGGGCGGGACCTCGTGCCCGAACGGAACGTCGTGACCGAACTGACCCGCCGGGATGTCGTGACCGGCCTGGACTTCGTGGCCCACCTGGCCGTCGTGGCCGAACTGGCCGTCGTGGCCGAACTGGCCGTCGTGGCCGAACTGGCCCGGCTGGCCCGGCTGGCCCGGCTGGCCGCCATGGCCGCCATGGCCGCCATGACCGGCCTGAGCCTCATAGCCGCCCTGGACGTCATGCCCGAACGGAACGTCGTGACCGATCTGGCCGCCGTGGCCCGCCTGGCCGTCGTGACCGAACTGGCCGGCCTGGGCCTCGTGACCGAACGGGTCGGCCTGGACGTCGTGACCGAACTGCAGGTCATGACCGAACTGGACCTCATGCCCGGCCTGCCCGCCCTGGCCGTCCTCGGCCGCGAACGGCATGGGCCACTGCTCCGTGGCGTGCGGGTCGGCGGCACCGCCGTCGTCGGCGCCGTCCGGCGCGGAGTCGGCGGGCACGCCCGCGTGGCCGTAGGAGGCCTCGTACGCCGGTGCGTCCCACTGACCGCCGTGCTGGCCGCCGTGCGCGACCGGGACGGGCGCGGCCACAGGCTGCTGCCACGTGTCGGCCACCGGGGGGGCGTAGCCCGTGCCGGGTGCCGCGAGCGGTCCCCAGGATGCCTGCGCGCCGGCTCCGGCGCCCGCGCCGGGGTGGGCGAGGAGCTCCGGCGGGAGCTGCACGAAGGTCGTGCCTTCGGCGTCCAGTTCCCCGCCTCGGGGAATGGGCTGCCAGCCGCCCGCGGCGGACGCATGGGTGTGTCGCTGCTGTTCGTCACTCACGCGAGTGCCCTCCCCAGAGCTCGGCGGGCCAGAGTCGACACCGTACGACGGAGATGCAGGACGGCTGGCGGCAGGGTACCCGGCTCGGTGCCGTCGAGGGCGGACTGTGCGGGGGACGGGTCGGGGATGCACGCGGTGGCGACGTAGTCGCCGAACGCCGCGAGGACCTCCGGGGCGAGCGTGCGCTCCCCGTCCCAGTCGATGATCGAGGAGACCCAGCGCTCCGCGTCGAACGGCCGCAGCGGCATCGGCGCCACCGCGCCCACCGCGCACCGCACGCTGCGCCGCGCCGGGTCCAGGACGACGGCCACCGACGCGACGGCGCGGCTGGGGCCCGTACGCCCGGTGGCCTTGAGGAAGGTCTGCGGGGCGTGCAGCAGCGGCACGCGCACGTACCCGATGAGCTCGCCCGGCCGCAGCATGTCCAGGCCGGCCAGCAGCCGGCCGATGGGCATCTCGCGGCGTTCGCCGCCGGGGCCCGCGATGACGAGGGAGGCCTCCAGAGCGGCGAGCACGGGCAGGGCGTCGCCGGTGGGGGCGGCGGAGGCGATGTTGCCGCCGAGGGTGCCGGCGTTGCGGATCTGCGGCGGGCCGGCGGACCGGGCGGCGGTGGCGAGGGCGGGGATGAGGGCGGCGAAGTCCGGGCGGCCCATACGGGCGTGGGTGAGGCCGGCGCCGAGCAGGGCGGCGCCGTCCTGGTACTGCCACCCGCGGATCTCGTTGATGCGGCCGAGGCCGACGAGCGCGGCGGGCCGGAGCAGCCCGGAGTTGACGGCGGCCATCAGGTCCGTGCCGCCCGCCACGGGCACGGCCGTGGGCATGGCGGCCAGCGCCGCCACGGCTTCGTCGAGCGAGCCCGGCAACGTCACCGTGTGCGCCGCCTGCGGTGCGTGCGTGGTCAACCCAGCTGCCCCTTCCCCGGAGGTCCCGACTGTTCCGCCAGGTCTCGCCGTACGGTACGTGCTGTCGGCCCGGACGTGGCAACTCTGGCACATCTTCCGGGTGCGCCGTCGCGAGGGTCCACGAACCGCCGGACTGCCCCCACTCGGGATGGAGGCAGGAAAAGTCCGGATTCGGGAACTCTCTCCCTCATGAGCACTCTGGGCAATCTGTGCGTATTGCCTGCGTATTGCCATGCTTCGGTGACCCTTGTACGACTTACGGCAGTGTGTGAACGACCACCGTGCCAGGGGCCGCCCCACGGTTCGTCACCTTCCGCCGCGCCTCACACGATCGGGGGCGCACCCTCGATCGGACGTCCGAGCACGCCGGGCCGGCGCTGCCAGGGGCGCGGGCCGCCGGGTGGGCGGTAGTCGACGCCCAGGGCGTCGAGCCGGGCGTAGTGCGCGGCGGTCATCCGCCGCTCGAAGCCCGCGTAGTCGCGGACGGCGGGCGGCGGGAGGTCGGACCACACCGCCTCCGCGAAGGCGGCCAGCCGCGGGAACGCCTGATAGTCGACGCGCTGCTGGTTCTCCATCACCTCGGTCCAGATGTTGGCCTGCGCCCCGAGCACCCGGCCGGCCTCCGCGTCCGTCAGCTCCGCCGGTACCGGCTCGAAGCGGTAGACGTCCTCCAGGGTGCGGACGTAGCCGATGGGGACGGGCTCGTCGTCGCCCGGCGCCTGCCGGTGGTCGAGATAGACCTGTTCCTGGGGGCACATGACGACGTCGTGCCCGGCGCGGGCCGCGGCGACGCCGCCCGCGTGGCCGCGCCAGGAGGAGACCGCGGCCCCGGGCGACAGGCCGCCGTCCAGCAGACCGCCCTCGAGGATCTCGTCCCATCCGATGAGCCGCCGGCCCCGTCCGGCGAGCCAGCGGTCGAAGTGCCGGACGAACCAGCTCTGCAGCTCCTCCTCGTCCGCCAGCCCCTCCGCCTCCCGCCGCGCCCGGGCGGCCGGTGACGCCTTCCACTGGCCCTTGGGGCATTCGTCGCCGCCGATGTGGACGAAGGGCGACGGGAAGAGCTCGAGGACCTCGGTCAGCACGTTCTCGTAGAAGGCCAGGGTGTTGTCAGTGGGGGCGAGTACGTTCTCGCTGATGCCCCAGGTGTCGCGGACGGAGAGGGTGGTGGTGTCGATGACGTCGGTGTTGCCCAGTTCGGGGTACGCGGCGATGGCGGCCTGCGAGTGGCCCGGAATATCGATCTCGGGCACGACGGTGACGTGCCGTCCGGCCGCGTACGCGACGATCTCGCGAAGATCGTCCTTCGTGTAGTAACCGCCGTGCGGCCGCTCGTCCCACAGCGCGGACGCGCCGTGCCCGGTCCGGGTGCGCGCCCGCCAGGCGCCGGTCTCCGTCAGCCCCGGGTAGCGCTCGATCTCCACGCGCCAGCCCTGATCGTCGGTCAGGTGCAGGTGCAGGACGTTCAGCTTGTGGGCGGCGAGCAGGTCGATCTGGCGCAGCACGCCGTCCTTGGGCATGAAGTGCCGGGCGACGTCGAGGAGGACGCCGCGCCAGCGGAAGCGTGGGGCGTCCTCGACGACGACGCGGGGGACGGTCCACGCGCGGCGCGGGGACACCGGCGCGCGCCGGAACGCCTCCGGGCCGAGCAGCTGACGGAGGGTCTGCGCCGCCCAGAAGACCCCGGCGGCCCCGCCCCCGGCGACGTGCACGGTGTGGCCGTCGACCACCAGGCGGTAGCCCTCCGGGCCGAGCTCCCGCCCGACGGCCGCGTCGACGCTCAGCACGACGCGCACTCCGCGACCCGCGCCGGGATCCGCGCCGCGGCCCGCGCCCGGATCCGCGCCGTCCGGCCGGGCCGGGTCCGGGGGCGCGAGCGGCAGGCCCGTCGCCGCGCCGACGGTCGCGCGCAGCCAGCGCGCGACGTCCTCGGTGCCGGGCCGCGCCTCGAGCACGGTCTCCTCGTCGAGGACCACGCCGCCGTCCTCGCCGGATGCGTACGCGGCCCCGGGCGGCGCGCCCCGCATCCGGCGCGGGGCGGGGATCAGGGCCGGGAGCGGGGGCGGATCGACCGGCGGACCGGTCGAGGAGCCGGTCGACGGAGCTGTCAGCGGATCGGCCATGCGTCACTCCTCCGTGCGCGGGCGCCGGGAGCCACCGAGGGCGCGTGCGCGGCCCGGCGAAGACGAACGGCTCCTGGAGGGCGCGTGCGCGCCTCCCAGGAGCCGTGGAAAAGCCTGAAGTGGGTGGGACGGGGGCTACTTCTTGTCGCCGCCCTTGCCGTCCTTGCCGCCCTTGCCGTCGCCGCCGGCGCCCATGCCGTCGAAGATCTCCTTGCACATGGGACAGACCGGGTACTTCTTCGGGTCGCGCCCGGGAACCCAGACCTTGCCGCACAGCGCCACCACCGGAGAACCGGAGAGCGCGCTCTCCATGATCTTGTCCTTCTGGACGTAGTGGGCGTAGCGCTCGTGGTCGCCGTCGCCGTGCGACACCTGCGGTGTCGGCTCTACGAGGGTGCCGGTACCTGCCCCGCGCTCGGGCTCGAGAGTGCTCATGGTCTCCAAGGGTACTGGGACCGGGCCCCGTCAGTTGAGGCTCGGGTCGTCCGGATAGGTGGCGACCATCGCCAGTTCGTTGCGCTGACGCCGCAGAACGGCCCGCCACAGCTGCCGCGGGTCGGGGGACGACACGTCGCCGGGCTCGGACTCGACCACGTACCAGGCACCCTCGACGAGCTCCTGCTCCAGCTGGCCGGGGCCCCAGCCGGAGTAGCCCGCGAAGATGCGCAGCGAGCCCAGCTCGGCGGCCAGCAGCTCCGGCGGGGCCTCCAGGTCGACCAGCCCGATCGCCCCGTGCACCCGGCGCCACCCGATGGGGTCCGCGCGCCCCGGGCGCGTCCTGGGGGGCGCCAGGGGCCCCTCCCCGGCCGCGGGGGCGGCGTGCTGGTCGTCCTGGTCGTGCTGCTCCCCCGGCACCACGCCCACGCCCAGCGCCGAGTCCAGCGAGACGGGGCCGCCCTGGAAGACCACCCCGGGCTCCCCGGTCAGCGCGGCCCAGGGCTGGAGGATGTCGCCGACGTCGACGGGGGTCGGCCGGTTGAGGACCACGCCGAGGGAGCCCTCCTCGTCGTGGTCGAGCAGCAGCACCACCGCGCGGTCGAAGTTCGGGTCCGACAGCGCGGGCGTCGCGACGAGCAGCCGCCCTGTGAGCGAGGACACCTCGGTCATGGCCACATGATCCCGCATTTCGGGGCCGGAGGGGGAGTGGACGGGGACGACCGTCGGGGGGCGGGAAGGGGGCGTACGAGAGCAGCGCCCGCGCATATGACCGGAATGCGACGTCGCGATAACCGGTAGCGACCATTCCATAAACGCAGAGTGTTGTGACAAAACCATTGCGTGCCCTGAGCGCCCTCGGGGCGGCCTAAAGGGGCTCCGGTCGCATTACCCTTTCTTCTTGCCCCCTGCCCAACTCCAGGAACGCGAGATCCATGACCGGCCCTGACGATGTCCTGCTTGTCCACGGCGGTGCCCCGCTCGAGGGAGAGATCCGCGTCCGCGGCGCGAAGAACCTCGTGCCCAAGGCCATGGTCGCCGCCCTGCTCGGCCACGGCCCCAGCCGTCTGCGCAACGTCCCCGACATCCGTGACGTGCGCGTCGTACGCGGTCTGCTCCAGCTCCACGGCGTGACCGTGCGCCCCGGCGACGAGCCCGGCGAGCTGGTCCTCGACCCCACGTACGTCGAGAGCGCCAACGTCGCGGACATCGACGCCCACGCCGGTTCGTCGCGCATCCCGATCCTGCTGTGCGGCCCGCTCCTGCACCGCCTCGGCCACGCGTTCATACCCGGCCTCGGCGGCTGCGACATCGGCGGCCGGCCGATCGACTTCCACTTCGAGGTCCTGCGCCAGTTCGGCGCCACGATCGAGAAGCGCGAGGGCGGCCAGTACCTGGAGGCGCCGCAGCGCCTGCGGGGCACCAAGATCCGTCTGCCCTACCCCTCGGTCGGCGCCACCGAGCAGGTCCTGCTCACCGCCGTCCTCGCCGAGGGCGTCACCGAGCTGTCCAACGCGGCCGTCGAGCCGGAGATCGAAGACCTCATCTGCGTTCTGCAGAAGATGGGCGCGATCATCGCGATGGACACCGACCGCACCATCCGCATCACCGGTGTCGACAAGCTGGGCGGCTACAACCACCGCGCCCTGCCCGACCGCCTCGAGGCCGCCTCCTGGGCCTCGGCGGCCCTGGCCACCAAGGGCAACATCTACGTCCGCGGCGCCCAGCAGCGCTCGATGGTCGCGTTCCTCAACACCTACCGCAAGGTCGGCGGCGCCTTCGAGATCGACGACGAGGGCATCCGCTTCTGGCACCCCGGCGGCCCGCTCAACGCCATCGCGCTGGAGACGGACGTCGCCCCCGGTTTCCAGACCGACTGGCAGCAGCCGCTGGTCGTGGCGCTGACGCAGGCCTCCGGCCTGTCCATCGTCCACGAGACGGTCTACGAGTCCCGTCTGGGCTTCACCTCCGCCCTGAACCAGATGGGCGCCCACATCCAGCTCTACCGCGAGTGCCTGGGCGGCTCCGCCTGCCGCTTCGGCCAGCGCAACTTCCTGCACTCCGCGGTCGTGTCCGGCCCGACGAAGCTGCAGGGCGCCGACCTGGTCATCCCCGACCTGCGCGGCGGCTTCTCCTACCTGATCGCCGCCCTCGCGGCCGAGGGCACGTCCCGTGTCCACGGCATCGAGCTCATCAACCGCGGCTACGAGAACTTCATGGAGAAGTTGAAGGTCCTCGGTGCGAACGTGGAGCGCCCGGGAGCCTGAGCCCGCAGGGCGCCTGACGCCCCGTAAGGCCGCGTGAAGCCCGTACGGACCTTCGAAGGTCCGTACGGGCTTCTTCGTGTTCCGAGGCCGCTCACGGGGCTGACAGGCCCTCACGAACGCCAAAAGGGCGGCCACCCCGGACCGGGGTGGCCGCCCTTGCGACGCTTGACGCGGCGCCCGAGGCTTACTTGCCCTTCGCGGCTTCCTTGAGCTTCGAGCCCGCGGAGACCTTCACGCTGTAACCGGCAGCGATCTGGATCGGCTCGCCCGTCTGCGGGTTGCGCGCGGTCCGAGCGGCACGGTGGGTGCGCTCGAAGGTCAGGAAGCCGGGGATGGTGACCTTCTCGTCGCCCTTGGCGACGACCTCGCCGACGGTCTCGGCGAGCGCGGCCAGAACGGCGTCGGCGTCCTTGCGGGTCACCTCGGCACGGTCGGCCAGAGCGGCCACCAGCTCACTGCGGTTCATGTTGTACTCCCGTGTTCTTCTTGCCAATGAGGCGTGAGATCGAAGCCGATGCTGCCAGGGCCCTCGGACAGTCCCCGGACCCGGGTCCGTTTGCCAGACCCTCGCGCCTGGTTACGCATCCTGCCCCCACCAGTGGCGGGAAAGCCAATCCGGCACCCTGGAGAGTCACACGGAAAGCGCCACGGCCAGCGCCACAGCCTTGGATGCGGGCGCATTTCCGCGGCCCTGGATGTCTGCCCGACACCTTATGGGGGCTCAAGGAGCCCCGCGCCACTCGACGCGCCGTCGTCAGACCGTCGTGGCGGCCGTCACAGCCGCTCCGGCGGCCTTGGCGGCCTCCCGCACGGCACCGGCGACGGCCCCGGCGA